>NZ_JBHMQT010000003.1:0-723029 GCF_042435035.1 Sphaerimonospora cavernae
CGAACACGCCGTACGTGATCAGATCGCGACCTACACCGCTTCATGATCTTGGAACGGCCGTGGGTCGCAGCCGTCGATGCGGACGTCGGCTCCGGCGAGCCGTACCCCGTCCAGGGCGGCCATGAGGACGTCCAGATTGTCGATGATCTTGTAGCGGTCCGACAGGAACGCCCGGGCCACGCCGGCCCCGTCGCCGGTGCCGCGCAGGGCGCGCACCAGGAAGCGGCGGTCTGCGGCGAGAGGATCGCCCACGGGCGCGGACCCGTACGGGCGGCCCGGTCGTTATCGGGCCGCCCGCACGAGGGGAGGTCAGCCGGCGAAGGACGTGGTGGCGGGCTCCTCGGCGACGACCGCGGAGGCGCCCTGGGCCAGGCGGCGGGGCGAGGCGTCGACTGGCCAGCCGGCGGTGCCCTCGTGCACCGGGCTGTAGCGGGAGGCCAGCCCGAGATTCGCGGCGATCACCTTCACCGCGGCACGCACGGTCGGCTTACCCTCGCGGCCCTTCGTCTCGTAGGTGCGCGGGATCAGGTCGCAGCCCTGCGCCATGATGAGCTGCCCCTTGCGGTACGACTCGTGCGCGCGGATCGCCGCGACGCCGTAGACGACGACCTCCACCTGGCGGGTGGGAATGTGGGTCGAGCCGTCACGGCGCGGGGTGGGAGGCCCGTTGACCTCCAGCACCGCCGACCACATGGCCGGCGCCTCGTGGTCGGGCGGGAAGAATCGCGGGTCGTAGGCGATCCTGCCGGTGAGGCTGATGTGGATGTCGAGCACGGGTCCCCTCCCCTTCGCTGTGGCACTGCCGCCACACGGGTTTCCTGCGTCCTTGACCTGGAAGGGGAGCTGTTTCGGCGGCTGCCCCGTCCCGGCGAAAAGGCAGACGGAGCGACGGCGTGACCGGCCCCGCAACCCGGGTGGTGGCGGCCGTTGAAGATGTTTTGCGCCAGCAAAAGATCTTCAACGGCCGCCACTCGCCCTCCGCAGCCCGCGGTGAAGCGCGGGCGAGAACCCGGGTTAAGGGGACGGGCTAAGCCGGCGCATAGTCAGCCGCCGGGACGGGGCAGCCGCCTACGGCGACCCCGGCCGGGACGCGGCGACCCTGGCGAAGGCCGAGCTCAGGAGGGCCGTACGACCTCGACCTGGTCATCCGCACGGACCAAATCGAGCTGGTGCGCACCGCGCTGAGCGACGCGAGATTCCGTCCGATGTTGCGAGATTGGCTTCCCACGGCCATGGCACTCGCCGATCCCGTGGGCCGCGAGGTCGATCCACACCCAGCTATACGGACGCCGGACGGCGGATGAGAGCAGGACATGAACCGTCTGCCGACCGCTTCGGGATCAAGTTACTTGAGCCGTATCGGCATGTGCAGGGCTTCCTCATGAACACGTCGACCAGCCGTCAGCTGATGTTCAACTTGAACGGTGGCCTCGATCTTGACTCTTGAGGATGGCGACACGGCTATAACTCAGTGCAATAACGAGACTGCCTTTACGTTGTAGATCTAGATCATGGCACAGCCGGCACCATCCGTTTGAACATCTCGGCTCCCGCGGGGCATGAGAGGGGTGGAGTAGGCGGCAAGCTGCGAGAACGCCCGACATTGGGGTGTCGGCAACTGACGGCTCATCCGAGCAGCAAATGAGCAACGAGAAGCAGAAAGGCCGTGATCACTCTCTTGTGATCACGGCCTCTGACCTGGTAAAACTCTGTCGGGACGGCGGGATTTGAACCCACGACCCCTTGACCCCCAGTCAAGTGCGCTGCCAAACTGCGCTACGTCCCGTCGCCCGGCTGGCCGGGCTTCCATAACCTTAGCGCAGTTTCCGGCCGGGTGCGTACATCACGATCCCCTCCGGCCCTAAGCTTCGATCATGGGAAGGAAACCGCGGATCGATCAAGAGGAGCTCGCCCGGTTGGCGGCCGAGGGCTGGTCGAATGCCCGGCTGGCCGCACATTTCGGCGTCACGGAGTCCGGCGTCCTTCAGGCGAAGCGGGCGGCGGGCCTGTCCAAGCCGATGGCCGATCACAGCCGGGCCCTGCCCTGGACGCTCCGCCGGGAACACAGTCAGAGCGGGCCGGCCACGAACCTGCGCAACCTGTCCGCGGCCGCCCAGGGCCGTACGGTCACCAAGGACAAGCTCAACACGGCTCTCCGCTGGGCGAACCGGCTCGTCGACAACGGTCTCGACATCACCTACGACCCCGAACACAGCTTCCTGGAGGTGCCCGCCGAGGGGTCCTCTCACATCGGGCGAGTGCTGGCGGAGGCCCGGGACGTTCTCGGCGAGGCCCCGGGGGAAGGGCCACGGGGCGCGGACACCTCAGGACAGGGGTGAAGCCCGGCGGTCAGTCGCCCTCCCGGCGGACAGGTGTGGTGTCCTCCCGGATGTGGACGTGGCGCCGGCCAGGGTGCACTGAGGCGTGAGGCTCGTTCTCGTGCACGTGGATGTGCTGCTCGGCGGCCGGATCGACCGTGTACACCTCCGGCTCGATGGCTTCAACCGTCTCCTCAGCCCGCGGGCGGCGGGTGTAAATGCTGGTCAGCAGCGCTCCGACGACACCCACCCCCATCAGGATCCAGCCGATCATCTGTAAGTCGATCCCGGGGACGTCCCACTTCACCGCGAAGGCGAGAACGGCGCCGATCGCGATGAAGGCGAGGCTGGCTCCGAATCCCATGGCTACCTCCTCTGCTGGTAAAGCCCCTCTACCCGTGAATCCGCCGACTACGCGAGGCGTGAAGGGTGCCTTCGAGGGCAGTCGCCGGAAACAGCAACCACCCACCCCAGGGAGGCAGACATGAGCGCCGGAACATGGGCGGCAGTCGTCATAGTCGTGGTGTTGGCTCTGGCCGTGGTCGGCTATGCCCTGACGGCGTGGAGTCGCCGCCGCCGCCTGCGGGTCCGGTTCGGGCCCGAATACGAACGGACGGTACGGCACAGCGACAGCCGCAGGGAGGCCGAGCAGGAGTTGATCTCCCGCGAGGAGCGCCACGCCAGGCTGCGCATCCGCACCCTCGCCCCGGAGACGAGAGATTCCTACGCGAGGAAGTGGGCCGAGGTCCAGGAGCAGTTCGTCGACGCGCCGGGATTCGCCGTCACCGAGGCCGACACCCTTGTCGCCGCCGTCATGGCCGAGCGCGGATATCCCATCGAGGAGTTCGAGCAGCGACTGAGCGATCTGTCCGTCGCCCACGCCGCCACACTCGACCATTACCGCAAGGCACACGACATCAGCGGACGCGCCGCCCGGCAGGACGCCACCACCGAGGAACTGCGCCAGGCGATGGTCCATTACCGCGAACTCTTCCGGGAACTCCTCGGTGATGACGCCGAGAGCCGCGCGGACGGCGCACGCTCCCGGGACATGAAGGGAGCCGACCGTTGACTCCGAACGACACGGCGAGGACCGTCCGGCCCTCGAACGACGACACCCAGTCCCCACAAGACGACATCCGACCCTCGGCAGACGAACGGAGTACGACGGACGCCATGGACGAGACCACACAGACACGCACGCCCGGCGCGACCCCCATTCAGCAGGCGACCCACCCGCGGAAGGCGCCCAGTGAGCCTCGACCCAGTGAGCCTCGCAAGAACGGCGCCCGGGATGCGGACGAGGCAGCGTTCAACAAGGACACCGCGCCCGCCAAGGACCCCGATGTCACCGCCAAGACCCAAGTCACCGACAGGACCAACGGCGCCAGCGACGGTGATGGGTTCGAGACGCACTGGCGGGAGATCAAGGCCGGGTTCGTGGACGATCCACGCCAGTCGGTCGAGCAGGCGGACGCCCTTGTGGATGAGGCGCTGAAGCGGATCACGACCCGCCACCGCGCCCTGCTCGATCACTGGAAGAACGGCGACGAGCGCGACACGGAGACGCTGCGACGCGCTCTTCGCGACTATCACACGCTGCTGCTCCAGTTAACCGGAAAGTGAGGTGATGGTCGTGCTCGCCATCGCGGCGGCGGTCGTCTTCGGGATCGCCTTTCTCCTCGATCTTCTCGACGCGAGCATCGGCATCGGCATGACGGCGTTGATCGCCCTCGGTCTGTGCTTACTCGCCCTGCACCAGGCCGGCGTCGGCACCGCCGGTGTGGGCTCCGCCGGGTGGCGCCGGCGCGCCCGCCGCTGATCCCCTCTCACCTCCTGGCATACCGAGATCGCCCCCTCCCTCAGACAGGAGGGGGCGATCAGTGCGTGGGGCCGCCGTCACATTCGTGCGGCCAGGGTGAACTCCTCGCGAGGATTCTGTACGGCCCCCAGCGAAACGATCTCCCTCGGGAAGAACAGGCCGAGGGTCCAGTCCGCCAGGATGCGCGACTTCTTGTTGAGCGTTGGCATCCGCACCAGGTGATAGGTCCGGTGCATGAACCACGCCGGATACCCCCGCACCTCCCGGCCGTAGATCTGAGCCACGCCCTTGTAGAGCCCGAGGCTGGCCACCGACCCGGCGGACTGGTGGCGGTACGGCTTCAGCTCCCGTCCCCGCAGCGTGGCCAGCAGGTTGTCGGCGAGGCGGCGGGCCTGCCGTACGGCATGCTGGGCGTTGGGCGGGCACAGCTGCCCGGGGCGGGTGAGGTCGGGCACGGCGGCGGCGTCCCCGCCCGTGAACGCGAAGTCGGTGCCCTCGATCCGCAGGAACGGGGTGGCCTTGACCCGGCCCTTCTCGTCGAGCGGCAGGTCGCCCGCTCGGACGATGGGGTTCGGCTTCACCCCGGCGGTCCACACCAGCGTGTCGGTGTCGAACTCGTCGCCGTCGTCGAGCACGATGTGGCAGCCCTCCGCCGACTTCAGCAGCGTGCCCATCTTGACCTCGACGCCGCGCTCGCTCAGCTGCCGGGCGGTCCATCGGCCCATGTCCGGCCCGACCTCCGGCAGGATGCGGTCGGTGGCCTCGACGAGGATCCAGCGCATGTCGTCGCGGTGGATCCCGCGGAAGTATCTGGAGGCGTGGGTGGCCATGTCCTCCAGTTCGGCGATCGCCTCGACGCCGGCGAAGCCGCCGCCGACGAAGACGAAGGTCAGCGCCCGCCGCCGGATGTCGTCGTCGGCCGTCGAGGCGGCCACGTCCATCCGGCCGAGCACGTGGTTGCGCAGATGGATGGCCTCCTCCACGGTCTTGAACCCGATGCCGCTCTCGGCGAGGCCGGGGATCGGCAGCAGGCGGGACACCGAACCGGGCGCGAGGACCAGGTAGTCGTAGTCGAGGGTCAGGTCCGGCCCCTCGTGCGGTTTGACCTCCGCCTTCCGGTCGGCCAGTCGCACCGAGGTGACCCGTCCGCTGAGGATCTCGCAGGATCGGAGGACCCGCCGGAGCGGGACCACGACATGCCGGGCCTCGATGCTTCCCGCCGCCGCCTCCGGCAGGAACGGCTGGTACGTCATGTAGGAGTCGTTGTCCGCGACGGTGATCTGGGCCTCGCCGCGGTGAAGCCGTCGCTGCAGGCGGAGTGCTGTGTACATGCCGACGTATCCGCCGCCGACTATCAGAATCCGTGGGACTGCCATGCCGGTCCCCTACCCGGCGCGGACCGGGAAACGCATCGTGACGGTCGTCCCGCCTGACCCCGTCTCAACCGCTATGTCCCTGCTGAGCCGGCGGGCCACCCACAGGCCCATGCCGCTGGTCGCGTTCTCAGGCGGCGGCGTCTCCCCCGGGGCTCCCTCCGGACGCCAGTCCCGGCCCTCGTCGTGCACGCCGACGACCAGGTCCTCCCCGTCCCGCCAGACGCTCAGCCGCGCCTTGGTGGAGCCGTGGGTCACCGCGTTGGTCGCCACCTCGTTGACCGCCAGCAGGAAGTCGCCGACGGCGTCGTCGGGCATCCCGCCACGGCGTGCCTCGTCAGCGGCGAACTCCCGCACGTCGGGCAGGTCGGCCAGGGAGAAACCGCGCTCCCTGGCCGACCCGGTGACGTGCGCCGGGGCGCCGTCATCCCGCACCCGTCACGCGCCTTCCGCCGGACATCGCGCGACCCGGCCGACCGTACGACACATGGTGGAACTCATCTGGGGCTCATCCGTGGCTCATCTGGGACTCATCTGGGGGTCGCCCCGAACTCATCCCGCGACGAGTTCCGTACGGAGCAGGTCCAGGGTCTTGCGGAGGATCCGCGAGACGTGCATCTGGGAGATGTCGAACTCCGCGGCGATCTCGGCCTGGGTCAGGTTGCCGTAGAAGCGCAGCAGGAGGATGTTCTTCTCCCGCTCGGGGAGATGGTCGATGAGCGGCTTGACGGCCTCCCGGTCCACCAGGATGTCCAGGGCGTCGTCCTCGTCGGGGATCACGTCCCCCAGCGCCGCCGCGTCGTCGTCGGCGCCGATCGGCGCGTCCAGGGAGAGCGTGCTGTACGCCGCGGAGGCGTCCATGGTGAGCAGCATGTCCTCTTCCGAAATGTTCATCCTCTTGGCGAGTTCGGCGACCGTGGGGAAGCGGCCCAGTTCCTGGGTCATCTCCGCGACCAGCCGGTTGAGCTCGGCCCGCCGCTCCTGATAAAGACGGGGCACCCGGACGGCCCAGGTGCGGTCGCGGAAGTGCCGCTTGACCTCACCGGTCATGGTCACCATCGCGTAGCCGCGGAACGCGTGCCCGAGCGCCGGGTCGAATCCGTTGAGGGCCTTCATCAGGCCGACGTAGGCCGCCTGGAGGAGGTCTTCCATGGGCTCGCCGCGGTGCAGGTAACGCCGGGCGACGTCCCTGGCCATCGGAAGGTGCATTTCCACGATCGTCTCGCGGAGCCGGTCCCGCCGCTCGGCGGGGAGATCCTCCCGCGCCAGCTCGGTCAGCAGTTCCTCGGCGGTCGGAGTGTCGAAGCTCGTCGCTTGGCCCTCGGCAGGCATCTGGCAGATCCCCTCGTGGTCTTCACGCGAGGGCGACGCCTGTCTGGGATGGACCACCTGGCGCATCCGGCCAGAGATCGATCCATGCAGAAGGCGTGCCTCGCTACAGTGTCGAGACAAGGCCCTCTGCTGGACCTCAGGATGACTATATTGCCGCAAATCTCGGAATATCACCACTCGGTATCACTGACGTGCGGACACCAGTAATCTTCTCCGCAGAGGAGGCGCGAGGTGTCTAACAACGGGCTGCTGTCCCTGAGCTCCACCATGGCCGGCGGCATTGTGGTGATCCACATCAGCGGCGTTCTCGACGCCACGACGCGCGAGCAGTTCTCGGACTTCCTGGACGCGGCGGCGGACGACCACGGCCCAGACATGATCCTTGACCTGGGCGGAGTCACGTTCATGGACTCCCGGGCGCTGGGGCTGATCGTCCATCACTGGCAGCGGTCGACCGGCGACGGCGGCGACTTCGCGCTGGTCTCGGTGCAGTACCCCAACTCCAAGGTGATGTGGGTGACCGGACTGTCGGAACGGCTGCCGCTCTTCGACACCCTCGACGAGGCGCTCGCCGCCTTCGCCGCCTCCTGATCCCGCTCAGGCCGACGATCAGGCTGGGCGCCGGTGGTCCGGATCACCCTGTCCTCGCTGACCGCCGTCTTCCCGGGTGGCCGTTCCGGTGACCGCCGGTCGCCGGCCCCGTTCGGAGACCAGCATCCGGGCCAGGTCGGCCACCTTGACCTGGTGATGCTGGGAGATCTTCCTGAGCTCCTCGAACGCCTCCTCGGCCGAGCAGCCGCTCGTCGACATCAGAATGCCCTTGGCCTGGTCGATGACGGAGCGCCCTTCCATGGCCTCCTGCATCTGGGCCGCGCCGGTCAGGACATCGTCGAACTGCCGCACGTTGGCCAGCGCCACGGTCACCTGCTCTCTGAGCAGGGCCGTGAGCGAGCCCTCTCCGGTGAAGGCCGCGGGGCTGAAGACCCCGGCGCGCACGCCGTACAGGCCGATGACGACTATGCCGTCGTCCACCTCGATCGGCAGCACGAACACCGAGCGCACGCCGTGCCGTACGGCGGTCGCGCAGTAGCCGGGCCAGCGGGACTCGTGCACGACGTCGACCACCAGGACAGGCGTACCGGAGGCCAGTGCCTCCCGCGAAGGTCCCTCACGCAGCTCGCGCTCGCGGTCGATCAGCGCCGTGAGCTCGCTGTGCGACGCGGCGAGCAGCACGGGCCCGTCCGCCCACAGCTCGGCGGTGCCGCCGGCGCAGCCCGGGACGCCGCGCGCCATGGCCTCGCTGATGCCGCGCAGAACGCTCTCGCAGGAGGCCCCCTCAGTCACCCTGCCGAGAGCGGTCAGGTCACGCACGAGGATGGACGTCGTCTCCATGATAGAAAGACCATTCCCATCGGTTCCGGATTAATCCAGGCTGGAACGATTAGACCCGGTCCCGGGCGTAGCGTCTAGCTGACGCAAGGAGGTCGCTTGCCCGCCAACGCCGAACTCGAGCGTGCCCTGAGCGGTCTCGCCGACCGCATCGCCGTCCTGCGGGACGATTTCCGGCCCGACGCGGCCCTGCGAGAGCTGGAGACCGCCGAGGACCTGCTCCGCGACGCGCTCGCCGAGCTGGAACGCACCCGCAGGCGCCGGGACGGTGGCACCCTGCGTGAGCACAAGCTGCTGCGCCAGGTCTTCCGCTCGCTGCCGATACCCGTGATCATCATGGACACCGGCGGCACGGTGCGGCGCATCAACAACGAGACCACCCGCCTGCTGGGGAGCCCGGCCGGCTACCTCATCGGCCGCGCCTTTCCGCTGCTGATCGACGTGGCCGGCCGGGCCGCGTTCCGTGCGCACTTCACCGCCCTCCTGCGGGGTGAGGAGACCTCGTCGCTCCAGACCCGGCTGGCCCACCAGGGCCGGGCCCATGTCGTACGGCTCGTGCTCAGCAGGCTGCGGATGCCGGGCGAGCCCCAGGAGATGATCGCGGCGGTCGTGCTGCCGGCCCAGCCGCCACCGGCCGGGACGCCGCGGACCGGGATGCGGCTGACTGAGGCCCCCGGACCGGTCGACGACGAGTGGACGAATCCAGCGGGCTCCCCGCCGGATCTGATGGCGGCGGCTCGCCGGCACGAACTGCTGTCCCGGTTCACCCGGCTGCTGCTCGACGAGGAGAGCCTGCGCGAGCCGGTGGCCCTGCTGCGCGCGGCGCGCCTGCTCGCGGCCGAGACGGCCGACTGGGTGATCGCGGACGTGATCAGGAACGGCGACCCGTACGGCCCCACCGTCGATCGAGCCGCCGTCGATCGGGCCGACGTCCAGCGGGTCATCGTCGTCGGCCCGGGCGACCAGCCGTTCGGCCGCCTCCAGCGGATGATCGAGGAGACGTCCCCGGCGGAGGCGCCCATGATCGAGCAGGTTCTGGCGACGCGGAGCGGGATCGTGCACGAGATGCTGGCGGACGACTCGCTCCTCGGCGAGGACGTGCTGAGCGGCATGCGGGCCGGGTCGCTGCTGAGCGTGCCGATCCGCACCGACGACGAGGTTCACGGCGTGCTCACGCTGGTACGGCAGCGCGACCGGCGGCCGTTCGGCCTGGCCGACCTCGGCCTGCTCGAGGAGATCGGCATGCACCTCGGCCTGGCCATGCGGGCCCAGCGGGGCTTCCAGCGCCGCGCCCAGGCGGCCGACACCCTCCAGACCGGCGTGCTCCCCCGCACGTTGCCGGAGATCCCCGGCTTCGAGAGCGCCGCGTTCTATCACCCGGGCTCGGGGTTGCGCGCGATCGGCGGCGAGTTCTACGACGTGTTCCGGGTCAAGAACGGCTGGGGGTTCGTGATCGGCAGTGCGGCGGGCCGGGGTGAGGAGGCCGCGGCGGTGACCGCCATGGTGCGCAACGGGCTGCGGGTGCTGAGCGTCTGGGAGGACGACCCGGGACAGGCCATGCGCAAGGTCAACGACGCTCTCGTCGTGCAGCGGACCGGTCTGTTCGTGATGGCCGCCGCCGGTTTCGTCCGCGGCCGCAAGGTGCGCCTGGCCTCCGCGGGACATCATCCGGCGGCGCTGCTCCAGCCCGGCGGCGGGATCCGCTTCACCGAGGGCGGCGGCGTCCCCCTCGGATTCGAGGAGGGGTCGGTGCCAGCCACCGACGAGCTGGTGATGCCGACGGGTGAGACGCTGCTGCTCTACTCCGACGGCCTGGTGGGCGCGCAGAGCGCGGCCGGGGAGAACTACGGCGAGGCGCGCCTGACCGAGCTGCTCGCCCGGTGCATGGGCCAGCCGCCCGGGGCGGTGGTGAAGGCCATCGAGGAGGACCACCGGGCCTTCTGCGGCAGCCACGCCACCGACGAGATCACCGTGCTGGCGCTGCGCAGGTCCAGGTGAAGACCGACCCGGGTCTCCCGCTGCCCCGCCCGATCTGCGAACATGGTGTAATCCGCCGCCGCCGGTCATGGGGGGCACGCCGAGGGAGAACGGGGGAGCGCGACACCCGTCGGCGGGCGCGCACAAAGTTTTTCTCGATTAGGCGTTTAGCGAGGATCAGAGTACGGTAAACAGGCACCTATCGTGCCTAAGACGCAGGCACACCTTCTAAACGCCTTCCTGCCGTTGAGGTGTGCCATGGATATCGCCATCGTCTCCGCTCACGAGCTGACACCCGACACTCCCGCGATCGCCCGCGAGCTCGCTCGCGGCCACCGGGTCATCATGTACACACGATGCAGGGCCCAGGGCACCGCGATCGAGCACGTCCCGGCCGGACCCGACGTGGAGCTGTCAGAAAGCGACCTGCTCCCCTACATCCCGGACTTCAGCGCCGGGCTGCGGCAGCGGTGGCGGAAGCACCGCCCGGACATCATCCACGCCTACTCCTGGACCAGCGGCCTGGCCGCCATCGCCGGGTCGGAAGGCCTGGGCGTGCCGGTCACCCAGACCTTCCACGCCCATCCCGACGACCACAGGCCGGCTCCGGTACGCCGCCTGGAGTGCGCGATCGGCCGCCGGGCCAGGGCCGTGATCGCCGCCTGCGCCGACGAGGAGTCCGAGCTGATCCGGATGGGGGTCCCGCGTCGCAACATCTCCGTCGTGCCGCAGGGGATCGACGTGGAGCGCTTCCACCGCCAGGGCCCCGCCTGCCCGCGCGGCGACCGGCCCCGGCTGCTGCACGTGGGACACGCGGGCGCGGCCAGCGCGGTGGCCGCGCTGGTGGCGGTCCCCGACGCCGAGCTGGTCATCGCGGGGGGCGACGAGCCCGGCGTCGAGCGGCTGCGCGCACTGGCCGCCGACCACGGCCTGGCCGACCGGGTGGAGGCGCTCGGCACGGTCCCGCACAACTCGATGCCCAAGCTCATGCGCAGCGCGGACCTGGTGCTGTCGCTGTCCCCGTCCGTGCCCAACGGCACGGCGGCGCTGGAGGCGATGGCCTGCGGCATCCCCGTGATCGCCTCGGCGGCCGGCGCCCATCTGGACGCGGTGGTGGACGGCGTGACCGGTTTCCTGGCCCGGCCCGACCGGCCCCTCGAGGTGGCCCAGCGGATCCGCAGGCTGCTGGGCGACGTCACGTTGCGTACGGCCATCGGGTACGCCGCGGCGGACCGCGCGCGCTCCCGCTACTCGCTCGAGCGCATCAGCATGGAGCTGCTGCGGGTCTACGAGAAGACCTGCGCCTGACTGGACCGCGCCTGCCCGGGATGTGGCTGACCAGACTGTGGTTGCCTGGGATGGGGCGGCCGGGCCAGCGCGGCCGCCTTGAGGGACAGGTGGAGGAGCAGCCGGTTCTCCCCATCCGCGAGGTCGAGTCCGGTGAGGTCCTCGGCCTTGCCCAGCCGGTAATAGAGCGTCTGGCGATGCACGCCGAGGGCGGCCGCGGTCTCCTGTACGTGCCCGCCGTGATCCAGGTACGTCTCGACCGTGCGGGCCAGCTCCCGCGACGCGGGCGTCGCCAGTGCGGCGCTCTCCGCGGCCAGGTCGGCGAGCTCCCGGTGGGACAGCCGGACCAGCAGGCGGTAGACGCCCAGCTCCGGCCAGCTCGCCACCGGGGCATGCCGGGCGACGTGCTCGGCCACCCGCAGCGCGAACAGCGCCTCCCGCCAGCTCTCCCACGCCTCCTCCGGATCGTCGCGGGGACCTCCCATGCCGACCGCGCCGCCGATCGCGCCACCCATCGCGTCGCCGTACGCCGCGTGCAGCCTCTGGGCGACCTCCCGCGCCTGTGCGGCGGGGGCCAGCACGGCGAGCAGCCGCTCGTCCGGCCCCTCCCCCGGCGCCCCGTCCATACCCGGGTCGGCCGGCACGCCGCGCGGGAGAGGCGGCGGGTCGCCCGCCCACTCCGGCGGCGTCCGTACGGCCAGCGCCGCCACCGGGCCCTCGACCTCGACCCCGGCGGCGGCCCGGGTGGCGGGGTCGGCGGAGAAGAAGTCCCGCAGCCGGACATGCCGCCCGCGGGCCTCCCGGGCCAGCAGCATCGCCGCCCGGGCCACCAGCGGCGCCGCGGCGGCCAGCCGCTCGTCGGTCAGCATCGGATAGTCGAGCAGCCACAGGTAGCCGTAGTTCACCCCGCGGTGGCGCAGCGGAACGCACACCCGGCCGAGCAGGCCGGGCAGACCGGGGATGCGCACCGGGCCGGTCGCGGTGGCGATGCCGTACCCCTCGAAATGGGCGCGCACCTCGGCGGAGGCGCGCCGGCGCAGAATCGACTCCTGCCGGACCCGGTCGATGTCTCCGCTCTGCTCGCCGTAGGCGAGCAGCTTGAACGACCGGTCCTCCATCGTGACCGAGGCATCCAGCAGCCGCGCGATCTCATCGGCGATCTCCTGCATGTGCTCCATTGTTGTGCATCTGTCGGAAAATGCTGTGGCGGATGTCCGTGGACCATCGTGAGCTGGGAATTTTACCCTTGCGCCATGCTCGGATCTCTGCTTCTCGCGGTCTCGCGCAGCCCGCTGGCCCGTCGGACCGTCTCGGGTCTGCGGGCCACCCGCAAGGTCGTCGACCGCTTCGTGGCCGGGGAGTCGACCGCCGACGCCGTGGCCGCGGTCCGGCGCCTGACCGGCTCCGGGCTCACGGTCACGATCGACCATCTCGGTGAGGAGGTCCGCGACAGGGGGGCGGCCGTCGAGGCCGCCAAGGCGTACGTCACGCTGCTGGACGCGCTGCGGCCGCTCGGGCTCGGCGACCGGGCCGAGGTGTCGGTGAAGCTGTCGGCCGTCGGGCTTACGCTCGACGGCGACATGGCTCTCGGCGGTATGGCTCTCGACCACGTCGGGCAGATCTGCTTGGCGGCCCGCGACTGCGGCGCCACCGTCACCCTGGACATGGAGGACCACACCACCGTCGACTCCACGCTGGAGATCCTGCGCGCGTTGCGCGAGGACTTCCCGGAGACCGGCGTGGCGATCCAGGCGTACCTGCTGCGCAGCGAGGCCGACTGCCGCGACCTCGCCGGCTCGCGGGTCCGGCTCGTCAAGGGCGCCTACCGCGAGCCCGCCTCGGTGGCCTACCAGAACAAGGCCGAGGTCGACCGGGCCTACGTCCGGTGCCTGCGGGTGCTCATGGCGGGCAGCGGGTATCCCATGGTGGCCACGCACGACGACCGGCTGATCGCCATCGCCGAACTGCTCGCCGACCGGTACGGTCACGGACGGGACCGCTACGAATACCAGATGCTGTACGGCATCCGGACCGACAGGCAGCGCGAACTCGCCGCCGCCGGGCACCGGGTGCGGGTCTACGTTCCGTTCGGCGACGACTGGTACGGCTACTTCATGCGCCGTCTCGCCGAGCGCCCGGCCAACGTCGCCTTCTTCCTGCGCGCTCTGAAAGGCAAGTGAAGCAATGGATGCCATCGTCAACGTCCCGGTCCCGGCCAACGAGCCGGTGTACGGCTACGCGCCCGGCAGCGCCGAGCGCGCGGCCCTGGAGGCCCGGGTCAAGGAGCTCGGCGAGACGCGGCTCGACCTCACGATGACCATCGGCGGTGAGCGGCGGATGGCGGGCGGCGCCCCGATCGACGTCGTCCAGCCGCACAACCACACCGCCGTGCTGGGCACCACGGCCGACGCGACCGCCGCCGACGTACGCGCGGCGATCGACGCGGCGCTGGCGGCCGGCCGCGCCTGGCGGGCCCTGCCGTTCGAGGAGCGGGCCGCGGTCTTCCTGAAGGCCGCCGACCTGCTGGCCGGCCCATGGCGCGCCACGCTCAACGCCGCGACGATGCTGGGCCAGTCCAAGTCGGTGCAGCAGGCCGAGATCGACGCGGCCTGCGAGCTGATCGACTTCTTCAGGTTCAACGTCTCCTTCGCGCGGCAGCTCCTCTCCGAACAGCCGGTGTCGTCGCCGGGCGTGTGGAACCGCATGGAGTACCGCCCGCTTGAGGGTTTCGTCCTCGCGATCACCCCGTTCAACTTCACCGCCATCGCGGGGAACCTGCCGGCTTCCGCCGCGCTGATGGGCAACGTCGTCGTCTGGAAGCCGTCGCCGACCCAGCAGTTCGCCGCGCACTTCACGATGCGGCTGCTGGAGGCCGCCGGGCTGCCGCCCGGCGTGATCAACATGGTCACCGGCAACGGCGCCGCCGTCTCCGAGGTGGCGCTGACCCACCCCGAGCTGTCCGGGATCCACTTCACCGGATCGACTGCGACCTTCCAGCATCTGTGGCGGACGGTCGGGACGAACATCGCGGGCTACCGGGGCTATCCGCGGCTGGTCGGTGAGACCGGCGGCAAAGACTTCGTGGTCGCCCACCCCTCCGCCTCGGCCGAGGTGCTGTCGACCGCGCTGATCCGCGGCGCCTTCGAGTACCAGGGCCAGAAGTGCTCGGCCGCCTCCCGGGCGTACGTCCCTCGGTCGCTGTGGTCACGGATGCGGGACGACTTCGTGGGCACCGCCGAGTCGCTCGCGGTGGGCGACGTGGCGAGCGACCTGTCGGCGTTCATGGGGGCCGTCATCGACCACCGGGCGTTCGCCAAGCACCGGGAGGCCATCGACCGGGCCAGGGCGACCGACTCGATCAACGTCCTCACCGGGTCGTACGACGACTCGACCGGGTATTTCGTGAAGCCGACCATTCTGGAGTGCTCCGACCCGACCGACGAGGTGTTCGTCAAGGAGTACTTCGGGCCGATCCTCGCGGTGCACGTGTACGACGACTCCGCCTACGACACGGTCCTGGACCAGATGGAGAGCATCGCGCCGTACGCGCTGACCGGCGCGGTGATCGCACAGGACCGGTACGCGATCACGGCGGCCACCGAGCGGCTGCGCTTCGCGGCGGGCAACTTCTACGTCAACGACAAGCCCACCGGCGCGGTCGTCGGCCAGCAGCCGTTCGGCGGCGCGCGGGCCTCGGGCACCAACGACAAGGCCGGGTCGATCTTCAACCTGATCCGCTGGGTCAACACCCGGTCGATCAAGGAGTCCTTCGTCCCCGCGACCGACCACCGCTACCCCCACATGGGCTGAGGCGCCCACGGCAACCCCGGGGCCCTCGGACATCACCCGGCCCCGGGGCCGCCCCTACTCCCCGTCATCGGCCCACGCTCGTCTGGCCTCCTCCATGACCTCGTCGGACAAGGTGCCCACCCGGCGCTCGTGGTCGGCCACGATCTCCTCGGCCTTCAGCAACGCCAAGCCGTACTCCGCCGCCTGATCGACGAATCGGGAGAAGCCGCGTGGTCCGGTGCGGCTCTCGATCTCCTCTGCGAGGGAGCGGCGAAGTGTAACCGACTTCTTGACCGTTGGATCCGCGGGCTGAGGCATGACCATGTTCCACACCATGCCACCAGCAATCGCATAACTTCGGGCGGTCGGCTCACTTCCTTCAGAAGACGAGGGGGCCGTGGCGGGCCGTGCGGGTGAAGAGCAGCCCTCCGATCAGCCCGCTCACCGCGCACACCCCCACCAGCCCGGCGTGCTGCGGGGCGGAGTACACGAATCTCGCCTCCCCCGACGCCGCCAGGCCCAGTGCGGTCAGCGATGCGGCCGCGATCCCGGTCCCGAGCAACGCCCCCGCACAGGTAACGATCAATGACTCCCAGCACACCGCCCTGGTGAGCTGTGCCGGCGTGGCGCCCGCCGACCGCAGCAGCCTCATCTCCCTCGCCCGCTCCGCCATCGACATGGCCGTCGAGTTCAGCACCGAGATCACTGTGTAGGCCATCGCCGAGCCCACCACCACGGGAGCAGCCCAGGCCGACACCCCCGTCCTGGTCACCCCCGCAGCCTCGTCCGAGGTCGCGATCGCGAACAGGAAGGTGCACGCGAACGCCACCGTGAGCATCACCGGCGACGCCATCGACATCGCCCGGCGCGGCTGGGTCACCACCGACGCCCTCGCCAGCTCTCCGGGCCCGGGATCGAGCCACACCGCCGCGCCGCCGAGCAGCCATCCCATTCCGCGCAGCGCGACCGGCCCAAGCGCCGACGCGGCGACGCACAGCGCCATCGTCGCCCCGAATCCTGCCGGGAGGGCCGCCGTCGGCGGCACCCGCGGCGTGAAGCAGAGCAGCACGACACCGGCCGCCAGTGCCACGGCCCCGACACCCATCCGGGACCAGGGCAGCGTGCGGGCCTGGGCCGCCTCCTCGCGCAGCACCTCCAGCGGCGTCACCTTCACCGCCTTGCGCGCGGCGATCCGCGCCGCCGTCAGCGTGACCACCAGTCCCACCGCGAGCGCCAAGATGAACGGTCCCCACGTGACCTCCAGCGGGACCCCGGCGGGCGCCAGGCCGACGCCAGTGAGCAGGGCCGCCACTCCCCCGGCGTACGGCACGGCCAGCACGCACCCCGCCACCCCGGCCAAGACGGCCACAACCAGGGCCTCGGCCACGATCAGACGCCGCACCTGGCGCGGTGTCATGCCGACCGACCGCAGCAGCCCCCATGTCCTGCGCTGTCCGAGCACGTGCAGGCTCATCGTGCCAGCGACGACGAAGACCGACACGAACCCCGACACCACCGCGGACAGGACCAGCAGCGACATGACTCCGTTCAGTTCGTCGTCACCGTCCACGCTGGTCACCAGTACGCCGCTGGAGGCCACGAGGACCACGGCCAGCAGCACGGCCGCGAAGGAAGCGGCGAAGCCGACGCGATTGGTCCGCACGTTGTTCAACGCGAGCACCGGCATCATCGGCATCATCGGCATTCGGCCAATCGCGCGCCGATCCGGTCGGCCGAGGGCCGCTCCAGTGTGTCCACGATCTGCCCGTCGACCAGGAAGAGTGCGGTGTCGGCCCACGCCGCCGCCTCGGGGTCGTGTGTGACCATGACCACCGTCTGGCCGTACCCGTCGACCGCCTCCCGCAACAGCGCCAGCACCTCGCGCCCGGAGCCCCGGTCGAGGGCTCCTGTCGGCTCGTCGGCGAAGATCACCTCTGGCCTGCCGAGCAGCGCGCGGGCTATCGCCACCCGCGCATCAGGTCCATCAACGAGAACGGGAACAGCACGTTGGTGTCGACGAAAACCCGCGCCATCGACCGACACTCTCCCGCCTCAGTAGGGTAGATCCGCCTCTTCAGCGGTTTCTATGATCCTGCGACGGCCTTCGGCGCGGCGCTCGCGGCGAGCCTGGAACTCCAACACATCAGAGAGGAGGACCAAGCGGTGGCGGCTGCCGGGCAGATGCCGGGAGGGAATCTCTCCTTCGTCAAGCAATCGTGCGACAAAGGGCCGCGATAGCCCCAGAATCTGGGCGACCTCGTTCGGGGTCAGGCGAGTCTCCACCGGGAGAGCGAAGATCGCGTTACCTTTGGCCAGATCGTGAGCTGCGGCCAGGACGAGATTCACAAGTGATTCAGGCAACACGATGTCACGACCGTCTGCCCTACGCAGTACAAGTTCGGCAGACCGGGCCGCGGTCTCGATATGGGCAAGCAACTCGCGGTCACCACTGTCAGCCTCGACGCGGGTGGCACGAGCAAGAACGCCTGTGCGGGACACGACCACCTCCCAGATCGATATCTGAAATAAGTGTAACCTCCGTAGTGCGCGAATTCCATGTCCTGCGGCCCGTACGCTGAACGGCATGACCGCCCACGCCGATCCCGCAAGAGCAGAGCAGCAGGGAGAAAAGGCATCAGCTTCCGCCCTACGCAGCGAGGCCCCACCGATGCGGCCATCAGCGGCCGGGAGCGTTGATCGAGCTGCGGCACGGCCGACACCAAGGCCCAGGCGAAGTTCGCCGGTGGCGCCTTCGGTCTGATGACCGACGTGGTCGACTGCGCATACACCCGGCGGCCCGCCAACGCCTACATCCAGGCGCAGGACGTGGTCTCCGGCCGCCAGTCGGCCCGCATCCCGGTCCGGGTCGGCTGCTGACCGTCTCCGGACCGTACGACGGATCCAGGGAAAAGGGCCCGGCCGCTCACGCACCGGGCCTTTCCATGTCGGATCACAGGCTCAACGCAAGGTCGTCGCCCGCCGTGCGGTCGCCGACTGAGTCAATCGCTGCCGGGGACGGCCATCTCGCCGAGGAGGGACCAGTCGTCCTGCGGGACCTTCACGTTGACGATCCGAGGTGTCTCGGCGAGGTACTGCGGGAGCGTCCGCTGAGCCTGCTTGAAGTGCTCGGACCTGACGTGCGCCGCACCGGCCTCGTCGTCGCGGAACGCCTCGACCAGGACGTACTCGGCCGCGTCGTCCAGGCTGCGCGACCAGTCGAACCACAGGCAGCCCGGCTCGGCCCGGGTCGCCCGGGTGAACTCATCGACGATCTCGTGCCAACGGGCCGCATGCTCGGGCCGTACACGGAACTTCGCGGTAATGAAGATCATTTAATCTGTCCCGGCAGTAGACGTACTCGGATGCCATCCAGTCTGCCCGCCGGCGAATCGGCACCATCGTTCGCGTCAGCCGTACAAGCCGTCGAGCCGGACTGACTCGCGCCAGAGTGGCGCCGGCGAGATAACCGTAGTTGTGAGAACTGTACTTCTCTCAACCTGGAGGTCCCTCGTGTCTGAGCTCTATCCGCCGATCGAGCCGTACGAGAGCGGGATGCTCGACGTCGGAGACGTCACCCGTGACTGAGTCGTATGGCCGTCTGGCCGTATGAGCCGGGAAAGGTGCGGACCGGCCCGGGTGGGACCGGTCCTTCGCTGCCTTGAGGGATCCGTCTGAGCGGTCAGAGGACGGCGCAGCCGACGCGGACAGGGATGCGGGCCGACTGACGGCCGGAGACCACGTCCTGCGCCTGGATGTAGGCGTTGGCGGGCCGCCGGGTGTATGCGCAGTCGACCACGTCGGTCATCAGACCGAAGGCGCCACCGGCGAACTTCGCCTGGGCCTTGGCGTTGGCCGTGCCGCTCCAGAAGAGCTTCCCGGTGTTGTACCGGATGGTCAGCCGGACCATGCCGAAGTTGAAGTGGTCGCCATTGATCTTGATGAGCTGGGTGTCGTCGACACCGTATGCCCTGAAGTAGCGGGTGGCCCAGACGCGGGCCTTGACCTTGCGCTCGTCGTCCAGCTTGTTGTCGGTCTTGGCCTGGCTGCGGGTGGCCGGGACGACGCAGACGTCGTCGCCGTTGTAGGCCTCGCGCCAGACGTAACCGGTCACGCAGGTGTGCGGGCCGTAGACGCCGTCGGTCCAGCGGTCCGCAGCCACATTGTTGTCGGCCTTGGTCTGGGTGCGGGTGGCCGGGGTGACGCAGACGACGTCGCCCACGCGGGCCTCCCGCCAGACGTAGCCCTGCAGGCAGGTGTCGGGTCCGTAGTCGCCGCCGGCGGAGGCCGGGCCGGCCATCAGCGTGAGGGGGGCGGTGACGGCGAGGCCGGTGATCGCGGCGGCGGCCAGACCGGTGAGGGTGCGCTTCATCGTGTTCTCCCTGAGGCGGAGTCGGGGCGGGTCCCGGTCTGGCCGTCGCCGCCCGGGGGTTTCGCTTACACCTCAGTGATACGGGCCCCCGCCTGCACATCCCTTGACCGCCACTTACCGGCACGCCATGCAAGCAACCTGCAAGCCGCACCGGCGACTGGTCTTGCCGGGATTTTACTCGGCTACGTATACTCGTGGACGAGTAGTCGTAGGCGAGGTGATGTGGTGGCCAGGCAGCGAAGAGTGGGGAACCTGCTGGCGCTCGCCGTGCTCTCGGTCCTCGTCCAACGGCCGATGCATCCGTACGAGATGGCCTCGGTGCTGCGCGCACGCGGCAAGGACGAGGACATGCCCATCAAGTGGGGATCGCTCTACACGGTGGTGCGGAACCTGGACAAGCATGGCCTCATCGAGGCGATCGAGAGCACGCGGCAGGGTGGCCGCCCCGAGCGCACGATCTACCGGATCACCGATGCCGGGCTGGAGGAGCTCGAGGACTGGGCGCGCGAGCTGGTCTCCACTCCGGAGCGGGAGCAGCCGAGGTTCAAGGCCGGGCTGTCCGTCATGGGGGCCCTTTCGCCGGACGAGGTCGTCGACCTGCTGCGTCGGCGACTCGCCAGGCTGGAGGCGGACCTGGCCGAGCGGCGCGAGACACTCGCCCGCGAGCTCCACGAGATCCCGCGGCTGTTCCTCGTCGAGACGGAGTACGAGCTCGCCATCCAGGAGGCGGAGACGGCCTGGGTCCGGGCCCTCATCGGCGAGCTCGTCACCGGGACCTTCCCGGACCTCGCCGCGTGGCGGGACTTCCACGGCACCGGCCACATCCCGCCCCAGCTGACCGACATCGCGGAAAGGGGCGCCACAACCGACTGATCCACGGACGAAGGGCCCGACACAACGAAAAGGCCCAGCAGGGTGCGCCAACACCCCGCCGGGCCCCGACCTCGAACCGAGACCCGCGGACGGGACCCGGCCACGAAGGTGGCAACCGCAAGGATAGCTGGGCTCCCCGCCACGGGCGGTTCGGACACATCCGAATCGAACGCCCGGGGACCGGCTGCCACCGGCCCCGGCGATGACGCATGGGGAGAACCATGACCGACGTAAGCGGCGTACGCACCTCGCGGCTCGACTCCGTGACCTCCGCCGACGACACCGTGATCGGTTACCGTACGGTCGGCCACCCGGGGACCGGAGCACGGCAGCCGGGAGTGGTGGTGCTGCATGGCGCGATGGAGTCGTCGCACAGCCATCTGCAACTCGCCGAGGCGCTGGCCGCCGATTTCACCGTCTATCTGCCCGACCGGCGCGGCCGGGGCATGAGCGGCCCGTGCGGAGCCGACCACGGCATGGACAGGGAGCTCGAAGACCTCGACGCCGTCCTCACCGCGACCGGCGCCCGCGATCTCATCGGCGTGAGCTCGGGCGCGCTCATCACGCTCCGGGCGGCGCTCGACAATCCCTCGGTACGCCGGGCCGTCGTCTTCGAGCCTCCGCTGTCCGTGAACGGCTCGGCTCCCACCGACTGGCTGCCGCGCTATGAGGCGGAGATGGCCCGCGGCGACATCGCCGCCGCGCTGGTCACCGGCATGCTGGGGGCGCGGATGGGGCCGCCGGTGTTCGACCGCGTGCCCCGGCCCCTGCTCAAGCTGCTCACCAAGCTCACGATGGGCAGCGACGACCTTCCCGACGGGACCGGAGAGCCGTCGATGCGGACGCTCGCCCCGACCCTGCGCTGCGACCTGCGTCTCGTCAGCGAAGCCGCCGAGACGGTGGGGGGCTTCGCCGCGATCCGCGCCGAGGTGCTGCTGCTCGGCGGCGACCGAAGCCCGGCCTACCTGAAGACCGCCCTCAATGCGCTCGAGAGGGTCCTCCCGCGTGTCGAACGGGTCGAGCTTCCCGGCCTCGGCCACGGCGCCACCGGGAACCGGAACAGGGGTGGCCGGCCGGAGTTGGTCGCGCAGGTCCTGCGCGCATTCCTCAAACCGTGATCTCGCACTGCGCGCCTACTGCAAGATCACGCCATGCATAGGCGCAGGTCGGGCGGCATACCTGCGAGTATCTGCAAGATCAGGAATTGATTTATGCAGGCCAGGAGAGTGGCGTGCGAGTTTTCGCAAGATCACGGCAGCGGTTCTGATCTCGGTTTTCGGGAGGCGGCGTCGAGGGCCGCGGCCTCCTCGGGGGTGGGGGCGGTGCCGCCGAGACGGGCGGGCTGCCACCACACCCCGGGCGGGATCTCCGGGTAGGTGCGCTGCGCCTCATCGAGCAGGTCCGACATCCGGCGCCGCAACTCGGCGGTGAGCTTGGCGATGTCGTCGTCGGATCCCGGGTTCAGGGGCTCGCCGACCAGGATCGTGATCGGGACGTGCCGCTGGAGCAGCTTGCGCGGCCGGCCCTTGGTCCACAGCCGCTGCCCGCCCCACACCGCGACCGGGATGATGGGGACCCCGGCTTCGACGGCCATCCGGATGGGACCGCTCTTGATGTCCTTGACGGTGAACGACCTGCTGATCGTCGCCTCGGCGAAGTTTCCGACGATCTCCCCGGACCGCAGGGCCCGTACGGCCGCGCGGAACGCACCTGCCCCGGCCGAACGGTCGACCGGGATGTGGTGCATGCCGCGCATCAGCGGACCCGACACCCGGTGGGCGAACACCTCCTGCTTCGCCATGAACCGGACGAACCGCCGTGAGGGCCGGGCAGCCAGGCCCGCGAAGACGAAGTCGAGGTAGCTGACATGGTTGCTGACCAGGACCGCTCCCCCGGATCGCGGCACGCGCTCGGCGCCCTCGATCCGGATCCGCAGGTCCAGCAGTTTGAAGGCGGCCAGCACGGCGCGGATCACCGGCGGGTACACGAGCTCGGACATGTACGGAACGGTAACCTACGCACCAGTAGCTTCGATGATGAGGGCCGCCCGCAGGACATGGCCGGTCAGTGACCGGTCAGTGGCCGCGGAATGCCTCCTCGATCCACCAGGCCGCGAGGCCGGGTGTGACCTTGGCGTGGACGAGAAGCGGCCGGTCACGCGGGCCCTTCAGCCATTCGGCGACCCCGGCGAGGTCCTCCTCCCGCCGTACGGAGACGGCCGCGCAGCCGAAGCCGCGGGCGATCTCGGCGAGGTCCACCGGCGGGAACGTGACATTGTCGAGCGGGAAGCCGTCCGGGCCGAAGTGGTGCACCTCGGCGCCGTAGGCGTCGTCGTCGTAGACCACGATGACCATCGGCAGCCCGAGCCGTACGACCGTTTCGAGCTCGGCGATGGCCATGAGCGCTCCCCCGTCGCCCAGCGCGGCGACGGTGAGCCGGTCGGGCCTGGCGACGGCGGCGCCGACGGCGGTGGCCAGGCCGAGGCCGATCGACTGGAACGCCTGGGTGAAGCAGAAGGAGCCCCCGTCCGGCACGGACAGGAACATCGACGGATATCCCATGAAGTTGCCGGAGTCGACGGCCACGACCCGATCCGCCGGGAGCAGGTCGTCGAGTCCGATCGTCAGCGTCCTGGGGTCGATCCGCCCGCCGCCGCCCGTGTCGGCGTACGGCACGTCGCGCCAGCGCACCTCACGGGCTATCCGATCGGCGATCTCGGGGGTCCGGTAGCCCGCCGCGTGCCCGGAAGGCACGTCCCCGGAAGGCGCGTCCAGGAGGTCGGCGACCGCCCGTGCCGTCGCCCGTACGTCACCGATCACGCCGAGGTCCACGGGACGGTTCACGCCGATGACGTCGGCGTCGATGTCGACCTGCACCACGGTGGCGTCCGGGCCGATCAGCTTGCCGTGCCGGGTGGTCCACATGGTGAGCGAGCAGCCCCAGGCGACGACCAGGTCGGCGTCGCCGACGAGCTCGGCCGTCAGCGGCGAGGCGAATCCGCCCATCACGTCCAGGTCCCACGGGCTGCCGTGGAAGTTCCCCTTGGCGACCGCGGAGGTCGCGTACAGCGCGCCCACCCGCTCGCCGAGGGCCTCCAGTTCCCGGCGGGCGCCCCGCGCCCCGCGACCGGCCACGAACACCGGCCGTCGCGCCACCCGCAGCAACCCGGCGAACTGCGCTATCGAGTCCGGGGCTACAGAGTCCGGGACGATCGAGTCCGGGGCCGCGGGCTCGGCGGCGCCGTCCGAAGCCCCGGGACCGTCCACGGCCTCCGGGTCGTGCTCGCTGGGGAACGTGAGCCCCCACGGAGCGGGGATCCGGCTCGCCGCGGCCCGCCGCACCCCGCCGCCACCGGCCCGCAGTTCCCGTACGGCGCGCGCGGCCTCGTCCGGCAGCACCTCGTCCTGGACGTCCAGCGGCAGGCGGAGCAGCACGGTCCGGCGTCCCAGCAGCGCGGCGAGGAAGGCCATGACGGTGTCGTCGACCACGGTCTCCGCCGAGGCCACCCTGGCGACGTGTACGCCGACCGCGGAGACGAGGGCGGCCTGGTCGATCCAGAAGTTGGAACGGGCCGAGGTGGCCTCGGGGGCGAGCGCGAGCAGCGGAGTGCGGCTCTTGGCCGCCTCCGTGACGCCGGTCAGCGCGTTGGTGATGCCGGGCCCCTGATGGACGGTGAGGACGGCGACGGTTCCGCTCATCCGGGCGTAGGCGTCCGCCATGGTGGCCGCGCCGCCCTCGTGGCGCGCGGCGACATACCGCACGCCGTGCCGTACCAGCGAATTGGTGACGTGGAAGTTCCCGCTGCCGACGACCCCGAAGGCCGTGCGCACGCCGAGTGAGGCGAGGACGGCCCCGACGGCCTGTGCGACGTTCATCGTCGGATGGCTCATCTGTCGACCGGTCATCTTTCCAGCAGGGCCAGGACGCGCAGCGGGCTGCCGGAGCCGCCCACGATCGGCAGCGGGCCGGCGATCACCACGGCGCCGGTCGGCGGCAGCCTGTCGAGGTTGCGCAGCTGGGTCAGGCCGTACTTGCCGGCGCCGAGCAGGAACGAGTGACAGGGGAAAGCCGGGTCGAAGGAGTGCGCGGCGCCCGCGTCCGTGCCCACGGTCTCGACGCCGAGGCCGATGATCGGCGTCTGCTCAGCCAGGAAGCGGGCGCATTCAGCGGAGATGCCGGGGGTGTGCGGCCCGGTCTCGTCGGCGTTGTGGAACCGGCCCGCGTCGTCGGCTCGGGCGTCCCAGCCCGTGCGGTAGAGGAGCCAGCCGCCCTCCGGGAGGGGGCCGTGCTCCTTCTCCCACGCCCTGACGTGGTCGATCTCGAGGAGGAAGTCGGGGTCCGCGGCCGCCTCGGCGCTGAAGTCCAGCACCGCCGCGGACGCGATCAGCTTGGTGACGGGCACCCGCGAGACGTCCTCACCGTCCCGGGCGGTGACCCAGTGGTTGGGCGCGTCGAAGTGGGTTCCGGTGTGCTCACCGGTGGTGAAGTTGTTCCAGTACCAGGCCGGGCCGCGGTCGTCGTACCGGCTGATCTCCTGCAGGCTGAAGGTCGCCGTCTGGCCGAAGGGCTCCGGCAGCGACAGGATCGGCGTCTTCTCGGTCAACGGCGCGGTCAGGTCGAGCACCTCGATCCCGCCGTTCCGGATTCCCTCCATCAGATCCCGCAATACCGACATCACGCCTCCCTTGTGTCACACGCGGGCAAATCCTCCTACACTCTCGCCCCTCGCGCCAGCCACAGGTCCCGGCTGTCGGATGCCGGCGGGCACCCCGGCGGCTACCACCGGAAGTAGACGAACAGGCGGCCGTGGTTCTTGGCGTCCTTGTCCACGCGATGGTAGAGCGCCTTGATCTCCTTCTGCTCCAGGAAGCGCAGCACCTTCTTCTTGAGCTGCCCCGATCCCTTTCCGGGGATGATCTCCACCTGGGTGGCCTTCTTCCGGACCGCCTCCTCCATGACGCCGCGCAGCGCCCGGTCGATCTCGCTGCCCCTGTTGTAGATGTCGTGGAGATCAAGCTTGAGCTTCACGCGAACAGTCTAGGAGAAAAGCCCGCGATCGGTCAGCCCTCGAACGATCGGTCAGCCGTGCAGATAGCCGACCAGAGCGTCCTTCTCCGTCTCCAGCTCCTCGATGGCGCTCTTGACGACGTCGCCGATGCTGACGATGCCCGCCAGCCGCCCGTCCCGCACCACGGGGACGTGCCGCACGCGGTGGTCGGTCATGGTACGGCGCAGCTCCTCGACATTGGCGTCGGGCGTGCAGCTCCTGACGTCGGAGGTCATGATCGTTGAGACCGGCTGGCCGAGCACGGCGGCACCCAGCTCGTGCAGGCGCCGTACGACGTCCCGTTCCGACACGATGCCCGCGATCGTCTCTCCGTCCTCCGACACCACCACCGCACCGATGTTGAACTCGGCCAGCCTGGCCAGGAGCTCGGTCACCGTGGCCTGCGGAGGGACCGTCACCACGCCTGTCCCCTTACCCTTCAAGATCGTTCCAATGCGCATGCGCGCCGCCTTTCCGGCCCGGGGGCCCGCCTTCCTCCCGCTCCGGCCTGCCAACCGGCCGACCGGAGCCGTACAGGTCGTGTTTTCCCAGGCAACAGCGGCGACAACATCGCGTCAAGCGTCCTGACTCCACGCCCGGGTAAATCTCCTGTTCCCCTACAGAACTGCCCACCCCGGCGCGATCATCACGATCTTATGCTTGAGGTCATGGAAGACCCCCGTTGGCTCAGTGCGCAGGAGCAGCGCGCCTGGCGGGCGCACCTCGCCGCGCACCGGCTGCTGTTCCATCAGCTCGACCGCGAGTTGCAGGAGGCAGGTCTGTCGCTCAACGACTACGAGATCCTGGTGAACCTGTCGGAGAGCCCCGACCACCGCATGCGGATGAGCGAGCTCGCCGACGCCACCATCCAGTCCCGCAGCAGGCTCTCGCACCAGATCTCCCGGATGGAGGCCGCCGGGCTGGTGGTCCGGGCGAGCTGCGACGACGACCGGCGTGGCACGTTCGCCGTGCTCACCGATCTGGGCTGGGAGACCATTCAGTGTGCCGCCCCCGGTCACGTGGCGGGAGTCCGCCGGCACCTGATCGATCTGCTGACCCCCGAGCAGGTCACCGCGATCGAGGAGATATTCGGCCCCATCGCCGACCGCCTTCAGTCGATCCGGACGGCCCGCTGATGAAGGTCGCTACGATCCGCGTTGTGACAAGAATCCTCGGGCTGGTCGTGGCCGCCCTGCTGCTGGTGACCGCCTGCGCGTCGAACGGCACGGTCGCGCTTCCCGACGGGCCAGGCCTGCTGGAGAAGTCGGCCGAGGCGATGCAAGCGGTCCGGACCGTCGCCTTCGTCATCGAGACCAGGGACCGGCCCGCCGTACCGGTCAGGCACGCCGAGGGCACCCTGACCAAGGAGGGCGATGCCAGGGGAACGCTCCAGGTCGAGCTCGTCGGCCTGCAGGAGTTCGAGTTCGTGATCACGGGCGACACCGTGCGTTTCAAGGGCCCGACGGGCGGCTTCCAGACCATGACCAGGCAGCAGCTCGCCGCGATCTACGACCCCTCCGTCGTGCTGACCGGCGTGCCGGAGCTGCTGTCCTCGGCGAACGAAGCGCGCACCGAAGCCGCCGAGAAGGTCGGCGGCGTCGACGCCTACCGGATCGCGGCCACCCTGCCGCAGCAGTCCCTCGCCAAGCTGGTCCCCGGCATCGCCCAGGCCGTGGACGGGACCCTGTGGATCGACAGGGCCACCGACCGGCTACTCAAGATCGAACTTCCGCTCAGCGGCGGCGGAGTGACCGTGACCCTGGACGACTACGACGCCCCCGTGACGATCACACCGCCCGCGTCATGACCTCCCTCGTCCGCGGCCGCCGTCTCGCCCTCGGCGTGGGCGGCGCGGCCGTGCTGCTCGCCGCGCTCGACGCCTACGTCGTCGTCACCGTCTTCGCGGACATCGCCCAGCAGGTCGGCGTCCCGCTGAACCGTCTGGAACGGGCGACGCCCATCGTGACCGGCTTCCTGCTGGGTTACGTCGCGGCGATGCCGCTGCTCGGCCGGCTGTCCGACCGGTACGGCAGGCGCCCGCTGATCCATGCCTGCCTGGCCGGGTTCGCGGCCGGCTCGCTGGTCTGCGCGCTCGCCCAGGACATCCCCACGCTGACGGCCGGCCGTACGCTGCAGGGCCTGGCGGGCGGCGCGCTGCTGCCGATCACGATGGCCCTCATCGGCGACCTGTGGGACGAGCGCGCCCGGCCGGTCGCCCTGGGGGCGGTGGGCGCGGCTCAGGAACTCGGCAGCGTGCTGGGCCCCCTCTACGGTGCCGGGATCGCCGCCTTCGTCGGCTGGCGGGGCATCTTCTGGGTCAACATCCCGCTGGCCCTGCTCGCCGCCGTCGCCGTGCAGCGCGGCGTGCCGCGGGAGCCGTACGGCAGGGCGGGAGGCGGGGTCGACGCCGTCGGCGGCGCGCTGCTGGCGCTGGCACTGGGCCTGCTGGTGGCCGGGCTCTACAATCCCTCGCCCGGCGAGGCGGTCCTGCCGCCGTGGGGTCTGCCGTGCCTGGCGGCCGGGGTGGTCGCGGCCGCGGCGTTCGTCGGCTGGGAGATCCGCTCGCCGGTGCGGCTGCTGGATCTGACCGGCGCGTCGGGGGGGCCGCTGCTCGCCACACTGGCGGTGAGCCTGCTGTCCGGGGCCGCCCTGCTGGTGACGCTGGTGGACGTCCAGCTCGCCGCGCAGACACTGCTCGGCGAGGACGCGGTCGGCGGGGCGCTGGTGCTGACCCGTTTCCTCGCGGCGCTGGCCGTCGCGGCGTTCCTTGGCGGGATGCTGACCCGCCGGTTCGGGGAGCGCCGGGTGGCCGTCGCGGGCATGGCGGTCGCCGCCGCCGGTTACCTCATGATGTCGCGGTGGGACCCCACCGCGGCGGGCGTGTGGCTGGACGTCGATCTGGCCGTCGCCGGGCTCGGGCTGGGCATGGTCGTCGCCCCGGTCTCCTCGGCCGTGCTGCGTGCCGTCCCTGCCGTTCGGCACGGCGTGGCCTCGGCCGCGGTCGTGGTGGCCCGCATGATGGGGATGCTGTTCGGCGTGGCGGCGCTGTCGGCGTGGGGGTTCCACCGGTTCCAGTCGCTGACGGCACACCTGGACACGCCCCTGCCGATCGGCGGCGCCGGCGCCGACTACCTGGCCGAGCTGGCGGAGTACGAGGCCGAGGTGAAGGCCGCGCTGCACGTGGAGTACACGGAGATCTTTCTGATCACCGCGGGACTGTGCCTGCTGGGCACGGTGGCGGCCCTGGCCCTGCCCGGCGGGACGCGAGCGGCTCAGGACCACCAAGGTAGGTCAGGATCGCGGGCAGGTCAGGATCGCAGGTAGGCCGGCACCGCGATCCCCGGCGAACGGAGGAGCGGGCAGGAATCAGCGGTGCGGCGTTCACCCGTTTACTTCTTCTGCCGCTTCTCCCGGATCTTCATCGTGATCTCGATCGGGGAGCCGGCGAAGCCGAACTCCTCGCGGATGCGGCGTTCGATGAACCGGCGGTAGGTCTCCTCCAGGAACGCCGACGTGAACAGCACGAACCTCGGCGGCTCGGTCGTCGCCTGCGTGGCGAACAGGATCTTGGGCTGCCTGCCCCCGCGCACCGGCGGCGGCGTGGCCTGCACCAGCTCGGTGACGAACTGGTTGAGCCGGGCCGTCGGCACCCGCGTCCCCCACGATTCCAGGGCTCGCTCGATCGCCGGGGCGAGCTTGTCGACGTGACGGCCGGTCTTGGCGGAGATGTTGACCCGCAGCGCCCAGGGCGTGCGGACGAGCTGGCGGTCGATCTCCTTCTCCAGGTAGTACCGCCGGTCCTCGTCGACCAGGTCCCACTTGTTGAACGCGACGACCATGGCGCGACCGGACTCGATGACCAGGCCGATGATCCGCAGGTCCTGCTCGGTCAGCACCTGGGAGGCGTCGATCAGCACGACGGCCACCTCCGACCGCTCCAGCGCGGCCCGGGTCCGCATCGCCGCGTAGAAGTCGGCCCCCTTCAGTTCCCGGTCACGGCGGCGGATGCCCGCGGTGTCCACGAACCGGTAGGTCGTGCCACGCAGCTCGACCAGTTCGTCCACCGGGTCGCGGGTGGTGCCCGCCACGGGGTCGACCAGCACCCGCTCCTCGCCCGCCAGCCGGTTCAGCAGCGACGACTTGCCCACGTTGGGCTTGCCCAGCAGAGCGACCCGGCGTGGGCCGCGCCGCTCGCCGAACGTCTGCTCCGGCGCCTCGGGCAGCGCGTCGAGCACGACGTCGAGCAGGTCGCCGCTGGCCCTGCCGTGCAGCGCGGAGACCGGGTACGGCTCACCCAGGCCCAGCGACCACAGCCCCGACGCCTCGATCTCCAGCTGCTGGTTGTCGACCTTGTTGGCGGCCAGCACGACGGGCTTGCCCGACCGGCGCAGCACGGCCCCGACCGTCTCGTCGGAGTCGGTCACGCCGACACTCGCGTCCACCACGAACAGGATCACATCCGCCAGCTCGGCCGCGACCTGGGCCTGCTCGGCGATCCGCAGCGCCATGCCGGTGGCGTCCGGGTCCCAGCCACCGGTGTCGACCAGTGTGAACCGGCGGCCGCGCCAGGTCGCCTCGTACGTCACCCGGTCCCGGGTCACACCGGGCACGTCCTCCACGACCGCCTCGCGCCGGCCGATGATGCGGTTGACCAGCGTCGACTTGCCCACGTTGGGGCGGCCGACCACGGCCACGACCGGCAGGGGGCCCGCGTCGGGCTCACCTGAGCCCTCGTCCGCGGAAGCGGCGAGTTCGGCCTCGGTCCAGCCGCCCTCGTCGTATTCGTACTCCCCCGTAACGTCCATTTCCTGCCTCATCGGCTGATTCCTCCCCGATCCCGCCAGGATCAGGCTCAATATGCCCCCTGCACTGGCGGGGCTCAGATGGTCCGCTCCTTGACGAGCCGGAGAACTTCGGCGATCACCTCGTCGAGGTCGAGCGGAGTGGTGTCCAGTTCCACCGCGTCGGCCGCCATCGCCAGGGGGTCGGTCTTGCGCGTGGAGTCGAGCGCGTCCCGCCGGGCCATCTCGGCCCGTTGCTCCCGGGTGGAGGTCCCGGTCAGCTCCGCCGTACGGCGAAGCGCGCGGGCGTCGGCGCTCGCGGTGAGATAGATCTTGAGCGGCGCGTCCGGCGCCACGACCGTGCCGATGTCGCGTCCCTCGACCACGATGTCGCCGGGCCCGATGATCTGCCGCTGGAGATCCACCAGACGCCTGCGCACGTCGGGCACCGCGCTCACGGCGGAGACGGCCCGGGTGACCTCCTGGGTGCGGATCGGCCCGCTGACGTCGGTCCCGTCCACGCTGATGCCCGGGGCGTCCGGGTCAGTGCTGATCTCCAGCCGGGGTTCGCGGCAGCGGGCGGTGACGGCGTCCTGATCCGAGGGGTCGACCCCCCGGTCGAGCATCCACCAGGTGACCGCACGATACATGGCCCCCGTGTCCAGGTACCGCAGCCCGAGAGCCCGGGCGACTCCACGCGACGCGCTCGACTTCCCCGACCCGGAAGGCCCGTCCATCGCGACGACCAGACCCGACACGCTCGCTCCTCTTCTCCAGCCCTGCCCGGCGATCCGGCCCGACATCCCGACCCGACATCCCGACCCGACATCCCGGCCCGGCGATCCCCACCCTGCCTTTACCCGACCCCCGAGCGTACCGGGACTCCCGGCGATCCCGCGCATCAGCGCCGTGCCCGCGCAGCCGGTTCGGCCGTCGGCGGCCGTCAGGGCACCTGCCAGCCGCGCTCGCGCAGGCCTTCGGCGAGCGCCTCGGCCGCCTCCGGCTGGACGTACAGGTCCGCCGCGCCGAGCGGCAGCCCCGGCGCGTGCTCCAGCCGGATGTCCTCGATGTTGATCCCCGCCTGTCCGGCGGCCTGGACGAGCCGGGCCAGTTCGCCGGGACGGTCCCCGATGACCACCTGGACGACCGCGTAGGTGCTCGCCGGGCCGCCGTGCTTGCCGGGGATCCGGCCGGTCCCGCGCACGCCACGCCGCAGCAGTTCGGTGACATCCGCGACGGCGGCACCGTCGCCCGCGAGCGTACGCAGCGATCGCGCGACGTTCGCCAGGTCGGCGGCGACGGCCTCCAGCACCTCCGCGACGGGTACGGCGTTACCGGACAGGATGCCGGTCCACAGCGCCGGGTCGCCGGCGGCGATCCGGGTGACGTCGCGTACGCCCTGACCGGACAGGCCGAGCGCCGTGTCGGACGCCTCGGCCAGCCGCGCCGCGACCGCCGCCGCCGTCACGTGCGGCGCGTGCGAGACCACCGCCACCGCCCGGTCGTGCTCGGCGGCGTCCACCCGTACGGCGTTGCCCCCGCACAGGCCGATCAGTTCCAGGACCGCCGCCACCGCCGGGCCGGACGCCTCCGGCGTCGGGCAGAACGCCCAGGGGCGGCCGAGGAACAGGTCGGGCCGGGCCGCCGCCGGCCCCGACCGCTCCCGGCCTGCCAGCGGATGACCGGCGACGAACGTGGACAGGTCGCAGCCGAGTTGCGCCGCCTGCGCGATCAGGAGTTCCTTCACGCTGGCCACGTCCGTGTAGGCCCGGGCGGTCTCGCTCTTCTGCAGGTCGAGCAGCCACTGCGCGACGAACGGGGGCGGCACCGCGATGACCGCCAGGTCCACGGTCCGGTCGGCCCGCCAGTCCTCCCCCGCACCCAGTTCCCGCGCCAGCCGTACGGCTCCCGCGTCCCGATCGGCGAGGAACACCCGGACGCCGCGCTGACGCAGCGCGAGCGCGATCGAGGTGCCGATCAGTCCCGTGCCGACGATGACGGCGCTGCCGAGCGCGGTCGCGGCGCCCTCGGTGGAAGCGCCCTCGTCGGAAGCGCTCTCGGTGGGAGTCATCCTGCTCGTCCTGGTGGTCTCGTCCCTGACAGGATCTACCGCGCGGTGGCGGGGTCTACTGTGCGATGTCCACGCGGAGCGCGACCGCGCCCCGCAGGTACACGTGCTGGATCTCCTGACGCGGCCGGTCGGTGGCGATGTGCGCCATCAGGCGGACCACACGCGGCAGCGCACCGGGCACGTCGATCTCGGACGCGCACAGCAGCGGGACGTCGTGGAACCCCAGCTTCCGCGCGGCCAGCGCGGGGAACTCCGCGGTGAGATCGGGCGTCGCCGTGAAGATCACGCTGATGACGTCCTCGGTGGTGAGGTCGTTCCGCGCCATCACCTCGGTGACCAGTTCGGTCGTCCCCGCGATGATCGACTCCCGGTCGTCGCCGTCGACCTGGATGGCTCCACGAACCGCCCGCACCATCGTCGTTCCCCTCTCGCGCTCGCCGCCGTAGGGCCCAAGCCACCACCCAGTTCACGGGGCTTTATCCGTTATTGTCCCGCCCTGCGAACCGGTGCCCGGCAAGGCTACATGCCGACGGCGGAGTAGAGCTCGCCGACCTCCTGCACCGTCAGGGTGCGGAGCGTACCGGGCTTGAGCCGGCCCAGTTTGACCGGACCGAACTCGATGCGCGCCAGGTCGATCACCCGGTGGCCCACGGCCTCCAGCATGCGCCTGACGATGTGCTTGCGCCCCTCGTGCAGGATGATCTCGACCAGCGCCTGCTGGCCGTGCTCCTGCACGATGCGGAACTCGTCGGCCCGGGCCAGCCCGTCGTCCAGCGCCACGCCCTCGCGTAGCGCCCGGTGCAGGTTGCGCGGCACCGGACCGGGCACCTTGGCCCAGTACTTCTTCGTCACGCCGTAACTGGGATGGGTCAGCCGATGCGCCAGCTCACCGTCGTTGGTGAACAGCAGCAGGCCCTCGGTCTCGGTGTCCAGCCGGCCCACGTGGAACAGCCGCGGAGCGAGGTCCTGCACGTAGTCGTGCAGGCACGGGCGGCCCTCCGGGTCGTCCATCGTGCTCACGACGCCGATCGGCTTGTTGAGCGCGTAGTAGACCAGGTCCGGCGCGGTCGGCACGCGCCTGCCGTCGACGTGGATGACCTGCCTGGCGGGATCGACCCGGGCGCCGAAGCGGCGCACCACCTGGCCGTCGACCGTCACGCGGCCGTCGCCGATCATCTCCTCGCAGGCGCGCCTGCTGGCCACCCCGGCCTGGGCGAGGACCTTCTGCAGCCGCTCGCCGTCCGGCACCTCCGTGGTGTCGCGCTCGTCGGTGTAGTCCTCGTCGTAGAAGTCCGGGTCGCGCAGCGGCTGCCGAGAGGTCTTGAACGGGTTCTCCTCCCGGCTCGCCCTGCTCTCCCGGGGCGCTCCCCCGCGACTCTCTCCCGACCGGGGCCGGGAGGCCGCACCGCCGCGGTCGGACCTGTCGTGGCCGAAGCGCGCGCGCAATCCGCCCCGTTCGGCACTCCCGCCGCCGATGGTCCGCACGTCGTCACGCGGCCGGGTGCCACCCCTGGCGGCGCGGAACGGGGCACGTCCGGGCTGACGGTCCTCACGGGGACGGTCCTCACGCCTGCGGTCCTCAGGCCGGCGGTCGGCCCGCTCACCCCGATAGGGGCGATCGTCCCGAAAACCACGTTCGGAACGCCTGCCGCCGAAGTCCCGGCCGCCCTCGAAGCCCCGGTCTCTGCCAGCGGCCCGGTCTCTGCCAGCGGCCCGGTCCCTGTCGAAACCGCGGTCCCTACCAGCGGCGGACCGGTCCCTGTCGAAGCCCCGTCCGCCACCAGAGGCCCGGTCCCTACCCGGGGTCCGGTCGTCACGGTACGCCTGCGCCCGGTCACGACCGCCGGGACGCTCCCGGTCCCGGTCCCGGTCTCCGTAACGGCCTCCCTCGCCGGAGGGCCTGCCGTACCTGCCGCGCGAGCCGCCGCGGTCGTCCCGATATCCCCCGCCGTCCCGCCGGTCCCGGTGATCTCCATCGTCCCGACGGCCCCGGTAGCCCCCGGCGGCACGGCTGTCACGGGCGTCTCGGCCGGTCCGGTCTCGATCCGTACGGTCTCGATCCGTACGGTCACCGCGGAAGGGCTTGCGGTCGGCGTCACGGGAGCGGTCGCCGCCTCTGAAGCCGCCGCCTCCCCTGCCCTCGTTTCTGGGACCCATGCCCCGCTGACCGGTGCTCCGGCTCCGACCGCGTCCCTCACCGGACGGGGTACCACGCCTGCTGTTCACTGCTTCTCCTCAAAGATTTCCACGTCGTCCGGGAGAAATGGGGCGAGCTCGGGAAGCTCGTCGAGGCTACGCAACCCCAGCCTCTCCAGGAAGTAACTCGTCGTCCGGTAGAGCACAGCCTGGCTCTCCGGGTCGGTTCCGGCCTCCTCGACCAGGCCTCGTGCGGTGAGCGTCCGTATGACGCCGTCGCTGTTCACACCACGGATCGCCGCCACCCGGGCCCGGCTGACCGGCTGCCGGTAGGCGACCACGGCGAGGGTCTCCAGCGCCGCCTGTGTCAGCCGCGCAGTCTGGCCGTCCCTGACGAAACGCTCCACGAGCGGGGCACACTCCGCCCGGGTGTAGAAACGCCAGCCTCCGGCCACCTCCCGAAGGTCGAAACCACGTCCGGCCGCGATGTATTCCTCGGACAGATCACGCAGGGCGGCGCCGATCTCAATCGTCGGCCGCTCCAGGACCTGAGCGAGGGTCACCTCGGCGACCGGCTCGTCGACCACCATCAGGATCGCCTCCAGCGCCGGTCTGAGGTCCGGCAGGGCCTGCTGCGGGATCCCGGCTGCCTCGGCTGCCTCGCTGCGTTCCATGGGCCCCTCTCGCTATTCGGCGTCGCCGTCACCGCGTGACGCGTCGTAGTCGTCTCCGACCAGCACATCGCCGTCCGCGGCGCCGGTCCACGTGACGTACAGCTCGCCGAGCGGCTCGACCTGCTCGAAGGAGACGGCGGCCTCCCGGAACAGCTCCAGGACGGCCAGGAACCGGGCGACGATCTCGAAGGTGCCCCCGCAGTCGGCGGTCAGCGCCCGGAAGGTCGCCCTTCCGACCCGCCGCAACCGCTCGACAAGAATAGCGGCATGTTCGCGGACGCTGGCGAGCGGTTGATAGATGTGGGAGACCGAGACGGTCGGCGGGGCCTTCGGCGTGAACGCCTTCGCGGCGATCTTCGCGAGCTGCTCCGGCCCGATGCCGAGGACGAGCTCCGGCAGCAGGTCGGCGAACCGCTTCTCCATGGGCGCCGACCGGGGAAAGCGCAGGGCCTCCTCCGCCAGCCGCCCGGTGAAGATCTTCGCGACCTCCTTGTAGGCCCGGTACTGCAGGAGCCGCGCGAAGAGCAGGTCGCGGGCTTCCAGCAGAGCCAGGTCCTCCTCGTCCTCGACTTCGCCGGTGGGCAGCAGGCGGGCAGCCTTCAGGTCCAGCAGGGTCGCGGCGACCAGCAGGAAGTGGCTCGTCTGGTCGAGGTCCCACTCGGGTCCGCGAGAACGGATGTACGCGATGAACTCGTCGGTGACCTGATGCAGGGAGACCTCGGTGATGTCCAGCTTGTGTTTGGAGATCAACCCGAGCAGCAGATCGAACGGGCCCTCGAAGACATCCAGATGCACCTGGAACCCGGCCTGGTCTTGGGTCTCGGGCCCGGACACCTGCTCCGTCACGCCTCCCATTGTCGCCCAGTCCCCAGGAGTGAATTACGAGATCACGCGCGGGAGTGGGCGGGCCAGCGGGCGAGGAGCTCTCGAGCGAGATCACGATAGGCGGTGGCGCCCATCGATCCGGAGTCGAACTGCGTGATCGGTTCACCGGCCAGGGTGGCGTCGGGGAAGCGGACGGTCCGGTTGATCACCGTGTGGAAGACCTTGTCCCCGAACCCCTGCATGATCGTCTGGAGAACTTCGCGCGCGTGCAGCGTACGGGGGTCGTACATCGTGGCGAGCAGGCCGTCGATCTCCAGGCTCTTGTTCAGGCGCTCCTGGACCTTGCCGATCGACTCCATGAGCAACGCGACGCCACGCAGCGCGAAGAACTCGCACTCCAGTGGAATCATCACGCTGTGCGCGCAAGTGAGCGCGTTGACCGTGAGCAGGCCGAGCGAGGGCTGACAGTCGATCAGGCAGATGTCGTAGTGCGGCAGCAGCGGCTCCAGCGCCCGCTGCAGCGCGTACTCCCTGGCCACCTCGTTGACCAGCCTGATCTCCGCACCGGACAGGAAGATGTTGCTGGGGAGCAACTCCATGTTCTCGACGGAGGTGTCGAGCAGCACGTCCTCGACGGTGACGTCCGGCTCCTCCATGATGAGGTCGTAGACCGTCGCCTCGATCGGCCGGGGGTCGATGCCCAGACCGACGGAGAGCGCGCCCTGGGGGTCGAAGTCCACCAGCAGGACCCGCTGGCCCACCTCGGCCAACGCGGCGCCGAGGTTGATGGTGGTCGTCGTCTTGCCGACGCCGCCCTTCTGATTCACCATCGCGACGATCCGCGCCGGTCCGTGCGTCTCCGGCGGTGTCGGCTCGGGGAACACCGGGCGCGGACGGCCGGTAGGCCCGATCGCACCGCCGGGGATCCCCGCGTTCCACGTCGCCTCAGTGGTCGCAGTCACCTTGTCCTCCCTGACGGCCTCGAACCTGATCGAATCTAAAGGGTCGGCAACGATGCGGCAAGGCGGCGCGCCCAAGGCGCTCTCAGTTCAGCGCGCGGGGATGGGCCGCCGCGTAGACCTCCCGGAGCCTGTCGACCGTCACCAGCGTGTACACCTGCGTGGTGGTCACCGAGGCGTGACCGAGCAGTTCCTGGACAACCCTAACGTCCGCGCCGCCATCGAGGAGGTGGGTTGCGAACGAATGTCGCAACATGTGTGGAGAAACACCGGAAAGTCCGGCCCGCTCCGCCGCGGCCTGGAGCACCTCCCAGGCTCCCTGCCGGGTCAGCCGGCCGCCTCGCGCGTTGAGGAACAGCGCGGGTGTCCCCCGGCCGTGCGCCGCGATCGAGGGCCGCGCCCTGACCAGGTATGCGTCGAGCGCCCGGCGGGCGTACCGGCCCAGCGGCACGATCCTCATCCGCCCGCCCTTGCCGCGCAGCCGCACCTGATCCTCTCCAGGGTCCTGTTCCGAGTCCTGTCCGGGATCGTGTCCGGGATCGCGGGACACGTCGTCGACGGCGAGCCCGACGGCCTCGGAGATCCGGGCGCCCGTGCCGTACAGGACCTCCAGGAGCGCGCGGTTGCGCAGGGCCAGCGGCGAGTCCTCGGGACCGCACGCGGCCAGGAGCCGCTCGACGTCGGCGACGCTGATCGCCTTGGGCAGGCGCCGCATCTGGCGCGGCGGGTGGACGTCGTGCGCGGGGTCGTGACCGGAGACGCCCTCGCGGAGCGCGAACCGGTGCAGCCCGCGCACCGCGGACACGGCGCGGGCGGCCGAGCTGGCCACCAGCGCCGGGTGATGGTCGTCCCCCTCGCGCAGCGCGGCGAGGAACGCCACCACGTCCCCCTCCGCGACGTCCGCCAGCGTGGCGAGGCCCCGTGCCTCCAGATGCTCGACATAGCGGCGCAGGTCGCGCCGGTAGGACGCGAGCGTGTTGGCAGACAGCCCCCGCTCCACCGCCAGATGGGCGAGATAGCTGGACAGCACCGCCTCGGGCTCGCTCAGGACGTCCCCCTACGGACTCATGCCTCCGGCGCGTCGGCGGGACGGAGTCCCATGAATCCGTCGGCGGAAGCTGCGTATGCGGCGAGGATACCGGCGACCGCCGGAGAATTGTGGATCATTCCGGTCAGCACTCTGTCGACCGCCTCAGCCATCGGGATCCACACCACCGGCATGTCGATCTCCTCGTTCCGGCGGACGTAGGAGTCCTCCTCCTCGGGGATCGGCGCCACGTCGCGGGCCAGGAAGATCCGGATGCGCTCGTCGGTCATGCCGGGCGAGGTGTAGACGTCGACCAGCGTGTCCCAGGTGCGGGCACGGTAGCGCGCCTCCTCGGCCAGCTCGCGCGCCGCGCAGGCCACCAGCGGCTCGCCGGGCACGTCGCGGAGGCCGGCCGGCAGCTCCCACAGCAGGCGCCGCATCGGATGCCGGTACTGGCGGATCAGCAGCACGCGGCCGGAGTCGTCGAGGGCGACCACCGCGACCGAGCCGGGGTGCACGGCATAGTCGCGGTCCGCCGTCCCGCCGTCCGGCATCACCACGGTGTCGGTGCGCACGGAGATGACCCGCCCGCTGAACCGCTCCGCGGCGGCCACGACCTCCCACGACTCCTCGACGTCCCGCACCTGCGGAGGAACGTCCGTGGACGGCCCGTTCGAGGACGACGCCTTCATTTGGTGCGCCTTCACTTGGTACGGCCCGCCTTCACGACGGGCTGGCTCGCAGCCTGGTTCGCCCCGGCCTGGCGGGCCTGCGCGTACTCGAGGGCGCCCTCCACCAGCCCCTTGAACAGCGGGTGCGACCTGGTCGGGCGGGAGCGGAACTCGGGATGCGCCTGGGTGCCGATGAAGAACGGGTGCTGGTCGGCGGCCAGCTCGGCGTATTCCACGAGCCTGCCGTCCGGGGACAAGCCGGAGAACACCATGCCGACCTTCTCCAGCGGCTCCCGGAACGAGTTGTTCACCTCGTAGCGGTGCCGGTGCCGCTCCTCCACCCTGGCTTTGCCGTACAGGCGACGGGCGATGGAGCCCTCGGCGAGCTTGGCGGGGTAGAGACCGAGCCGCATGGTGCCGCCCATGTCACGCTCCCCGGCGACCACGTCCTCCTGGTCGGCCATGGTCGAGATGACCGGGCTCGGGGTCTTCGGGTCGAACTCGGTGCTGTCGGCTTCGGCGATCCCGGCGAGGTTGCGGGCCGCCTCGATGACCATGCACTGCATGCCGAGGCAGATGCCGAGCAGGGGGATCTTCTGTTCGCGGGCATGCCGTACCGCGCCGACCTTGCCCTCGATGCCGCGCACGCCGAACCCGCCGGGGATCAGCACCCCGTCGACGCCGTCGAGCTCCCGGGCGGCGCCCTCGGGGGTCTCGCAGTCGTCGCTCTGGACCCAGCGGATGTTGACCCTGGTGTCGGCGGCGAACCCCCCGGCGCGCAGCGCCTCGGTGACGGACAGGTACGCGTCGGGCAGGTCGATGTACTTGCCGACCAGCCCGATCGTGACCTCCTTGGCGGGCCGGTGCACCCGGCGCAGCAACTGGTCCCACTCGGTCCAGTCCACGTCGCGGAACGGCAGGCCGAGCCGTCGCACGACGTACGCGTCCAGGCCCTCGGAGTGCAGGACCTTCGGGATGTCGTAGATCGAGGCGGCGTCGACGGCGGAGACCACCGCGTCCTCGTCCACGTCGCACATCAGGCTGATCTTACGCTTGAGCGAGGTGGTGATCGGCCGGTCCGACCGGCACACGATGGCGTCCGGCTGGATGCCGATGCTGCGCAGGGCGGCGACCGAGTGCTGGGTCGGCTTGGTCTTCAGCTCCCCGCTCGGGCCGATGTACGGCAGCAGCGAGACGTGCAGGAAGAACACGTTGTCGCGGCCGACCTCGTGGCGGACCTGCCGTACGGCCTCGAGGAACGGCAGCGACTCGATGTCGCCGACGGTGCCGCCGACCTCGGTGATCACGACATCGACGTCGGGACCGGCCATGCCGCGGATGCGATCCTTGATCTCGTTGGTGATGTGCGGGATGACCTGCACGGTGTCGCCCAGGTACTCTCCGCGCCGCTCCTTGGCGATCACGTTGGAGTAGACCTGGCCGGTCGTCACGTTCGCCGAGCCGTGCAGCTCGGTGTCGAGGAAGCGCTCGTAGTGGCCGACGTCGAGGTCGGTCTCGGCACCGTCGTCCGTGACGAACACCTCGCCGTGCTGGAACGGGTTCATCGTCCCGGGGTCGACGTTGAGGTAGGGGTCGAGCTTCTGCATGGTGACCCGGAGGCCGCGCAGCTTGAGGAGGCGCCCGAGGCTGGAGGCGGTGAGCCCCTTGCCGAGACTGGAGGCGACGCCACCGGTGACGAAGAGATGCTTGGTCGGAATCTGCTTGGCCGGTGTCGGCCTGGACAGTGTTTCCCTGGACGGTGTTTCCCGGGTCTGGGCGGCGCTGCGCAAGAATGGCTCCCGTGGTCGTCGTCTATCCCGGCCGCCCAGTCGGCGACCGCGATGCCCACGGGCTCTCAGAATATCAAACGCTTCCCGTTATCCGCCCCCCTACGTGCGCGAACCCGCTATAGCCGGTAAGTCGACCAACGGGTAACTTGTCCCGGTATGTCGATCGTGAAGCGTGCCGTCGGCCGACTGGTCCACCGCGGCTGGTCCTACGTGCGCGAAGCGGCCGCGCTCACCCCCGGCGCCATGGGCGGCTACCGGTTCCGCCGCCTCGGCGACGGGGCATGCATCGCCTTCCCCACCGGCGCCATCTTCGGTGAGGCGTGGGTCGAGATCGGCGACCACACGCTCATCGGCGAGCGCGTCTCCATCTCCGCCGGCATGGGCCCGGGGGTGGACCTCGGTCCCGGCTCGATCGTGCGGATCGGCCGCGGCTGTTCCATCGGCAGGGGCAGCCACATCGTCGGCCACCAGTCCATCGACATCGGCGACGACGTCTTCACCGGCCCCTACGTCTACATCACCGACCAGAACCACGTGTACGACGACCCGGAGGCGCCCATCGGGCGGCAGTGGCCGCGCAACAAGCCCGTCGTCATCGGGCCGGGTTCCTGGCTCGGCACGGGAGCGATCATCCTGCCGGGCACCCGGATCGGCCGGCAGTCGGTCGTCGCCGGCGGCGCGGTCGTGCGGGGCGAGTTCCCCGACCACTCGGTGATCGCCGGGGTGCCCGCCAGGATCGTACGGCGGCACTCCCCCGACCTCGGCTGGCACAGCCCCTCGTCCGCCACCCGTTCCCGGCTGAGCACTCCCCACCTGCCCCCGGTCGCCCTACCACCGGAATCCGTCCACCCCGGCTACGCTGGGTGGCAGGATGGTCATGTCGAGTGATCCGGCGAGGTAAGAGAGGATGGACAGCGGATGACCACGGCTTTCCCCGATTGGTTCTACCCCGGCCCACCCGGCGGATGGACCGCCGAGATGCTCGATCATCTTCCCCCCGACGCGCCCCGGCACGTCGAACTGATCGATGGGTCTCTAATCATGATGTCTCCCCAGACCGCCTTCCACATGCTCATGCTCAGGCTCCTGGAGCGGGAGCTCACACCTCCTCCGGATCTGTGCGTCGCCCGCGAGATGAGTGTCACACTGGGACTACGGCAGCGCCCCGAACCCGACATCATGCTGGTGAAAAGCATGGCGCTGACCGACCTCAAGACGACATCGTTCAAACCGGAGGACGTTCACCTCGTCGTCGAGGTGGTGTCCGCCGATTCGGTGGAGCGGGACCGGACCACCAAGCCGATCAAATACTCCAACGCCGGCATCAGGTATATGTGGCGGATCGAGCTCGAGGATCAGGAGCCGGTTGTCTACACGTTCGAGCTGGAGCCGAGTGTGAAGGCGTACGTCCCGACGGGCATCCATCGCAAGCGGCTCAAAACCCATATCGGTTTCGACGTGGACATCGACCTGAGCCTGGGCTGGCCAACCACGGAAGCTCGTTCGTCGGCTGAATAAGCCCAGTATGAGCACCGTCAGTGATCACAGCAGGTGTCACCGTGGCGGTGCTCATCTCGTAGCGGTCACTTCACGCCGGCCTCGCGCATGTCGCGGACCTCGCGCTTGAGTTCCTTGATCTCGTCGCGGAGCCGGGCGGCCACCTCGAACTGAAGGTCGGCGGCCGCGGTGTGCATCTGCTCGGTGAGAGACTCGATCAGGGCCTCGAGCTGCGCCCTCGGCATCTCTCCCACGATGGCCTTCGCGTGCCGGCCGGCCCGCTTGGAGGCGAGGCCGGGAACCGGAGCCTTGCCGCGGGACTGCTGACGGCCGGCCCCGCCGAGCATCTGGGCCGTGTCCGCGTCCTCCCTGGCGAGGCTGTCCAGGATGTCGGCGATCTTCTTACGTAGCGGCTTCGGGTCGATGCCGTTGGCCTGGTTGTAGGCGACCTGCTTGGCCCGGCGCCGGTTGGTCTCCTCGATCGCCCGTTCCATGCTCGGTGTGATCTTGTCCGCGTACATGTGCACCTGGCCGGACACGTTACGGGCGGCACGGCCGATGGTCTGGATGAGCGAGGTCTCCGACCGCAGGAAGCCCTCCTTGTCGGCGTCCAGGATGGACACCAGCGACACCTCGGGCAGGTCGAGGCCCTCACGGAGCAGGTTGATGCCGACGAGCACGTCGAACTCACCCAGGCGAAGCTCGCGCAGCAACTCGATGCGGCGCAGCGTGTCCACCTCGCTGTGCAGATAGCGGACCCGGATGCCGTTCTCGAGCAGGTAGTCGGTCAGGTCCTCGGCCATCTTCTTGGTCAGCGTCGTGACCAGGACCCGCTCGTCTCGCTCGGCCCGGACCCTGATCTCCTCCATGAGGTCGTCGATCTGACCCTGCGTGGGCTTGACCACGACCTCGGGGTCGACCAGGCCGGTGGGGCGGATTACCTGCTCGACCACGTCGCCCTTGCTGCGCCCCAGCTCGTAGGGTCCCGGAGTGGCCGACAGATAGACGGTCTGGCCGATCCGCTCCAGGAACTCCTCCCACTTCAGCGGCCGGTTGTCCATCGCGGACGGCAGACGGAACCCGTGATCGACAAGCGTGCGCTTACGCGAGGCGTCGCCCTCGTACATCGCGCCGATCTGCGGAACGGTCTGGTGCGACTCGTCGAGGACGAGCAGGAAGTCGTCGGGGAAGAAGTCCAGCAGGGTGTGCGGCGCAGTGCCCGCCGCGCGCCCGTCGATGTGACGCGAGTAGTTCTCGATGCCGGCGCAACTGCCGATCTGGCGCATCATCTCGATGTCGTACGTGGTTCGCATGCGCAACCGCTGGGCCTCCAGTAGCTTGCCCTGCCGCTCCAGATCGGCCAGCCGCTCGGCGAGCTCGGCCTCGATGTCGTTGATGGCCCGCTCCATCCGCTCCGGCCCGGCCACGTAGTGCGACGCGGGGAAGATGTGCAGTTCGTCGTCCTCGGCGACGACCTCACCGGTCAGCGGGTGGAGGGTGGCCAGCTTCTCGATCTCGTCGCCGAACATCTCGATGCGGACGGCGAGCTCCTGGTAGACGGGGATGACCTCGACCGTGTCCCCGCGCACCCGGAACGTGCCACGGGTGAAGGCCAGGTCATTGCGGGTGTACTGCATGTCGACGAGCCTGCGCAGCAGTTGGTCCCGGTCGATCTGCTGGCCGACCTTCAGCCCGACCATCCGCTCGACGTACTCCTGGGGGGTGCCCAGACCGTAGATGCAGGAGACCGAGGCGACCACGACCACGTCGCGCCGCGACACCAGGGACCAGGTCGCCGAGTGACGCAGCCGTTCCACCTCCTCGTTGATCGAGGAGTCCTTCTCGATGTAGGTGTCGCTCTGGGGGACGTACGCCTCGGGCTGGTAGTAGTCGTAATACGAGACGAAGTACTCGACCGCGTTGTTCGGCAGCATCTCTCGGAGCTCGTTGGCGAACTGTGCGGCGAGCGTCTTGTTCGGCTGCATGACCAGCGTGGGGCGCTGGAGCCGCTCCACCAGCCAGGCCACGGTGGCGGTTTTGCCGGTGCCCGTCGCGCCCAGCAGGACCGTGTCCTTCTCCCCGGCCCGGACCCGGCGTTCCAGCTCGGCGATGGCCGTCGGCTGGTCACCGGACGGCGTCATCTCGGTGACGACCTCGAAGGGCGCCGCCTTGCGCTGCAGGTCGATCAGAGACTTCATCGCTCGCTCACCACTTCGCTCTCGCCCCGCGTCTGGCCCCGATCCGCCCGGCCCCCGCCGCCGGATGCTCACGTCTCCATAACCTACGCCGCACGGCCGACAATTCCGGTACGGCTCCCGGCTCTGGCCGCGGCTCCGCGCCGCAAGGTCCGGACCGTCGGCAGCGGATGGTCCGAGAAGCCCCCGCACATTCACTGAGTCGGCCCATCGATTCCGAAGAGTTCATGCGGTGAGCAACAGGACGCCGACCGTCGCGGCGAGAGCTGCCACGGCCAGTCCGGTACCCGTCACGACGAACCTGCCGATCGGCACCGGCACCTCGCGGCGGCGGCACCACTCGAACCACAGGAGCGTGGCCAGTGACCCCCATGGCGTCACGACCGGGCCGATGTTGACGCCGACGAGCAGAGAGAGCAGCCGCGTCCCGTCGGCGGGTGGGATCACCTGCTCCGCGGCGACGTAGGCGGGCAGGTTGTTCACCATGCTCGACAGGCCGGCGCCCGCCGCTGCCGCCCGGCATGCGCCCGACGCGCCGCCGTCGACGCCGATGACCGCGCGCATCACGTCGGCCAGGCCGAGCCTGGCGAGCGTGGGCACCACCAGGAACAGACCTGTGACGAAGACCGGGAGCCGCCATGGGATGAGTGACCAACCGAGCTTCGAACGGTCGCGCCATGCGAAGGCGGCGACCACGGCCGTGGCGGCGCCGAGCGCGGCGATCTCGATCCGTACCCCCGCGAGGATCGCGGCGGCGAACACTACGCACACGGCGACGGCGGCCGTGAACAGCAGCCGGTCGGCCACTGAGACCGCGGCCGGCGGCCGGTAGCGTTCCCCACCCCGCTCCGCCCGCCGCCAGAAGAAGACCCAGAGGAACACCATCGTGACGGCGATCGAGGTGAGTCCCGGCGCCCACATCCGCGCGGCGAAACCGCGCGCGTCGAGCGCGAACCGGTTCATCGCGAGCAGGTTGGTCAGGTTGGAGACCGGCAACACCAGGCTCGCCGTGTTGGCCAGCCACACCGTCGTCACGGCCAGCGGCAGCGGCCTGATCCCGGCCCGCCGCGCCAGCGCCACCATCACCGGGGTGAGCAGTACAGCCGTCGTGTCAAGATTGAGAAATATCGTAACAAGCGATGCGAATGCCGAACAAAGCAGAAAAAGCGCCGGATAGCTGCCTCTGCCGACGATCGCCAGGCGAGTCGCCACGACGTCGAAGACCTGGGCCTCCCTGGCCAGTTCCGCGAGCACGATGACCGCGACCAGGAACAGCAGCAGCGGCGCGACGCGGGCAAGGCTCTCCTCTGCCGCCGTCAGAGGAAGGAGCCCGGTGGCCGCGCACAGCAGACCTGCCGCTAGCAGGCCGAGCCGGATCCGGTCGAGGACGTCCAGCCGCCGCAGACCTCCCCCCACGGCCAACACCTCATCCCTGCCGCTCGAAAGCCCGCGGAGCCGCCGGCATCCGGGACACGATCTGGCCGGAACGCCGTCTCGGTCACCCGCCGCCGGGGGCGTACGCGCCCGCCCGGGCGACGAGCTCATCCCAGACCTCGCCGACCCGGGCGTCGAGAAGCTCCAGCGAGCCCTCGTTGTCGATCACGATGTCGGCCACGTCGAGGCGGTCCTCGCGGGATACCTGGACCGCGATCCGGGCCCGTGCGTCCCCCTCCGTCATACCCCGGAACTCTCCCAGCCTGCGGACGCGGACGCCGTCGGGGGCGTCCACGACGATCACCAGGTCGTACATTGCGGCGAGGCCGTTCTCAGCGAGCAGCGGCACGTCGTAGACGACGATCGCCCCGGCGGGAGCGGCCTGCTGGAGCTCCTCGACCCGGGCGCCGACCCTCGGGTGGACGATCCCGTTGAGCACCTTCAGCTTGTCGGGGTCGACGAACACGATCGAGCCGAGCCGTTCCCGGTCGAGCGTCCCGTCCGGGCGCAGCACGCCGTCACCGAACGCCTGGACGATCTCGGCGAGGCCGGAAGTCCCCGGCTCCACCACCTCCCGCGCGATCTTGTCCGCGTCTATGACGATCGCGCCGCGCGCCGCGAGCCGTCGCGACACCTCACTCTTGCCCGAGCCGATGCCGCCCGTGAGTCCTACCCTGAGCACGCCCCGCAGCCTATCCGCCGGCGGTACGGCGCGGCCTGGTGGGCGGCGGCATCGGGCCGGCTGACGCATCGGGGGCTGAGGGGATCTGGGAGAGACGTCAACGGCTGAGACGCAGGTGCACCAGGGTCAGGTGGTCCTGCACTCGCTCCCGGTGGGTCTCGCGGTAGCCGAGGCGCCGGTACAGCCGCAGATCGCCCTCGGAGAGATGACCGGTGAACAGGTCGAACACGGCGGCCTCAGGGACGGCCTCGTGCAGCGCGGCGAGCAGCCCGCCGCCGATGCCCCGTCCCTGCCGGTCCGGCGCGACGACGAGGCGTGCGACGAGGCACGTCGGGCCGGACAGCTGACCGCGAACGGATCCGACCAGCCGGGCGCCCTCCGTCGCCTTCAGCACGACCCCGGTGTCGATCACTTTGCGTATCTGCTCGACCGTCTCGACGAGCGGGGGCAGGAACGGGTCGCCGTAGAGCTGGGCCTCGGTCACGTAGGCGGCCCGCTGCAGGGTGAGAATCTCCCCGGCGTCGCCGGGCATGGCCCGCTCGATGTCCAACACTCCGTCACCCTATCGGTGCGCGGAAGGTCCGGACAGCGGAAGGCCCCGCCGAAGCGGGGCCTTCCGTACTGCTTTCTGAACCGGTGCCTGCGAACCGGTCCCCTGACTCAGCTCTGTCCGCCGGCCAGCTTCTCGCGCAGGGCCGCGAGGGCCTCGTCCGAGGCGAGGGCGCCACCGCTCGGCTGGGTCTGCGACGAGGTCTCACCGCCGTAGGACGAGGTGGCCGCCTGGCTGGCCGCCTCCGCCTCCTCCTGGCGGGCCTTCTCGATCTGCGACTTGTGCGCCTCGAAGCGGGCCTGGGCCTCGGCGTACTGCCGCTCCCACTCCTCGCGCTGCTTGTCGAAGCCCTCGAGCCACTCGCCGGTCTCGGCGTCGAAGCCCTCGGGGTAGATGTAGTTGCCCTGATCGTCGTAGGTCGCGGCCATGCCGTACAGGGTGGGGTCGAACTCGACCTCGGCGCCGACACCCTCGTTGGCCTGCTTGAGCGACAGGGAGATCCTGCGGCGGTCGAGGTCGATGTCGATGATCTTGACGAAGATCTCCTCGCCGACCGTCACGACCTGCTCCGGGATCTCCACGTGGCGCTCGGCCAACTCGGAGATGTGGACCAGGCCCTCGATGCCCTCCTCGACGCGGACGAACGCACCGAACGGCACCAGCTTGGTGACGCGGCCGGGCACGACCTGGCCGATCTGGTGGGTCCGGGCGAACTGCTGCCACGGGTCCTCCTGCGTCGCCTTGAGCGACAGCGAGACCCGCTCGCGCTCCATGTCGACGTCCAGGACCTCGACCGTGACCTCCTGGCCGACCTCGACGACCTCGGAGGGGTGATCGATGTGCTTCCAGGACAGCTCGGAGACGTGCACCAGACCGTCGACGCCGCCGAGGTCCACGAACGCGCCGAAGTTGACGATCGAGGAGACGACGCCCTTCCGGACCTGGCCCTTCTGCAGGGTGTTGAGGAACGTCTGGCGCACCTCGGACTGCGTCTGCTCGAGCCAGGCACGGCGGGACAGGACCACGTTGTTGCGGTTCTTGTCCAGCTCGATGATCTTAGCCTCGAGCTCACGGCCGACATACGGCTGGAGGTCGCGGACGCGGCGCATCTCGACCAGGGACGCCGGGAGGAAGCCCCGCAGGCCGATGTCGAGGATGAGACCACCCTTGACGACCTCGATGACGGTGCCGGTGACGATGCCGTCCTCGTCCTTGATCTTCTCGATCGTGCCCCACGCCCGCTCGTACTGGGCGCGCTTCTTGGACAGGATCAGGCGGCCTTCCTTGTCCTCTTTCTGGAGGACCAGCGCCTCGACGTGCTCCCCGACCTCGACGACCTCGGCCGGATCGACGTCATGCTTGATGGAGAGCTCGCGGGACGGGATCACGCCCTCGGTCTTGTAGCCGATGTCGAGCAAGACCTCGTCTCGATCGACCTTGACAACGGTGCCCTCAACGATGTCGCCGTCGTTGAAGTACTTGATGGTCTCGTCGATCGCGGCGAGGAAGGCCTCCTCGGAACCGATGTCGTTGACCGCTACCTGCGGGGTGCTCGAGGTGGCCTCAGTGCTGCTCGTCATGTGTGGAATTGCTCCGAACCGGACAGATGTCGTTGTGACGAAAGCGCGGCGGGCCTGTTTTCGTTCATCGGCGGCTGTTCAGCGATCGCAGCCGACCGAAGACCGAGCGCGAGCCCGCTCCGTCCGAGACGCGCGCGAGCCCACAGCGCAGCGATCAGCATATGAGACATGACGGGCGGGGTCAATCCGAGGCAAGCGGACACACCGCTAGTAGGCGACGATCTTCCCGGCCCTGCTTGAGGCGACCGTGGCACGCAGTTTGCGAGGAATCGACACTCTCTTGGGGTCTCCATCGGACGTATACCGCTTCTCGGGGTGTTCGTCCAGCCATTCGAGCCAATAGGTAGTGCACCAGCGGCTGCATTCCCCATGTTTTCCGTTGGACTGGATCCTCGGGATCGCGTATCGCTCGAATTTTTTCGCGTAGGGCGAAACGGCCGGCTCGGCCCCGGCGAGGAACACGCCGTCGAAGTGGTACTTCGTGCCGTCCCATTTCCCGTCGTGCGCCGCGCTCAGTTTCCTGGGCCGTGAGCCGTACGGCAGGGCGAACGTGGTGGACTCTCCCGCGCCGATCTTGGCGAGCAGCCGGTCCTGGCGCACGATCTGCTCGCTCACTCGCTTTGTCGGCAGACTGCGCAGATCGGGATGATCGTAGCTGTGGTTGCCGACCTCGAAGCCGCGCTCGACGAGCCACTTCACGGCCAGGGTCTGCTCGGCCCGGTCCCGCAGTCCGAAGGGGTTGCGGTTGACCCAGAAAGTGGCAACCGGCCGGAAGTTCGGATATTTCGCCGCGACCTCGTAGATGATGCCGACGGCCGTGTCCCGTTTCGGCACCCCATTGGAGTCCAGCGCGAAGTGGCTGGGGTGGCCGTCGTCGAAGGTGAGGACGACGGGGTGGGAGCCCGCCGGGATGTCGATCTTTCCGGACACGAACTCGGCGGCCGTGATCGGCACATAGTCCTTCCGGGCCAGTCGCTCCAGCTCCTTGCGGAGCTGGCCGGGGGTGCGGTCGATGGAGGCGATCCGCTTGGGCAGCAGCCGGTGATACATGATCACCGGGACCAGGCCGGCCTCGTTGGCCTTCACCTTCTTGGCGGATTCCGGCGTCGCGGTCACCGACGCCGTCTGGCCGGGCGGTAGCTCCGCGGGCGCCGTCGGCGTGGTGGTGGGCGACACTCCCACCGCCGTCCGGGTGCCGCCGCCCCCGGAACCGGCCCGCGGCAGCAGTATGAGCACGACGAGACCCACCACTACCACAACGACGTTGGCCAGAACGGCAACCCGAGCAACTTCCCGCACGATCATCCGACCATAATGCCCAAAATTTACCTAAATCACATGGGCAGATGACCGGGCGATTACGGTCGATGATCGGCGCTCCACGACCCGGGGTCACAAAGCGGGGATCCGGAGGCGGGCGTCAGTGGCCCGCGTCCTCCCATGTCTCTCCCACCCCGACGGAGACGTCGAGCGGCACCCGCAGGTCGTAGGCCGCGCCCATCTGCTCGCACACGAGCGCGGTCACCTCCTCCAGCTCTCCCGGCACCACCTCGAACACGAGCTCGTCGTGGACCTGGAGCAGCATCCGCGAGCGCATTCCCTCCATCGCCCGCCGTACGTTGAGCATGGCGACCTTGATGATGTCGGCCGCCGAGCCCTGGATGGGCGCGTTGAGCGCCATCCGCTCCGCCATCTCACGCCGCTGCCGGTTGTCGCTGGTGAGGTCGGGCAGGTAACGGCGGCGCCCGAGGATCGTCTCGGTGTAGCCGTCCTGGCGGGCCTGCGCCACGACCGCTTCCAGGTAGTCGCGCACCCCGCCGAACTCCTCGAAGTACTCCTCCTTGAGCGCCCTCGCCTCGGCCACGGCGATGCCGAGCTGGCCGGACAGCCCGAAGTCGGACAGCCCGTAGGCCAGGCCGTAGTTCATCGCCTTGATACGGGCCCGCAGATCGGCGGTCACCTCCTCGGGCGGCAGGTCGAAGACCCGCGCGGCCGTCGCCTGGTGGAAGTCGTGGCCCGACTCGAAGGCGGCGATCAGCGCCTCGTCCCCCGACAGGTGCGCCATGATCCGCAGCTCGATCTGGCTGTAGTCCGCCGTCAGCAGCGTCTCGTAGCCCTCGCCCACCGTGAAGCCCTTGCGGATGCGACGGCCCTCGACGGTCCTGATCGGGATGTTCTGCAGGTTCGGCTTCTCGCTCGACAACCGCCCGGTCGCCGCGACGATCTGGTTGAACGTGGTGTGGATGCGCCCGTCGTCGGCGATCTCCTTGATCAGCCCCTCGACCGTGGTGCGCAGCTTGGTCTGGTCGCGGTGCCTGAGCAGGATCGTCGGCAGCTCGTTGTCGGTCTGCGTCGCCAGCCACGCCAGCGCGTCGGCGTCCGTCGTATAACCCGTCTTGATCTTCTTGGTCTTCGGCAGGCCCAGCTTGCCGAACAGGATCTCCTGGAGCTGCTTGGGCGAGCTCAGGTTGAACTGCTCGCCCACGACCTCGTGGGCGGCCTCGACGGCCTGCTTCACGGCGGAGCCGAACTCCGCTTCCAGCGCCGCGAAGTACTGCCTGTCGGCGCCGATCCCGGCCCCCTCCATCTCGGCCAGCACCCGCACCAGCGGCAACTCCACCTCGGTGATCAGCCGAGTGCCGCCGCGCCGCGACAGGTGCTCCTCCAGCGCGTCGGCCAAGTCGCGCACGGCATGGGCACGCAGGGCCAGATCACGCGCCTCACCGGCGTCGACGTCGTCGAACAGTGAGGTCTGGCCGTCCGGCGCGGACTCCGCCCGCAACTCCCGGCGCAGGTAGCGAAGCACCAGGTCGTCGAGCGGGAACGACCGCTGTCCCGGTAGCGCCAGATAGGCCGCCAGGGCTGTGTCACAGGTGAGACCGCGCAGGTCCTGCCCGTGTGCCCACAGCGCGAGCAGCGACCCCTTGGCGTCGTGTACGGCCTTGGGCCGCGACTCGTCGGCCAGCCACCCGCCGAGGGCCGCCTCGTCCTCGGGGGTGAGCCGCGTCGGGTCCACGTAGGCCGCGCCGGCCGCGGTGGCGATGGCGATGCCGTCCAGGCGGCCGGTGCCGCTGCCGTACGCGCCGCGGAACGCGAGCCCGGCCCGTCCCCCACCCGGCTCAACCGACTCAGGTAGAGCGGACAGCCACCCGGCCACCTGACCCGGCTCCAGCACGGTCACCTCGAGCTCGAAGCCCTCCTCCGCCTCCGGCTCGGCCGTGCCGACCGCGCCGAGGGTCTTGAAGAGCCGTTCGCGCAGCTCGCCCCGGATCTGCAGGGCGTCGAGCAGCTTGTCGACCTCCTCGCGGTCCCACTGACCCATCGTCAGATCGGCCACACCCGCCTCGACCGCGACGTCCCGCCGCAGCTCGGTCAGCATCCGGTTGTGGATCACCTGGCCGAGGTGCTCGCGCAGCCGCTCGCCGACCTTCCCCTTCACCTCGTCGGCCCGCCTGACCAGCTCGTCGAGCGATCCGTACTCGACGATCCACTTGGTGGCGGTCTTCTCACCCACACCGGGGATGTTGGGAAGGTTGTCGCTCGGATCGCCGCGCAGCGCGGCGAAGTCGGGGTACTGCACCGGGGTCAGGCCGTACTTCTCCGCGACCGCCTCAGGCGTGAAGCGCGTCATGTCGCTGATGCCGCGCCTGGTCATCAGCACGGTGATCCGCTCGTCGACGAGCTGCAGCGCGTCGCGGTCGCCGGTGACGATCAGCACGTTCATGTCCTCGCCGGCGGCGCGCGTGGCCAGCGTCGCGATCAGGTCGTCGGCCTCGAACCCCGCCAGTGACATCCGCGGCACGCGCAGGGCGTCGAGCAGTTCGAAGATGAGCTGCATCTGGCCGCGGAAGTCCTCCGGCGTCTCCGCCCGGTTCGCCTTGTATCCGTCGTACGCCTCGTGCCGGAAGGTCGGCTCGCTGCGGTCGAAGCAGACCGCGACGTGGCTCGGCCGCTCATCGCGCAGGACGTTGGTCAGCATGGAGGTGAAGCCGTAGACCGCCTCCGTGTGCTGGCCGTCGGTTGTCATGAGATTGGCGTCCTTGAGCGCGTAGAAGGCGCGGTATGCAAGGGAATGCCCGTCCAGGAGCAGCAGACACGGACGGTCGGGGGTCGCTTCACTCTTCGGCACACCCGCAGCCTAGTCTCCCTGTACGACATAAAACCCGGACTCTTCCCGGAGGAGGATCTCCCCTTGACCGTCACCGATCCCGATGAGTTCCTCAGCGCCCTCAACGGGGCCGGCGAGGGCCACCTGCACGAGCGCATGGGCATCGAGATCCTGGAGGCGAGCCCCGAACGGGTGGTCGGCCGCATGCCCGTCGAGGGCAACACCCAGCCGTACGGCCTGCTCCACGGCGGCGCGTCCTGCGTGCTGGCCGAGACGCTGGGATCGACCGGCGCCGCGCTGCAGGCGGGTCCCGGGCGGATCGCGGTGGGGATCGAGATCAGCGCCTCACACCACCGGTCGGCCACGTCCGGTCACATCACCGCGGTGGCCACTCTCGTGCACGGCGGCCGTACTCTCGCGACGTACGACATCGAGATCACCGACGACCGGGGGCGGCGGGTGTGCACCTCGCGCCTGACCTGCATGCTCCGCGACGCCGGGTGATCCTCGCACCGCCTGTTTCCACCACACCCTCAAAGAGGACATTCAGCTCATTTACTCCATAAAAGAACGACCTTGCGACTTTCTTTGCACACCTGCCCCTCAGGTCGCTAGCGTGGTGCCCTCAGAGCCCGTGGGGACCGAGTAGACAACGTGCGGAGCCGGGGAAGCTGTGTACGGACCCAAAGGTCCTCCACGGGCTCGCCATTCTTTCCGTGCCGCCCCGGCGGCTGCCCGGATCTTCCGAGGCGGCCGCGCGGCGGTCACCGTGATCGACACACGCCCATTCCCGCACGCCTGACGCGAGAGGCCGGCCGGGGACGCCTCCCCGGCCGGCCTCTCCTTCGTCGCATACGGGTCCGTCAGTGCTGTCCCAGGGAGCCGCCCAGGTACGCCTCGCGGACCTGTGGGTCGTCGAGCAGGTCGGCGGCCGGCGCGGCCTTGACGACCTTGCCGGTCTCCAGGACGTACGCCCGGTGGGCGATCTGGAGGGCCTGCTGGGCGTTCTGCTCGACGAGCAGGACCGTGGTCCCCCGGTTGTTGATCTCCTTGACGATCGAGAAGATCTGGGCCACGAGTTTGGGCGCCAAGCCCATCGACGGCTCGTCCAGCAGGAGCACCTTGGGCTTGCTCATCAGTGCCCTGCCGATGGCCACCATCTGCTGCTCGCCGCCGGACATGGTGCCTGCCGCCTGGGTCTTGCGCTCGGCCAGCCGCGGGAACAGGTCGAAGACCTCCGCCAGGTCCTTGGAGAAGTCACCTGACCGGGTGTAGGCCCCCATGAGCAGGTTCTCCATCACCGTCATGCCGGGGAAGCAGCCCCGGCCCTCCGGCGACTGGCCGATGCCGACCAGCACCCGCTTGTGGCCCGGCAGCCTGCTGATGTCCTTGCCGTCGAAGGCGATGCTGCCCGACGTCAGCGGACGCAGGCCCGAGATCGTCTTGAGCGTGGTGGTCTTGCCCGCTCCGTTCGCGCCGATGAGGGTGACGATCTCCCCCTCGTCGACGTCGAGCGAGATCCCCTTGAGCGCCTCGATCTTGCCGTAGTGGACGTGGATGTCCCTGATCTCAAGAAGCATCTGCGGGTGCCCCCAAGTACGCCTCGATGACCCTCGGGTCGCTCTGCACATCGGCCGGGAGACCCTCAGCGATCTTCTGCCCGAAGTCCACCACGGCGATGCGGTCGCTGATTCCCATGACCAGGGCCATGTCGTGCTCGATAAGCAGGATCGTACGGCCCGCGTCACGGATCTTCCTGATCAGCTCCTGGAGTTCGATCTTCTCCGCCGGGTTCATGCCGGCGGCCGGCTCGTCGAGCAGCAGGAGCTTGGGGTCGGTCGCCAGGGCCCGCACGATCTCCAGCCTGCGCTGGTCGCCGTACGGCAGGTTCTTGGCGGTCTCGTCGGCCCGGTGCGCGATGCCGGCGAACTCCAGCAACTCCATCGCATGCTCCCGCCCGCGGCGCTCGGCGTGCCGGTGCCACGGAAGGCCGAGAGCGGCGCCGACCGCGCCGGTCCGGTTGTGCGCGTCGAAGCCGACGAGGACGTTCTCCATCGCCGACATGCTGTGGAACAGCCGGATGTTCTGGAAGGTGCGGGCGACGCCGCGCTTGGTGATCGTGAATCGCTTCAGACCGCTGATCTTCCCGCCGTCGAAGCGCACCTCGCCGGAGGTCGGCCGGTAGACACCGGTGATCACGTTGAACACCGTCGTCTTGCCCGCGCCGTTCGGGCCGATCAGCGCGAAGATCTCCCCCTCCCTGACGGTGAGGTCGACCCCGCCGAGGGCCTGCACGCCGCCGAAGCGCATCGTGACGGCGTTGAGCTCGAGCAACGCCTTCGGCTCGCTCACTTGGCCACCTCCTCTGCCGCTTGACCGCCAGCCTCCGTGGCGCCCGGATCCGTGTCACCCGATTCGCCGCCGTTGCCGGAGACGGCACGGCGCCGGCGCGCGGGCAGCAGCCCCTCCGGACGCAGCGCCATCATCAGCACGAGCGCACCGCCGAAGATGAGGATGCGGTAGTCCTGGAAGCCGCGGAACCGCTCGGGAAGCCAGGCGATCAGGAATGCCCCGATGATGACGCCGGGCAGGTTGCCAGAGCCGCCCAGCACCACGGCCGCCAGGATGGTGGCCGACAGGATGAACGGGAAGTTGTTGTGCTGGATCGCGATGACCTTGCTGGCCCAGAGGGCCCCGGTCAGACCGCCGATCATGGCGCCCACGAAGAAGGCCAGCAGCTTGAAGCGGAAGGTGGGCACGCCCATCAGTTCGGCGGCGTCCTCATCCTCCCGGATGGCCTCCCAAGCTCGGCCGACCCGGCTCCGCTCCAGACGTTTGGCGAAGATCACGACCAGCACGATGGCCGCCACCAGCAGGTAGTAGTACGGCAGCGGATCGAGCGCGAAGTCCACCCCGAAGATCGTCGGCGGGTGGGGGATGTTCGTGATGCCGCGCGCGCCGCCGATGTAGTCGGTGTTCTGCGCGGTGATCCGGACGATCTCTCCGAACCCCAGCGTGACGATCGCCAGGTAGTCTCCGCGCAGCCGCAGCGTCGGCGAGCCCAGGACGATGCCGGACACCGCGGTCATGAAGATCGCGATTACCAGGATTCCCCAGAAGTTCCAGCCGAACTTGGTGGCGAAGACCGCCATGGTGTAGGCGCCGATGGCGTAGAAGGCGACGAAGCCGAGGTCGAGCAGGCCCGCCTGACCGACCACCACGTTCAGGCCCACGGCCAGCAGCACGAACGTGCCGATCGGGCTGAACAGCAGCGACGGCCAGTGCGAGTACGGGGACATGAACGACCCGATGGCCGGGTGCGGGGCGACGATCACCAGGGCGATCAGCAGGCCGTAGATGGTCCAGCGCGTCCAGCGGGGCGCCGCCGCCCACCAGTCGCGCGCCCCGTCGCTGAAACCGCCGACCGCGCGCCGGAGCGACGTCAGCGGATTGCCGCTGCGAATGTTGGAGTTTGCGTTCATGCGCGCGCTCGCTGGAGGGATTCACCGAGGATGCCGGTGGGACGGAACAGGAGGACGAGGACGAGGACGGTGAAGGCGATGACGTCCTTCCATTCTGAGCCGAAGAAGATCGAGCCCCAGTTCTCGATCAGTCCGAGCGCGAGTCCGCCGAGGAGCGCGCCGCGGAGGTTGCCGATGCCGCCGAGCACCGCGGCGGTGAACGCCTTGACGCCGAGCAGGAAGCCGACGTTGTAGCGGAGGTTCTCGAACTCCATGGCGTACAGCAGGGCCGCCACCCCCGCCATCGCACCACCCACGAAGAAGGTGGTGCGGATCACCTTGTTGATGTCCACGCCCATGAGCGTGGCGGTCTCGGGGTCCTGGGATGTGGCTCGGATGCCGCGGCCGATCCTGGTGCGGCTCACGAAGACGTCGAGCAGGATCATCATGATCACTGCGGCGCCGACGATGATCAGGTGATCGTTCCGGATATCGGTGTTCCCGATCGTGAAGACCGTCTCACGATCGAGGAGCCGCGGCACCGGGACCTGAATGCGTCCCTGAGAGGGGCGGTCGAACACCTCGGGGATGACCACGAGGGCGAACAGCTCCTGGAGGAAGATGGAGGCGCCGATCGCGGAGATGAGCGCCGCGAGCCGACCGGCGCCGTGCCTGCGCAGCGGCCGGTAGGCCACCCGTTCCAGCACGACGGCGGCGCCGCCCGAGGCGGCCATGGCCACCAGCATCAGCAGGAGCAGCACACCGACCAACGCCACCCCGGTGAGGGGGGTGGTCACTCCGAGGTGCAGGACCACGAACAGCGCGGCGAAGGCGCCGATCATGAAGATCTCGGAGTGTGCGAAGTTGATGAGGCGCAGCACGCCGTACACCATCGTGTAACCGAGGGCGATCAGCGCGTAGATGGCACCACTGGCCAGGCCTCCCACGGTGGAGGGGCCGACCTGATTGATGAAGTCGTTGAGCACGGGGGTCGCTTTCGAACCGGGGCGACGGTAGTCGCCGGGCGGTAAGGAGCGGGAGCAGCGGTATGCTCCCGCTCCTCAGCGTTCGCAGATCGAACCGGACGCGTTACTGGAGCTGCGCCTGCGAGGTGTCGCCCAGCCAGTCGAGGTTGCTGTCCTTGATCTGGTAGACGTGGATGACGTTCGCCGCGATGTCACCGTTCGGGCCGAACTTGATCTGCTTCGAGACGCCCTTGAAGTCGACCGTCGCGAGGAAGTCGTTGATCTTCTCCGGGGTGGTGTTGCCGGCCTCGATCGCCTTCAGGATGGCCGTGGCCGCGTCGTAGCCCTCGGTGGCGTAGATCAGCGGGTCGCCGCCGAACTTCGCCTTGTACTTCTCGCTGAACTCCTTCAGCTCCGGCACGTCGGAGCCGAACGGGATGAGGCAGGGGCAGCCGAGCACCGCGCCCTCCGCGGCCTCCTTGCCTGCGGCGTTGACGAGCTCCTTGTCCACCGCGCCGTCGCCGGAGACCACGGTCGCGGTCACGCCGCCGTCACGGAGCTGCTTGAGCAGCCGGCCGAGCTGGGCGTAGTAGCCGCCGTAGTAGATGACGTCGGGAGAGTTGGCCTTCACCTTGGTGACGGTGGAGGAGTAGTCCGAGCCGTTCGGGTCGATCTTGTCACGCTCGACCGCGACGCCCTGGGTCTCGAACTCCTTGGCCACCGCGTCGGCGAGGCCGGCGCCGTACTCCTGCGCGTCGTCGACGACGAATGCCTTCTTCGCCGACTTGGCCTTGACCAGGAAGTCGGCGATGGCGGGGCCCTGGATGGCGTCGTTGGCGACCACCCGGTGCCAGAACTTCCAGCCGTTGTCGGCCAGTGCTGGGTTGGTCGCCGAGCCCGTGACGCTCGGGATCTTTCCCTCCTCCAGGATCGGGCCCACGTTGCGCGACTCGCCGGAGAAGCCCGGGCCCACCATGGCCACAATCTTGTCTTCGGTGACGGCCTTCTGGGCCAGCGGGACAGCCTGGTCGGGGTTGCCCTGGCTGTCGTACTTCACCAATTCGACCTTGACGTCGGTCGACTTCGCGTTGAACTCGTCCACCGCGAGCTGCGCGCCCTGAGACGGCGGGATCATGAGCGCCGAGTTCTCACCGGTCAGGTCGCCCATGAAACCGATCTTGAGGGTGGTGGCGCCGTCGCCACCGCCCTGGCCATCGGACGCAGAGGTGTCGCCGGAGCCGCTACCACACGCCGCGAGACCGAGGGTCAGCGCTGTACCGACCGCGACAATGCCGCCAAGGCGAGCGATCTTGGATCGCAAGGTTGCCTTCCTTTCGCTGGATCCCCTTCCGGGGATCGGATACGCATCCGCCCCATCCAGCGGTCAGCCGAGGGGTCGTGACGGTAGTACAGCCACAGGAAGTCACAGGTCGGTACAGAGGCCATCACGGTTATGGCTTTGTTATGTCCGTCCTCTTCGTATAGTAATCAACATGTAACGGAAATAGAAAAAATTCCTTTAGCCCTGGTCGCTGGCCCCACGCATCGGCTTATCATGTCTTTTCGCCCTGATGGGGTGATCAGCTCTGCGGGCTCTCCGATGTGGGCTGGGGATTCTGCGGCACGGCCTCGGCGATCACGATCTGCGCCACCTGCCGCATACCGACTCGGCGATCCATGGACGCCTTCTGGATCCACCGGAACGCCTGCGGCTCGGTCCACCCGTGCTGGGCCATCAGCAGGCCCTTCGCCCGGTCCACGAGCTTCCTGGTCTCCAGCCGGCCCGAAAGGGTGGAGACCTCCTTCTCCAGCGCCGTGATCTCCTCATGGCGGCTGATCGCCATCTCGATCGCCGGAACCAGGTCCCCCTTGGTGAAGGGCTTCACCAGGTACGCCATCGCCCCCGCGTCCCTGGCCCGCTCCACCAGGTCGCGCTGGGAGAACGCGGTCAGGATGAGACACGGCGCGATCCGCTCGGCGACGATCCGCTCGGCGGCCGAGATGCCGTCGAGGACCGGCATCTTCACGTCCAGGACCACCAGGTCGGGGCGCAGCTCGGTGGCCAGCTTGACCGCGGTCTCCCCGTCACCGGCCTCGCCCACCACGGCGTAGCCGTCCTCTTCGAGCATCTCCTTCAGGTCGAGGCGGATCAGCGCCTCATCTTCCGCGATCACCACTCGTCGCTGCGTACTCACGCACAAGAGGTTACCGATGTCCGCTAGATTAGGACCACGCGAGGGGTCGTGCGGACGATCAACGATCCGCTATGCTCCGAAGCGACGGGATCCGGATGACCATATAAAGTCTGGATTGAAGCCCCGGTACCCCAATTGGCATGAGGGAGCGGATTCAAAACCCGTACAGTGTGGGTTCGAGTCCCACCCGGGGCACTTTTCACCACGATCAGTCGCGGCGGTGATCAGGCGAGGCTGTCGAGCCACGCCTGGTGGAGCCGGGCGAACCTACCGGAGCGGGCGATGAGACGCTCCGGCGACCCGTCCTCGACGATCCGGCCGGCGTCCATCACGAGCACCCGGTCGGCGATCTCCACCGTCGACAGCCGATGCGCGATGATCAGCGCCGTGCGATCGGCCAGCACCGTGCGCAGCGCCCGCTGCACGAGCCGTTCACTGGGCACGTCGAGGCTTGAGGTGGCCTCGTCGAGGATCAGCACCGCCGGATCGGCGAGAAACGCCCGGGCGAACGCGACCAGTTGCCGCTGCCCCGCCGACATCCGGCCGCCGCGCTTGCCGACCTGCGTGCCGTACCCCTCGGGAAGCGCGGAGACGAAGGCGTGCGCGCCGATGGCCTCGGCCGCCTCGACGACCGCCGCCGCCGATGCGTCCGGCCGCCCGAACCTGATGTTGTCGGCGACCGTGCCGGTGAACAGGAAGTTCTCCTGGGTCACCATGACGACGTGGCGGCGCAGCTCGGCCTCGTCGAGATCACGCAGGTCCACGCCGTCGAGCAGGATCCGCCCGGCCACGGGATCATAGAACCTGGCGATGAGCTTGGCCAGCGTGGTCTTACCCGCGCCGGTCGTGCCGACCACGGCGACGGTCTGCCCGGCGGGGATCTCCAGATCCAGCCGGGGCAGTACGGCCCGGCCGCCGTCGTAGCCGAACTCGACGGCGTCGAACCGCAGGCCGCCCCGGGCTCCGCCGCGGATCCCACCTTGAGCGCCGCCGAGCGGCACCGGCAACGGCACCGGCGGCTCGGCGACCTCGGGCCGCTCCTCCAACACACCGGACAGCTTCTCCAGCGCGGCGCCGGCCGACTGCAGCGCGTTGTAGAACTGACTGATCTCCTGCATCGGCTCGTAGAACTGCCGGAGGTAGAGCAGGAACGCGGCGAGCACCCCGACCGTCACCGTGCCGTTCACAGCGAGCCATCCGCCGTACAGCAGCACGGCCGCCACCGTGACGTTGCCGATGAGCTTGATGCCCGGCATGAACACGGCGACCAGGCGGGCGCTGCGCGTGTTGGCGTCGCGGTAGTCGGCGTTGAGCCGTTCGAAGATCTCCTGGTTGCGCGGCTCCCTGCGGAACGCCTGTACGGCGCGGATGCCGGTCATCGACTCGACGAAGTGGACGATGACCAGCGCCACGGCCTGGCGGGTCCTGCGATAGGCGACGCTCGACTGCCGCCGGAACCACCGGGTGAACAGCAGCAGGACCGGCAGCGGCAGCAGCGCCACCAGACCGAGGCGGACATCGAGCACGAGCAGCATGACGGCGGTGCCGCACAGGGTGAGCACGGCGGTGACGAGGCCGTCGAAGCCCGAGTCGAGCAACTCGCCGATCGCCTCGACATCCGAGGTGAGCCGGGAGATCACCCGGCCCGAGGTGTATTTCTCATGGAACGACAGCGACAGCCGCTGGAAGTGGTCGAAGACCCGTCGGCGCAGTTGCCGGAGGATGTCCTGCCCGATGTGGCCGGACATCTGGAGGAACGCCTTCCGGGTGAGCGCCTGGACGAGCGCTGCCCCGACGACGAGTGCGATGATCGTCAGCAGCGTTCCCGGACCGCGGCCGGCCAGCATCGGGGGGATGCCGTCGTCGATGCCCGCCTTCACCAGGTACGGCAGGGCCAGGCCGGCCGCGCTGGACAGCACGATCACGGCGGTCAGCAGCGCGATCCGCTTCCGATGCGGCCGCAGCAGGTCGGCGAGCAGCCGCCGCGACCGCGTGCGCAGCAGCAGCGACACGCTGTCGGACACCTGGTCCTGATCTTCGGCGGCCACGCCCCGCCAGGAGTCGCTCATCGCAGGGCCCGTTCGGGGTCGAGATCGGCGTCCTGCGCCAGCAGCGCGCGATACTCCGGCACCGCCGACAGCAGGTCGGCGTGCCGGCCCACGCTGGTGATGGAGCCCTCGCTGAGCAGTGCCACCCGGTCGGCGAGCAGCACGGTCGAGGCCCGGTGGGCGACGATGAGGCCGGTCGCGTCGGCGAGGACCCGCCGCAGCGCCTCCTCCACCAGCGCCTCGGTCTCCACGTCGAGCGCGGACAGAGTGTCGTCGAGCACGAGGACGCGTGGCCCGGCGAGGATCGCCCGGGCCAGGGCCAGGCGTTGTCGCTGGCCTCCCGACAGCGACATGCCCTGCTCGCCGATCCGGGTGTCGAGCCCCCACGGCAGGTCGTGGACGAAGGTCGCCTGGGTGATCTCCAGGGCCTCCCGGATCTCCCGGTCGGTGGCTTCGGCGCGGCCCAGCGTGACGTTCTCCCGCACGCTCATCGAGAACAGCGTGGGCTCCTCGAAAGCGGTGGCGACCATCGCACGCAGCGACGGGAGGGTCAGATCCCGCACGTCCCGCCCGTCGATGGTGACCCGGCCGCCGGTCACGTCGCGGAGCCTGGGCACCAGGGACGTCAGCGTGGTCTTGCCCGAGCCGGTGGCCCCGACGACGGCGACGGTCTCCCCCGGCCGCACCTCGAGCCGGACATCGCGCAGCACGGGCCGGTCGGCGCCGGGGAACCGGAACTCCACCCCCTCGAACCGCAGGTGTCCCCGCCCCCGAGATCGTCGCCGTCGCCGCTTCTCCTGCCGCTCGATGACGTACGGCCCGCCCGCGACGCGGGTGTCGGTGATCGCTGGGTCGGTGATTTCGGGAGTGGTGTCCAGCACCTCGGTCACCCGGTCCGCCGCGGTCATCGCCTCCTGCCCCATCGCGAGGATGTAGCCCAGCGAGGCGACCGGCCAGACGAGCTGCAGCACGAAGGTCGTGAACGCGACGAGGGTGCCGAGCGTCAGGGCGCCGGCGCCCACTGCCACCGCGCCGAACAGCAGCACCATGGCCAGCGTGAGGTTGGGGATCACCTCGAGGAACGTGAAGAATCGTGATGACAGCCGGACCTTGCCCAGTGCCGTACGGCGCAGCTCGCTCGCGGCCTCGTCGAACACGCCGTACAGGTGGCGGCGCCGGCCGAACGCCTTGATCGTGCGGATGCCGACGGCCGCCTCCTCGACCAGGGTGGCCAGATCGCCCTGCTGGTCCTGCACCTGGCGGGAGACGCGGATATACCGCTTCTCGAACCGCAGCGACAGCGCCACGACCGGCACGGCCGACGCCGTGACGAGCAGGCCGAGCGGCCAGTACGTCCGAAGGAGCACGATGACGACCGCGGTGAGCTGGAGGATGTTCATGATCAGGAACAGCACTCCGAAGCCCAGGAAGCGACGGATGGTGGACAGGTCCGTCGTCGCGCGCGACAGGAGCTGCCCGGACTGCCACTCGTCGTGGAAGCTCATCGGCAGGCGCTGCAGATGGCGGTAGAGATCGTCACGGATCGCCGCCTCCAGGCCGAGCACCGGCCCGGCCTGCGACCACCTGCGTACGAAGGTGAGCACGGCCTCGGCGACGCCGAGGCCGAGCGCGAGCAGCCCGAGCGGGAGCAGCGCGCCGCGGTCCCCATGCGCCACCGGGCCGTCGATGATCTCCTTGCCGACCAGCGGGATGACCGTCCCGGCGGCGATGCCGAGGAACGCGGCCATCCACGAGACGGTCAGGATTCGGGCGTACGGTCGCAGATAGGACCGTAACCGCCACAGTGAGCGCCACGAGAGGCGGCGAGCGTCGGGTCTGGATCCGGGCTGTTCGCGCATCGTCCCGTAGCGTCCCCCCGAATGCATGGACAGGATCGGACAACCGGCACTGCCATGCTTTATCAGGAGACGACGACCATCAAGAGGTTTTCCCCCGCCTCCCGGTGTACCAGGTGTTTACCTGGGAGTTACCCGATGGTGTTCACCTGGGGTGAGCGACCGCCGAGCCGATGGTGTGGACCCGCAGGGCGTTGGTGGATCCGTGCGTGCCGGGCGGGGAGCCGGCGACGATCACCACCTTGTCGCCCTTCTCGCAGCGGCCGAGCGACAGCAGCGACGCCTCGACCTGGCGGACCATGTCGTCGGTGTGGTGCACGAACGGGACCTCGAAGGTCTCCACGCCCCACGTCAGTGCGAGCTGGCCGCACACCTGCGGGTTGGAGGTGAACGCGAGCAGTGGGATCGGCGAGCGGTAGCGGGCCAGGCGACGGGCGGTCTCACCGGACATGGTGAACGCCACGAGGGCCTTGGCCTTGACGATCGCGCCGACCTCGGCGGCCGCGCGGGCGATCGCGCCGCCGGTGGTCTCCGGCAGGCGCTCCAGCGTGTGCTTGGCCTCCAGCGTCGTGCCCTCCGCGGCGATGGCGATGCGGTGCATGGTGGCGACCGAGTCGACCGGGTAGTTGCCGACCGACGTCTCACCCGACAGCATCACCGCGTCGGCGCCGTCCATGACGGCGTAGGCGACGTCGGAGGCCTCGGCGCGGGTCGGGCGCGGGGCGTTCATCATCGAGTCGAGCATCTGGGTGGCCACGATGACCGGGTGGGCCTTCTCACGGCACAGCTCGATGATCCGGCGCTGGACGATCGGGACCTGCTCCAGCGGAAGCTCCACGCCGAGGTCGCCGCGCGCGACCATGACGCCGTCGAAGGCGTCGACGATCTCCTCGAGGTGCTCGACGGCCTGCGGCTTCTCGATCTTGGCGAGGAGAGGCAGGCGGACGCCCTCCTCATCCATGATCTTCTGGACCAGCAGGGCGTCGTCCGGCGACCGGACGAACGACAGGGCGATCAGGTCGAACCCGGTTCGCAGCGCCCAGCGCAGGTCCGTCTCGTCCTTCTCGGTGAGCGCGGGCGCGCTGACGGCGACCCCGGGAAGGTTGAGGCCCTTGTTGTCGGAGATCATGCCACCGATGATCACGCGGGTGACCACGCGCGGCCCGTCCACGGCGGTCACCTCCAGGTTGAGGCGGCCGTCGTCGACGAGCACCGTGTCACCGGGCCTGACGTCGCCGGGCAGTCCCTCGTACGTCGTGGAGACGATGTCGCGGTCCCCCGGCACGCTCTCGGTCGTGATCGTGAAGACGTCGCCGAAGCCGAGCCGTACCGGACCGGAGGCGAAGCGGCCGACGCGGATCTTGGGGCCCTGCAGGTCGGCGAGGACTCCGACGGGGCGTCCCAGTTCCTCGGCAGCGGCCCTGACCCGGTCGAAAACCTCCTTGTGCAGCTCGTGGCTGCCGTGTGAGAGGTTGAAGCGGGCCACGTTCATGCCGGCGAGGATGAGTTCGCGCAGGCGTTCGGGAGATGAGGATGCGGGGCCCAGGGTACAGACGATCTTAGCTCGACGACTCACAAGCACTACCCTAATTGGTACAGACCACTTCATGTGACAGCAGGCACAGGCGTCGCCGAGTATTCACGGTCTTTCACCAGGGAGTTCACCCATCCGGCCCGATGGCGGCCCGGCGGCGGCCCAATGGCGGCCCGATGGCGGCGCGGCGTCATCACATCTTGCAATGACCACGCTACTCCTCCCCGCCCTCCTCTACCGGACTTTCCCCACTCCCACCACCCCCACCCCCCCGTGATCTTGCATTTGCTCGCACGAATCCTTTCCGACCAGCCGATATCACATTCGTGATCTTGCAGAAACTCGCTAGCATCCCACCTGACCTGCCAAAACCTCATCCGTGATCTTGCAGTCGAAGGCCCAGTGCAAGATCACGAAGCACATCGCCCCTGGCAGGACGGCCCTCCTGCGAGTTTCTGCAAGATCACCGCAGTGATTCGCGCAGCTCAGCCTGCCCCGCTGCGAGAATTCGCAAGATCACGCACGGGGGGACTGTCATTGGGTGATGGTGGCGGCGCGGGCGGCGTTGACCACGCCGTGGCCGAAGAACCCGTTCTTGGCGGTGTCGCCCTCGCAGACCTGCGTGTCGTCCGGACCGTACTTGTAGGTCCGGGGTGACGGGCATGCCTTCTGTACGGCCGAGGCGTACAGCAGCCTCTCGACCTGCGCCGGGTCCATTTGGAGCCCGCCCTTGCCCGGCTTGCCGAACCGGCCGATGATGATCGCGGCCACTCCGGTGGCGTGCGGGGCGGCCATCGAGGTGCCCTCCAGGTACTGGTAGTAGGCGCACTTGCCGCCCTGGCAGTCGCGGATCACGGACGCGTCCTTCGGCCGGCCGTCCTTGCCGATCGAGCCCTTGGCCCGCAACGCGCTTTCGGGGGCGGCGGCCAGGATCTCCCGTCGCGCGCCCTTGAGCTCGGTGTCGCCGTCGAACAGGTCGCCGCCGGGTGCGGCGATGTCGGCCTGCTCGACGCCGTAGTCGGAGAAGGCGGACTTGCGGCCGCTCGGCCCGACCGCCGTGACCGAGATGACGCCGTCGAGCTCTGCCGGGACATTGAGGCAGGTGTTGTCGACCTTGCGGTTGCGCTGCTTGTCCAGGGGGTAGTTGGGGCTGCCCGTGTCCGTCTGCGGCTTGCCGAGGTCGGTGCCGCTGTTGCCGATCGCGGTGATCAGCGTCACATTTCGCGAACGAGCGTAGGCGACCGCCCGGCGCATGCCCTCGATGATGCCCTTCTGGTCCAGGCGCTCAGCCGGCGAGTCCTGCGGATTGTTCGCGCAGTTGAACGCCCACGGGTCGACGTAGAAGCTCATGTTGACGACGTCGACGCCCACGTCCCCGGCGTACGCCAGGGCGTCCATGGTCGGCTTGAGGAAGAAGAAGCCCGAGTCGGTGCCCGCCCTCAGGTTGACCAGTGACACGTCGGGGGCGACCCCGCCGATGCCGATGCCGTTGAGCGGCGAGCCGATGGTGCTGGCGACGTGCGTGCCGTGTCCGTCGTCGTCCACGTCTGCCGGGTCCTTACAGCCCTGATGTTCGCACGGGCCGTCAAGCTTCTTGCCGTTCGGGTCGTTCGGCTCGTCGACGACGAAGTTGCGGCTGAGCTCGCGGTTGAAGTTCGGGGCGATGTCGGGGTGGTTGCCGTCGACGCCGGTGTCGATGATGCCCACCAGCACCTTGTGGCTGCCCTTGGCCTTGCCGTACGACCCGTCGGCGGTGGCGCCGATCATCTTCATGTCCCACTGGCGGCCCGCCAGCGGCTCCCCCGTGCCCGTCCGGCGTGCGGCGGAACGCGCGTGCGGCGCCGCCGCCGGAACGTCGGAGACCCTGCCTATGGGCCGGTCGAGTGAGACGCCGACGACCGCCGGTTCGGCTCCGATCCGCTCCGGTGAACCGGTGCGCACCACCAGATAGCCGAGCCGGTCGTCCTGGCCCTCGACGGTGCCTCCGGCGGCCGTCACGGCGCGGGTCGCGGCGTCCTTGCCGCCGCCCGCGTAGAACACCAGGTATCGGCGGGCCTGGGTGGCCGGGCCGGACTCCGACGCGCTGGACGTGCTTGATGGACCGGCGGAGGGCTGGGCCGCGCCCGCCATGCGATCCGCCTGGTCAGACGGAGCGCAGGCCGCCGCGCCGACGGCGCCCACCAGCGTCAACGAGACGGCCATCCCACCGAGGCGTCTGCGCGCGTTCACCGATTCCCCCCGTTTCGGCTCCGGCACCCTTCAGGCAGCCGGACCCCACCAACTGCCTGATCCTGAATATGTCCCATTTTCTAGGGCTAAACCAATGGACGGGCCGTTGGCGGGATCGGGGCGGACAGCACAGTCCCGCCGCTGAGCCGCCGATCCACGGCCGCGGCGGCCGACCGGCCCTCCGCGATCGCCCAGACGATCAACGACTGCCCCCGGCCCATGTCGCCCGCCACGAAGACGCCCTCGACGGCCGTCTCGTACAAGGCGTCCCTGGCCACGTTACCCCGCGCGTCGAAGAAATCTCTCCCGGATGACAGCGGCGCGTGCGCCGCCAGATCGGTGAGCAGCGGCCCTTTCTCCGGGCCCAGGAAGCCCAGGGCGAGCGTGACCAGCCCGGCCGGGATCTCCCGCTCGGTGCCGGGGATCGGCCGGAACCCGGCGGCCGGGCCCTCGACGTCGACCAGGCGCACCGCCCTGACGTCTCCTTCGGCGTCGCCGACGAACTCGGTGGTGGACACGGCGTAGACCCGCTCGCCACCGCCGGCTGCCAACTCCTCGTGCGCGCTCTCCATCTTGAACAGTATGGGGAAGGTCGGCCACGGCTGCCCGGCGGTACGGGACGCCGGAGGCATCGGCATGATCTCCAGCTGGGTGACCGAGGCGGCTCCCTGGCGGATCGCCGTGCCGACGCAGTCGGCCCCGGTGTCGCCGCCTCCGATCACCACGACGTGCTTGCCGCGCGCGGAGATCGGCGAGGCGTCCAGATCGCGGTTGGCCGGCGGGAGGTACTCCATCGCCTGGTGGATCCCCCCGAGCTCGCGCCCGGGCACCGGCAGGTCACGCCAGGCCGTGGCGCCGCCCGCGAGCACGACGGCGTCGTACTCCTCCCGGAGCCGCGCGGCGGTGACGTCCACTCCCACGTCGGCCGAGGTGCGGAACCGGGTGCCCTCGGCCGCCATCTGCGTGAGACGGCGGTCGAGGTGGCGCTTTTCCAGCTTGAACTCGGGGATGCCGTAGCGGAGCAGGCCGCCGGCGCGGTCGGCCCGCTCGAACACCACCACGTCGTGCCCGGCGCGGGTGAGCTGCTGGGCGGCGGCCAGACCGGCCGGGCCCGAGCCCACCACGGCCACCCGGCGGCCGGTCTTCACGGCCGGCGGCCGCGGGGTGACCCAGCCCTCGGCGAAGGCCCGGTCGATGATCTCGACCTCGACCCGCTTGATCGTGACCGGTTCGGAGTCGATGCCGAGGACGCACGCCGCCTCGCACGGAGCCGGGCACAGACGGCCGGTGAACTCCGGGAAGTTGTTGGTGGCGTGCAGCCGCTCGGCCGCCTCGCGCCAGTCGTCGCGGTAGACGAGATCGTTCCACTCGGGGATGAGGTTCCCCAGCGGGCAGCCGTGGTGGCAGAACGGGATGCCGCAGTCCATGCAGCGGGACGCCTGCGCGGTCAGCGCGGCCGCGGGAAAGTCCTCGTAGACCTCACGCCAGTCGCGGATGCGGACGTCGACCGGGCGGCGGGCCGGCAGCTCGCGCCCGTGTGTCAGGAAACCCTTCGGGTCGGCCATCGGTGTGTTCCCCCCTTATCCGTGTGCGGCGGCCATGACGGCCTGGTCGATGTCCCGGCCCTCGGCCTCGGCGGCGGCCCGCGCGAGCAGGACCCGTCTGTAGTCCGACGGCATCACCTTCGCGAACCTGCCGAGGGCGGCGTCCCAGTCGGCGAGCAGCATCTCGGCGACCGTCGAACCGGTCTCCGCGAAGTGCTTCTCGACGATCTGCCGCAGGAACTCGGCGTCGCTCTCGTCCGGCGTCTCCAGCTCGACCATCTCGCGGTTGACCCGCTCGGGCCGCAGGTCGAGGACGTACGCCATGCCGCCCGACATGCCGGCCGCGAAGTTGCGGCCGGTCGGGCCGAGGACGACGGCCCGGCCGCCGGTCATGTACTCGCAGCCGTGGTCGCCCACGCCCTCCACCACCGCGGTGGCGCCGGAGTTGCGCACGCAGAACCGCTCGCCCATCAGGCCGTGGACGAACACCTCGCCGGAGGTGGCGCCGTACAGGCCGACGTTCCCGGCGATGACCTGCGTCTCGGCGGCGAACGGCGCGCCGGGGTGCGGCCGGACGGTCAGGCGTCCGCCCGACAGGCCCTTGCCGAGGTAGTCGTTGGCGTCGCCGACGAGCCGCAGCGTGACGCCGCGGGGCACGAACGCGCCGAACGAGTTGCCCGCCGACCCGGTGAACGTCACGTCGATCGTGTCGTCGGGCAGCCCGGCGCCGCCGTACCGCCTGGTCACCTCGTGGCCGAGCATGGTGCCGACCGTGCGGTTGACGTTGCGGACGGGCAGCTCCAGCCTGACCCGATCGCCGCCGGCCAAAGCGCCCTCTGCGAGCTGGATCAGTGTGTTGTCCAGCGCCTTGTCCAGGCCGTGGTCCTGCTCGGCGACCCGGCACAGCGGGGTGCCTTCCGCGAGCTCGGGCCGGTGCAGGATCGGCGACAGGTCCAGGCCCGCCGCCTTCCAGTGGTCGACGGCCGCCGCGGTGTCGATCAGGTCGGCTCGGCCGATGATCTCCTCCAGCGACCGGTGGCCGAGCCGGGCGAGGTATTCGCGCACCTCCTGCGCGATGAACTCGAAGAAGTTCACCACGAACTCGGGCTTTCCGCTGAACCGCTCGCGCAGCTCGGGGTTCTGCGTGGCGACCCCGACCGGGCAGGTGTCGAGGTGGCAGACCCGCATCATCACGCAGCCGGAGACGACCAGCGGCGCGGTGGCGAAGCCGTACTCCTCGGCGCCGAGCAGCGCCGCGATGATCACGTCGCGGCCGGTCTTGAGCTGGCCGTCGGCCTGCACCACAATGCGGTCGCGCAGGCCGCCCAGCAGCAGGGTCTGCTGGGTCTCGGCCAGGCCGAGCTCCCAGGGGGCGCCCGCGTGCTTGATCGAGGTCAACGGTGAGGCGCCGGTGCCGCCGTCGTGGCCGGAGATCAGCACGACGTCGGCGTGCGCCTTGCTGACCCCGGCGGCGACGGTCCCGACCCCGACCTCGGCGACCAGTTTCACGTGGACGCGGGCGCGCGGGTTGGCGTTCTTGAGATCGTGGATCAGCTGGGCCAGGTCCTCGATCGAGTAGATGTCATGGTGCGGCGGCGGCGAGATGAGGCCGACGCCGGGTGTGGAGTGCCGCGTCCTGGCGATCCACGGGTACACCTTGTGGCCGGGCAACTGGCCGCCCTCGCCGGGCTTGGCCCCCTGCGCCATCTTGATCTGCAGGTCGTCGGCGTTCACCAGATATTCGCTGGTCACGCCGAACCGACCGGAGGCCACCTGCTTGATCGCCGACCTGCGCTCGGGGTCGTACAGCCGCTCGGGCTCCTCACCGCCCTCGCCGGTGTTCGACCTGGCGCCGAGCCGGTTCATGGCGACGGCCAGGGTCTCGTGCGCCTCCCGTGAGATCGAGCCGTACGACATGGCGCCGGTGGAGAACCGCTTCACGATCGACTCGACCGGCTCGACCTCCTCGATCGGCACGGGTTCGCCGGCCGGGCGCAGCCTGAACAGGCCGCGCAACGTCATCAGCCGCTCGGACCGCCCGTCGATGAGCGAGGTGTACTCCTTGAAGATCTCGTACTGCCTGGTCCGGGTGGAGTGCTGCAGCTTGAAGACCGTCTCGGGGTTGAACAGGTGCGGCTCGCCCTCGCGCCGCCACTGGTACTCGCCGCCGACCTCCAGCCGCCGGCGCGCGTTCGCCGCGTTCGCCGTGCGCGGGTAGGCCCGGGCGTGCCGCTCCAGCGCCTCCCGCGCGAGGACGTCGAAGCCGACGCCGCCGAGCCGGGAGGCGGTGCCGGTGAAGCACTCGCCGATCACCTCGGCGCCCAGGCCGAGCGCCTCGAAGAGCTGCGCCCCGGTGTAGGAGGCGACCGTGGACACCCCCATCTTGGACATGATCTTCAACACGCCCTTGCCGTACGCCTTCATCAGGTTGCGGACGGCCCGGCGCGGGTCCAGGCCGAGCGCGCCGGCGGCGATCATGTCCTCGACGGTCTCGATGGCGAGATAGGGGTTGACCGCGCTCGCGCCGTACCCGATGAGCAGGGCCATGTGGTGGCACTCGCGCGCCTCACCGGTCTCGACGACCAGGCCGACCCGGGTACGCGTCTTCTCCCGGACGAGGTGGTGGTGCACCGCCCCGGTGAGCAGCAGCGACGGGATCGGCGCCCGCTCACGGGAGGACCCGCGGTCGGACAGCACGATGATCCGCGCGCCGCCCGCGATCGCCCGGGAGACCTCGGCGCGGATCTCCGCCAGCCTGTCGGCCAGGGCCTGCCCGGCATCGAACAGGCCGGACACGGTGTACGGCCGGAAGCCGGGCAGCGAGCCCTCGTCGTTGATGTGAACGATCTTCGCGAGCTCGTCGTTGTCGATCACCGGATACGGGAGCACCAGGCGGCGGCAGGAGGCCGGGCCGGGCTCCAGCAGGTTGCCCTCGGGACCCATGGTGGACTGCAGCGAGGTGACGAGCTCCTCGCGGATCGCGTCCAGCGGCGGGTTGGTGACCTGCGCGAAGAGCTGGCTGAAGTAGTCGAACAGCAGTCTGGGCCGCTCGCTGAGCACGGCTACGGGGGTGTCGGCGCCCATCGAGCCGATCGGCTCGGCGCCGGTCCTCGCCATCGGGGACAGCAGGACCCGCAGCTCCTCCTCCGTGTAGCCGAAGGTCTGCTGCCGCTCGACCAGTGCCTCACGAGCGGGGTTCGCGTGCTCGCGCTCGGGCAGCTCCTCGAAGCGGACCAGGCCGGCGTGCAGCCAGTCGCCGTACGGCTCGGCCGTCGCGAGCTCGGCCTTGATCTCGTCGTCCTCGACGATCCGGCCGCGTGCGGTGTCGACGAGGAACATCCGGCCCGGCTGGAGGCGCCCCTTGCGGACCACCGTCTCCGGGGGGATGTCCGGGAGCACACCGGCCTCGGAGGCGAGCACGACCAGGCCGTCCTCGGTCACCCAGAACCGGCCGGGCCGCAGGCCGTTGCGGTCGAGCACCGCGCCGGCCAGCGTGCCGTCGGAGAAGGTGATCGACACCGGGCCGTCCCAGGGCTCCATGAGGGCGGCGTGGAACTCGTAGAACGCCCGCCGCGCGGAGTCGATCTCGGTGTGGTTCTCCCACGCCTCGGGGATCATCATCAGCACGGCGTGCGGCAGCGACCTGCCACCCAGGTGGAGCAGCTCCAGCACCGCGTCGAACGACGCGGTGTCTGAGCCGTCGGGGTCGCAGATCGGGAACAGCCGCCGCAGATCGCCGGGGATGAGGCCGGTGGCGAGCATGGCCTCCCTGGCGCGCATCCGGTTGCGGTTGCCCCTGACGGTGTTGATCTCGCCGTTGTGCGCGACGTACCGGTAGGGATGGGCGAGCGGCCATGACGGGAAGGTGTTGGTGGAGAAGCGCGAGTGCACGAGGGCGATCGCGCTGACGTACCGCGGGTCGGACAGGTCGGGGAAGAACCGCTCGACCTGAGGAGAGGTCAGCATCCCCTTGTAGACGACGGTCCGGCTCGACAGCGAGGCGAAGTAGACGCCGGCCTCGTGCTCGGCCCGCTTGCGGAAGGGGTAGACGGCACGGTCCAGATCGCGGCCGGTCTCGCCGCCCGGCGAGGTGACGAACAACTGGCGGAAGAACGGCATGACCGCGCGGGCCCCGGCGCCGGGGAGCGCGGCGTCGACCGGGAGGTCGCGCCAGCCGAGGACGGTGACGCCCTCTTCGGCCGCGATCTCCTCGATCAGTCGGACCGCCGCCTCGCGTGCCGGCTCGTCCGCCGGCAGGAACGCCGTGCCGGCGGCGTAGGCGCCTTCGGGCGGCAGTTCGCCGTGCCACCCCAGATCGGCGAGGACCTCGCGGAAGAACGCGTCGGGGATCTGGGTGAGGATGCCCGCACCGTCGCCGGTGTCGGGCTCACTGCCGCTGGCTCCGCGGTGGTCGAGGTTGCGCAGTGCGGTCAGTGCCTTGGCGACGATGTCGTGGCTGCGGCGGCCGGCCACGTCGGCCACCATGGCGACGCCACAGGCGTCATGCTCGTTGGCCGGGTCGTAGAGCCCCTGCGGCTTCGGGAAGCCGAGGCGTGCGGCAGGCATGTTGTCACTCCCGTCGTCTGCTTCTGCTGGAACAGAGGGACGACGTTGGCCCTGCTGCGGTGGTGAAAGTGCGTGGAGGCTACCGCACGGTTTTCCGGCGGCCACCTCAAGGGTCGGTGACTTGAAGATTCCTTTCAGTCCGGCTCGCGAAACTTCGACTCGCGGCGTCCCGGATACAGTTGCCGTATGGCGGGATTCGAGGCGCTGGACGACCTGATGACAAAGGCGGGTGTGGACAGCCGCCGCCTCCGCGGGGCGGTCGCGCTTCTGGCCGGCGGACGCTGGTGGACCCTGGCCGACCTGGTCAGGGAGACCGCGACGTCGCGGCGTACGGTCGAGGCGCTGCTGCGTGCGCTCCCCCTTGAGCACAGCGGCGACCGTTTCCGCATCAATCCGGCGAATTGGCTTAAAGAACATCATACAGTCATATCTAGCGACATTTCAGACTATTGGCCTATAGAGATCCTAAGAGAACGATATGGCGACATCCTGGAACGCCTGGAAACGTTGATCGCCAAGGCCCCCCGGGGACGGCACGTGCTCGACCACGTCCCCGCGACCGCCGAGACCGTGCTGCGCCGCGCGCTCCTGCTCGGCGAGCGGTTCTGGCTGCCCGGGGCCCGCGTGCTCTGCGTCGGCGACCACGACCTGACCTCTCTGGCCGTACGGATGCTCCACCCCGAGGTGGAGGTCGCGGTGGCCGACATCGACGACCGGATCCTCGGCTACCTCGACGAGCAGGCTCTCGGCGTCCGCACCCGGTGGGCCGACCTGCGACTCGGCCTGCCGCCGTCACTGCGCGGCTGGGCCGACCTGGCGATCACCGACCCGCCGTACACGCCCGAGGGCATCGGGCTGTTCACCGCGCGAGCCGCCGAGGGGCTGCGCGATCGCGAGCAGGGCAGGATCCTGGTGGCGTACGGCGCGTCCGAGCGGACGCCCATGCTCGCACTCAAAGTGCAGAAAGCATTGCTTGCCCTAAATTTACTAAACGAGGCCATATTTCCGGATTTCAACCGGTATTACGGGGCGGAGGCCATCGGCAGCGCCGCGGATCTCTACGTCCTGCGGCCCACCACCAAGACCTGGCCCGCCGTCGCCGCGCTGACCGACCGGGCCGCGGATCACACAGCCACCGCGATCTACACTCAGGGGCCGCAGGCCGTCGAGTCGGCGCCGGGACAACTGGACGACGCGGAGCGAGCCGCCGCGGCACTGGACGGGTTCGAGCCGGGCCTGCTCGCCGGGGCCTGGCCGCGCGACCTCGCGATGCCCCGGACGAGGCTCGCCACGCTGCTGGCCAAGCCGTACACCGCCGATCCCGAGCGGGTGGCGATCGCCGTACCGGCCGGGCTGGAGGCGGCGCTGCCCCGCCTGCTGCTCGCGACCAGGGCACGGTGTGCGCGGGTGCTGCTCGCCCACGCGCCGGACGACCTGCCCGCACTCGCCGCGCTGCTCGCCCCCGTCTACGTCCTCACCACCCGACGCCTCAGCGGCGACGCGCACGTGCTCGACGCCGTACGGCTCGCGCCTGCGGCGGGCGGCGCCGACGCGGTCGTCCGGCGGATCATGGACAGCGCGCACGGCAAGATCGCCAACGTGTGGCGGGAGGCGCTGACGGGTGCCGCCTCGCTCACCAAGAGGCAGGCCAGGACCGTGATCGAGGAGGCCGCCCCCTGGGCCGCCGACCTCACCCTCCTGGAGGTGCCCCTGCACCGCGTCGCCACCCTCCCCGCCGCCGTCGCCCGCACGCTGGGGGCCGCCACTCAGCTGGGGTAGGCAGGCTCAAGCGAGGCCGGAAGGCGGCCCGCCGGAGGCGGGGAGACGGGCGGCGATGCCGTCCAGGAGGCGGTCGAGGCCGTAGGCGAAGCGGTCCTCGGAGTCGACGAGGTCCTGGCCCCCCTCACTGATCATGCGCGTGAACAGCGGGTAGTCACCACCGGCGATCACCGACTGGATGAACGGAAGCTGCCCGGCCATCCACTCCGCCAGCGTGAGACCGCTACGGCGCAGCGCCTCCGCCTGGGCGAGCTCGGCCTGCACGAAGCCGCTGACATAGGCGGCGACCGCCCCGATGACGGTCATCATCCCGTCGATGCTCAGGCCGAGGCCGTCGACCATCCGCAGCGCCTTCTCCATTGACGCGATGCCATTGGGACCGGAGTTGTGTCTGGCCACGCTCAGCGGCGCCGTCCACGGATGGCGCAGCATGGCGGCACGGGTGTGTACGGCCAGGCCACGCAGGTCGGTCCGCCAGCCGCCGGTCAGGGACTCCTCCGACGGGACGTACTCGACGGCGACTGCGTCCACCATCAGGTCGATGAGATCGTCCTTGCCGGAGATGTATCGGTAGAGCGACATCGTGCCCGAACCGATCTCGGCGGCGATGCGGCGCATGCTGATCGCCTCCAGGCCCTCGGCGTCGGCGACCCGGATCGCGACCTCCGTCATCTGCGCCCGGCTGAAACCGGGCCGCGGCCCCCGGCTCGCCCGCTCGGGCCGCATCCACACGTTCTGCCGGGCCTGCCTGCCGTCCTCTTCCGCACCCACCTCACCAATAGTGCCGTCCCCGCATTGCGTACGCCGTACCTAGTTAGTTAGATTTAATCGAGTACGGCGTACTCAATTTATGTTCATGGAGGTCGTGCGAGCATGCATGATGGTGAATTCCGGGCACCTGGGGTCGAACTGTTCGACTTCCCGCCCCTGTGGGACGGCGCGCCCTTCTGGCTGACGAAGCCGGTGGCGATCACCCTGCTAGGCGTCGTGGTGGTCTGCTCGCTTGCCTGGGCCGCCTTCGCCCGTCCCCGGCTGGTCCCGCGCGGACTGCAGAACCTGGGCGAGTACGGCTACGAGTTCGTGCGCGACCAGATCGCCCGGCCGTTCCTGGGCGGGGACACCGACCGGTGGATGCCGTTGCTGCTCAGCCTGTTCACTGTCAACCTGGTGTGGAACTTCATGGGGGTCTTTCCCCTGATCCAGTTCCCCGTCAACTCGCACATCGCCTATCCGATCGTGTCGGCGTTCCTCGTCTACGCGCTGAAGATCTACCTCGGCTTCCGTCATCAGGGCCTGGCCGGCTACTTCAGGAACATGGCGTTCCCCCCGGGCCTCCCCAGGCCCCTGGCCCTCGTGCTGTACGCGCCACTCGAGATCGTCTACGTCTTCGTCACGGCGCCCTTCACCCACGCCGTACGGCTCTTCGCGAACATGTTCGCCGGCCACCTCCTGCTGGCCTTCTTCAGCGCGGTGGGGTTCTGGTTCCTCGTCACCCACCCCACCGCTCTCGGAGCCCCGCTCGGCATCGCCGGGGTGATCACAGCGGTCGTGATGACCGGGCTGGAGATGTTCATCCAGTTTCTCCAGGCGTTTCTGTTCACCATGCTCGCCGCCATGTACATCGGCGACTCACTGCGCCCGGCGCACTGACGCGGCCGGGAACGGCGAACCGCTCCACTCCTGCAAGATCACGCATGGCTGAGCCGCAGGCAGAACCCACCCTCTGCGAGTTTCTGCAAGATCACGGAAGGCGTCGGGGCAGGTCAGCCGGATACGCTGCGAGAAATCGCAAGATCACGGGGGCTATTGGGGGGGCGGGTCGGTGGGGGCGGGCTCGGACGGCTGGGCGGTGTCGTGCGCCGATCCCGGGTCCGGCGCCTCCGAGGGCAGCCCGGCGACGGCGACGATCCGTCGATAGAGCGCCTTCTCCACGCCCCGTACGGCCAGGCCGAGCGCGACGAAGTCGTCTCGTTCCCCCGGCTCGGCTCCGTCGGCTCTGGCGACCCACACCAGACCCGCGTAGTGCCCCATCGCGTGGCCGCTCGCCTCGCTGTGTCCCTGGAAGGCCTGTCGGCCCTGCTCCAGCGGCAGCGTCCAGCCGCCCAGATGCATCGACTTCAGTTCGTCGACCACTCCGTTGGCCGCACGGACGTCGGCCAGATCGAGCAGTGTGTACTGGGCCACGTAGGCGCCGTCAGCGCTCCGATAGAGACCGCGGACGGCCTGCCTGCACTCGGACGTGGCCAGCAGATCGGTCAGGCCGCCCCCCCAGACCGTGCCCGAGCAGCCGGGGTCCGCCTGGCTCGCCACCCTCTTCAGGGTGACCTTGCCGGCCGTGAGCGTACGCGCGCCGAAGACCTCTTTTGTGGTGAGCGGCGCGGTGTCGGCCCGCCGGTCCGCGATCGGCCGGAACTCCTTGGGAGACGGCCATGCCTGGTAGCTCTCCGGCCGCCCCTCGCCCAGGAGGCTTCCCGCTCCCCGGGCCGGCATCCTCTCACCGCCGGCCACTTTGTCGATCATCAGGGTGAGCAGCAGCGCCGCGAGCAGCACGCCCACGACGGAACCACCCCAGAGCACCATCCGCTGCTGTCCGGCGGTGAGCCCCAGCTCCGCGAGGAGGCCCCACCGCTCCGCCGGCGCGGACGACCGGCGCTTACGCTTCGTCATAGGGCGGCGGCCCCGATGAGCGTACCGAGCCCCCAGGTGAGGGCTGCCGCGACGCCGCCGACGACGAGCTGGCGCAGTCCGCTGAACCACCAGCTCCGCGCGGTCACGCGGGAGACCAGCACCCCGGCGCCGAACAGCGCCGCCATCGAGACGACGGCCGGGATCCACAGGCCGTGGACACCCAGCAGGTACGGCAGGAGCGGGATCAGCGCGCCCCCGGCGAACGCGAGGAACGAGGAGACGGCGGCGAGGACCGGTGAGGGCAGATCGTGCGGGTCGATGCCCAGCTCGGCCCGGGCGTGCACCGCCAGCGCCTGCTCCGGGTCACGGGAGATCTGCCTGGCGACCTCCCTGGCCGTCTCCGGGTCCACGCCGCGCGCCTGGTAGTGCAGCGCGAGCTCGTCCTCCTCGGCCTCGGGATGCCGCTCCAGCTCCCGGCGTTCGACGTCCAGCTCGGCCAGAGCCAGCTCCCGCTGGCTGGCCACCGACACGTATTCGCCGCCGGCCATGGAAAACGCCCCCGCGGCCAGTCCGGCCACACCGGCCAACGCGATGATCTTGGCGTCGGCGGTGCCGCCGGCCACACCCGCGATGAGGGCGAAGTTGGAGACCAGGCCGTCCATCGCACCGAAGACCGCGGGACGTAACCAGCCTCCGGTCACGTCACGGTGCTGGTGGTGCACCTCGGCCCGCGCCCCCACGCCGGCTTCGGTCATCATCGCTTACCGGCCTCGCCATCCGCAGTCGTGGACACCCGGCCGCCCGCGCCGTCCCCCGGCTCCGGGCTGTCCGGTTGGGCATCGCTTCCCGCCGTGCCGGCGGCGTTCTGGTCACCGGAGTCTCCGACCTCAGCGGAGGGGTCGACAGGAATGTCGGCGGGGGGGTCTACGGCCGACCCGTCCGCCGGCCCATCGGCGGTCTCGGTCACCCCCAGAGGCTCCTCGCCACTCCGGTGCCGGGCCAGCCAGAAGTACGCGATGGCCGCGACGAAGATGACCACCGAGGTCCACTGGTTCAGCCGCAGGCCGAGGATCTCGTGCGCGGGGTCCACCCGCAGTCCCTCGATCCAGAACCTGCCCAGCGTGTAGCCGGCGACGTACAGCGCGAACAGGCGGCCATACCGCAGGGCGAACCGCCGGCCCACCAGCACCAGCACACCCGCGAGCGCGAGGTCCCACAGCAACTCGTAGAGGAACGCGGGGTGATAGGTGGCCACGCCGGGCACCGTTCCGGGACGGCCCGGATCGATCTCCAACCCCCACGGCAGGTCGGTCGGTCCGCCGAACAGTTCCTGGTTGAAGTAGTTGCCCAACCGGCCGATGCCCTGGGCGACGGCGATGCCGGGGGCCGCGGCGTCGGCGACGGCGGAGAACGAGATGCCGCGGCGGCGGCAGGCGATCCACACACCGAGTCCGCCGAGGGCGATCGCGCCCCAGACGCCGAGGCCGCCCTCCCAGATGAACAGGGCGTCGATCGGCCGCTTGGGCGCTTCGGATCCGAAGTAGATCTGCCAGTCGGTGATGACGTGGTAGAGACGTCCGCCGACGAGACCGAACGGCACCGCCCACACGGCGAGGTCGGTGATGGCGCCGGGCGCGCCACCGCGGGCGCGCCACCGGCGTTCTCCAATCCAGACGGCGACGATGACGCCGAGCACGATGCACAGCGCGTAGGCCCGGATCGGTATGGGTCCGAGATTCCATACCCCCTGCGAAGGGCTGGGAATCGAGGCGAGGAGGGGCATGTCAGGTGACGTTACCGTAAGAGGCAGCGGCTTCGTGGCGTACCGCGGCACTCATGCGGATCAGCCCTTGGCCGCGTTGACGACGGCGTCCCGCAGGGCGCTCGGCACGAACGAGGTGTTGGAGTCCAGCGGCTTGCCGTTGACCATCACGGTGGGCGTTCCCTGGATCTTCTTCGCACCCAGGATCTTGTTGCTGAACTCCTGGTGCGCGGCGACGTTCCGCTGCTCCCGCACACAGCTCTCGAACCCGGAGTCGGTGACGCCGACCTCCTTGCCCCACTTCACGAGCTGATCAAGGGTGAAACCGGTCGCGGTCTCGGACGGCTGGTTCTTGTAGAGCTTCTCATGGAAGGCCAGCCACTTGTCGCCGTCGACGACGCACCGGGCGGCCGAGGACGCGCGCAGTGAGTTGGACTTGGCCGGCTCCTGACCGAAGATCGTGATCATGTGATAGACGACCTTGGCCTTGCCCTCCGTCGCGAGGTTCTTCAGCGTCGGGCCACTGGTCTCCTCCATCTGCCGGCAGGCCGGGCACTGGAAGTCCTCGTAGACGTCGACCACCGGACTCGTGACCCCGGGCTTGGCCATCACGACCGTGCCGTCCGACTGCACGCCGATCGGTGACAGGTTCCCGGCGACCTCCTCCGACTTGCTCTGCGCGATGGACCACCAACCGATTCCGACGGCGACCACGGCGACCACGCCCACCGTCACGACCATGGTGAGCCGCCTGCGCCGCTCCTGCTTGCGGTAGGCCTCACGCTGTGCCGCGATGCGCGCCCTGGCCGCCTCGCTCGTCCGCTTGCTCACGAAATCTCTCCCTGCCTGCCGTGCTCACTGCTGGAATCGTCCGCGTCGGCGGAACCGTCGTCCGCGTCGTCGTCCGGCGCCGGCGAGCCCGTCAGGCCGAGCGCGGAGTCCAACGCGAGCCGGCCCGGAGGCTTCGCCACGATCCAGGCGGCGCATGCCAGTAGCCCGAAGTCCCGCAGAAGATCCCAGAAGTAGTTCGGGTCCTGCCCGTCGGCGAGCTGCCCGCCGCCGCCGAAGCAGCCGCAGTCGATCCGCAGTCCGCGCGCCCAGGCCGAGGCGATGCCGACGACGAACGCGGCCATCACCAGTCCGGAGATCACCCCGACCACCCGGGTGAGCAGTCCGAGGACCAGCAGCGCCCCGATGACGATCTCGACCGCCGGCAGCCCGTGGCCCACGATCTGGACGAGGCTCTCGGGCAGCAGCTCATAGGCACGGACCGCCTGCACCGATGTGGCGGGCGCACCGACCTTGAGCGCCCCGGCGACGATCAGCACGACGCCCAGCACCAGCCGGGCCGCGGTCGTCACCCACTGCAGCGGTCCCTGTGCGGACGGCAACCGATCAGACGCGTGTGCGTCGGACGCCAACTGAACCATGGTCTCCTCGCCCCGTTAGGCAAACACCCACTGAACAGTACCGGGGCCCAGCTCACCATGTGCCGGATAAGCACGTGGTAAGCGGGGGCTTTACCTGGAGGCGAAAGTCGTACCCGATCTGGGACGACGGCCCGGCCGGCGTGACCGGGCTCAGCGTCGTCGGCTCAACGTCGTCGGCTCAACGTCGTCGGCTCAGCGCCGTACGCCTTCGGCGAGCTCGCGGCCGAACTCGCGCACCGCGGCGAGGCCGGCCGCCTCGTCCGGCGCGTCAAGGAGGCGGCGGATGAAGGCGGAGCCCACGATCACGCCGTCGGCGTAGGCCGCGACCTCGGCCGCCTGGGCGCCGCTGCCGACGCCGAGACCGACGCAGACGGGCAGCGAGGTGTGCGAGCGGGTCCGCTTCACCAGACCTTCCGCGGCGGCGCCGACCGACTCTCTGGCACCGGTCACGCCCATCAGCGAGGCGGCGTAGACGAACCCGGTGCAGCAGTCGGCGACCCGGGCGATCCGCTCATCCGTCGAGCTGGGCGCGACCAGGAAGACCGTGTCGATCCCGGCCTCCTCGCTCGACTCGATCCACGGCCCGGCCTCCTCCGGCGTGAGGTCGGGGGTGATCGTGCCCACCCCGCCGGCCGAGGCCAGGTCGCGCGCGAAACGCTCGGCGCCGTAGCGGTCGACCGGGTTCCAGTACGTCATGACGAGGGTCGCCGCGCCCGTCCCGGCCACACCCTCGACCGTGCGCAGCACGTCCGCGATGCGGGTGCCGTTGGCCAGCGACCGGTGAACCGCGTCCTGGATGGTCGGGCCGTCCATCAGGGGATCGGAGTACGGCAGGCCGATCTCGATCACGTCGCAGCCCGCCTCGACCATCGCGGTCGCGGCGGCGATCGCGCCGTCCTTGGTGGGGAACCCGGCCGGCAGGTAGCCGACCAGTGCCGCCCGGTCCTCGGCCCGCGCCTTCTCGAACACCGCTTGGAGAGTCGTCATCGCAAACGCCTTTGTCGGTTCTGATCGCTCAGAGGTTGAAGTACTTCATCGCGGTGCCCATGTCCTTGTCGCCGCGGCCGGAGAGGTTGACCAGGATGGTCGCCTCCGGGCCGAGCTCGCGGCCGAGCCGCAGCGCGCCCGCGAGCGCGTGCGACGACTCCAGGGCGGGGATGATGCCCTCGGTGCGGGCGAGCAGCGCGAACGCCTCCATCGCCTCGTCGTCGGTCACGCCGTGGTAGGTGGCCCGTCCGGAGTCCTTCAGCCACGCGTGCTCGGGACCCACGCCGGGGTAGTCAAGCCCCGCCGAGATCGAGTGCGACTCGATCGTCTGGCCCTCGTCGTCCTGCAGGACGTACGTGCGCGAGCCGTGCAGCACGCCGATGCTGCCCGTGGTCAGGGTCAGGGCGTGCTCGTCGGTGTCCGCCCCGCGTCCGCCGGCCTCGTACCCGTGGAGTTGGACGCCCTCGTCCTCGACGAAGGCGTGGAAGATGCCGATGGCGTTGGAGCCGCCGCCCACCGCCGCGGCGACCGCGTCGGGCAGCCGGCCGGTGAGCTCCTGGATCTGGCGGCGCGCCTCGACGCCGATGATCCGGGCGAAGTCTCGGACGATCTCGGGGAACGGGTGCGGACCGGCGACCGTGCCGAACAGGTAGTGCGTGCGGTCGACGTTGGTGACCCAGTCGCGGAACGCCTCGTTGATGGCGTCCTTGAGGGTCTGGCTGCCGTTGGTGACCGGGACGACGGTGGCGCCCAGCAGCTTCATCCTGGCAACGTTGAGCGCCTGCCGCTCGCAGTCGACGGCGCCCATGTAGATGACGCACTCCAGGCCCATGAGGGCGGCGGCGGTGGCGGTGGCCACCCCGTGCTGGCCGGCGCCGGTCTCCGCGACCACCCGGGTCTTGCCGAGGCGCTTGGTGAGCAGCGCCTGGCCGAGCACATTGTTGATCTTGTGGGCGCCGGTGTGCGTCAGGTCCTCGCGCTTGAGCACGATCCGCGCGCCGCCGGCGTGCTCGGCGAACCGCGGGACCTCGGTCAGCGTGGTCGGCCGGCCGGCGTAGGTCCGCAGCAGATGGTCGAACTCGCCGATGAAGGCGGGGTCGTTCCTGGCCTTCTCGTACTCGGCGGCCACCTCGTCCAATGCCGGGATGAGCGCCTCCGGCACGAATCGGCCGCCGAAGACGCCGAACTTGCCGCGGGCGTCCGGATCATCACCGCGGGCCCCGCCCGCCGCCGAATCGGCGGAAGTTCGCCCCTCCGCCGGACTGGCGGACGTGCGCAGGGTGTCTTCCGTCGCGGTCACATGGCCTCCTTGCCTGTGCGTCTTCCGCCTGACGCGGCCGCTCCGCCCCGTGCCGTACGGCGGAGCGGCGCTGTCGTTACGCCTGCGTCTGGTGTCCCTTTTAGTGTCCGCTGTCCTGGCGGGAGGCCGGATGGGCGCCGGCGGTCACCAGGTCGTTGACCGCCGCCCTGGGGTCCCTGCCGGTGACCAGGCTCTCGCCGACGAGCACCGCGTCGGCCCCGGCGCGCGCGTAGGCCAGCAGGTCGTGCGGGCCACGCACCCCCGACTCGGCGATCTTGATGACGCCCTCCGGGATCTTGGGTGCGAGCTTGGCGAACACCTCGCGGTCCACCTCGAGCGTCTTGAGGTTCCGCGCGTTGACACCGATGATCTTCGCCCCGGCGTCGACCGCCCGGTCCAGTTCCTCCTCGGTGTGCACCTCCACCAGCGGGGCCAGGCCGATCGACTCGGCCCGCTCGATCAGCGAGACCAGTGCGGGCTGTTCGAGTGCCGCCACGATCAGCAGGGCGAGGTCCGCGCCGTGTACGCGGGCCTCCCAGAGCTGGTAGGAGGTGACGATGAAGTCTTTGCGCAGAATCGGCACGTCGACGACGGCACGCACGGCCGCGAGGTCGCTCAGCGTGCCCGCGAACCTGCGCCGTTCGGTCAGCACGCTGATGACGTGGGCGCCGCCCGCCTCGTAGTCGGCCGCCAGCGCCGCCGGGTCGGCGATCGCGGCCAGCGCGCCCTTCGACGGGCTCGATCGCTTCACCTCGGCGATCACCGAGACCCGGTCACCGCCGAGCGCGGCGTAGGCGTCCCGGGGCTGCGGGGCACGCGCCGCTCGCTCCTTGAGCTCGTCGAGCGGCACGATCTTCTGCCGGTCTTCGAGATCCTCCCGGACGCCCAGGATGATGTCCTCGAGAACGCTCACGGCGTAAGGGTCCCTCCGGTCGACTGCTCTGTCCTGCCCTGCGATGGTATCGGTCTGCGGCCCACCGCTCGGCCACCGGGTCGTTCCGGGGCCCTTCAAGAAGCCCCAAGGGGTCCTTGGATGGCTCTCAAGGGGCTCTCCGGTGGTCCTCAGGGGGCTCTCAGGGGGCTCTCAGGGGGCGAGGAAGCGCCCGAAGGGCAGGTTCCGCACGATCCAGAACACGATCACGGCGACGAGGAACGCCCACAGGTAAGCGGGATGCGCGAGGCTCGTCCGCGCCGGCCGTCCCTGCCATGATCGCAGCGTCCAGCGGGCCCACCAGAAAGCGAGGAACGGCGCCGTGGCGACGGCGAGCGGATTCAACCCGATCGCGGCGATCACGTCGGCGTGTCCCAGCGCGTGCATCGCGCGCAGCGTGCCGCAGCCCGGGCAGTAGAGCCCGGTGAGGAAAAGGAATGGACAGGTGGGATAGTGCCCGGGGTGGTTCGGATCCACGGATGCGACGTAGACGAACGCCGCCGCGGTGACCGCCGCCACGCCGAACGGCGCGAGCACGGACCGCACCCGGTCCATGCCGCGCCGCGCGTAGACGTTCGATGTCATCAGTCCAGCGAGGCGGAGGTGCTGAAGCTGATCGCGCCGAGTACGACCACGAAGATGATGTAGAGCACGAACAGCACGAGCGCGGTGAGCAGCGAGGCCAACCACCACTTCTTGGCCGACTCGGAGGCGGCCATGGCGCCCTGGTAGTCGCCGGCGGCCCACTTCGAGTTCACCTGGGTCGCGTAGACGATGGACACGACACCCAGCGGCAGGCAGCACAGGACCGTGGTGACGATCGCCATGACCAGGTGGTTGTTGGGCGGCGTCGGGCCGAAGGGACCGCCGGGCGGAGGCGGAGGGAAGGCACCGGGCGGAGGCGGGGGGTAGCCCGGGTTGTTGTCATATGCCATTGCTGAGCTCCTGTTCTAAGGGGGGTGATCGGGTGAAACCCGGGTCGGGGCTAGCCCGCGAAACCGCCTGAAGACTGGCCGCCGGGCGGCCGGACACCGAGGTCTCCGGTGCCGCTCGGCAGATATTCGTTACCCATGGCCGGCTCCTGTGCGATCATTGAGGACGGCCGGAAGTTTAGCGACACCAAGCCACAATCGTGAATAAAACCGCATTTTGTGGGCGATTTGTGACCTAAATGTTGAGACGGCTCAAAAGCCGGTCCCGCATAAACTTCCAGACGGTACTGCTGGGCTGCTTTTTTCGGTTATACGACATCACGGCCCGTCTGTAAGTCAAAAAGTCACAGAAAGTCAGAGGCTCACGAAGACGTGGGGTCGATGCCCTCGTCGAGGGCGTCCCACATCGCCCGCTCGCCGGTCTTCCCCCCGCCGCCCGCGGCGGTACGGCTCCCGCCTCCGGGACGGTCGTACCGACCGGACATTCCGGGCCAGCGCCCGCCTCTGAGCGCCGTCGCCACTCCCCCGGCCACCAGGATGAGCCCGCCCGCCGCCGCGACCGCCGGCCATGCCTGCCCCTCGGTGGCGTAGGAGCCGGTGGACACCAGGGCCGTCGTGATGTGCTCACGGGCCGCGTCGGCGATCGTCTGCTCCCGGGTCCCGTCCCAGGCGGCGGCGGCGATCGCGACACCGAAGAGGGCGATCGTCACGCCGATCACCCGCCGGGCGAGGCCGCGGGTCGCGAGCACGGCCACCGTGGCCGCGAGCGCCGCCGGCGCGGCGGGCGTGAGCCAGGCCACGAGATCGCCTCCGGTGAGGTCGACCCTGCCCGAACCGATCTGGCCGAGTTCCGAGCCGAACACGGCCGTGACCCAGGTGCGGCCGGCCGCCAGCAGCACGAGGCCGGCGCCCGCCGTACAGACGGCGAGCCAGATCACCAGTGAGCGCCGGGCCGTACGGGCCGCCGTGTCGGGACCCGTCACGTGCTCGGGTCCGGGCCGGGAGCGTTCACCGCGGGCATGGTCGACTCGAGCACATCGGCATCGAAGCATGTGCGGTCGCCGGTATGGCAGGCGGCCCCCACCTGATCGACCTTGAGCAGGATCGTGTCGCCGTCGCAGTCGAGCGCCACATGCCTGACCCACTGGACGTGCCCTGAGGTGTCGCCCTTCACCCAGTATTCGGCCCGGCTGCGCGACCAGTAGGTCGCCCGGCCCGTCGTGAGCGTACGGTGCAGCGCCTCGTCGTCCATCCAGGCGAGCATGAGCACCTCGCCGGTGTCGTGCTGCTGGACGATGGCGGGCACCAGCCCGTCGGGCGTGCGCTTGAGCCGTTCGGCGATCTTCGGGTCGAGGGCCATGGGCCAATTCTGCCGCAGTCGGCCGACCGTCCCGCCACGCCGGGGGACAGCGCGTACGGGGATCAGGAGCCGATGGCGGAGGACCAGGAGGCGTGGAGGTCGGCGTAGACGCCGTCCTGCTCGACCAGCTCGGCATGCGGGCCGCGTTGAACGATCCGGCCGTGCTGGAACACCAGGACCTCGTCGGCTGCCTCTGCGGTGGACAGCCGGTGCGCGATCGACACGGCGGTCCGGCCCCGGGTGACGCCGTCGAGCGCCCGCGCGAGCCGTACCTCTGTGGCGGGGTCCACGGCCGAGGTCGCCTCGTCGAGCAGCAGCAGGTCGGGATCGGCGAGATAGGCGCGGGCGAGCGCGACGAGCTGCCGCTCCCCCGCCGACAGCGACTCGCCGCGCTGCCCCACCGGGGTGTCCAGACCGGCCGGGAGGCCGTCGAGCCAGTCGGCCAGGCCGAGTTCGGTCAGGGCGAGCCTGATCTCCTCGTCCGACGCCGACGGCCGGCCGAACCGGATGTTTTCGGCCAGCGACGCGTCGAACAGGAAGCCGTCCTGCGGCACCATGACGATCCGCTCCCGCAGTGAGGAGAACCTGACCTCGCGCAGGTCGACGCCGTCGACGAGGATGCGGCCCGACGCGGGGTCCATGAGCCGGGTGAGCAGTTTGGCGAACGTCGTCTTGCCTGAGCCGGTCTCCCCGACGACCGCCATCCGCGTACCCGGCGTGAGCTCCACCGAGACGTCGTGCAGCACGGGCGGTCCGCCGGGATAGGCGAAACCGACGCGCTCGAAGGCGACCGAGATCGGGCCGCGCGGCAGCGTCACGCCGTCGGCGGGGTCGGCCACGTCGGCCGGCGTGTCGAGCACGCCCAGGACCCGCCGCCATCCCGCGATCGCGTTCTGCGCCTCGTTCAGCACCTCGGTCGCGGTCTGCAGCGGGCTGATGAACAGCGTGATCAGGAACAGGAACGCGATGAGCCGCCCCTGTGTGATCGAACCGGCCACGCCCAGGTGGACGCCGAGGATGATCACCGCGGCGATGGCGACGGCCGCGACCAGTTCCGTGGTCGGGAACGTGAACCCGATGATCATCTGAGCCCGGGTCTGCGCCTTGCGCTGGCCGTTCACCGCCCTGTCGATCCGCTCGGCCGTACGATCCTCCGAACCGTACGCCCGGATGACGGCGCTGCCGACGACCGACTCGCTCACGGCGGCCAGGACGTCGCCGGCCCGCTCACGCACCTTCGTGTACGCCCGGGAGACCATGCGCTGGAACCTGGGCAGTGCGAACATCACCGGCAGGAAGCACGCCCAGACCAGCAGCGTGAGCTGCCAGGAGTAGACGGCCATCAGCACGGTCGCGACGACGAGCTGCCCGAGCGCGATGATGACTGTCAGGCCGCCCCACTGCATGAACGTGCTGATCTGGTCGACGTCACCGGTCACCCGCGACACCAGGGCCCCGCGCCGCTCGGTGTTCTGCGTCAGCACGGAAAGGTCGTGCACGTGGCGGAAACCCTTGCCGCGCAGCGTGGCCAGCCCCGACTCGGTGGATCGGTAGAGCCTGACGTTCATCAGGTAGCCGCACAGCGCGGTCAGCAGTACGGCCAGCGCGCACAGGAGGACGGCGTTCCTGATGAACGGCACGTCGGGCGTTCCGCCGCGCAGCCCCCGGTCGATCACCTGCTGGACCGCGACCGGCACGATGATCTTCCCGAGCGTGGCCAGCACGGCCAGCGCCAGGGTCCCGGCCAGCCCGCGCCGGAGCTCGGGCGACAGGCGCAGGCCATGGCGGATGGTCTCCACCGCGGTCCGTTCGGCCGCACGCAGGGTCTCCCCTCCGGTCTCATCCACGGCGGTCACGCCACGACCTCCTCGTCAGTGTCGACGGCCTCGTCGACGGCCTCAGCGACGGCCTCGTCGACGGCCTCAGCGACGGCTTCGTCGAGCGCGGACCGTTCGGCCTCCTCGCGCTGGTAGGCGGTCACCAGCGCGCGGTAGCCCTCGCATCGTGCCAGCAGTTCATCGTGCGGCCCGTGATCGGCCACCGTGCCGTGTTCCAGGTAGGCGACCTCGTCGGCCAGCGCGATCGTCGCCATCCGGTACGCGACCACGACCACGGTCGACTCGGCCGACTCCTCCCGCAGGCCGTGCAGGATCCGCTTCTCGACCTGAGGGTCCACGCTGGAGGTGGCGTCGTCGAGGATGAGCAGCCGCGGCTCCCGTACGAGCGCCCGGGCCAGCGCGAGACGCTGCCGCTGGCCGCCGGAGAGCGTCGCGCCGCGCTCGCCGACACGGGTGTCCAGCCCGGACGGCAACGCGCTGACGAACCCCTCGGCCTGGGCCAGCCGCAGCGCCGCCCAGATCTTCTCGTCCGGCACGTCGAGGCCCAGCGTGATGTTGCCGCGCACGGTGTCGTCGAAGAGGAACGTCTGCTGGGGGACCAGCGCCACCGCGCCGCTCACCCCGCCCTTGGCCACCTCGCGCAGGTCGGTCCCGTCGATCCGCATCGCGCCGTGGTCGGGGTCGATCAGGCGGGCCAGGAGCTGGGTGAGCGTGGACTTGCCCGAACCGGTCTGCCCGACGACGGCTGTCGTCCGCCCCGGCTCGATCCGGAAGGACACGCCCTTCAGCACGGGCGAGGCGGGGTCGTAGCCGTACCGCACGTTCTCGGCCGTCACCCGTGCGGGACCGGCGCCGTCGAGCGCGGCGGTGCCGTACGTCATGGAACCGGTGGCGTCGAGCACCTCGCGCACCCGGCTCCAGCCGACGACGCTACGCGGCAGCTCGGCCAGCACCCAGCCGAGCGCGCGGATCGGCCAGGCGAGCAGCGTGAAGAGGTAGGCCACCTGGACCAGGTCGCCGGTGGCCACGCTGCCGGCCTCCAGGCGGGCCGCGCCGACGAGCAGCACGGCGAGCACGCCGAGCGTGGGCAGCGCCTCCAGCAGCGGGTCGAACAGTCCACGCACCCGCCCGACGGCGATGTTCGCGTCGCGCAACTCGTCGGCCCGCGCCTGGAAGCGCGTGGTCTCGGCGTCCTCCCGGCCGAGCGTCTTGACCACCAGCGCCCCGTCGAAGCTCTCGTGCGCGACCTCGCTCACCTCGGCCCTGAGCTGCTGGGCCCGCATCGCCAGCGGGGACAGCCTGCGCTGGTAGACCAGGTTGAGCAGGGCGACCGCAGGGAAGATCAGGAATCCGACGAGCGCGAGGACGGGGTCGACGAACACAATCGCCACGGCGGCCGTCACGAGCATCACGATCACTCCGACGGCCATGGGCAGCGGCGCCAGCGGGCCCCAGGCCGCCTCCACGTCGGAGTTGGCGTTGGACAGGAGCTGACCGGTGGGATGCCTGTGGTGCCAGGCGAGCGGCAGCCGCAGGTACTGCCGGGTCACCTCACGCCTGGAACGCGCCTGCATGCGGTACTGCATGATCCCGGCGAGGATGCGCCGTCCCATGACTCCGGCCGCCTTGAACACGGCCACGCCGACGATGAACAGTGCGGCGAGAAGCAGCGCTCCCGTGGCCGCCCCTCCGCCGTCGCCGCCGTCACCGCCGTCCCCGCCGAACGCGGGCAGCACGGCGTGGTCGGTCGCCCAGCCCAGCGCCCAGGAGGAGGCCACGGTCATCGCACCGTACAGCGCGCTGGCGAGAACCGCGCCGGTGAACACGCCCGGCTCCGCCCTGACGGCCACCCAGATCACCCGAAGGCCCTGGAGCATGACAGAGCGGGCCGGCGCTCTCGGCTCCTCGGACTCTGTGGACTCTGCGGTCACGCGGCGTGCTTCCTCTCGATCGGGGGAAAGACCCGGGCGCTCACGCGCCCACGGAGGGGACGTTACACACGCGGGGACGGTGTGCGGATCGGCCCTCAGCCGGACAGGCGCCCAGCCCTTGGTCCTAGTCACTCCCAATCGCGGCGATCAATCGGTTATTCCGGCGGAGAGTTAGGCTGACCGCGTGACGCATGCCCGACGGGAGCGCGCCGCGCTCTGCGAACTGCTGGACCGGCTCGGCCCCGGCGCCCCTACGTTGTGCGAGGGCTGGACCACCGAGGACCTCGCCGCCCATCTCGCGCTCCGCGAGCGCCGTCTCGACGCCGCTCCGGGCATCGCGATCCCGCTTCTGTCCGGTTACACCCGGTCCGTACAGGAACGGCTCGCGTCCCGGCACCCCTACTCCGAGCTCGTCGATCTCGTACGGCAGGGGCCTCCGGTGTGGTCCCCGTACAGGTTGCCCGGCCTCGACGAGCTGATCGGCACGGTGGAGCTGTTCATCCACCACGAGGACGTCCGCCGCGCCCAGCCCGGATGGGCGCCACGCACGCTCCCGGCGGACCTGCAGGACCTGCTGTGGAAGCGGCTGCGCTCCGGCGCCCGTCTGCTGCTGCGCCGCTCCCCCGTCGGCGTCGTGCTCCACCGGACGAGTGATGGCCGGACCAACGGGGAGAAGACGGCGGGCAGGCGGGCCGAGCCCGCCGTGGTCGTCAGCGGGGAGCCGGCCGAGCTCACGCTGTTCGCCTTCGGGCGCGGCGAGCATGCCGAGGTCTCCTACTCGGGCGACGCCGCCGCGGTGGACCGCCTGCGGCGGACCCGTTTCAGTATGTGACGACTCACCCGACACGCGCGCACGGGTAGGCGAAACAGCTACATCGCCTCGGCTCCATGGGGCAGCATGTGGTCAACGCATCATGGTTGGAGCCCCGGATGAACACCAAGAAAGTGCTGACCTACCTGGCCGTCGCCTTTGTGATCTTCTATCTGTTCACCCAGCCGGCCAATGCCGCCGCGGCAGTGAAGGGCGTGTTCGGCGGCATCACCACGGGAGCCGAGCGCCTCGGGGCGTTCTTCACCTCCCTCGTTGCGAAATGAGGGGCGGTAGAGCCTCATGTCCTCGCGGCTAGTTATGATCATTTCAGTCGCCGGGTACAAACAGCCGGGAAACTGACTGCAGGAGGCTCCCCAATGCAAGTCAAGAAGGTTTTAACGTACGCGGCCATCGCGTTCGTGGTCTTCTACCTCTACAACCAGCCCCACGCGGCCGCGGCGGCCGTGAAGGGCGTCTTCGAGACCGTCAACACCGGAGCGTCGCGATTGGCGACGTTCTTCACCTCGGTGCTGGGATGATGTCGGCCGGCCCGCCGTCCTGATCAGGGCGACCGCGGTGCTCGGCGAGTTCGTAATCGATGAAGGCGCCGATCATCGCCCGCCATATCGCCTCCGCGACATCGGGGGAAAGTCCGCCGCGGGCGGCCCGCTCACGCGCGGCCGCCACCACGCGCTCGACCCGGTCGGGTGCGCGGACGGCCCGCTCGTCCCGCTTGAAGGCCGCCGCCGCCCGGACCAGCAGCTGACGGTCCGCCAGCAGGGTGGTCAGCCGCGCGTCGATCTCGTCGATCCGGCTGCGGACCTCTTCGAGCGAGGCCGGTTGCGCCAGGGGTTCGGACATTCGAGAGTCTCCTGAGATGGCGATTCGGTGATCATCTCAGACTCTATGAGATGTCAGCAGGTTCCGCGTCCGGCTCCGTCATCCCTCCATCCCCGCCCACCCCACCACCCCGTGATCTTGCGAATTCTCGCAACGCGGCCTCGTGACGTGCGCAGATCCATCCCGTGATCTTGCAGTTTCTCGCAGATGAGCTACCTGAGCTGCGTTTATGCGTTTCGTGATCTTGCACTCACGACTGCAAGATCACGAACGGCGTTTTCGCAGCTCAGCGGATATGCCTGCGAGAAACTGCAAGATCACCGAACGAGAAATACCTGCTCATGGCACCCATGTGCGAGTATTCGCAAGATCACGGCAAGGGGTGTGCGGAGGGGTCAGCGGACGGGGTGGCCGGCGGACCGCAGCGCGTCCTTGACCTCTTGGATCTTGAGCTGGCCGAAGTGGAACACCGATGCCGCCAGCACGGCGTCGGCGCCGGCCTCGATCGCGGGCGGGAAGTCCGCCAGGCTGCCGGCGCCGCCGGAGGCGATCACCGGCACGGAGACGGCGGCGCGGACGGCCCGGATCATCTCCAGGTCGTATCCCGACTTCGTGCCGTCGCCGTCCATCGAGTTGAGCAGGATCTCCCCCACTCCGAGCTCCTCGGCCCGCGCCGCCCACTCGACCGCGTCGATGCCCGTGCCCCGGCGGCCTCCGTGGGTCGTCACCTCGAACCCCGACGGGGTGGGCGGCCCGTCGACGACCCTGCGGGCGTCCACGGACAGCACGATGCACTGGGCCCCGAACCGGCGGGACGCCTCGGTCAGCAGCTCGGGCCGGACGATGGCGGCCGTGTTGATCCCGACCTTGTCGGCCCCGGCGCGCAGCAGCCGGTCCACGTCCTCGACCGTGCGCACGCCCCCGCCGACCGTCAGCGGGATGAAGACCTGCTCGGCGGTACGGCGGACCGCCTCCAGCATGGTCTCCCGTTCCCCGGACGAAGCGGTGATGTCCAGGAACGTCAGCTCGTCGGCCCCCTCGGCGTCGTAGCGCCGGGCGAGTTCGACCGGGTCACCGGCGTCGCGGAGGTTCTCGAAGTTGACCCCTTTGACGACCCGGCCTCCGTCGACGTCGAGACAGGGAATGACCCGAACGGCGACCGTCATCGCGTTTCCTCTCCTCGATCGACCCGATATGCCTCGACCTCCACCTCGACCAGCATCCGGGGGTCGACCAGCCCGGCGACCTGCACGCTCGTGCAGGCGGGCCGTACGGCGCCGAACACCTGGCCGTGCGCCCGCCCGACCTCGTCGAAGTCGGCGGCGTTCACCACGAACATCCGGGTGCGGACGACGTCGTCGATCGAGACGCCCGCCTTCTCGACCGCGTCGAGCGCGATGGAGATGGCGGTGAGGGTCTGGTTGAAGGCGTCGCCCACGTGCTGGACCTCGCCTCCGACGGTGGCCGTGCAGCCCGACACCATCACGTACGGCCCGGCGACGACGGCGCGGGCGTAGCCGTACCGGTCCTCCCAGGGGCCTCCCGAGAAGATGCGGCCGTGCGCATCGGTTTCACCGCTCATCGGGCGCTCACCGCCGCCAGCGCCTCTTCCATCGTGAACGCCTGGGCGTACAGCGCCTTGCCGACGATCGCGCCCTCGATGCCCTCCGGTACGAGCGTCGCGAGCGCGCGCAGGTCGTCCAGCGACGACACGCCGCCACTCGCGATCACCGGCCGCTCGGTCCTGGCGCAGACCTGCCGGAGCAGGTCGATGTTCGGGCCGCGAAGCGTACCGTCCTTGGTGACGTCGGTGACCACGTAGCGCGGGCAGCCCTCGGACTCCAGCCGGTCGAGCACCTCCCACAGGTCGCCGCCCTCCTGCGTCCAGCCGCGGGCGGCCAGGGTGGTCCCCCGGACGTCCAGCCCCACCGCGACGCGGTCGCCGTACTCCGCGATGATCTTGGCGCACCAGGCCGGATCCTCCAGCGCGGCGGTGCCGATGTTGACCCGGCGGCAGCCGGTGGCCAGCGCGGCGGCCAGCGACTCGTCGTCGCGGATGCCGCCGGACAGCTCGACGTCCACGTCCAGCCGCCCGACCACCGAGGCGAGCAGCTCACGGTTGCCGCCCCGGCCGAACGCCGCGTCCAGGTCGACCAGATGGATCCACTCCGCGCCGGCCTCCTGCCAGGCGAGCGCGGCGACCAGCGGATCCCCGTACGAGGTCTCCGTCCCCGCCTCCCCCTGCACCAGGCGGACGGCCTGGCCGTCCGCGACGTCCACGGCTGGGAGCAATACGAGCGACATTGGAACACGACCTCCGGTCAGAGACGAGCGGACCCTACGATTAGGACGGGCTCCGCCAGGTACAGGTTCACAGCACGGGTTCAGGAAACAGGGGTCACAGCTTGCCGAGCCAGTTGGACAGAAGTACGGCTCCCGCGTCGCCGGACTTCTCCGGGTGGAACTGGGTCGCCGTGAGCGGCCCGTTCTCGACGGCGGCCACGAACGGCCCCCCGTGCTCGGTCCAGGCGACGAGGGGCTCGGCGAAGCCGGGGCCCGCCTCCAGGCGCCACTCCCGCACCCCATAGGAGTGCACGAAGTAGAACCGGGTACCGGCGTCCAGGCCGCGGAACAGCGTGCATCCGGCGGGAGCCGCCACCGTGTTCCAGCCCATGTGGGGGAGCACGGGGGCGTCGAGCCGCTCGACGACCCCGGGCCACTCGCCGCAGCCGGGAGTGTGGACGCCGTGCTCGACGCCCTTCTCGAACAGGATCTGCATGCCGACGCAGATGCCGAGCACGGGACGTCCGCCGGCCAGGCGACGCCCGATGATCTGCTCGCCGCGCACCCGCCGCAGCCCCTCCATGCACGCGGAGAACGCGCCGACGCCGGGGACCACGAGGCCGTCGGCGTCGAGCGCCGCGTCGAAGTCGGCGGTCACCGTCACGTCGGCGCCCGCCCGCGCCAGCGCCCGCTCGGCCGAGCGGAGGTTGCCCGAGCCGTAGTCGAGCACGACCACGCGCTTTCTCACTCCCACCACATCACCCCCGCGGTGATCGCCAGCACGGCTCCCACACCGGACAGCACCGCCAGCGGCTTGATTCCCTGCCGCAGCCCGGAGATGACCCCGCCGACCAGGAAGAGGCCGACGAAGATCATTCCGACCGAGGCGAAGGTCATCAGAGCACGCCCTTGGTGCTGGGGACGCCGCTCGCCCGCGGATCCCGCTCCGAGGCCTCGCGCAGGGCCCGCGCCAGGGCCTTGAACTGCGCCTCCACGATGTGGTGGGCGTTGCGCCCGTACGGCACGTGCACGTGCAGGCAGACGGCCGCCTGGGCCGTGAACGACTCCAGGATGTGCCGCGTCATCGTCGTGTCGTAGTCCGGCCCGATCATTGGGGCCATGCCCTCGGGCTCGGTGTGCACCAGGTACGGCCGGCCGGACAGGTCCACGGTGACCTGGGCGAGCGCCTCGTCCAGCGGGCAGGACGCGGTGCCGAACCGCCGGATGCCCGACTTGTCGCCCAGGGCCTCGCGGAACGCGGCGCCCAGCGCGAGGGCGGTGTCCTCGATCGTGTGGTGTGAGTCGATGTGGAGGTCACCCTCGGTCTTCACGGTCAGGTCGAACAGCCCGTGCTTGCCGATCTGGGCCAGCATGTGGTCGAAGAACCCCACGCCGGTGGAGACGTCGACGATGCCGGTGCCGTCGAGCCCCACCTCGACCAGCACGGACGTCTCCTTGGTGCTGCGCTCGACCCGGCCCCGACGCTCGACACTCATTTGATGACCCCTTCCAGGGCGGCGCGGAAGGCCGCCATCTCCTCCGGTGTGCCGATCGACACCCTGAGCCAGCCCTGCGGGCCGGTCTCCCTGATCAGCACCCCGCGTTCCAGCAGCGCCTCCCAGACGGCGTGCCGGTCGGGGAACCGCCCGAACAGCACGAAGTTCGCGTCCGAGTCGGCGACGGTCAGGCCGAGCCCGCGCAGCCAGTCCACCGTGGCGTCGCGCTCGGCGCGCAGCGCGTCGACCGTGCCGAGCAGTTCGGCGCGGTGCGCGAGCGCGACCCGCGCGGCCGCCTGCGTCAGGGTCGACAGATGGTACGGCAGGCGGACCAGCAACAGCCCTTCGATGACGGCCGGGTCGGCGGCCAGGTAGCCCAGGCGGGTCCCGGCCATGGCGAACGCCTTCGACATGGTCCGCGTGACGATCAGCCGGGGATGGTCCGCCAGCAGGGCGAGCGCCGACGGCGTGCCCTCCCTGGCGAACTCCGCGTAGGCCTCGTCGACCACCACCATGCCGGGGGCCGCCCGCAGGACATGCTCGATCACGTCGAGCGGCAGCGCCGTACCGGTCGGGTTGTTCGGGGAGGTCAGGAAGACCACGTCGGGGCGGTGGCGATGGATGTCGGCGACGGCGGCCTCGGGGTCGATCGCGAAGCCCTCGTCGCGGGCGGCCTCGATCCAGCGGGTGCCGGTGGCGCCCGCGATGATCGGATGCATGGAGTAGGACGGCTCGAAGCCGATGGCCGACCGCCCAGGGCCGCCGAACGCCTGCAGGATCTGCTGGATGATCTCGTTCGATCCGTTGGCGGCCCACACCTGCCGGGCCGTCAGGCCGTGGCCGAGGTAGTCGGCGAGGTCCTTGCGCAGCTCGACCGCGTCCCGGTCGGGATAGCGGTTGAGCGTGGCGGCGCCGAGCCGTACGGCCCGGGCGAGATCGTCGATCAGCGCCGCCGACGGCGGGTAGGGGTTCTCGTTGGTGTTGAGCTGGACGGGCACGTCGAGCTGCGGCGCGCCGTACGGCTGCTTGCCGCGCAGGTCGTCGCGGAGCGGCAGATCGTCAAGGGTCATGAGGGGATGTTCCAGTCGAACCGGGCGCGGATGGCGGCGCCGTGTGCGGGCAGGTCCTCGGCGTCGGCGAGCGCGCAGACGTACGGCGCGGCCTCGGCGAGCGCTTCGCGGGTGTAGTCGACGACGTGGATGCCGCGCAGGAACGTCTGCACCGACAACCCCGAGGAGTGGCAGGCGCAGCCGCCGGTCGGCAGCACGTGGTTGGACCCGGCCATGTAGTCCCCCAGGGAGACCGGGGCGTACGGCCCGACGAAGATCGCCCCGGCGTTGCGCACCCGGGCGGCGACCGCGGCGGCGTCGGCGGTCTGGATCTCCAGGTGCTCGGCGGCGTAGGCGTCGACGACCTCCAGCCCGTCCTCGATGTCCGACACCAGCACGATGCCGGACTGCCGGCCGGCGAGCGCCTGCGTGATCCGCTCGGAGTGGCGGGTCGCGGCCACCTGGCCGGGCAGTTCCTTCTCCATCGCGTCGGCCAGCGCGGTGCTGGTGGTGACCAGCACGGAGGCGGCGATCACGTCGTGCTCGGCCTGGCTGATCAGGTCGGCCGCCACGTGCACGGGGTCGGCGGTCTCGTCGGCGAGGATCGCGATCTCGGTGGGCCCGGCCTCGGAGTCGATGCCGATACGACCCTTGAGTAGCCGCTTGGCCGCGGCCACCCAGATGTTGCCCGGCCCGGTCACCATGTCGGCGCGCGGGCACTCCTCGGTGCCGTACGCGAACATCGCCACGGCCTGCGCGCCGCCCACGGCGTACACCTCGTCGACCCCGAGCAGCGCGCACGCGGCGAGGATCGCGGGGTGCGGCAGGCCGCCGAAGTCCGCCTGGGCCGGGGAGGTGACGGCGAGCGAAGGCACCCCCGCCTCCTGGGCGGGGACCACGTTCATGACCACGCTGGAGGGGTAGACGGCCCGGCCGCCCGGCACGTACAGCCCGACCCGGCCGACCGGCACCCACCGCTCGGTGACGGTGCCGCCGGGCACGACGTTCGTGGTGGTGTCGGTGCGGCGCTGGTCGCGGTGGACCAGGCGGGCCCGCCTGATCGACTCCTCCAGCGCGGCGCGCACCTTCGGGTCCAGGGCGGTCAGTGCCCGGTCGAGCTCGGCGGCGGGCACGCGGGCGCGCTCCAGCTCGACGCCGTCGAATTTCGCGGTCAGCTCCCGTACGGCTGCCGCACCGCGATGGCGCACCTCCTCGCAGATGGGCCGCACCTTCTCCAGGGCGGCCTCGACGTCGAGCTCGGCGCGGGGCAGCACGGCGCGCAGGTCCCCGGGAAGGGAGCCGCGCAGGTCGATACGGGAAATCACCGTAACAGTCTACGGAGAACCGGCAGCCACTCCTTCTTCCCGTCCACCATGCGGGCACCGGGTCTCGCCCACCGGATGACTCGTACTTGGCTGATCGGGGTCCGTTGAGACAGGACCTATCCCGTGCCGCCGCCACCGGAGCGGTGGTGCCCAAGCTGGAGGGGATAGAGAGGTCTGCTCCGCAGGGACTTCCCGAACGGGTTGTCGACGTCTTCGATCCATGATGCCCGCGAGATTCTGCTGATGTTCACTTCACGACCGAGGATGCCCTCGGCTATTCGTGCCGCGCCGTAAAGCTCGTCGTCGTCCGCGGTGCCGACGATGAGGACGTCGACGTCCCGCGGTGGAGGCCCGGCTTGGTTCGCGTAGCGGGCCGCCCAAGAACCATAGATGTACGCCTCGTCGATGCCCGAGAGCGGTTGGAGGAGGGGCGGCAGGACCGCGGCAGGCCCGAAGGTCACCGCCAACAGATCCGTGAGCGGTTTCGCGACGATCGTGTCGTTGTTGGCGCGGATAAGACGGAGGTTGCCAAGCCGTCTTTCGACCGTCAGCCCAGCACCGGTGAACCGGTCTACCTCACGGCTCACTGTCGACTGCGACGTCCCCGTTCGCGCGGCAAGATCGGTGGTTGAGTACTCGCTCTCCGGATGGAGATAGAGCCAAGCGAGCAACTCGCCCACCGCTCTGGAGCGAAGCAGGGGTAGCAGCATGGGTGACGGCTCCCGCATAGATGAATAGTACTATGCAACTATAGCATAGTCATCACTGTGGGTGACGAATAAAACACAGTTTTACTATCGTTGCGCGACCTCGACCGTCTACGGAGAACCGGCAGCCCGTTCTTCTTCCCGTCCACCACGGGGGCACCCGGTCTCGCCCACCGGATGGCCGGCGCTTGGCACGACAGCCGCGCCGCACATGGCCTCAGGTGAGGATGACTCTTCAGGGGTCAACGTGTGAGCCGTGCTCGCGCCTCCCCGACCCAGCGCAGGACGCCCGGGGCATCGCTCGCCTCCGCGAGCGACTCCGCCTCCCGCAGCAGCTCCGGCACCTCGTCGGCACGGCCGTCGGCGACGGCGATATGGGCCAGCCCGATCAGATTCATTGCGACACCGGCCGAGAAGCCGAGCTCTCGGCGCAGCTGTACCGACTCCTCCAGCCGCTCACGTGCCGTGTCCAGCCGACCGGCGACGTGCTCGGCGATGCCCAGGTGCCGGATCGCGTACGACATGGTCAGCTTGTCGCCGGCCTGCGTGGCGAGCTCGTACGACCGCACAAAGGCGGGAACCGCCGTTTCGTTGTCGTGCCGTACGACTTGGTGGAAGGTGCCGATCCAGAACAGTGCCTCGGCTTCGCCGCGCACGTCCCCGAGCCTCTGATAGAGCTCGGCGGCACGCTGGAACAGCGCCGACTCGCGGGGGTCCTCGGTTCTCTCGTGGAGGAACCGCGCATGGACGATCCGGCCGCGGGCCAGCGCGAGATCGGCCTCGATCGCGTCCAGTTCCCGATCGGCCGCCGCGGTCGCGTCGACATCACCACCGAAAACGGCCTGTTCATAGAGCTCCCTGGCCCGTTCGAGCCGTTCCTCCGCTCCCACCCTGCCCCCGTCCGTCAAAGCCGTCCGTACAGTCCGCCGCCTACGCGCTCGCATCCTGCACCTTGTCCTGTACCCGAGCAGTGTGGTGACATGAGATCGTTACCTCATAAAACGGACTATTAGCCAGATAAAGGTTGATAACGCCAATTCTCCACCCATGACATCCGATATCGGTCTGTGCATAATGTGGCTAATCAACCCGACATAACCCGAACGACGGGACATCTCTTGCGCATCCCCCCTCGGCCGGAGGGTGAGTGGGTCTTCAATCCACCTCCTGGGTGGCCAACGCCTCCGGACGGCTGGGTCCCCAACGACTCGTGGGCGGGCCCCGAGTCGCACTGGCCGCCCGTCCCTCCCTACTGGAGTTGGTGGATCAAGGCCTCATCGGAGCCGGGCCCGAAAGCGACCCCTTCCGCGCCCGCATGGAGTCCGCCTCAGGCGTATGGACCGCCGCCCCAAGCCCCTTCCGCATGGAACAGCCCAGCGTTCCCCCAGGGCCCGGGTGGGGGCTTTCCGCCGGATCCGGCCCAGGCCCGCAACTCCGCCATGTGGGCGCATCTGGGGGCGCTGCTCCTGAACATCGGCGGGCTCGTCACCTGCGGCATCTCATCGCTGCTGCTCTGGCTTCCGCCCCTGGTCATCTACAACTCCGAACGCGGCCGCGACCCGTTCGTACGACAGCACGCGAAAGAGGCGCTGAACTTCGCGCTGACCGAACTGGTCGTGTCGCTCCTCCTGCTCGTGCCGATGATGGTGGTCGGAGTGCTCGTCCTGCTCGTCGCGCTTCCCATCTTCATCGTGGCGATCATTTTCCGGGCCATGGCCGCGACGGCCGCCAACAGGGGTGACTGGTACAGGTATCCGATTTCCATCCCCTTCATCAGATAAGGGCAGCTTCGATGAAAATCCCCCCGTCCCCGGGTCCGGGCTGGAAGTTCAATTCCCCACCGGGATGGCCGCCCACACCGGAGGGCTGGGAGCCGAACGAAGGCTGGGCCGGCCCCGACCCGTCCTGGCCTGCTCCTCCGTCGTACTGGTCCTGGTGGGTGCGGCCCGGCGCCGCCGCAGCGGCCCCGAGCCCCGCACCAACTCACACGACTCAGCAGCATGTGCCGTACCAGTCGGGCGCCGTCTCCTACGGCCGTGACCCGGCCTCCTATGCCCGCAGCGTGACATGGAAGCCGAGCACATCGGCCATCCCGAGCGGCCTGCGGTTCCATCTCCTCGCCCGCACTCCGCTCAACAGTCCCTCCCGCACGATCGGCGCACTCGTCGCCGGCCTCGTGGGCGGCACCGTGGTGGGGTTGATCGGAGCTGCCCTGGCAGGGGCTGTCGCCGTCATCGCCGGTTATGGCGAGACGCACGTGCAGCGGACGGTGTCCGACTCCCAATGGGAACTGATCTCTTCATCCGTCGCGCTGTCCCTCGTCCTCGCGTATCTCTTGGTCGTTCCACGGCTTGTGCAGGGCCGGCCTCTCGGCAGCCTCATCTCCGTCGAGGGAAAGCCGCGGGCCGATTTGCTGATCTCGTGCCTCGGCCTCGCCGTCATAGTAGAGATCGTCAGCTACGGCTTCGCTTTCGCTCTGGGCCGGTTGGACGGCTCGACGGTGCGACCCCTCTACTACTGGGTCGACGGCCTTTCCATGGCCAGCCTGTATCCGATCATCATCATCATGATCCTGCTCGTGCCCGCCGCGGCCTGGTGGCCGTGCGTGATGGGGTTCATCCTGCAGGCTCCGGGCATCCGAACCGCCACCCCCTGGGCTGGGATCGCGGCCGCCACCGTGGCTTCCGTTCTGATACAGGGGGCGGTCACGCCCGGCTTCGCCGCCGTCGATCTGCTGTCGGTCACGATCTTCGCCCTCATGGGCGCGTGGCTGGCTGTGCGAACCGGGGGCCTGGAAGCCGCTTACGCCATGAACCTGGCCTCCATCAGTATGAACACGCTGAAGCAGATCGGGGTGGCGCAACTCCATGTGGCGCCGATTCCGCCCGAAGGCCTCTACCTGGTCGGGCAGCTCATCGGACCCGTACTGTTCGTCACCGGCGTCATGTTCCTCGCCAAGATCCTCCGCATCCGGGTGCTCTCCCCCTGATCCCTGACGGCGTACGGCATAGTCCTCGGCCTGGTCCCGGTCGGGGGGTCCCACCAAACAGACGCTGTCGTATCCGAGTCTCCCCGCCCCAGCGTCAAACGATGGGAAGAGGATTTCTCCCGCTGGTCTGACCTTTTCAGCCTGAAGTTCGCTGGTACCATATATGTCATGAGTATGATGCGCACTACCGTCTATCTGTCCGCTGACGCGAAGCATCGCCTGTCTCAGGCGGCTCGCCGTCGCCACCGTAGTGAGGCAGAGTTGATCCGAGAAGCAATCGACCGCCTGCTCGCAGACGAGCCCGCCAGGCCCACGGCCACCTTGCCCGTCTTCGACGCCCTGGACGCCTCACTGCCTGATCGCGTGGAGGAGGAACTCGCCGCGGGGTTCGGTGCCGACGGCTTCTCATGGAGCGATCTAGAGGACAGCGATGCCACGTCTGATCGCTGACACCTCCGGACTACTCGCCGGAATGGCCGCCAAGCATCCCGCACATCACAAGGTGCGCAGCGCACTGGCTGAAGCCGACGAGCCACCCGTCGTCTCTCCCCTGGTCCTGGCCGAGGTCGACTACATGCTGGCCAGCCGCCTGGGGGCCGCCGGCTCACTCCAAGCGATCGACGCCCTCACCAACGGTGGCTTCGAAATCCCCACCATCGGTGAAGAAGATCTACTCGCAGCCCGGCCCCTGCTGGCCAAGTACGCCGACCTCAACATCGGCCTCACCGACGCGATCAACGTCATCCTCGCGGACCGCTATCGAACCGATTCCATCCTCACCCTCGACCATCGTCACTTTCGGGTTATTCGCCCGCTGCACGGCCAGATTCCCAGCTTCCGGCTCATTCCAGCGGACCTCGCGTAGGGACTGCTTTCGCGGGAACTTCGGGACTTCACTCACCTCCTCCATCGGCACCTCGTCATCCCTGCTTCGGACGTCACTACCTTCGACGATTTGGCCGACCGCTGGTTCGGAGTCCAGGAGAGCCTGAGCTAGGGCGTACTACGTGATCAAACAACTCATGCTCAGCCTTTGGGAAAGGTGTCGAGGACGTCGATCCGGATCTCAGTCGGTTCTGGAGATCGAGGCGACGAAGGCGCCGGTGAGGTCGACGAGGGTGGCGGGAGCCGTCTCGATCTGCAGGCCACGCCGTCCGGCCGAGAAGTAGATGGTCTCGAAGCCGAGCGCCGACTCGTCGACGACCGTGGGCAGCTGCTTGCGCTGGCCGAGCGGGCTGATGCCACCGACGACGTAGCCGGTGACCCGCTCCACCTTGCCGGCCTCGGCCATCGTCGCGCGCTTGCCGTGCAGGGCGGAGGCGAACGCCTTCAGGTCCAGCTTGCCCGCCACCGGGACGACCGCGACGGCCATCCCGCGCTCGGTCTCGGCCACGAGAGTCTTGAAGATTCGCTCGTACGGCAGGCCGAGTGCGTCGGCGGCCTCCTCGCCGTACGCCTGCGCGTTCGGATCGTGCTCATAGGGGTGGAGGGTGAAGTCGGCCCCCGCCTTGGTCAGCGCCACCGTCGCCGGAGTGCCCTGGCCACCCTTGCTCTTGTTGTTCTTGCCCACGTTTCGAAGCGTAGGGCACCGCTGCCCCGCGTTCCGGATTCCCCATTCAAGGAGTAGATTTTTCCGGTCACCTTTCGGTACGGTTGAGGTCCCGGTCGAGAGGCGCTGCAACGGGTTGACGCCCGCCACGCTCGGCCGGGCGACGTTTCGTCAAGGGCGCCTCCCGAGAACCGGGAGGCGACCGGTGAACACACGTTCCAAGCACGACGACCGAGCCGACATCCGTACGCGGGCCCTGCGGGAGCTGCTGGATCGGCGGATCGCGGTGCTCGACGGGGCCTGGGGGACGATGCTCCAAGGCGCCGGGCTCACCCCGGCCGACTACCGCGGGGAGCTGCTCGGAGACCACCCGCGTGACGTCACCGGCGACCCCGACCTGTTGAACCTGACGCGGCCGGACCTCATCCTCGACGTCCACCGGCGATATCTGGCGGCGGGCGCGGACATCACCACGACGAACACGTTCACCGCGACCAGCATCGGGCAGGCCGATTACGGGCTGCAGTCGCTGGTGCGGGAGATGAACCTCCGGGGCGCCCAGCTGGCGCGGCAGGCGGCGGACGAGGCCGGCGGGCGGTTCGTCGCCGGGTCGGTCGGGCCGCTCAACGTCACGCTCTCGCTCTCCCCCCGTGTGGAGGACCCCGCCTACCGGGCGGTGACCTTCGACCAGGTCCGTGAGACGTACGCGGAGCAGATCCAGGCGCTGGCCGAGGGCGGCGTCGACCTGCTGCTGATTGAGACGATCTTCGACACGCTCAACGCCAAGGCCGCGATCGCGGCGGCGCGCGACGTCGCTCCGCAGCTGCCGCTGTGGATCTCGGTGACGATCGTCGACCTGAGCGGGCGCACGTTGTCGGGGCAGACCGTCGAGGCGTTCTGGCGTTCGATCGAGCACGCCGATCCGCTGGTCGTCGGGGTCAACTGCTCGCTTGGCGCCGAGGAGATGCGCCCGCACGTCGCGGAGCTGTCCCGGCTGGCCGGCACCTACACGGCCTGCCACCCCAACGCCGGCCTGCCGAACGCGTTCGGCGGGTACGACCAGACGCCGAACGAGACGGCCGGGCTGCTCGGCGAGTTCGCCGCGGCGGGGATGGTCAACCTCGTCGGCGGCTGCTGCGGCACGACCCCCGAGCACATCGAGCGGATCGCGGCCGCGGTGTCCGGCCTGCCGCCGCGTCAGGTCCCCGCCCCGTCGGCCACCACCCGCTTCAGCGGCCTGGAGCCGTTCGAGATCGGCGCGGACACCGGGTTCGTGATGATCGGGGAGCGCACCAACGTCACCGGGTCGAAGCGTTTTCGCCGCCTGATCGAGGCAGACGACTATCAGGCCGCCGTCGAGGTCGCACTGGACCAGGTGCGCGGCGGGGCCAACGTGCTCGACGTCAACATGGACGCCGACCTGCTCGACAGCGAGCAGGCGATGACCACGTTCCTGAACCTGATCGCCACCGAGCCCGAGGCCGCCCGCATCCCGATCATGATCGACAGCTCGCGGTGGAGCGTGCTGGAGGCCGGGCTCAAGTGCGTGCAGGGCAAGGGCATCGTCAACTCGATCAGCCTCAAGGAGGGTGAGGGCCCGTTCCTGGAGCAGGCGCGGGTGATCCGGGACTACGGCGCCGGCGTGGTGGTCATGGCCTTCGACGAGCGCGGCCAGGCCGACACCGTCGAACGCAAGGTGGAGATCTGCGGCCGCGCCTACGACCTGCTCACGCGGGAGGCGCACTTCCCCGCCGAGGACATCGTGTTCGACCCGAACGTGCTCGCGGTCGCCACCGGCATCGCCGAGCACAACGGCTACGCCAAGGCGTTCATCGACGCCCTGCCGCTCATCAAGGAGCGCTGCCCCGGGGCGCGGACCAGCGGCGGCATCTCCAACCTGTCGTTCTCCTTCCGGGGCAACGAGACCGTGCGGGAGGCGATGCACTCCGCGTTCCTCCTCCACGCCGTGCGGGCCGGCCTGGACATGGGCATCGTCAACGCCGGGCAGCTCGCCGTCTACCAGGACATCCCCGCCGACCTGCTGGAACTCGTCGAGGACGTGCTCTTCGACCGGCGGTCCGACGCCACCGACCGGCTCGTCACGTTCGCCGAGACGGTGAGCGGGACCGCGTCCCGCCGTACGGTCGACCTGGCCTGGCGGGACGCGCCCGTGGAGAAGCGACTGGCGCACGCGCTCGTGCACGGCATCGTCGACTTCATCGAGGCCGACACGGAGGAGGCCCGGCAGCGGGCGGCCCGCCCTCTCGACGTGATCGAGGGCTCGCTCATGGACGGCATGAAGATCGTGGGCGATCTGTTCGGCTCCGGGAAGATGTTCCTGCCGCAGGTGGTCAAGAGCGCCCGGGTGATGAAGCGCTCGGTCGCCTATCTGGAGCCGTACATGGAGGCCGAGAAAGAGCAGGCCCAGCTCAAGCTCGGCGTCAGCGCCGACAGCGGCAGCGGCAGCGGCAGCGGCAGCGGAAAGATCGTGCTCGCCACCGTCAAGGGCGACGTGCACGACATCGGCAAGAACATCGTGGGCGTCGTCCTCGGCTGCAACAACTACGAGGTCGTCGACCTCGGCGTCATGGTCCCGGCGAGCGTCATCCTCGACACCGCGGTCGCCGAGGGCGCCGACGCCGTCGGCCTGTCGGGGCTGATCACCCCATCGCTGGACGAGATGGTCACCGTCGCCGAGGAGATGCGCCGCCGCGGGCTGAAACTGCCGCTGCTGATCGGCGGCGCCACGACCTCACGCCAGCACACCGCCGTCCGGATCGCCCCTGCCTACGACGGCCCGACGGTCCACGTGCTCGACGCCTCCCGCGTGGTCGGCGTCGTGTCGGACCTGCTCGACCCGGAACGCGCCGAAGAACTGGTCACGCGCAACCTGGCCGAGCAGGAGCGGCTGCGTGAGCAGCACGAGAACCGGCGGCACCAGCCCATGCTGAGCCTCGCCCAGGCCCGCGCCAACCCCGAGCGGGTCGAGTTCGAGAACCTGCCCGTGCCGGACTCCACCGGTGTCCGCATCGTCCAGCCCGACGTCGCGGAGCTGCGCGCGATGATCGACTGGCAGTTCCTGTTCCTCGCCTGGGAGCTGAAGGGCAAGTTCCCCGCCATTCTCGACCAGCCGGTGGCCCGCGAACTCTACGACGATGCCAACGCCCTGCTCGACCAGATCATCGCGGGCGGCCGGCTGCGGGCGCACGGCGCGTACGGCTTCTGGCCCGCCTGCTCGGACGGTGACGACATCGTGATCGAGACCGGCGCGGGCGATGCCGTACGCCTGCCGATGCTGCGGCAGCAGACCGTCAAGCCGGAGGGACGGCCCAACCGGTGCCTCGCGGACTACCTGGCGCCGGCCGGGGACCACCTCGGCGGGTTCGCCGTCGCCATTCACGGCGCCGACGAGTTCGCCGCCGAGTTCGAGGCCGAGCACGACGACTATCGGGCGATCATGGTGAAGGCGCTGGCCGACCGGCTGGCCGAGGCGTTCGCCGAGCACGTTCATCTGCAGGCGCGGCGGGCCTGGTTCGAGCCCGACGCCGACCCGCTCATCGAGGACCTGCACGCCGAGCGTTACCGCGGCATCCGCCCGGCGCTCGGCTACCCCGCCTGTCCCGACCACAGCGAGAAGCGGATCCTGTTCGACCTGCTCGACGCCGAGCGGGTCGGCATGGGCCTGACCGAGTCCGGCGCGATGACCCCGGGATCCGCCGTCAGCGGACTGATCTTCGCTCACCCGTCGTCGCGCTACTTCACGGTGGGACGGATCAACCGGGACCAGGCCGAGGACTACGCCGTACGGCGCGGCCTCCCCCTGGCCGAGATCGAACACTGGCTGCGCCCCAACCTCGCCTACGCCCCGGAGTAGCCGTCGGCGTCCGCCGCCTGCCGAGCCGAACGGTCTAACCGCCCTCGGGCGGCTGATCGGCCTGCCATGGCGGCGGATAGCGGTGAATCTCCGCGCGGTGTCCGGTCGAACCTGCGAACTTCGCGTCGTCGGTGAGCAGCGGCACCCCGAGTAGTTCCGCGAGGGCGACATACATGCCGTCATAGGCGGTGAGATTGTTCCGAAGCTCCAGCACTCGTGGCTGCAAGGGCAGCATGGAATGCCGGACGATCTTAAGCTGCGCGTAGCGTTCCAGCATGATGGTGGCCCGATCCGTTGAGATGCGCACCTCCGGTTTACTGGTGATCACATGCCCACGCACCACGGACGCGATCTCCACGTCGATCAGCGCCGGTGCGTGCAGCTTCCGGGTCAACCGTCGCCGAAGGAGATCGTCGCCTTTCACGTTGGCCAGCAGGCGGAAAACGATCGAGGCGTCGACGACCATGGTCACCGGCGGCCCTCACGCATCGTCTCGCGCACGAAGTCGGGGTCGTACGGCACCGGCTCATCAGTAGCGATCTTGGCCATCACCTCGTCCAGCGCAGGAGTGGCCGCCTCCTCGTTCAGCAGGTCGCGCACGTAGGCCGTCAGTGACTTACCCTCTCGCTCGGCCCGCGCCTTGAGTGTCCGCTCAGTCACATCGGGGACATCGCGAATCTGAATTGTTCCCATGCCTGCATATTAGCATGCAGATTGCATGCGTAGGGTTGATCGGCAAAACCGGCCGGGGTTGATCGGCGAGTGTTGCCATCGCGGGGCGGGCGAGCGCTCGGGGAGACTCGAAGGTGACAGCCGTAGGGCCCGCGCACTGCCTGATCTGGCCTGAGCCGAGGCCGGATGCACTCTCTTGGGGGATTGTCGATGACCGAGTTGCACGACCTCACCGCGATCGAGATGTCCGAACTGCTGCGCACCCGGAAGGTGGGCGCGGTGGAGTTGACCGAGGCGTGCCTGCGGCGGATCGACGAGGTGAACGGCGAGGTCAACGCCATCGTGACGCTGGTGGCCGACCGGGCGCTCGACCGGGCCCGGCAGGCCGACGCCGACCTGGCACGCGGCCACTGGCGCGGCCCGCTGCACGGGCTGCCCGTCGCCCACAAGGACCTCGCCGACACGGCCGGGGTCCGCACGACGTACGGCTCGCGGGCGTTCGCCGACCACGTCCCCACCGAGGACGACCCGCTCGTACGGCGGATCCGCGACGCCGGCGGCATCATGATCGGCAAGACCAACACCCCGGAGTTCGGCACCGGATCGCACACGGTCAACGAGGTGTTCGGCGCGACCCGCAACCCCTATGACCTGTCCAGGAGCGCCGGCGGCAGCAGCGGCGGCGCGGCTGCCGCGCTCGCGACCCGGATGGTGCCGCTGGCCGACGGCTCGGACATGGGCGGCTCGCTGCGCAACCCCGCGTCGTTCTGCAACGTGGCCGGACTGCGGCCGACGCCGGGGCGGGTGCCGTCCAGATCGGCCACCGCCGCGTGGTTGACGCTGCCGGTCTCCGGGCCGATGGCCCGGACGGTGGGCGACCTCGCGCTGTTCATGTCGGCGATCGCCGGTTTCGACCCGGCTTCGCCGTACTCGATCAGGGAAGACGGCTCGGCCTTCGCGCCCCCACTGGGGAGCGACGTCGCAGGGGTCCGGATCGCGTTCAGCCCGGACCTCGGCGGGCTGCCGGTGGACCCGGAGACGGCGAGGGCGACGGCGGAGGCGGCGGCGGTGCTGACCGGCCTCGGGGCCAAGGTCGAGCAGGTGGATCTCGACCTGTCGGACGCCGAGGACGCCTTCCGGATCTACCGGGCGTGGTACTACGCGCTCAACTTCGACGGAATCCCGGGCGTGGGCCCCAACGTGGCGTGGAACGTCGAGCGGGGGCGTGAGATCATCGGGGCCGACCTCGCCCGGGCCGAGCGGCTGCGCACCGGGCTGTTCCACCGGATGCGCGCGTTCTTCGACGACTACGACTTCCTGGTGGCGCCGGTCAGCCAGGTGCCGCCGTTCCCGGTGGACGATCCGTACGTCACGGAGGTCGCCGGGCAGCCGATGCCCGACTATCTGGCGTGGATGCGCTCCTGCTACTGGATCAGCGTGCTGCACGCGCCCGCGATGTCGGTGCCGTGCGGGTTCACCTCGGGTGGCCTGCCGGTCGGCGTGCAGATCGTCGGCAGGCCGTGGGCGGACGTGGAGGTGCTGCGGCTCGGGCATGCCTTCGAGCGGGCGACCGAACACTGGCGCAGGCATCCCGCCCGCTCCTGAGCCGGATCAGCTACCGCGTACCTCGCGGCGCTCCTGCGAGAAGACCACGAACTCGATGATCCAGAAGGCGGCGGTGGCCAGGATCGGCCAGGCGAACAGCACGCCGTGCGCGGTCACGCCGAGTGAGGCGGTCGTGGTGAAGCCGCCGGGGGCGGCCGCATGGATCGTTCCCTTCGCCGTTCCGCCGACCAGGAGCGCGAGGTAACCGGCGAGCAGGCCGCCGCCCGCGAGGCCCACCAGGGCCTGGATGGGCCGCCGACGGGCCAGGACGTACCCCGCGATGCCGCAGAGCAGGCCGAACCCGCCGGTGACGACGGCGAACCAGCCGTCGGCCTCTATCAGCGTCTGCGCCACGGGATCGGCGAGCATCGGGCCCACGTCGGTCACAACGAACCGTGAGGCCGGCGCCACCGCCGACCATATGAATCCGGCCACCACGCCGAGCGGTGCCAGGACGAGGACGGTAAGCGCCGCCACCTGAAAATTGCCCCTCAGATACCGCACCGTCCAGATAGTACCTAGGTCCCACCTGATACCTGTTGATCCGATCCAGCCGGTTACTCTTGGTTCACCTGCGCACTCGAGGAGACAACGTGAGCGAGCAGAGCGAGCGAGTCAACAGGCACAGCAGGGAAGAGGTGTGGCAGATCGACCCGTCGGGCCCGCTACGGGGGGACGTCGAGGTCCGCGGCTCGAAGAACGCGGTGTCCAAGCACATGGTCGCGGCCATGCTGGGCACCGGCCCGAGCACCCTGCACAACGCCCCCGAGGTCGGCGAGGTGGGGCTGACGGCGGCGATGCTGGAGGCCCTCGGCATCCACGTGGAGATCACCCCGGGCGAGATCACCATCGAGCGGGGCACCGACATCAGGCCCCGCGTCCCGGAGGAGTACACGGGCCTCAACCGCATCCCGATCCTGATGCTCGGCCCGCTGCTGCACCTGGCCGGTGAGGCGTTCGTCCCCCTCGTGGGCGGCGACCCGATCGGGCGGCGGCCGGTCAACTATCACGTCGAGGCGCTGCGGTCGCTGGGCGCGGAGATCGAGGTCGGCGACAACGGGATCGCCGCCAAGGCGACCCGGCTGCGCGGCAGCCGCATCACGCTGCCCTATCCCAGCGTCGGCGCCACCGAGACGATCCTGATGTCGGCCGTGCTCGCCGAGGGAAAAACGGTCATCAAGGGCGCCGCGATGGAGCCGGAGGTGGTGGAGCTCGCGCTGTTCCTGCAGCGGATGGGCGCGATGATCGAGCTCAGCCCGGACCGGCGCATCGTCATCGAGGGCGTGGAGCGGCTGCACGGGGCCTCCACCTGGTTGGCCGGCGACCGCATCGAGGCGTTCTCTTACCTGGTGGCGGGGCTCGTCACCGGGGGCGAGGTGCGGGTGCACGGCTGCCCGCAGGACCGCCTGGTCACCGCCATCACCACACTCGCCAGGATGGGCGCGCGGTTCGAGATCACCGACGAGTGGCTGTGCGCCTCGGCCGCCGACGGACTGCGTGCGGCCGCCGTGCAGACCGACACCCATCCCGGGTTCATGACGGACTGGCAGACGCCGCTGATGGTGCTGTTCACCCGGGCCGACGGCATGTCGGTGCTGCATGAGACGGTCTTCGAGAACCGGCTCGTGTACGTGCCGGCCCTGCAGAAGCTGGGCTGCGAGATCGAGGTGTTCGCACAGTGCCTGGGCGGCCCGGCCTGCCGTTACCACGACACCAACGCCAAGCACTCGGCTGTGGTGCACGGGGTGTCGAAGCTGCGCGGGGCCGACGTCACGCTGCCGGACATCCGGGCCGGCTTCTCGGCGGTGCTGGCCGCGGCGGTGGCGGAGGGGACCTCCACTTTGCGCGGTGTGAACCACATCGAACGGGGATACCACCGGCCTTTCGAGCAGTTCACCTCACTCGGGTTGAAGATCAGCAGGCCGATGTAAAGCTTTCGCCGGATCGCGTTTGGACCTGATCCCGAGGTCGCACTGATATTTCCGTGACCTCTCGTCTACTCGGCGCTGTCGCCGCGTTGGGCTTGGCAGGCGCGGCCGGGGGAATCCTGGTCGCCGGTCTGGCCATGCCGCTGGTGAGCGGGGCCGGCCTGGCCGCCAGGAACGCCACGTCCATGTTCACGCGCCTGCCGCCGCCGCCCAGCGAGGACCGTCTGCCCGAGATGACCCGGCTGCTGGACCGGAACGGCAGGCAGATCGCGCAGTTCTACTACCAGAACCGGCAGTCCGTGCCGCTCGACCGGGTCGCTCCGGCCATGCGGCAGGCGATCGTGGCCATCGAGGACTCCCGGTTCTACGAGCACGGCGGGCTGGACGTCAAGGGCACGCTGCGGGCGCTCATCGCCAACACCAGGGCGGGCGGCATCCGACAGGGCGGCTCGTCGATCACCCAGCAGCTCGTGAAGAACATCATGGTCACCCAGGCGGAGACCCCCCACGAGCGCGCCCTGGCCCGGGTACGGAACATCCACCGCAAGATCACCGAGTTGCGCTACGCGCTGGCGCTGGAGCAGAAGTACACCAAAGACGAGATCCTGGAGCGATACCTCAACATCGCCTATTTCGGCGCCGGCGCGTTCGGGGTGCAGGCCGCCGCCCAGCGATTCTTCGGCGTCGACGCCGCCGACCTGACGCTCCCCCAGGCGGCCACGCTCGCCGGAGCGGTGCGGGCGCCGTACGTCACCGATCCGTCGATCGGCGCAGAGCAGCGGGCGCGACTGCTCGACCGGCGTAACCTGGTGCTCGGCCGGATGGCCGAACTGCGGATGATAGGACAAGGTGCCGCGCGAACGGCACAGGGCATGCCGCTGGGGCTGCGCATGCGGGCGGAGCCCGGCGGATGCGGAGCGAGCGTTTACCCGTTCTTCTGCGTGTACGTGCAGCAGGAGGTGCTGACCAATCCCGCGTTCGGGAGCACGCGTGCCGAGCGCGAGCGGCGCCTCCAGCGGGGCGGGCTCACGCTGTGGACCACGGTCGACCCGGTGGCGCAGCGGGCGGCCGAGCGGGCCATCTCGGCCCGGGTACGCCCCCGGGACCCCCAGGTGGCCGCCGAGAGCATGATCGAGCCGGGCACCGGGTTCATCCGGGCGATGGCGGTCAGCAAGCGGTACGGGCGCAACCCGAAGAACCGGAGCCTCGGGCCGCGCACCACCTACAACCTGGCCGCCGATCAGGCGCACGGCGGCGGACTCGGCCTGCAGGCGGGATCGACGTTCAAGGCGTTCACACTGGCCACTGCGCTGTCGCAGGGCATGCGGTTCGGCGACGGGTTCCAGATCCCCGGGGCTTTCGTCCCGGCCGGCGGCTACCGGAACTGCTCGGGCAAGGCCGTCAACGACCCCAGGACGACGATCCACAACGCGGGCGGTGAGGGCCGGGGCGGGCCGCTCAGCCTGGAGATGGGCACCTGGAACTCGGTGAACATCTTCTTCATGGAGTTGGAGCGCCATGTCGGCCTGTGCAACGTGGTCAGGACCGCACAGGCGCTCGGAATCGCGCGGGCCGACGGCCAACCGCTGCACGAGGTGCCCACGTTCACCCTCGGCGCCAACGAGATGGACCCGACGACGGTGGCCGCCGCGTTCGCGGCGTTCGCGGCGCGCGGACGCTACTGCCGGCCCGTGGCGATCACCGCGGTTGTGGGGAAGGACGGCAGTCGCAGGCAGGTGCCGCAGGACTGTGTGACCGCGCTCGAACCCGAGGTCGCCGACGCGGTCAACCACGTGCTGAGCGGGGTCTTCACCAGGGGGACGATGCGCGGGCAGTCCATCGGGCGTCCACAGGCGGGCAAGACGGGCACGAACAACGGGTACGCCTCCGCCTGGTTCGCCGGTTACACCCCCACGCTCGCCGCCGCGGTCAGCATCGGCGACATCCGGGGCTCCTACCGCTACCCGCTCACCGGCGTGACCATCGGCGGGCGCTACTACGGCGCCGTGCAGGGGGCGTCCCTGCCCGGTCCGATCTGGGTGGACTCGATGCGGCAGGCCCTGCGGGGCACCCCGGCGTACGACTTCGTCCCGCCCGACATGGACCGGTTCGGTGGCGGTTTCACGCCTGGGCTGAAGGAGTTCGTCGAGAAGGAGAAGAAGAAGCGCAAGCGGGAGGCCGAGCGCCGCGAGAGACGGCACGACGAGCAGCAGGCCAACGCCGCCCAGACCGGGGAGACCCAGACCGGCACCACGCAGACCGGCGAGGCGAGCCCTGTCGCCCGGACGAACGTCCCGGTTCACGGAGCACAGACCGCCAAGGTGGCCCGAACCCGCGGGACCCGGACACATGAGACCCGGACACATGGGACGCGGAACAGCGCGGGGGTCGGGGCTCAGAGGGCTTCCGGTACGAGCCGGACCTCCCCCGGCTCAGGCCGGTCCTCACCGCGGCCTCAACGGCAGGCCGACCGGGTGGTGCGCGGCCGCCGGTCAGCCACCCAGCCCGCCCATACCCGGCCCGCCCATACCCGGCCGGCCGGCACCATGCCGGCCAGGACCAGGCCCGTCAAGACCAGACCCGTCAAGACCAAGCCGGCCGAGGCCAGGAAACAGCCCAAGCAGAACGGGAGCCGGGTCAGGCACCGGGATGCCAAGCGCCCAGACGTCAGGCACCCAGACAGGCGGGGCCGAGGAGCTGCTTGAGGTCTCCCATGAGCGCGGGTGAGGGCGTCACCCTGAGCCGGTCGTCAAGGCGCATGACCGTCGTGCGCGGCCCGTTGCGGAGTTGGAGATGAACCTCGGTGGTGCCCGGATGGGTGGTGAGCACCTCCTTGAGGCGGCCGACCACCGGCGGAGTGCCCGACAGGATGCCGCCCACCGTGATGATCTGACCGTCCGGACGGCTCTCGTCCTGGAGGGCGGCGATCGAGCAGTCGGCGCCCGAGGCGAGGATGTGCTCCACGCCGAGCAGCGGGTGATCCGAGACGTACAGGCCGAGCATCTCGCGTTCGAACTGCAGCAGCGTGGTCTTGTCCCACTCCCCCGGCGGGATCTGCACGTCGAAGGTCTGGTCCTCGCCGCCGTCGGCCGCGCCGAACAGCGAGTCCTGGCCGATGGCCTCGTTCTTCTTGATGTCGATGATCGCGTCGACGGCCTGCTCATGGACCATGATCAGGCCCTTGCGCACGTGCCCGAGCGAGTCGAACGCCCCCGCCTTGATCAGCGACTCGATGACCCACTGTGCCGTCGAACCGGAACCTGTCGGTGTCGCTGAGCTGCTTGCCGGTCTGGATGCACAGCAGCGCGTCGTGGCCGGAGGCGTCGGACTCATAGGTGTAGTGCGAGTCGTTCGTGACCAGCGGCGGGATGTCCAGCTACCTGCTGATCCGGATGAGCCCGTCCCGGACCCGGCGCTCGATGTCGAGCCCGTGATCCATGACCTCCAGGTAGTAGTTGTCCTTCCCGAAGATCTCCTGGAACTTCGCGGCCGCCTTGAGCGCCTCGTCGTACTGCCCCAGCCGCAGGCGCGTCTGCACCTCGCCGGAAGGACAGCCGGTGGTCGCCATCAGGCCCTCGGAGTGCTCCGCGAGGATCTCGGCGTCCATCCGGGCCCATTTGCGTACGAAGCCCTCGGTGTAGGCCCGGGAGGAGAGCTTCATCAGGTTGTGCTGCCCGCTTTGTTCCGGGCCCAGATCGTCATGTGGGTGTAGTGACCGCTGCCCGAGACGTCGTCGCCCTTCTGGTGCGGCTCGCCCCACCGGACCGGCTTCTTGTGCAGCCGCGACTCGGGCGCCACGTAGGCCTCGATGCCGAGGATCGGCTTCACCCCGGCGGCGGTCGCCTGCTTGTAGAAGTCGTACGCCCCGTGCATGTTGCCGTGGTCGGTGATCGCGATCGCGGGCATGCCCAGCTCGCCCACGACTTTGAACATCTGCTTCAGCCGGGCCGCTCCGTCCAGCATCGAGTACTCGGTGTGAACGTGCAGATGAACAAACGAATCACCCATGGGACCCCCAACTCGCCACGCCGCCCTCCGGGCTGCCCGGCGCATGCCGCGCGCCCCGCGCGTCAGAGCTTACGCGTGATCCGGGGACCCATGGGACCGGAGTCGCGCATCCCCGCGTTCCGCTTCGGCGAGCCGCAGTCCCGCCTCGATCACGGCGTTCATCACCGGTGCGAGCCGCTCCTCGCCCAGCCGGGGCGCGCGGCATGCCATCGCGGCGACCAGCCGTCGCTCACGCTCCATGTCCCGCCCCTGGAAGCCGCCGACGGGCTTGAGACGTTGAATGGTCCCGGCCAGTGCCACCCGGCGTTCGAGGAGCGTCGCGAGCGCGGCGTCGACCCGGTCGATCGCCGCCCTCGCCTCGGCCAGAGTGGCGGGCGCCTCGGGCCGTACGAGGGGGGCCAGCACCGTCGCGGCCTCGTGCGCCGCGATCACCACGGCGGGAGGGGCCCCGGGATCGAGCAGCAGGCCGTCCGCTCCGGCCGCCACCGCCGCGGCTGCGAGCACGCCGTCATCCGCGCCACCGTCCCCGCCTCCGATCGAAGCGATCACGGGACGGCCCGAGCGTTCCCGTGCCGCCCGCATCAGCGTGAGGTCGAGCGGCACCCCCTCCAGAGGCGTACGGCTGCCGCTCTCACAGAGCACCACCAGGTCGTTGCCCTCGGCGACGCAGTAGTCCACGATGGCCAGCCACTCCTCCAGCGTGGCGGCCCGGCCGCGCTGCACGATCACCGGCAGGCCGAGCCGCGCCACCGCCCGGACCAGGGCGAAGTCCTGCATCCATGCCGCGCCGACCACCACTCCGTCGGCATGCCGCGCTATCGCGTCCAGGTCGGCGGCCGAGAACGGCTCGACCAGGAGCGGCCCATCCCAGCCCGCCCGAGCCCGGCAGATCACCTCGTCAGCCGGGATCCCGCCATGATGGCCGCGCAAACTCAGCCATCGGGCGTCCTGCCCGCCGATCACGGCGACGGGCATGCCATCGCCGATGGCCAGATCTCCCACTCGTACGGCTCGGCCCCGTACGGCTCGGCGGTCGAGTTGGGCTGCGTTCGACATATGGCCTCCACTGTCAGGCCGGCCCACGAGCCGGCTGAGTCAAACCAAAAAGGCAGAGACGGGCGTCTCTGCCTTCAGCCGGCTCCGGATGGTCGCTAACTCACGATCGCGCGACCGGCCCTCCCGGAGCCGGCTGCGTAAACGTGAAGCACTGAGCCATGTCTCCGACCTTAGCACCGCGTCGGCGGGCCCGAAGCGTTCTGTCTCATATGCCGGAATAGGTGGATCGGTAGCGATTCGCCCGAGTTGATCCCTTTGCCATCCGTGGGACGATTCTTCCGTCCGGGAGGGGATTAGATGGCGCAAGCGCAAGGCCGGCTCGTGGGGGGCCGGTACCACCTGGTGGAGCAGATCGGCCGGGGTGGCATGGGTGTCGTGTGGCGGGCCCACGACGAGCTGCTGGATCGCGAGGTCGCGGTCAAGGAGGTCCGCTTCGACAGCGCCATGGGCGACGAGCTGAGCGATCTCAACCGGCGGACCATGCGCGAGGCCCGCGCCGCCGGTCGGCTCACCCATCCCAACGTGGTCGTCGTCCACGACGTGATCGAGGAGGACGACCGGCCCTGGATCGTCATGCAGCTCGTGCCGTCCCGGTCACTCGGACAGGTGATCAGGCAGGACGGCCCGCTCACCCCGGAGCGTACGGCGGAGATCGGCCTGCAGGTCCTCGACGCCCTGCGTGCCGCCCACCGGCAGGGCGTGCTGCACCGCGACGTCAAGCCGGAGAACGTGCTGCTGGCCGAGGACGGCCGGGTGGTGCTGACGGACTTCGGGATCGCCCGCATCGAGGCGGACTCCACGATGACCCGCACCGGGCTCGTCGGCACCCCGGCCTTCATCCCGCCGGAACGGCTTCGCGGGTCGCCCGCCCAGCGCGAGTCCGACCTGTGGTCCCTGGGGGCCACACTGTACGCGGCGGTGGAGGGCCGGCCGCCCCACGACAAGGGCATGGCCATGGCGACCATGCACGCCGTGCTCAACGAGGAGCCGGTGCCGCCCAAGCACGCCGGGCGGCTGGGCCCGGTGCTGACCCGGCTGCTCGCCAAGGAACCAGAAGACCGGCCGGGATACGACGAGATCACCCGGCTGCTGCGGCAGGCCGCCCACCCCGCCGCTCCCGCCGCCCCAGCTGGAACGGCGACGAAGTCCCCGGCACCCGAAGCGGGCACGACAGGTGGCGACGCCTCTCGCGCCGGGGCCAGGCCGTACGCCGCGGAGGCGAAACGGCCCCAGCCTGTCGAGGACGACCGCGCCGCCGCCACCAGGAAGGCGCCCTCGGCCAAGAGCCCGTCCCGCCCGGCAGCCGCCACGGCCGGGGCGGTCTCCGCCTCCGGCGCACCGGCCCCCGATTCAGCCCCGTCGGGCCAGGGCAAAAAGGCTTCGAGCAAGCAGGCCTCGGGCAAGAGTCCCTCGGGCAAGGGGAAGCCGAGCCAGGGAGATCGCAAGCCGCTCTCAGGCTCGGGCATGGACGAAGGGAACGCGGCAGACCCGGGTGAGATCACCTCGCCCCTCCCCGCTCTCGGCGCCGACGGCCTCCCCGTGAGCGAGGCGGAGCCCGGTACGTCCGAACCCGGTACGGCGGCCGCCGACGAGGCCACCGACGGTAAGCCCCAAAGAGGCGAGGCACAGGAAGACAGGGCGCAGGAAGACAAGCCTTCCGGCAAGGCCGCGCCCCCGAAAGCCGAGACGGACGACGCCGAGAAGCCTGGCAAGTCCGACGCCGCGTCCGATCGTGACGTCGCATCGGCCTCCAACGGTGTGGCTGACTCCTCAGCCGCAACCGCCGAAGGCGATGACGGCCCCGAGGCGAAGAAGTCCTCCCCTGACTCCTCCCCCGGCTCGGGGAAGGCGCGCCGTACGGCCATGCCCATGCCGGAGACCGGGTCGCAGGCGCCGCCCCCGGCGGCGAAGGCCGTACCAGTCCATGCCGGCATCGCGAAAGAGCCGGCGCCTGCCCTACCGGACCCGGCCGGGGCGGCGGTGCCCACCCAGCCGAGTACGGAGTGGCCGGCGAGCACCCGCCCGGTCGAGCGGCGGCCGATGCCCCTCGTGAAGGTGGCGCTCGTGCTGGTGCCGGTGCTCGTGGTGATCGCGGGAGTGGCGGGCTACCTGGGGCTGCGTGACGGCGAGCGCTCGTCCACCCAGACGCTCGGCCCGGCGTCGGAGACCACGGCGTCATCCCCGGCCGAGGCATCGCCCAAGAGCAAGAAGTCGCCGAAGGCCGAGGTCGCCCCACCTGTGGCCTCCCCCTCCGCGGAAGACGACCAGGCGTCTCCCTCGCCCGAGCCCACACCCGACGACACGGCGAACCCGACCCCCGCGGCGTCGGAGCCCGCCGACGTCCCCGAGGGCTGGCACAAGTACAAGCACCCAAGCGGGTTCTCCCTCGCACTACCGAAGGGATGGCACGTCGACGGCCAGGGCAACGGCGAGGTCCGCCTCCGCGGGAACGAGCACACCTACCTGGAGGTCCACCACACCTCCAGTCCCGAGTCGGACGCTCTGAAGGTCTGGCGGCGCGACGCGCCGGGCATGAGCCGGAACTTCCCCGGCTACAAGCTCATCGAGATCAGGGAGGTCAAGGGGTACTGGAAGACCGCGGCCGACTGGGAGTTCACCTTCGGCGACAGCCGGTACCGGTCTCGTGTGATCGATCGCGGCTTCGTCACCGACAAGAACAACGGCTACGCGCTGCTCTACAAGACCCGGGACAAGGACTGGAAAGAGAAGAGGAAGCTCTTCGAGACCATCGCCGCCACCTTCAAGCCCGCAAAGTGAAACAGCGCCTTGTCCGTCGGATGGCCACTGACCCCGAATAAAAGGGGCAAAATGCAATAAACAGACCTCAACAGTCTGTTCTGTGCCGTGCTCGTACGGCCCCGCATTGCGTAGGCCCGAATTGTGGGACGATGCAGGAGTTCCAGAAGGGGGGCCGCGTGCGGGACGGGCACCGTGTGGCAGGCAGATATCACCTGCTCGAACCCATCGGCCGCGGCGGCATGGGGGTCGTCTGGCGTGCGCACGACGAACTGCTGGACCGTCCGGTGGCCGTCAAAGAGGTCCTCTGTCACCCCATGAGCGAGGAGGACCGCAGAGAGTTCAACCTGCGGACCATCCGTGAGGCACGCGCCGCCGGCCGCATCGACCACCCGAACGTCGTCGTGGTCCATGACGTCATCGAGGAGGACGGGCGGCCCTGGATCGTCATGCAGCTCGTCAACGCCCGATCCCTGGGAGAGGTGCTGCGCGAGCACGGGCCGCTGGTGCCCGAGCGGGTGGCGGCCATCGGCCTGCAGGTGCTGGACGCGCTGTGCACGGCCCACGCCGCCGGAGTGCTGCATCGTGACGTCAAGCCGGAGAACGTGCTGCTCAGCGCGGGCAACCGGGTCGTGCTGACGGATTTCGGCATCGCCACCCTGCCCGGGGAGACCGCGCTCACCATGACGGGCTCCATCAGCGGCACCCCCGCGTTCCTGCCGCCGGAACGGCTGAACGGCCTGCCCGCCACGCCGGAGTCGGACCTGTGGTCGCTGGGGGCGACCCTGTACGCGGCGGTCGAGGGCAGGCCGCCCTTCGAGCGCAACACGCCCATCGCGACGATGGCCGCCGTCATCAACGACGAGCCGGAACCCCCACGCCGCGCGGGCCCGCTCACCCCCGTCATCATGGGCCTGCTCCACAAGGACCCCGCCCGGCGGATCGACGCGGTGGAGACCGCCGAGATGCTCGGCGCCGTTTCGGCGGGCGGTCGGGCAGGGGGCCACACGGTCCACCCCCGCCCGGCGGCCCCTTCGGCATCTCGCCCTACGGCGCCCCCGATGTGCTCCCCGGGCGGCTCGGGAAGCACCGTGCCGAGCCCGGCCGACAGCCGTACCGTCCGGCGTGCCGGCCGGAGCCGCGTCATCATGATCGCCCTGCTTCCCCTGCTGGTCGCCGGACTCGGAACGGGCTGCTGGTACGGCTACCACACACTGATCGCCGGGCCCTCCGCCTCAGCGGACGCGTCGTCGCCGCCCTCGTCTCCCCCCACGGCTCCCCCACCGACCGAGGCGACCACTCCCCCGCCTTCACCAGCCCCCTCGCAGACACCCTCACCGACCCCCAGCAGGTCGTTGCCCAGGGGCTGGGCGATGCACCACGATCCGCTGGGCTTCTCGGTGGCGCTCCCGCGCGGCTGGAAGGCGTACGACCGTGAGGCGGCCCGGGTGTGGTTCCGCCGCCCGGGGAACCCGGACTACCTGCTGATCGACGTCACCCGGTGGGAGGAGAAGGATCCGTTCGCCCAGTTGGCCCTGGTCGAGGCGAACTCGACCGGGAAAGGCCTGCTGCCCGGCTACGAGCGGATCAGGCTGGAACCGTTGCGCTATCGCGGAGTCCCGGCGGCGGACTGGGAGTTCACCGCCACCCACAGATCTGGCAAGGTTCGGGTGCTGGACCGGGGGTTCCGGCTGGCCGACGGCCGCTGCTTCGCCGTCTACTGGCAGGTCGCGGACGCCCGCTGGACCACGGGACTGTCCTACTTCCGGGTGTTCGCCGACACATTCCGCCCGCGATAGCCGGGACGTCGCGGGGAGTTAGCCCCCGGATGCCGTGGGTAGCGCGTGGTCCATGGCTGATGCGCAGACGATCTCAGAACGAGTCGTGGCGGGGCGCTACCGCCTGATCGAGCCGCTCGGGCACGGCGGCATGGGAGTCGTGTGGCGAGCCGTCGACCAGGTCCTGGAACGAGAGGTCGCCGTCAAGGAACTCCGGGAGGCGGCCGAGCTGACCGGGCCGGACCGGGAAATCTTCATGGTACGGACACTCCGGGAGGCGAGGGCCGCCGGACGGCTGAGCCATCCGGGTGTCGCCGCGGTGTACGACGCGTTCGAGGAGAACGGCCATCCCTGGATCGTGCTACAGCTGGTGCGGTCGCGCACCCTGGGGTCGATCATCCGGGAGAAGGGCGCGCTGCCGCCCCAGCGGGTGGCCGAGATCGGCGCGCAGGTACTGGCCGCACTGCGCGCCGCGCATGCCGCCGGTGTCCTGCACCGTGACGTGAAGCCCGACAACGTGCTCATCACCGATGAGGGCCGTGCCGTACTGACCGATTTCGGAATAGCCGCCATGGATGGCGACTCGCCCCTGACGCATGCGGGCATGCTGGTGGGCACACCCGCGTTCATCGCCCCGGAGCGTGCGGCGGGCACGCGGACGGAGTGGGCGTCGGATCTGTGGTCGCTCGGCGTGACGATGTTCGTGGCCGCCGAGGGGCGGTCGCCGTTCCATCGCGGGCACGCGCTCGCGACGCTGGCCGCCGTGATGCACGAGGACCCCGGCCCGATGCGCCACGCGGGACCGCTGGCGCCGGTGATCACCGGCCTGCTCGTCAAGGACCCGGCGTACCGGATGACGGCGCAGGAGGCCGCGCGGCACCTGCACAACGTGGCCACGGGACAGTCGACCGGCCCCATCGTGCCGGCTCAGCGACCGGGTCCTCGCCGCGCTCCGCGCTCCGACACCGTCACCGAGGCCACCGCGCCCACTCCCGGCCCGCTCATCCCGGACACACTCACTTATAGGTACGGCTCCCCCGTGCCGCAGGCCCCACCCCGGGCGCGGCGCTCGCCGTGGAACACCGCCATCGGTGCATCCGCCCTGGTCGTGCTCGTCGGCCTGGCCGTGGGCGCACTGGCATTCGTGACCGCGAGAACCGACGCCGCCGAAGTGCCCGAATCCTCGGTCGGCACGCCCACAGTGACGGTCTACGCCACCAGAACGGCCCGGCCTCCAGCGGACAAGTCAGCGGCGAAGCCCATCGCCCGGTCTGAAACCCAACCGAAGGGAGAGCCGGGCGAGGACAGGAGGATCAGCTCTCGGCGTTGACGATCTCCAGTGCGCGGGCCAGATCGGCCGGATAATCGCTGGTGAACGACATCCACTCCCCCGTCGACGGATGCTCGAAGGCGAGGGACGCCGCGTGCAGCCACTGCCTGGCCACCCCCAGCCTGGCGGCCAGGGTGGGGTCGGCGCCGTACAGAAAGTCGCCGACGCAGGGATGCCGGAGCGCGGACAGGTGGACCCGGATCTGGTGGGTCCGGCCGGTCTCCAGCTTGACGTCGAGCAGAGAGGCCGCCCGGAACGCCTCGACGGTGTCGTAGTGGGTGACCGACTCCTTGCCTCCGGCCACGACGGCGAACCGGCCGTCCCCGGACGGATGCCGGTCGATCGGCGCGTCGATGGTGCCCCGCAGCGGATCCATGTGGCCCTGTACGAGCGCTCGGTAGCGCTTGTCGACCGTACGCTCCTTGAACGCCCGCTTGAGCCGGGAGTAGGCGTGCTCGCTCTTGGCCACGACCATCGCGCCCGTCGTGTTCGCGTCGAGCCGGTGGACGATGCCCTGTCGCTCGGCCGCCCCGCTCGTGGCCACCCGGTGCCCGGTGGCCAGCAGACCGCCGAGCACGGTGGGGCCGGTCCAGCCGACGGTCGGATGCGCGGCCACGCCGATCGGCTTGCTCACCACGACGATGTCGTCGTCCTCATAGATGATCGTCATGCCCGGCGCCGGCTCCGCCACCGGCATCGGGGCGGCGGGTGGCGGCGGGATCGTCACATCGAGCCAGGCTCCCGCGTGGACCCGGTCGGACTTCGCCGGGACGGATCCGTCGAGCAGCACCTCGCCCGAGGCGATCAGTTCGGCGGCCCGGGTCCGGGAGAAACCGAAAAGGCGGGCCAGAGCCGCGTCGAGACGCTCGCCCTCCAGGCCGTCGGGTACGGGCAGGCTACGCCGGTCACCCATCGGTCTCCTCCACCTCCTGCTCGTTGTGCCGGGTGCCGTCGATCTGGTAGCCGCGCCAGGCCAGGAACACGGCCAGGATGCCGCCGCACACGATCGCCGAGTCCGCCACGTTGAACACCGGGAACCGGGTCACGGGGAACACCTGGACGAAGTCGACCACGTGGCCCTGGAGCGGAGCCGGCGCCCGGAAGATCCTGTCCGTCAGGTTGCCCACGGCCCCGCCGAGCAACAGACCGAGCGTGACCGCCCAGGGCAGGCTGCGCAGCCGCCGTGCCGTACGAATGATCGCGAATACCACGCCAGCGGCTATCAGGCTGAAGACGACGGTCATTCCGGTGCCGATGCTGAACGCCGCGCCGGGATTGCGGATCACGTTCAGCACCAGCACACCGGGGATGACGGTGACGGGCTCCTTGTCTTCGAGGAATTCCACCACCAGGAACTTACTCACCAGATCGAGCGCGTAGATCACCGCCGCCAGGGTGGCGAGGACGGCTACCCTGCGCGCCCGAGGGGGGCGGTTCTGCGATTCCTCACTCAGCGGCGCTCCTCCCGCTGCTTGCACGCTACGCACAGCGTCGCCCTCGGGAACGCCAGAAGGCGCTCCTTGCCGATCGGCTTGTGGCACGATTCGCACTCTCCGTAGGTCCCTGCGTCGACACGGGCTATCGCCCGTTCGTTCTGCGCGAGCAACTCTCGCGCATTCAGGGTAAGGGCGATCTCACGCTCGCGCTCATATGTCTTCGCCCCGGCGTCAGCGGGATCGTCCCCAGCGCCCTGACTGACATCCCCCGACGCCAGTTGCGCCTCAGCCCGCGCGATGTCGGCGTTCAGTTCGTCGACCTCATGCAGCAACCGCTCGCGGACCTCGGCAAGCTCGTCCTCGGACCAGATGTCTTCGCTGGTGGCGGTTCTCGCCGTGCGCGTGGCCATTGCGGGCCTCCCTCTATTCAGGAGCGGTGATGGAGCACATGGGCTGGTCCGGGCAGTTCGGAGGCGACCGGTGACACATCGGCCCGGTTCCTCCTCGTCATCCTGGACGTCCACGAAGACACACGGCGCCCGTGAAGGGCGCCTACCCGCACAACAATCGCGGCATCTCCGTATGTTCCTCCCACGTATTCCCAGGCGTGCCCGGTCCTACCCACCCGCGTCCCCTCCGCTCATCTGGCGACATCCGCGACCCCGGGTACGCTACGATGGCGCGACGGCGTCCAGCGGGGCTATAGCTCAGACGGTTAGAGCGCTTCCCTGATAAGGAAGAGGTCCCTGGTTCGAGTCCAGGTAGCCCCACCACGAAGTCCCAGCTCAGAGGCCGGATCCCAAGTCTACGGATCTGGTCTCTTGATCGTTTGACCGTCATTTGACCGTGGCGCTCACCGTCACCAGCGGGCACCAACGAGTTCAAGTGAGTTTCCACGGGCACCTTGATCACTCGCTAAGCAGACTGAGCGGGCAGTCCAGGGTTCAAGTCAGCGGGTCGGCCCGCACTCCTACTGACCGCCAGTGTGGCCGAGGGTAGGGCGCGTCTTGGGTAGGGCTTGGAGCGTTGGGCGGATAAGAGCACCGGGATTGTCCGGGCGCCATTCCAGGACCGTAACGGTGGCGTCGTCGGTTAGCCGCCCCTGTTCGCTGATCAGGCCGTGGATGAGGCGGCGCAAGGCCTCGGCGGTGGACATGCCGGCGACTGCGGTGCGGATGATGGTGTCGACCAGGCGATCAAGACCGAACAACTGGCCGTCGGACATGCGGGCTTCGGTGACACCGTCCGTGTAGCACAGCACCCGATCTCCAGGTTGCAGGTGCTCGTGGTGGATCTGCGGGCTGGTCCCCTCCAGCAGCCCCATTGGTCGCTCGGGGACACGGGCAAGTTCCTTGATCTTGCCTTTGCGGATCAGGAGCGGTGGAGGATGCCCACAGTTGACCCACTCCAGGTGGCCGGTGGCCGCGTCCAGATTGATCAGCAGGCCGGTCATGAAGCGCTCTTCGAAATTCTGCTCGATTATGGCACTGTCGGTCAAGGTGGCGATGTCAGCCAGCGTGCCGCCGGCGCGGCGCGTATTGCGGGAGGCGGCCAATCCAACGGCTGCCACCAGTCCGGCCACCAAGTCGTGACCAGTGGCGTCGAACACCGCGACGTGCACCGTCTCACCTGTGCTGGACAGGTCGTATGCGTCTCCGCCGACCTGATAGGCCGACTCAAGGGCGGCGCTGATCGCCACGTCTTTGGTGACGAAGGTGTTGCCGGGCATGAACGCCCACACCATCTCCGCGCGTAGCTGCATGGGCTCACGCCGACGCGTGCGAGCGAAGGTGTCGCTGTAGGTGCCATTGTTGACGACCAGCAATGCGACAACGTCGGCCAGCATCTGGCATCGCTGCAGCACATGCTCATCCAGGTGCTCCAACGATAGCTCCAGCACCCCTAGACGGACGTTCGCGTCCAGTAGCGGCAGCCACACTTTGCACCCTCGTCGAGCGGAATCAAGACCCGCAGTGTAGGTGGCATCACAGTCTTCTTCGGATGTCACCACGGTCAGTTCGCGGTACGCCAGCCCTGGCACGGTCCCCTCAATCCGCGTCACTCCCCGGTGTCTGCCATCCTTTCCAGCACCTTGTAGAGGGCCGCCGGTTTTCGTACCCGTGGCGGGCAATGGCACTAACACCAGTTCCTGCAGGTCAGACAGGTATATAACCGCGTCTCGGACCCCTAGAGGCCCACCGTGGTCCATCACCAGGTCCGCCAACCGGTCTGGCCAACTCACGCGCGCCGCGGATAGCAGGTCGGCCAGCACTCGCTCGCCTGCACTCAGCATCATGGTCTCCCGAGTATCCACGCCAGTCACCTTCAAATCACGCCATCCCCTCACCGTCAGCCGACGGGGAGGGGGCCACCACGTCACGATGTCCTTGCAGTACTTCTATTTGTCGGTGCTCAGCAAGCCTCCGTGAAATCAGGCCGGGGTATTGATTCGCCGCTGGAGAGCGCCTATTCGTCGTGAAAGGCATGACCGCGAGCATCGACTGATTTGGAGACGTGGTACCGATACGAAAGCTCGCGCGGTGCCATCAGATAGGAGACGTCCTCGGGCTGGGCATGCCGCCATCGGTCCCACCCCTGCTGACCGGGCGGGAATGCGAGCGCCCAGCAGCGCCGCAAGTAGCAGGTCTACCTCGGTCTCGTCCGTGTTCATGAGTTGGACGGACTCACGAGGCGTGTTCCACCGTTCCCGTGGCCGCCCCAACGCAACCAGAAGCAGCGCTCGCAGGTGCACCTGACCTACCGATACTTCGCGTGCATAGGCCCACCTCCGCTAAGGAGCAGGACCCATCGGCCATTCGACAAGTCGGCCGCTCACGATGCGGCCTCGGCGGGATCCACCGCCGCGCACTATCTTGCACTTCTTATTCTACGTCGGTGTGGCACATTTCATCGAGGTGTAGCCAGCGTGACCGAGCTCTAAAATCAGGCCGAAGCGGTTGCCGGTCGGGAAGGTCGATCAGAACGCGTGGCGGCGACTGATCACGCCGGGAAGCCCGAACGGCAGGTGGGGATCGTGGGCGGCGATCTCCAGGAGGCGGTTGTACTTGGCCACCCGCTCACCCCGGGCCGGGGCTCCCGACTTGATCTGGCCGCAGCCCGCGGCAACGGCCAGGTCGGCGATGAAGTCGTCGTGGGTCTCCCCGGATCGATGTGAGATCATCTGCGCGTAGCCTCCGTCCCGGCACAGCGCGATGGCCTGAAGAGTCTCGGTGACCGTGCCGATCTGGTTGAGCTTGATGAGCGCGGCGTTGCCGATGCCTCGTTCGATCGCCGATTTGATGATCTTTGGGTTGGTGACGAAGTTGTCGTCCCCCACGAGCTGGATCCGGTCGCCGAGCCGGCCGGTCAGGCTGTGCCACCCATCTTCGTCGTCTTCGGCCAGGCCGTCCTCGATGCTCCAGATCGGATAGTCCTCGATCATGACCGCGTACCGCTTGATCAGCTCCGATGTCGAGAGCCGTGCCCGGCCCACCCGGTAGGACCCATCCGGCTCGCGAAACTCCGAGGCCGCCGGGTCGAGCGCGATCGCCACGCCGCGCAGGCCGGGGGTGTAGCCGGCGTTCTCGGTGGCCGTGACCAGCAGTGCCAAGGCCTCTTCAGGGTCGGTGAGCTGGGGTGCGAAGCCGCCCTCGTCGCCGAGTGTGGTCGTCTGGCCCTCCGCGGCCAGACGACGGCGCAGGGCCGCATATACCTCCGCACCGATCTGTACGGCCTCGCTCATCGATGTGGCGCACATCGGCGCGATCATGAATTCCTGGAAGTCGAGAGGGTTGGCCGCGTGCACGCCGCCGTTCAGGACGTTGAAATGCGGAACCGGCAGGCGCGGGGCGACCTGCTCCGATACGAGGTACTCGTACAGCAACCCGCCCTCTCGTGCCGCCAGTGCTCTGGCCAATGCCATCGACACACCGACGATCGCGTTCGCCCCCAGGCGGGATTTGTCGTCCGTGCCGTCCAACTCGACGAGGGCCTCGTCCACTTCGGCAAGGGATGTCCAACCGCAGCGCCGCAGCAGGCGGGCGATCTCGCCCTCGACAGAGCCGACAGCCTTGAGCACGCCCGCTCCGCCGTAGCGGCTGTCGTCCTCGTGATCACGCAGCTCGACCGCCTCACGGCTGCCGGTGGAGGCTCCGGACGGCACTCCCGCCCAGCCGGTTGAGCCGTCGGCGAGGCCGATATGGACCGAGAGCGTGGGGCGACCGCGGGAGTCCAGGATCTCCAACGCGTCCACATTGATGATCTCGAAACGGGTCACCGGTTCCCCTCCAAGCCGGGGCTGCTGCCGAACGGCCATCAACCCCTGTCGGCCGTTGTCACCGCCGTTCTTGTCGGCAGGTGGCCTTGCTGAAATGTGCCGATGATCCTCCTGTCGGGGACATCACGTACATGTCCACCATGCTTTCTTCCCCATCCGGGGTACTTCAGCGGTCGCTCACCGGCGGAGCCACCCTTCCTCGGCGGCCGGGGACCGGCGGCCGCGGCCTTCTGAAAGGGAGAGATCACGGGATCACTCGACAGACAGGCACCTGATCCCCAACAGGAGGAGACGGGTTGCTGCGAGAGAGTTTGGAGCACACGTGGGTGATCCCTTGCTTGACTGGCTCGGGGGCCTGTCGGGTCCCGTGGTCTACGCGGCCGTGGCGACACTGGTGTTCGCCGAGGACGCGTTGTTCTTGGGGTTCGTCCTTCCGGGGGAGACCGCGGTCCTTCTGGGAGGCGTGCTCGCCGGCCAGGGCAAGGTGTCGGTGTACTGGCTGGGGCTGGTCGTGGTGCTGGCCGCCGTCGCCGGAGACAGCGTGGGTTACCAGGTCGGCCGCCACTTCGGCTCAACAATCGTGACCGCGCGGCCCCTGCGGCGCCACCAAGACCGTGTGGCGCAGGCCCAGAATCTGATTCACCGATGGGGTCCGGCAGGAGTGTTCCTGGGACGGTTCTTCGCGTTCTTCCGCGCCACGATGCCCGCGCTGGCGGGCATCTCCCACATGCGCTATCGACAGTTCCTGCTGTTCAACGTACTGGGTGGCATGCTCTGGGGAGTCGGGTACACGCTGCTGGGCTACTTCGCCGGAGCCGCGTACCGGCAGGTCGAGAAGATCGCCGGCAGCGTAGTCGCAGCCCTCCTGGCCGCGATTGTGGTGACCGCCCTGGTGATATGGCATCTTCGGCGACGCCGGGCAGGTGCGCCTGGGGGCAGAGGCTCACCCCATTGACGGTCACGTCACGGTCCACCCCGGTCCCGCGGGCCGCTCTCCGCGAAGACTCATGGCGCGAGGGGCCAGACGCTCATAGGCTGGAAAGTGGCAGACGGTGGAGGGGCCCACCGCCAACCGCGTGCATACTGCCGCCGACGGTCCCTGCTATTGACGCAGGGAGGACCGGATGCCTCCGACAAGGGCCGCTTCCGGGTTGACGAGGTCACCAGATCTGGTCGTCGTCATCGACCGGCCACAACGTTGGCAGTCTGATACCCCGCAGCGGCGTTACTCGATCATGTCGCCCGAAGTTTTGCCGGGCGGAGGCAGATCATGAACGGCGCAGGGGACCGGATCCAGCGCGTGGTACGGCACGGAACCGGCCCTGCCGCCCGGCGGGCCGCTATGCGGCAGGCCGATCGGCTGTGGGCCGAGGGTGCGGCGGCGCGGGCGGTGTTCCGGCTAGAACACGGTGGATGGGCTGTGGTGATTTTCGCTTGCCCCGTCAAAGCGCGTCCCGCGGCTCCTGACACGCAGCACTCGGATGAGACCGCATGACCACGGACACCAGGGAACGAACCGGCGCCGCTCAGCATCTCGCGGTGCACGGAGCGCGCGAGCACAACCTGCGTGACATCTCCCTGGAGATGCCACGCGAGAGCCTGATCGTCATTACCGGTCTATCCGGTTCCAGTAAATCGGGTCTGGCCTTCGACAGTGTGTTCGCCGAAGGTCGGCGTCGCTACGTGGAGTCGCTGTCGACGTACGCACGACAGTTCCTGGGGCAGCTCGACAGACCGGACGTCGATTTCATCGAGGGCCTGTCCCCGGCAGTGTCGATCGATCAAAAGTTGTCCGTACGAGATTGCGCGGACTTCATCTCGGGCCTGGTCCTCAACGAGTGGGAGGAGCTGATCGCGGAGCGGGTACTCAAGGAGCTCCGTGCACGGCTGGGGTTCCTGCTCGCCGCACACGGGCGCCCCTGGTGGTGCGGCCGTAGACAATATCTACTTCCCGCAGGCGATTAGCCCGCTGGGCGGCTGCTGGACTGCATGCACCCGATCAGTCTTCCGGTTCACTCTCGAATTTGGTGACCTCTCCCGTCGAGGCGGAGACGTGGACCTCGTACTCCTGGTTTCCCTTGCGGAGCTCGACCTTCCAGGTGCGTTGGCCGTGCTCTCGTTCCCGCTCGACCTCCTTCACACGAGCACCGGGAACGCGCTTCTTAGCGATCTTGACCGCCTGCCCAATGGTCACGTCCTCGGCGGAGACCGCGACGGAGGCGGACGAGGAGGTGTCGATGGCGGCGACGGCAGCGCCCCCGCCACCGGCCAGCACGGCGATGACGATGAAGCTCGCAGATGCGATTCCGATTGCTCTTCTCATAGCGCCAGGATCGCCGAAATCGCCCTAGCGACGCGCTAAGCAGCCGCTAAGATCAGGCAAACCTCCGCGCCTCCCAGACCTGTCACAAACCGATCAGGAACAGCACGCCGGCGGCGATCAGGCCGATCTCGACGACGACGACGAACACCCGGTCGCTGATCCGCCCCACGATCTTCTTACCGACCCAGCCACCGGCCAGGGCGGAGGGGGTGAGGACGATGCCGTAGAGCAGCACTCGGACGGTGAGCAGGTCCCCGGCGCCGTAAGCGGCGATCTTCGACAGGTGCATGGTCAGAGTGCTTGCCGCCTCGGTGCCGATGTACGCGGCGCGGGTCAATCCGTAGGCGAGGAAGAACGGGGCGGTCAGCGGGCCGACCGATCCGAGCAGCGCCGAGCCGATCCCCGAGGCGGCACCGACACCGGCGAAAGCCCGATCGGCCGGTTTGCGGGGGCACCGGTTGAGCCGTCGCCAGACCACCACGCTGATCAGGAACACTCCGAGCAGCCGCTTGAGCGGGCCGAGCGGAGCATGGGCCAGCAGCAGTCCGCCGGCCATGGCGAACGGGACGGCGCCGAGGGCGAACCAGCCGATCAATGGCCAGTGCAGGTCACGGCGGTTGAGCCAGGCACGAGAGCCGTTGCTGGACAACTGGGTCAAGGTCAACATCGGTACCGCCGTCCGCAGCCCGAACAGGGCGGTGAACACCGGCAGCAGCAGTACCCCGCCGCCGAAGCCCGCCACGGCGGAGAGCACGGCCAGCACGAACACGGCGGCCGACGCCGCGAGTAGGGTCGGCACCTGGTGCGCGATCACCGGCACAGCCTCCCCGCCTCCCCCGCGCGCGACCGGGAAAGACCGCGCAGCGCCAATGCCCGTTCCCGTTCCTCCTCTACCCCGGCCAAATATCCACTGCCACAGGAAGTACATGATCCATGGCGACACTGGCTGAGGCAGATGCAGTCCCACCGTGTCGGGCGCGGCCAGCGTTGTTCGTCATGTTGCCGCAGAGGGCCACGTGGCTTGGGCGCTGGGTGTCAGGTGAGCAGAGGGATCAGTCCGGCCGCGAAGACCAGGTAGAACACGGCGGCAAACGACAGGGTCGTGGCGGTGAAGTGGCCGGCCTTGAGCAAGGCCAGCAGGAACACGATTGAGGCTATGGTTACCAGGCCGGACAGCAGCAAGGCGGAGTCGAACAGCCATGGCGTGAACAGCAGGCCCAGCCCGCTCAGCACCGTGGTCTGCACCGGTTACGGGATCTTCACCGCCGTCTACGGGCTGGCCTGGCTGGCCGGCTCCACGATGATCGGCGCGCTGTACGATTACTCGCTGACCACGGTCGTCGTGTTCACCCTCGTTACTCAAGCCGTCGCGCTCGGCCTCTTCCTCCCGCTGACCATCGGCCGAACGGCGAAAAGCCACTGATCCCGGCGCCTATGTCGAGAGCGGGCTGCGGGCGCCACAGGTTGCCGAGGAACGGAACGGTCGGTGGAAGATCACGGTCATGCAGCCCCCGCAGGTGCCCGCTGATCGGCGGGCGCAGCCGCAACCTGCCCAGCAAGTCGAGAGAAACGAAGACGGGTAGCAGGCCGGGCTCGACAGAATGCAGGTCTCCCGTCACGGGGCGGGTGGCGAGGAAGACGATCTCAAGGGTGCGCTGCGTGCCGGTGGGGTCGATCGCTTCGAACACGAACGCGCAGCGGGCCGGATCGACGTGGAGGCCGGTCTCCTCCAGCACCTCCCGTCGGGCGCAGGCGGCCATGCCCTCCCCCGGCCTGGGGTCCCCGCCCGGGAGCACCCAGTTGTCGGTTCCGTCCTGGTCCCGGTGTACCAGGAGGATCTTCCCGTCACGGAACACGATCACAGAGCAGCGCAGCCGTACCAGGATGCCGTCGTTCATGACGCGCCTCCCTGACAGATCATCGGCCCCTCTCAGGCGGGCAACGTCTGCCTAGTGTCGGGAACCGTTGGATGTCAGGAACCATCAGCGCTCGGCGGCGGTTCGGGCGTGCCTATCTCTTGATCGCCCGCCCGGGTGGGATCCCTCACCTGCCACCCAGTCTACGTGGCACCGTAGAGCGGCGGGCCTCATGCCGGACCGGTTTCCGGGTGCAGAACGGCACGGGCCGCCGTCAGCCAGCTGGAGACGGCCGCGTCGTCGGCCGGCCCCGCACCGAGTAGCAGGTCGAGGTGGCCGCCGGAGCGCGCCGAGATCACGTCCGCCACGCTGGAACGCCCTCGGGGTGACGCCTGCGCGCGTTGCACATCTCCGGTCGCCGGGGCCATGACGTCGCGTGGTTGGCGGCATAGCATGGAAGAAGCGGCTGGCCCGCTGGTGGTGGATCCCGCCGAGGTCGACAGACGACCGTGCGCCGTGACGGCCGATGGGTCCTGCTCTCCGATTGTGAGAGGGGTCCTCATGTGTGCCATGTATCAGCCCTGTGAGCAGCGGTTCGACCGCCTGTACTGGTTGCCCTGGCAGGGGTTCGGCAACGGGCTGCATGCCTCCACGTGGTGCGAGCTTGTGGATGTCGACGAGAGCGAGGTCGGCGAGTTGCTTGGCGCGATGTCCGAAGCCGGGATCGCCGCGTGGGCGGCGCCCCGGCCGATGCCGCCGCGCCTGCGGCTGCGCGCAGGTGCGCCCGCTCAGTACCGGGTGTGGGTGGACACGTGGATGCACGCGCTGGCCGAGGATATCGCCGGCCGTGAGCTGTACCGCCTGCACTGCCGCAAGGGCTGACGATCTGGTTTCCTCTTGCCCCTTCCGTGGAAGGCGTACGGGCAGGGGTGTATGGCGTCCACATCGCTGGTTCGTGCGCGGGACACTGCAGGGCATGAGCGACGTGATGTGGATGGTCTTGATCTACCGGGTGCCGAGCGAACCGACGCGCCTGCGCGCCACGGTATGGCGTCGGCTGAAGAGGCTGGGAGCGGTGTACCTGCAGAACTCCGCTGCGGCGCTCCCGCACAGCCCAGGCACGGAGCGCGCTCCCTCACGGCAGGCCGAGGCTGCCGCCGCGCTGGAGCGGTGCGGCGAGGCCCTGGAGGGGTTCGCGGCCCGTGTCTATGGCGAGGACAGCTACGGCGGCTGACCATCTGACCTGGCCCGACGCCTGAGCAGGAGCAATGGCTTGGGGGAGGTTCTTGTGAGGATACGCAGGATCGTTCTGGATGTGGACAAGGGCATCCAGCGTCCCGACATCGTCGACGTGGCCGTGCAGGTGGAGAAGGTCACCGGGGTAGAAGCGGTGAACATCACGGTCACGGAGATCGATATCGAAACCGTTGGCATGGATGTGACCGTGGAAGGGGACGGCATCGACTGGCCGGGACTGGTCAAGGCGATCGAAGGCACCGGGGCGATGGTCCACAGCGTGGACCAGCTCGTCTCCGGGACGAGGATCATCGAGGGCATCAAGCGGTCCAGATGAGACTTCTTCCGAGCAGGAGCGCGGAGAAGCTGCTGCTTCCCTTTGTCCTGGGCGTGTCGGATGGCATCTTGAACGCGCTGATCCTGGCCGCGACGTCCATCCTCAACGGGCAGCGTGCGCAGATCCAGGTCGGTCTGCGGGTTGCCACCGTGGCGCTTGTCACTGCCGTCTTCACCGTGTACATCGCCGAATATTCCGAGCTTCGCGGCCAGCTGGCACGGGCCTCCCGGCAACTGAACCTCACCTCCCCCGGACGGCTGGCGGCGACACGGCTGGGCGGCGTGGTCATCCGGGAAGCGGGGGTGGCCACGGCGGTGGCGGGCCTGGCGAGCTTCTTCGGCGCGCTGATTCCGCTGCTGATCGGCGCGGCCGTTCCCGGGCCCTCGTGGCTTCCCCTCGCTGTCAGCCTGCTGATTCTCGGGGTTCTCGGCACGGGCATCGGCACAGCGGTAGGGGGATCCCGGCTGCGCTGGAGCTGCGCACTGGTGATCGGAGGAGTGTGCGTCACAGCCGTCGGACTGCAGCTGCGCATCCTGTGAACGCCCGTAAGGAAGTTATCTCGTGTGCCTGCCTCACGCCGATGTGGTGGGGGCGGTGAAACGAGTCCCGACCAGCGATTGCGCGGCCTGGCTAGCAGTCGGGTAGGGGCCGTGCGGGCACTGCGGCGCGGGTGGTACCGCGAACCATCGCTCCGGGTCGCCGCGGTGGCTTTCCCGCCGTACCCGGCCAAGGTGCACGCCGTCGCAGGTGACGATCTGAATCACCGGTGAGGGCGCCCACAGACGGGCCAGCGCGAGCCCGGACCGTCCGTTCAGGGTGGCGAGCACCTGTTCTTCCAGTAGTCGCAGTTTCGCCCGGTACACCGTGCGCTCCGCCTCCTGGATCACCTTGGCATCGGGATTGGACATCGCGACCCCCTCAATCTCGGGTGAGTTTGCGGTAGATGGCCCGGTGGGGCCGTGCCGCCTCGGCTCCCAGCCGCTCCACCTTGTTGTTCTCGTAGCTGGCGAAGTTGCCCTCGAACCAGAACCAGCGGGCGGGGTCGTCCTCGGTTCCCTCCCAGGCCAAGATGTGGGTCACGACCCGGTCCAGGAACCACCGGTCGTGCGCGGTGACCACGACGCAGCCAGGGAAGTCCAGCAGCGCGTTCTCCAGCGATGCGAGCGTTTCGGTGTCCAGATCGTTGGTCGGCTCGTCCAGCAGCAGCACGTTGCCGCCCTGCTTGAGGGTCAGGGCCAGGTTGAGCCGGTTGCGTTCGCCGCCGGAGAACAGCCGTGCGGGCTTCTGCTGATCAGCCCCTTTGAATCCGAACGCGGCGATGTAGGCGCGCGATGGCACCTCCACACGGCCCGCAGTGATGAAGGCATGACCGTCAGAGATCAGCTCCCATGCGGTCTTGTCGGGTTCCATGCCGGCCCGGGCCTGGTCCACATAGGAGATCTTGACAGTTTCGCCGATCCGGAGGCTTCCGGAGTCGGGGTGCTCCTGACCTGTGATGATCTGGAAGAGCGTGGTCTTGCCGACGCCGTTCGGGCCGAGGATGCCGACGATCCCGTTGCGGGGAAGTGAGAACGACAGGTCCCGGAACAGCGTCCGGCCGTCGAATCCCTTGCACAGCGCGTCCGCCTCGATCACCAGGCTGCCCAGGCGAGGGCCGGGCGGGATCTGGATCTCCTCGAAGTTCAGTTTGCGAGTCTTCTCCGCCTCGGATGCCATCTCCTCATACCGTGCCAAACGGGCTCGGGACTTGGCCTGCCGAGCCTTCGCGCCGGAGCGCGCCCACTCCAGCTCACGCTGCAACCGCCTGCGTTGCTTGGCGTCCTTCTTGCCCTCCACCGTCAGCCGCGCCTGCTTGGTCTCCAGATAGGTGGAGTAGTTCCCCTGGTAGGGGTAGGCGTGGCCGCGATCCAGTTCCAGGATCCACTGCGCCACGTTGTCCAGGAAGTAGCGGTCGTGGGTCACCGCGACCACGGTGCCCGGGTAGGACTCCAGGTGCTGCTCCAGCCACTGCACGCTTTCCGCGTCCAGGTGATTGGTGGGCTCGTCCAACAGCAGCAGGTCAGGCTGCCGCAGCAGAAGTGTGCACAGCGCCACGCGGCGGCGCTCGCCCCCGGACAGGTCACCGACATACGTGTTCGGCGGTGGACAGCGCAGCGCCTCCATCGCCTGCTCAAGCCGGGAGTCCAGATCCCAGGCACCCGCCTGGTCCAGCTTCTCCTGTAGGCTGCCCACCTCGTCGAGCAGTTCGTCAGAGCACTCCTCAGCGAGGCGCGCGGTGAGCTCGGAGAACCGTGCCAGCAGCGCCTGCGTCTGGGCGACTGACTTCTCGATGTTGCCCAGCACGGTTGTCGTCTCCTCCAGCGGTGGTTCCTGGAGCAGGATGCCGACGCTGATCCCGGGCGCTGCCCTGGCCTCGCCGTCAGTGGGTTTCTCCAGCCCGCCCATCACCTTCAGCGTGGTGGACTTCCCCGATCCGTTCGGGCCCACCACGCCGATCTTGGCGCCGGGCAGGAACGACAACGTGACATCGTCGAGGATCACCTTGTCCCCGCGGGTCACCCGGACCCGGTTCATCTGATAGATCCACTGCATGTTCGCTCCTCGCTCTCCGCGCTCGTCGTCAGTGCGCGCACGGGGGCAGGGCGTGGAGCCGGATGGCGCGCGACAGAAGTGGCGACAGCCTTGGCACCACCGGATCCACCGTCAGCTGCTCACACGGGCTTCCCGGCTGCGTGTGCCAAGGCTTTGGCCGCGGCCTTGGAGCTGTGGTAGCGGCCCATGGTCATCACCTGCCCGGCGGGTACGGCGACCCAACTCTGGCGAGCGTGGGCGTCCGCGAGGCGAATCCGCCCGAGGTGTTCACCGTCGTAGGTCACGAGCTGAATCGCGTCACTGTGCGCGTATAGATGGGTGCAGACCAGTCCACGGGTGTTGCGTACCTTGGCGAGCACTGCGTGCTGCCGAGCCGCTTCCCGCGCGCTCGGTGACGATGCGTTGAAATGGTTCGTGTCTGCTGTGGTTCCCATGGTCATGACCACCTTCGCCTGTCATGCACGGAGGGCAGGAACCATCGGCCATGTGGGGCGGATCGACCGCTTCCCAGCGGTCTGGCGGGATCCAGCGCCTTTTTTCAGGATACGGGGCCAGCGGGCGTGCGCGCGCTGGGTATGCAGGGTGTCCATCGTGATCACCGCACCGGCTAGGTCGAGGTCGGCCAACAGTGGGCCCACGCTGGGGATCTCATTGCTCTTGGGCCGATCTGCGCCTGAGTGAGCCCTGGTTATGTTGCGCGTGACCGTCGCGAGTGGCCGCCCGTCGGCGTCCACGGCTCTGCGGCTCTTGCCGGCGGACTGCTGGCTCTCGGCGAGAAACTGCCTGGTGGTGGTGCCGCGTGTAGCGAGCACGGTGAGTGGGTTTGGCGTGAGATGTCGTGAGGGCAAGGGCCGCCGACCAGCCTGGGTGCGGTCGTGGGACGCGGTTACCCCGCAGCCCAACGGGCATTGTAAGGAGAGGTGGAGGGGCTCGCCGATAATCACGGCAACGCGTAGGCCGTCAACGGTCCCTACCGTCGACGGTAGGGAGAATCCGGATGCGAACAGTCGGCAATGAGTGCTGGCATGGCGGTACGTGGCCTTTCGGTTGGGCATCTATCCGCCTCTGACGGCAACAGCCGTCTGCGATGGCTGTGTCCCGCGGTCATTTCTGCCAGCTCCCGAAGCACCCGTGCTGATCACGCCTCTGCGTTCGCTACTAGCCGCCGAATAACTGATCACCCCTCATCATCGGACGGTTATCCGGAGCCTGACATGAAGCTCATCAATCAGAGGGATGGGGCATCGGCTACCCATCGCGATCCGGGCCTCGAGGACACGGCACGTGCCCTTGCCGCGCACGGCTGCCTGGCGTGCCGCCGCCGGGAGGACTCCGAACGCCAGTGGCTTTCGGCGTTCATCCACGAAAATCACACCGACCCCCGCATACTGTCCCGCGTTCATGCGTCTTTGGGGTTCTGCCCCGGCCATATGCGTAGGCTGGTGGCGGCGCCATCAGCCCCGTGGATCCTGCCCGGGCTCTACAGCGGGGTCGTATTCGAAGCCCGCAAGCGACTGACAAGTGTGATCAAGGGGCGGGTCGGGCCGTGCCGCGTATGCGAGGTCGGCGACCAGTCGGCCGCCACGATAGTAGATCAGATCGCCCGCGATCTCGGTGAGTCTGCGGTCCGGGTTACCTATGCCCTGGGCGGAGGGCTGTGCCTGCCGCATGCTCTCGCCCTGCTCAACGGGGTCGATGCGAAGAGCGGACGGTTGGTGGCGAAAATCGCCTGCAAGCGGTTGAGGCAGACTGCTGAGCCGCTCGATGTGCTGGCCGGTTCCGACGCCGACGCATCCTACCGTGCGGGCTACCGGCAGGCGGTGGACGCTGAGGTATTTACCGTCGAGGAACGCGCGCTGAGCGAGTCGACGTGTCAGCTCCTCCGAGAGGACATCGCCTCCGGCGTCTGCCCGCTGTGCAGGGCACGGATGCGCATGGAATGGCGGTATCTGCGATGGCTGGCCGAGGGGACACGGGCGAACGGGAACGGCCCCGCGCAGCACGAGCTCGACCTGTGCGCCTGCCACCTGCATGACCTTTCCCTGATGGACAAGGCGGACCTGGGGCGGGTCGTGTCCCCAGCGAAGATCGTCGTGTCTGGTCTTCTGCAGCGGCTGGTCACGCAGCAGGGTAGCCGGGGTAATTGGGGTCTTTCGCCCACCCGGCGCCAGATGGCGGCGATGCTCGTGCCGCTGAACAGAGCGGTAGCGGCGTGCGGGCTGTGTGAGGCTGCGAGGGCAGCGGAACGACGTGCCGCGTGGCTCCTGGAGGAGGCGCTGGCCGACGGCGCGTTCGCACGGTTGTATGCCGGCAGCCACGGGCTGTGCCTGCGCCACGTGCTGGCCTGGACCGGCGCGCACAGCGACATCCTCGCAGCCGTTCTGAACGCGCACCTGGGGGTCTTGGCCTTCGAGCTGTCCGAGGCGCAGTGGAAAGCCAGTTGGGCTGCGCGCTACGAGCCGCGCGGCGCGGACATGCAAGCGTGGCTCGCCGCTGCGCCGCTGCTCGATGGACGGATCTACTGCGGGACATCGCCGGCCGTGGCCGCCAGCTTACGGGGCTCGTCATGACTACCATGATCGCTTCGCGGCTACGAGCCACTACCCGCGGATGCTCTCTGTGTGGAGAGATCGCTCGATACAGGGACGTGCCAGGGTTTGTGGCTGCTGATGGAGGTTGCGGAAGTCCATCACGCCCAGGGCCCACCACAGGACGCCAAAGGCGGCTCCCGCGGCCACGTCGGTCGGCCAGTGCACCCCCAGATAGATGCGGCTCGCGCCCACACTGCCAGCGATGACGACGGCGATTTGTACCGCATGTCCCCTGCCTAACTGTTCACCCAGCAGCAGTGCGCCCAGTGTGGCGGTCGCGGTATGACGGGAGGGCAGGCTTGGCCCTGTCGGCTCGGCCAGCCACCAGGATTGCGGTGGCCGGGCCCGGCCGATCAGCCGAGACAGCACGGCCCGTACGGCGAGCCCGGAGGTGAACACGACGATTGGACGCCATCGACGCCCGCGTACGCAGGTGACCAGGACGGGAAAGGCCATGACGGCGGGCTCGCCCACCAGCGTGACCAGACGCGCGAGCCGGGTCACATCGGGACGCCGCCGGTTCACCACGACCGTCAGGAGGGCGTGGTCCCACGCAGCGAGTCGGCGCGCGACAGGCCACACGACGGGCCACCTGTCATCCGGCGGATTGCCACGGGTGCCACCATGAGGAGTGGTCCCGGTGCTCGTGTCGGTCGATGTAGTGGTGGGCCTCGACCTCGTCGACGAGGACCAGGCCCTCGGTGACCAACTCGTCGAGTTCAGGAAGGAAGGCATCGATCTTCTCCCGGGTGTCGACGATGACGATGGCGACCGGCAGATCCTCACTCAGCGACAGCAGGCGGCTGGTGTGGATCAGCGAGGAGGCCCCGTAGCCCTCCATGCCACGGAAGACGCTCGCCCCCGCCAGGCCCATCTTGTGGGCCTGATGCACGATCTCGGCGTACAGCGGCCGGTGCCGGTACTGGTCGGTCTCCCCGATTAAGATCAACAGCCTGGTGGCAAAGCCGTACTGTTTCACTTCCGGCCCCTTTCCCCGACATCTGCGGCATCGGCGGTGAAGCTTTCCAGCATCTGGGTCAGTCCGGTCAGCTCGGCGGCCTCCTCCCGGAGGGCTTGTTGTCTTGCCGCCGTCTCCGCCGAGGTGGCGCCGGCTTCCTTTTCCACCTGGTCGAGCACCTTGATCAGGTGCTCGACGGCTTCGGCGTGCCGGTTTTCCAGCGTGAAGACCAGACGGCGGGTGCTTTGGGACAGCCGGTACTGCAGATCCGCGCGGGAGCGGCCGACCTGGCAGCAGGCCAGGTCGGCCGCCTCGCGCAGCACATGCTCACGCGCGCGTCGGCGACCGATCTCCCCGGGCAGGGCACGCCGTACGGTTCCCGCCAGCAGGTCGATCTGCCCTGTCGTGCGGGGGAAGTCGTAGAAGAACCGGGTGACCTCCAGCAGACGACCCCCGCTGTCGGGAAGTGCGAGTTCCAGATCCAGCAGGTGCCGGGCCGATTCTCGCACCCGGTTGAGATTACGAGTGAGATCGGTCACCGCTCGATCGTCCAGCGCCGACAGGCCGCCTTCCAACCGGCGCCCCTGCTGGTCACGCCACTGCTCGACTACGTCACGGATCAGGGTGACCGCGTGTTCCCGCCCCTGCTCCTCGATTTCCCCCGCACCCGCGGCGGACAGCTCCGTGGACAGGTACCGCTCCAGGTCGGTGCGAACCTGATCGGACAGGGTGCGGGTCTGCTGCTCGGCGGAGGCATTCAGTTCGGCGAGCATCCGCCGGCTTTCACCGGAGGCGAGGTCGACGGCATCGTGCCGATGATGATGCACGGTGTTGAGCAGGTCATGGAACCGGGTGAGGCGACCGGCGGCCTCCCCGGCCCGCATCTGCCCCGCCCGCTGGGCGAGGTAGATCTCATCCAGCTGGTGGCGGACCAGCCCGCACGCCTGGAGCGCTATCGAGGTGCGCAGGTCCGTCGCCCGCCGCTGGCGGAGGTAGTCGGCGAAGTCGGCGGTGAACGCGGCGAATCCCGCAGTTTCAATGCCGACGGCCGCCCGCCGGGCCGAGACCGGGTAGACCCGCATTCGCACACCCGTGGCCTGCTCCACCACCTGCCGGGTGAAGGCCAGTGCCTCCGCACAGGCTTCCGGATGCATGTAGTCGACCTTGTTGAGCAGGACGAACGTCCGAACCGATGAGCCCGCCACCCGGGCCAGGAGTTCCCGTTCACTGGCCGAGACCGGTGGGTCGGCGGTCAGCACGAACACCGCCGCGTCCATGGTCTCCAGCGCGCTTTCCGCCTGTGCGGTGTTGTGCTCATGAACCGATCCGACGCCGGGCGTGTCAACGATCTCCACACCTCGGGCCAGCAACGGTGCGTCCAACCGAACTACCACGCTGGTGACACCGAGGCGATTGGCGGAGTTGGCGGATTCGGTGACGAACAAGGGTAGATCATCTATCGGCCGCTCCTCGACCCGGCCATCCCGGTAGCCGACGCTGAGGCAGTCCGGCTCGCCGAAGGTGACGGTGGCCGGCAGCGCGGTCACCGGGACCACCCCGGTGGGCATCACCAGCCGTCCGAGCAGGGCGTTGACCACCGTACTCTTGCCGCGCTTGGCCTCGCCCACGATCAGCACCCGCAGCCGGTCCTCACGCAGCCGCCGCCTAAGTTCGGCCAGGCGTTCCCGAGCGGGTGCCGGCAGGCGGCCATCAAGCCGTTCCAGCGCCCGGACCAGGGACTGAGGATGTTCCATCGTCTGCACGCGACCCCCCTCAAATATTCGAGGTCAGGGACCGTTGGCGGAGCCGGAACGCCCCGCGGTCGACGGCGGGCCCCACCGCCGCGTGCTCGTGTTCTCCAGGGTAGCCCGCCATCAGCTGCATTGGGAATACTCGTTCATGCGAGCACGTTTCCCTCCGGAATCGGTCATCGTGCCCTCTTGGGGATTGACGATTCGCGAATCCGTACACGTAAACTGATCGATACGGCGATGGATCCCGCCCGGACGGCATTTCCTGACGATGTCTCACCCCGCCGCCCGAACCGCCACTGACGGCTGATGGCTCCTGACGGATACGTCGGGAGCTTTTGTCGTTTCGGAGGAGGGCGGACGTGGAGGCATCGCTGTACGTCGCCATGACGTTGGCCGTCGCGATCCTGGCCGCCGGCATGATCTCGGTCGAGCTCGGCCTGTCGGCGGCCATCATCGAGATCGTCCTCGGGGTGGTGCTCGGCAACACCCTGCACCTGGCGACCCCCGAGTGGCTGACGTTTCTCGCGGGCTTCGGCGGTGTCGTGCTGACTTTCCTGGCCGGGGCAGAGGTGGACCCGGCCGAGTTCCGTGCCACCTGGCGCGGCAGCCTGCTCATCGGCGTGCTCTCCTTCGCCGCCCCCTTCGTCGCGGTGATGCTGGTCTGCCGGTACGGCTTCGCCTGGGACTGGCGGGCCGCGCAGATCGGCGGCATCGCCCTGTCGACCACCTCGCTGGCGGTCGTCTACGCCGTGCTGGTCGAGACCGGCCTGAACGCGACACCCATCGGCAAACTGATCATGAGTGCCACGTTCGTCACGGACCTGAGCACCGTAATCGCCTTGTCAGCGCTGTTCATCCAGCCCAGCCTGTGGCTGGTCCCATTCATCGCCGCCGCCGTGGTGTTCATCGTGGTCATGCCACGGCTGGAGATGTGGTTTTTCGCCCGGTACGGCAACCGCGTCATCGAACCCGAGATCAAGGGCGCCTTCGCCGCACTGCTGATGCTGATGTGGCTGGGCGACAAGGCCAACAGCCATGCCGTACTGCCGGCGTTCCTGCTGGGGCTGGCGGTGTCGAGGACCTTCCAGCGGCACCCGACCACCCAGGGACGCTTCCGGGTGGTCGCGTTCGCGCTGCTCACGCCGTTCTTCTTCCTCCGTTCGGGGATGAACATCTCGCTGCCGCTGGTGTGGGCCAACCTCGGCCTGCTCGGTGTGCTGCTGCTCGCCAAACTCGTGTTCAAGTCCGCGTCGGTCTACCCGCTCGCCCGCCGGTTCGTCCCCGAGCACGCGCCGTTCACGACGTTGCTGATGAGCACCGGGCTCACCTTCGGCACGATCTCGGCGACCTACGGGCTGACCGCCCACATCATCGACCGGGCCCAGTTCTCGGTGCTGGTGTCGGTCGTCGTGCTGACCGCGGTGATCCCCACCATCATCGCCCAGCGCTTCTTCTCGCCGGCCGCTCAACCCGTCCGGCAAACCAGGACGATCTTGCGCGGACGCTCATGGGAATACCCGCCGTTCCGAAGGAGATCGCGATGAGCCAGTTCGAGATCACGGATCTGGAGATCGCCGCCCAGGCCCCTCTCAGACCCTGCCCGACCCGGTCAGATGTCGCCATGCGACCTGAATCTCGGGCCCTGCCCGTGACCCTGTGATCTGCGATTGGAGAGACCATGTTCCGGCGGATCGTCGTCGCCTACGACGACTCACAAGGAGCCCAGCGCGCGCTGGCCGCCGCACTGACGCTGGCCCGTGCCGACCCGGCCGAAGTGATCGCCGTCGCCGTCGAGGCCCACCTGCCCCGCTACGGCGCGACCGTGGGAGAGGTCGAGGAGGAATGCAAGATCGAGCAGCAGGAGTGCACCCGCTGGCTGAACCGAGCACAGGCCGTCGCGAGTGAGCAAGGTGTGCGGATCGATGTGGAGATACGCGTCGGTCACCCCGCCCAGGAACTCCTCCGGGCAGCCGACGCCGTCCAGGCCGACCTCATCGCGATCGGACACAGCGGGCACTCCGCAGTCTGGGGGCGATTCCTCGGCAGCACGACCGACAAAGTCAGCCGGCACGCCCACTGCTCCGTCCTCATCGTCCGGTGACACACCACCATCCGATACGACAACCGCCGACGCTACCCGCCCTTATCACGACCACGCCACTGGGAAGGTCACGAAGACCTGCCCGAATTCCCGTTCCACGAAAGGAGAATCGATGCGCCGACACCCGTCGAGCGAGTCCCCGCAAGAATCTGGCCTGCCGACCGACCCCGACATAGATTTCCCGAACGTAGATCTCCCCGACGAGCCTGATCAACCAGCGCGAGATGCCTTCCCGTCATCGACATCACCCCAGCAGAGGAGGGCCGCCACCGCCGGCAAGCGGACCTGGGACATCCTCATGACGATCGCAGCAGGCGGCGGCCTGGGCAGCGTGGCCCGCTACCTGGTCGGCCAGGCCCTGCCCGCCGAGCCCGGCGTCTTCCCCTGGGCGACGTTCCTCACCAACGTCAGTGGCTGCTTCGCGCTCGGCGCCCTGATGGTGTTCGTCCTGGGGGTCTGGCCACCGGGTCGTTATGTGCGCCCCTTCTTCGGGATTGGTTTGCTCGGCGGCTACACCACGTTCTCCACCCTCACAGCCGAGATCGTGGATCTGCTGTCACACGAGGCGTGGACGCCAACCGGCGTCTATGCGGTCGGCAGCCTGATCGGTGGGATGGCCGCCGTCTGGGCCGGCATCGTCCTCGCCCGGACCATCGCCGGGCTGCCCACGCGCCAGGGCAGGGACTCCGCGGCCGGGACGGCCTCATGACCCTCCTGCTCGTCTTCCTCGGCGGAGCCGTCGGCGCGCCCGCCCGCTACCTGATCGACCGGTTCGTCCAGCGGCACCACGACAACGTCTTCCCCTGGGGCACCCTCACCGTCAACCTCGCCGGGTCGCTCATCCTCGGATTCCTGCTCGGCGCCCAATCCGCCCTGGGACTGCCCGATGAGGTGATCATGCTTGCCGGGACAGGCTTCTGCGGAGCGCTCACCACCTTCAGCACCTTCAGCTTCGAGACCGTCCGCCTGCTGGAGGAAGGGTCGACCCGGGAAGCGGGACTCAACATCATCGGCAGCCTGATCCTCGGCGTCCTGGCGGCCACAGCCGGCCACGCCGTCGCCGGCCTCTTTACCTGATCGCCACCAGGTGGTGAACCGGGCCTGAGCCGTACGGCATGGCACCCGCCATACGATGAAAGAAAGGTGGTGGATCTCGCCGCGGTCACGAGGCCCACGGTCACAAGGCCGGCGCGGAGCCTACCGTGATCGGCTTGCCGAACGGCCAACGGGTCCTGCTCGTCATGACGGGAGGGCTGCTATGCACTTCGACATGGTGGTAGAGACCCCACGGGGTTCACGCAACAAGTATGAGATGGACCCCAAACGGCAACAGATCCGCCTGGACCGGCTGCTGTTCACCGCAACCGCCTACCCGTATGACTACGGCTTCCTGCCCCACACACTCGCTGAAGACGATGATCCGCTGGATGTGATGGTCCTGGGTGAGGTGGAGACCTTCCCCGGGTGCGTGATCGCCGTACGCCCGGTCGGGGTGTTCTGGATGCGCGACGAGAAGGGCCCCGACGCGAAGATCCTGTGTGTGCCCGCCGCAGACAATCGTTTCGTCGATATCAAGGACATCACCGATATCCAGCCGCACGTGCTGAACGAGATCGGCCACTTCTTCGGGGTCTACAAGGACCTCGAACCCGGAAAGAGCACCAGCACCCGCGGGTGGGAGCCCCGGGTGCAAGCCGAGACCGTGGTCGAGGAGGCACTGATCCGGTTCGCCCAGCAGCCTTGATGACAGCTGAGGCCACCGAACGGCCACCGGTTGTCATGCGTGGCCCAGCGCGGTCGGCTGGCGAGGTGTTCCGATCAAAATCCGGACGCCGTGAGCGTCGGGAACCGCCGGTGATAGCGGCACACCGGGTGTGGCCCGGCGGACACCGCCCGGTTGGCGTTGCAGAGGCGACGGTGATGCGAATTGGTCGAGGACTACCTCGCGGGCGTGCTCGGCGGCGATCGCCGGTGGATCGCACGGGCGATCACGCTGGTCGAGTCCACCCGGGCTGACCGTCGGGAGGTCGCCCAGCGGCTGCTCGTCGAGCTCGCTCCGCGCGCCGGCAAGGCGCGCAGGGTGGGCATCTCCGGCGCCCCCGGGGTCGGCAAGTCAACGCTCATCGGCTCCCTCGGCGCCTATCTGACCGCGCGCGAGCATCGCGTGGCCGTGCTCGCGGTCGATCCGTCCTCGCGGCGGGGCGGCGGCAGCATCCTGGGCGACAAGATCCAGATGGGCCGTCTGACCGCTGACCTCCGGGCATTCATCCGGCCGTCCCCGACGGCCGGGACGCTCGGCGGCGTCGCCCGGGCCACCCGGGAGGCGATGGTCATCGTGGAGGCCGCGGGCTATGACGTGGTCCTCGTCGAGACGGTCGGCGTCGGCCAGTCCGAGACCGCCGTCGCCGACATGGTCGACACGTTCCTGCTGCTCACGCTCGCCCCCACCGGTGACCAGCTCCAGGGCATCAAGAAGGGTGTGCTGGAGCTGGCCGACGTGATCGCCGTCAACAAGGCCGACGGCGAGCACGAGACGACCGCCCGCCACGCCGCCCGGCAGTTGGCCGGGGCGCTGCGGCTGCTGCAGTCGCACACCCCCGTGCTGACCTGCAGCGGGCTCACCGGCACCGGACTGGGCGAGCTGTGGGCGCGGATCGTCCGCCATCAGGAGGAGACCGATCTGGCCGCCCGGCGGCGCCGCCAGCAGGTCGAGTGGACCTGGTCACTGGCCAGGGACCGCCTGCTCGCTCGGTTAGAGAAACGGACGGCGCCCCTCGCGGTCGAGGTCGAGCGCCAGGTCCTCGACGGCGGCCTCACTCCGTCCCTGGCCGCCGACCTGCTGCTGGCCGCCTTTGAAGGAACCCCCGAGATGTGACAGACGACGTCACGGCATCCGGCCGACAGCTTCCAGCACGGCTATCGGATCGGACTGCCGGAGCCTGGCCGCGGAGCGCACCCTGCAGATGGCGCGGGTGGTGTTAGTGACCGAGAAAGCGCGCCAGGTCCAGCCCCAATATCCGGTCCAGGTGCGCGAACGTCTCGAACTTGGCTCCCTCACGAATGTCGTCGTCGTGTTCCAAGCTGGACAGCAGTGCGAGCACTGCCGGGATATCCAAGTCGTCGTCGCAGGCGGCGTAGGCGCGCGAGACCACCTCCTGCGGCATCGGCGCCGAGGCTTGGGCACCCCAGCGGGCGATCAGCTCACGCCACCGGTACAGTGTCTCATCGGCAGCATCGAGATCCTTCTCATCGAGGTGCGCGCTCTGGGCGTAATGCCGGAGCAGCACCAGCATTCGCAGCACGCTGCCGTCCCCGTCGCAGGGGCCTGTCATGGCCCCGACCGTCAGTCGCAGGATTCCCGTTCCTGCCGATGTGTCTCCCGCTGAAGTGACAAGCACGTCGATCGGACCGCCGAGCACCTCCGCGCCGGCATGGGGTGAATCGATGACGCCGGCAGGGGCCTGGACCCACAGGGGTTCCAGTTGCTCTCTCAGGGTCGTCTCCGTCATGCCGGGTGCGGCCACCGCCACCATCGCCTGCTGTCCGTGCAATTCCTCCAGCACCCTTCTCAGCAGGTCGGTCACCACTGCGATCCGCAGTCCAAGGATCGACAGCTCGGCCTCGACGTACGGCAGCGACGCGCACAGCCGCACCAGCCGGCCCGTGCACCAGCCCAGCGGAAGCCGGTCTCCCCTGCGCGTATCAACCAGAGTCAACATGTGTTCCGCCTCCTATCACCCTCGACGCCAGCCGGGCCCGCAGATGTGTGAGGGCGATCAAGATGGTCACGACGGGCCCCGCAATCTGGTTGCTACGGCGGGCGACGTTCCGCAGTAGATCCGTTCATGGAGCAGCGAGGCAGCGGCAAGCCAGGCCTGTATGTCGGCGCCTCGTGGCTCGTAGCGGGTACCCAGCTCAATTTCTGCTGAGCCTCAGACGCCTCGAAGGCCAAAATGCCTAGCGCGCGTTCAGGATGGAGCTGAGGATGTCGCCGTAGACTCAACTTCAGGCTACTACGTGGCGCAGGCGCAACCCCGTGGCAGTGGGCGTACAGCTGGGCGAGCGTGCTGTCGGCTAACGCCTCCTCCAGCAGCCACGCGGCGCGTCGTTCCGCAGCCCTCCGGCCTCACACAGCCTGCCGCTGCCGCTCTGGTCAGCGGCATGAGCATCGCGGCCATCTGGCGTCGGGTGAGCGAAAGACCCCCGTTACGCCGACCGCCCTGCTGGAGGACGAACCGCTGGAGGTACCCGGACACGACGGTCTTCGTCGGCGTCGTGGCCCACTTCACGTCGGCCTTGTCCATCAGGGCAAAGTCGTGGAGGTGGCAGGCGTACTGGTCGAGTTCGTGCGGCGCGGGGCCGTTCGCCCGTGCCCCCTTGGCCAGCCACCGCAGATACCGCCATCGAGAGCCAGCAGCCCGCCAGCAAGAGCCACGAGGCTAGTGAGAGCATCACATCTCCCTCGATGGTGCCCAGTGTTTCCGCGGGCGCGTCGGGAAGAGCGGTGTGTCTCCTGTTGTGCCAACGTCCTGCTGGACGGCTACCACGACGCGATGCGGTAGCCGTCCAGGCGGCCGCCCCAGGTCCCTGGGGCTCATCTCCGATCAAGGTGGCACCGGCTGTTTAGCCGAGCTGCTCCTTCACTATGTTCAGGTCGAGAGAAAGGATGCGGAGGATCTCGATGGTGGGCACCCGGTAGGTGTCACCTGCCTGGATGATCCGGCAGGGGAACTCGCCGCGTTTGACGAGGCGGTAGGCGGTGTTGCGGCTGATGCCGAGAGCGCGGGCGGCGGTCAGCAGAGGGACGACGGCTGGGAGCGCCCGCACCTCCTCGATGGTCATGGGGTTCACTCTGCTTCTCCTCCCCTCGCGGCTCCTGCGGCGAGCAGCCGAGCCTTGGCCAGTGCGCAGTGGTCGATGTTGAGCTCGATGCCGATGAACTGTCGGCCGAGCTCCCGGGCGGCGAGAGCAGTCGTTGCTGCTCCGGCGAACGGGTCGAGAACTGTGCCGCCGGGTCGGCAGCCGGCGGCAATGGCGCGGAGGGGGATGTCGACCGGGAACGGGGCGTAGTGAGCGCCTCGGTACGGGCGTGTTGAGATCGTCCAGACATCACCGGGGTTACGCCCGGATGGTTGAACGGTTCCGTGTGCCTGGTCGCTGGCGCGCGTCGCCGTGTCGTGCTGTGTGTCGCCTGATCCCGCCGCGCTGTCCTTGGCGATCGGGGGCCAGGGCGTCGAAATGGCGTTGCGCTTCCTCCCGCCGCGCCGGGAGCGTCGGGATAGTGAGCGGTCGCCGGTGTACTCCTCGCGGATGGCGTCGAGGTCGAACCAGTAGAAGCGCTGCTTGACGAGCAGGAAGATCATCTCGTAGCGGGTGGAGAGCCGGTCGAGGACAGACTGGGGCATCGCGTTGGGCTTGTGCCAGACGATGGCGTTGCGCAGGATCCAGCCGTCCTGCTGGAGGGCGAAGGCGACTCGCCAGGGCATGCCGAGCAGGTTCTTCGGTGGCACCACCAGGCGAGAGCGGGGACGCACCATCGGCTGCCGCTGGTTGTAGTTGACGCCGCGGGCGTAGCCGTCGGAGTTGGCGGCGTAGATGTCTCCGAGGTTCAGCCAGCAGGTCCCGTCATCGGCCAGCACGCGCCGGGCCTCGGCGAAGGTGGCCCGGAGGTTCTCCACGTAGTCCTCGGGCGTGGGCTCCTGGCCGTACTGTCCGGGGCCGTAGTCCCGGAGCCCGTAGTACGGCGGGCTGGTGACCAGGCAATCCACGGACCGGTCGGGCATCTGGGTGAGAACCTCCCTGGCGTCGCCGAGATACAGGGTGGCGTGCTCGTCGCGCCAGTAGGGGGCCCTCGTCATGAGTCCTCCTGTGCGCAGGAAGTCCTCGTGCGAGGTCCCGCTCCGGGAGTCCCAGCAATTACGGGTTCCGGAAACCGGCGGGCTTGAGGTCAGGTCATTCTTGCTGTTTTCCATTTCTGTTCGGGGCGGAACTCAGATACGCGGTTCGAGTGCAGCAAGAGCTCCTGGCAGGGCTCTGGCGTCGGTTGTTCTCCCTGGTAGATGTGGGTATGGCCTCTGGCATCGCTCTGGCGCGGCCACACGCGGGTGCCAGTAGTGAAACCACGCCAGAGGGGTGCCGGAGGCCGTTAGGAATTGGCGCCGGAGGCATGCCAAAGGCGGGTCATAAACCGGGTTCGTCAAAGCGGAATTCCTCTCCCGTGGAGAACCCGATGAGCACCAACGATGACGCGCTCGGCATCGACCGATCGCCCCTGGACATCGCCGAGCAGGCCTTCCAGATGCTGGCTTGTCCCCCCAGCGGACTCACCATCGACGGCAGGAAACTGGGGCACGAGCTGCCACGCCGCCGGCTGTCGCTGATCGAGGTGAGGGATCTCCTCACCACGGTCGCCTACTCGAACAGTACGCGCGACGCCGTCTGGCGGACGCTGCTGAGCCGCGCCCGGCAGGACGGACCGCAGTGGCTGGTAGGCGCGGTCGGCGTTGCCGTCCCTGCATTGCGCGGTATCAGCGGCAAGATCTGCCGCGGCTATGTCGCCGGGGACCCGGAAGACATCGACACCGAAGTCCTGGCCGCCTTCATCGAGGCAGTCCGTACGGCGGACATGGACCGGCCGAACGTCTTCCCTCGGCTGCGCACGATGGCCAAGCGGGCCGGCGAGCGCGCGCGTGAGAATGCGGAAGCGGGAGCCGCCCGTCATTTCCCGCTCCAGGAGTCGGCACCGCCCTCCCCGCCGTGGGGGCATCCCGACCTCGTCCTCATCGATGCCGTGGCCAAGGGCGTCATCAGCGAGGTGGACGCCGAGCTGATCGGCATGACCCGCCTGGAGAAGCGCACCCTCACCGACGTGGCCCAAGAGCTCGGTCTGACCATGGAGGCCGCCAAGAAGCGCCGCCAGCGCTCCGAGCCGATCCTCGTCGAGGCAATTCTCAGCGGAGAAGTCGAGGCGGCCACGTCCCTAACGATCTCTTCCGTCACCCCTAGAGAGGTGGGGGAGGAAATCCCGAAGACTTCCGTGCGGAGCCGGAGCTCGGATACGCAACCTGTCACGACGACAACGAAGGGAGGCTGGGGCAGCCTCACCGGCTCCGCACGGACCCCCTACGGCCTGATCGGGTGGCCGAGAACCTTCCTCGCGCACGGCGTCGTCTCTCAGCCCGAGATGCCGCGGAAATCACGCAGGCGGCTACGGCGGCACATCGTGCGCGCGCTGATCGTCATCGGCATCACGGCGGTCGTCGTCGTCGCCGTCGTCGTCGCCGCACTGGCCGAAAACGACAGCCTGCACGTCGCGACGATGTCGTGGAGCGGCGGCACGCCAGCAGCCGCTCCACCGACCAACCCGGATCAGCTCGGCAGGGTCTTCACCAACCTGCGTAACTGGATCATCGGCCTGCTCGCCACGCTCGCGACGCTGATGCTCACCCTCGGCGGTTTGCGCTACCTCGTCGCCGGCGGCGACCCGGGCGAGATCCAGAAAGCGAAAGGCGCCTTCAAGGCCGCCGCCCTCGGCTACGCCCTGGCAGTCCTGGCCCCACTCTTCGTCAACGTCCTCAAGCGCATCGTAGGCGAGTGATCAGCGATGACGTTCATGTTCCTTATCCACATCTTGTGGACAAAGCCCGTGCCCACCCCGACGCCCACCCCCGAACTGCCACCGCTGCTGCCTCCTCCCGGTGACACAGGCATCAGCGTCGGCATCGGTGGATGGATCATCGGCCAGATCAACACATGGTTCGCCGAACTCGCCGCCCACGCCATCAAGCCCTTGCTCGACGTCCTGGCCACCACGCTCCTCGCCACCCCGAGCATCGACGAGCAGAGCAGGATCTGGGACCTCTGGCACGCCACGTTGATTATCGCGAACGGCTCGTTCGTCCTGTTCGCCACCATCGGCGGGATCCTGGCGATGAGCTATGAGACCGTTCAGACCAGGTATGCGATCAAGGAGATCCTGCCTCGTCTCGTACTGGCCTTCCTGACGGTCAATGCGAGCTTCCTGCTCACCAGCAAGGCCATCGAGACCGCGAACGCCCTTGCCCAGGCGCTTCTCGGACAAGGCTTCGACGCGCGGCGGGCCGCCACCGCGATCCGCTTCCTCATCTGGCTGCCCGGCAACTCGGAGATCTTCTACATCCTGCTCGCCTTGGTGGCCGTGGTGCTGCTCGTTGCTCTGCTCATCACGTTCGTGCTCCGAGTGGCCCTCACAACCCTGCTGGTAGTTGCCGCACCGCTGGCCCTTGCCTGCCACGCCTTGCCCCAGACCGATGGCCTGGCTCGGCTGTGGTGGCGGGTCTTCACCGGCCTGCTGCTGATCCAGATCTGCCAGTCACTCACGCTCGTCACAGCCGTACGAGTCTTCTTCAACCAGGACGGCCGGGAAGCCGTTGGCCTGTACGGCACCGGGCAGCTGTACAACCTCCTCCTCGCCCTCGTCCTGCTGATCATCCTGGTCCGTATCCCCACCTGGGTGTCGCGGGCGATGTTCCTTCCCGGAGGCCGCGGGCTCGGCGTGGCGCGCATCGTCAAGTACGCCCTGGCCTACAAGCTCACCAGCCCGCTTCTCAGCGCCCTGCATCTCAGAAAGGGTTCCCGCTCCGGCTCGAATCGACAGATGCCGACCGGCAAGCTGGTCGGCACGGCCCTCCCCGCCCTGGCTGCGGGCCCTGCCGGCACGGCTGCCACCCGCGTTGCCGCCACCGCGGTAACCGGCGCTGCCGCAGCGGCAGGTGCCGTACCGGCAAAGCACGCGCCTACGTCGGCGCGTCGGCCGATCCGCGCCGAAGACTGGGAGCCGGCGGTCGCCAAGCACGCTCCCACCGCACCGCCGGTCCAGGGGAAGTACCGTCCGACTCCCCGGCCCCAGCAGCCCATCGCTCGTAACACCCCGGTCTACGGCTATCCCCGGGAGACCTTCTACGCCGCGGGCCCGGCAGGCCTGAGTCAGATGTACCGGCTGCGGAACGCCGGAACGACCTCGGGCCAGGCGAGCGAACCTCCGCCGACCCCCAACCGTGCTGTACGGCCGATCGTGCCGCCCACCAAACCGGTCCCTGGCTCTATCGACTGGCCGGAGAACCCAGGGCGTTGTCGCACATCCCCACCTCCATCGCGCCGCCGTACGCGCGGCGACCGGGGAGGTGACGGACGATGAGCTGGACGGAGGTCGTTCGCATCCCCGCCGACGTCGAGCAGCCCGACAAGATCGTCTGGGGGTTCACCGCTCGGCAGGCGGCCATTCTCGCCGCCACCGGAGCCATCCTCTATCTGGGCTACTCCTACCTCGGTGAGCGCATTCCGCTCACGGCGTTCGCGGTGATCGCCCTGCCGGTCACGGTGCTGGGAATCCTGCTGGCCGTCGGCACCCACGACGGCGTCAGCCTGGACCGCTTCCTGCTCGCCGCGCTCCGGCACACGCGATCCCCGAAGTACCTGGTATCCGCGCTGGACAATGTGCCACCTCCGCCCGCGTGGATGGCAGCCGATCCCGGCCAGCTCCCCGCACCACTCAAACTCCCCACACGCTCAGTGGCAGGGGACGGCCTGGTCGACCTCGGCCCGGACGGAGTCGTCGCCGTGGCCGAAGTCTCCACGGTCAGCTTCGCGCTGAGGACCCCTGACGAGCAGGACGGGTTGGTCGCGGCCTTCGGGCGCTGGCTCAACTCACTGTCCGGACCGGTGCAGATCCTCGTGCGCGCCGAGCGCGTCGACCTCACCACAACGATCGCCACCCTCAAGGAGAGCGCACCCCAGCTTCCCCATCCCGCGCTGGCCTACGCCGCCCGCGAGCACGCGACCTTCCTGACCGAACTGGCCACCCGTCACGAGCTCCTCCGGCGGCAAGTCCTGCTGGTCATCCGCGAGCCACGCGTTGGTGCAAGCGGATCCTCCGCGGCCAAGGCCCGAGCTTACCGACGTCTGGACGAGGCGGCCCGGCTCCTGGGCGCATGCGGGCTCACCGTACGCCTCCTGGACGGGACGGCGGTTACCGCGCTGCTGGCCTCCTGCTTCGATCCGATGGCGCCGCCCCTGCCGGCGGATGAGCTCGCCCTTCCCAACGAGGTCATCACCAGGGGAGGCCGTCGATGAAGTTCCGCCTCCGCCGTACGGCTGCCGCCCCTTCGGGCATCGGCCCCGACTCGGTCGAAGTCCGCCCTCGTCACCTGCACGTCGGCGACGGGCTGTGCGCGACGCTCGTCATCACCGGGTTCCCCCGCGAGGTCGGCCCGGGCTGGCTTGAGCCGCTGCTGGCCTACGCCGGCCGACTCGACGTCTCGGTGCACATCGAGCCCGTCCCCTCTCTGCTCGCTGCCGACCGACTCCGCAAGCAACTCGCTCGCCTGGAATCCGGACTCAGGGCCAATCAGGAGCACGGGCGGCTCCTGGACCCAGGAGCGGAGGCCGCTGCCGAGGACGCCCAGGAGTTGATGTCGAAGATCGCTCGTGGCCAGGCCAAGCTCTTCCGTGTCGCCATCTACCTGACCGTTCATGCCGGCAGCGAGCAGGAGCTCGACGATGCCTGCGCCCATGTCCGCGCACTGGCCGCCTCGTTGCTGCTGGACGCCCGGCAGCTCACGTTCCGGCAGCTACAGGGCTGGATCAGCACGCTGCCGCTCGCCTACGACAACGTGGCACAGCGCCGGACACTCGACACGCCCGCGCTCGCTGCCGCGTTCCCCTTCACCAGCCCAGACCTCACCACCGAACTCGGTCCCACCGCGGTCCTCTACGGCGCCAACCCCGCCAGTTCCTCTCTGGTCGCCTGGGACCGCTTCGCTCAGGACAACCACAACTCGGTGATCCTCGCCCGGTCGGGCGCCGGCAAGTCCTATCTCGCGAAGCTCGAGGCCCTTCGCTCCCTCTACACGGGGGTCGAAGTCGCCATCATCGATCCCGAGGACGAGTACGCCCGGCTCTGCTCAGCTGTGGGGGGCGCCTACATCCATCTCGGCGCGCCCAAGGTGCGGCTGAACCCCTTCGACCTTCCGCCGAGAAGCCGCCGCGACAGCGACCCGCTCACCCGGCGCGCGCTGTTCCTGCACACCCTGATCAGCCTCATGCTCGGCGAGCCGCTCGACAAGGCGAGCAAGGCCGCGCTCGACCGCGGCATCATGGCTGCCTATCGCAAGGCCGGGATCACCCTGGAACCGCGCACGTGGAACCGTCGCCCGCCCCTCTTGCGGGATCTGGTAATCGTGCTTACCAATGACGCCGATCCGAAGGCGAAGGAGCTGGCCGCCGGGCTCGCTCCGTACGTCACCGGAAGCCACCGCCAGCTCTTCGACGGCCACACCAGCACCCGGCCCGACTCTCACCTGATCGTCTTCTCGCTTCGTGACCTGCCCGAGGAACTGAAGGCGGTCGGCACGCTGCTGACGTTGGACGCCATCTGGCGCCGTGTCTCCGATCCCCGTGACCGCCGCCCGCGTCTGGTCGTGGTCGACGAGGCGTGGCTGCTCATGCGCGATCCCGAAGGCGCAAGATTCCTCCTGCGCATGGCCAAGGCGGCGCGCAAGCACTGGGCCGGGCTGTCCGTCGTCACACAGGACACCGGCGACCTGCTCAGCTCGGAGACGGGCCAGGCCATCATCGCCAACTCCACGACCCAGATCCTGCTGAAGCAGGCACCTCAGGCGATCGACAAGGTCGTCGACGCATTCCAGCTCTCGGATGGTGAACGGCAGCTCCTCCTGTCGGCGGAACGCGGGACCGGCCTTCTCATGGGCGGTGCGGGCGCGCAGCGGGTGCCTCTGCAGGTGATCGCGAGTCAGCGCGAGCACGACCTCGTCACTTCCTCACCTCACGAGCTGGCCCAGATCGACAACGACGAGGAGACCTACCTGTGATCGACGACCTCATCTCCGACCCGTCCGCCGTACTGGACATGGCGTACGCCTGGATCGAGGCCCACGTGTGGCACCTGATCGCGCTCTTCGTCAGCCTGGACGTGGCGCAACTGGTGCTCGGACAGGCCCTGGTGCGACTGCGCCACCAGAAACTGGCCCGCGGTGCTCGCTGCGTGGAGATCCTCGCCCCACCGGTCGCGGACATGCCCGGTGCCGAGGCCCTCTGGGGCAACCTCATCGGCCTGCTCCGGCCGTCCTGGAAGCGGCTCCTTTTCGGGCAGCCCCACCTGGTCTTCGAATACGTCTTCAGCTCTGACGGCCTGAAGATCCGGCTCTGGGTACCCGGTGTGATCCCTCAGCATCTGGTGGAGCACGCCATCGAAGCCGCCTGGCCGTCCGCTCGCACCTCGGTCCAGGAGGCTGCGCCGCCCGTGCCGCTCACCGGCCGTTCGCATGGTGGACAGTTCAGGGTCGCCCGCAGTGAGCAACTCCCTATCCGGCACGACCACGGGATGGACCCGATCCGGGCGCTGGTGGGAGCGGCTATCGGGATGCCGACCTGGCAGCACGCCGCCGTACAGATCCTCGCCCGGCCGGCGACCGGCCGACGCCTCGCACTCAAGCTCAAGAGTGGACCGGCGTGGCTGGTACGAGCCGCTCTTGACGTCCTGACCCCAGGACCATCGCACTCACGCATCCCTCCTCAGCGCCTTCAGCACGCAGCGGATCGGGCTGCCTATCTGGAGGAATCCGCGGAGGCACGCGCTGTCAGGGACAAGGCCCTCCAGCCGCGCTATGTCGTGGCGGTCCGGTACGCCGTACAGGCCGATGACCCCACCAGGGCCGACGCCAAGGCGATGAAGGTCGCCAACGCGGCGCGCCGTAACGCGATTCGAGGACGGGCGCACGCCATCGCGTCGGCATTCGCACTCTACTCCGGGCACAACCGGCTGGAACGGCAGCTCCTGGTCATGCCCGCTGCCCATCTCGCCGGACGGCGCATGGGAAGAGGCTTCCTGCTATCAGTACCGGAGCTCGCGGCACTCGCTCACCTTCCGCTCGATGTGGCGGTTCCCGGCCTCCAGCGCGCCGGAGCCAACACCGTCCCGCCCTCGCCGCAGATCGCGTACGGCGGAGCACACGTCAAGACCCTCGGCTTCTCAGATTCCGGGCATGAACGACCGGTCGCCCTCCGCGTGGCCGACTCCTTCCACCACGTACACGTCCTGGGCCCCAACGGCACCGGCAAGTCGACCCTGCTCGCGCAGATGATCCTGTCTGATATTCAGGCAGGACGCGGAACGGTCGTGATCGAGGCCAAGGGCGACCTGATCAGCGACCTGTTGGGTCTGATCCCCGAGTCCGTCGCCGACAAGGTCGTCCTGATCGATCCCGACGACCGCCACGCCCGCCCGTCGCTCAACGTCCTCGGCGGTGCCGACCTCGAAAGCGGCGTGGACAACCTCGTCGGCATCTTCCACAAGATCTACGCGGACTATTGGGGACCGCGTACCGATGACATCCTTCGCGGCTGTGCGCTGACGCTCGCCGCCCACGGCGGGACCCTCGCGGACGTTCCCACCCTGCTCATCGACGCCGAATACCGGCGTCGTCTCGTGGCCGGCGTGCGGGATCCGCTGCTGCTCGGCTTCTGGCAGTGGTACGAGAGCCTGTCCGACTCGGCCCGGGCACACGTCACCAGCCCGATCATGAACAAGCTGCGCGCCTTCCTGCTCCGCCCGTTCGTCCGTGATGTGCTCGGTTCTGCTCGGTCGACCTTCGATCTCGGTGCTGTGCTCGACGGTGGGATCCTGCTCGTCCGGCTCCCCAAGGGCGTGCTCGGCGAGGACAGCGCCCGCCTGCTCGGCTCCATGGTCCTCGCGCAGGTCTGGCAGGCCGCCTCCCACCGGGCCAAGGTCGGCCGTCCCCGACCTCCGGCGGCCCTCTACGTTGACGAGGCGCACAACTTCCTCACCCTGCCGCACGCGCTCGGCGACATGCTCGCGGAAGCCCGGGCGTACCGGCTGTCCCTGGTGATCGCCCACCAGCACCTGGCCCAACTCCCTCGGGATCTTCGCCAGGCCGTCTCTTCGGACGCGCGCAACAAGATCTACTTCTCGCTGTCGCCGCAAGACGCCCGAGAGGCCGAGCACCACTTCACCCCTTACCTGCGTGCTCACGACCTGGCCAATCTGAGCGCCTTCCAGGCCGCCGTCCGGCTCATGTCGCGATCCACCGAAGCCCCTCCATTCACGATGCGCACCAGGCCGCTTCCCGAACCCTCAGACGACGTCGCGCGGAACATCAGGGCCGCAGCCGCCAAAGCGCACGGCCGTACCACCGCAGCCGCGCCCGAAGCCCGCCGGGACGACCCCCGGCTCCGCAACTGAAGGAGAACCAGATGCCCAACGTCCGATTCACCCCTGCGGTCCTGGCCCAGCTCGCCGCCAGGCTCACCATGCGCGACCGTCGGCTCCTGCGACTGATCCAGGAACAGCGCGTTCTGACCTCGGCCCAGATCGCTGAGATCGCGTTCGACACGGACGACACCGCCCGGAGGCGCCTGTTCACCCTGCACCGCATGGGCGTACTGGACCGCTTCCGACCCAACCTGCCCCCGGGCATGGGAACCGCGCCCTACCACTACGTGGTCGGCCCCGCGGGCGCGGCCGTGCTCGCCTCCGAGGATGGCGTGGACCTCAGCGCGTACGGCTACCGCCGGGACCGCGTCCTGTCGATCGCCTACAGCCAGCGGCTCGCCCACACCGTCGGCACCAACGGTTTCGGTGCCGCACTTCGGGGCTTCGCTCGGCGATACGCGAATGCCGAGCTGGTCACCTGGTGGGCGGAGAGTCGCTGCGCCTCCGTGTGGGGCGACACGGTCCGCCCAGATGCGTACGGCCGCTGGCACCAGGACGAGCAGACGATCGACTTCTTCCTTGAGTACGACACCGGCAGCGAACCCCTCGATCGCGTCGTACGGAAACTCGATGGGTATGCGGCCCTCACCCGGGTCAGCCGAGTGGTCACCCCCGTGCTCTTCTGGGTTCAGGGCGAGCGGCGTGAGGCCAACCTCCGGCGCAAGCTCGTGCAGCACCCGGCACAGGCTTTCGTTCCGGTCGCCACCGGCAACCCGTCGGCGCTGGTCGGCCCGGTGGACGACGGGCCCGCCGGAGAGAAGTGGCTTCCCTCCGACACCGCAGGCCCTCGGCTCCGCCTGGCCGTCCTCGCTTCGCATTGGCCCAGCCTCGGGCCCCAGGAGGCCACCACCCCGCCGGTCACCCCGCCCATGGAGGACGGCGAATGATCCTCGAAACCGGGCTGGGGACCAAGGCAGTGATCGCTGGAGGGGGCATCGTGTCGAGCATCGCGCTGATCGCCGGTTTGACCGGTGGCGCCAAAATGGCGGAGACCTCGGCTGACATCACCAAGCTCGTCGCGGCGGTTTGTTCGTCCCGAGGCCGGCCATCGGAAGGAACGACCACCGTGGTCGGCCTGGACCGCGAGCAGGCTACGAACGCGCGCGCCGTGGTGGATGCGGCAAAGGTCCTGCGGCTTCCGCCGCGTGCCGCCGTCATCGGCGTTGCCACAGCATTGCAGGAGTCCGATCTGAGGAACGACGCGGTGGGAGGCCGCGGCACGTCCTTCGGGATTTTTCAGCAGCGCCCGGCAAGCGGGTGGGGGACCAGGACCGAGGTGACCGACCCCCGATACGCGGCCCGAGCGTTCTTCACTCGGCTGATCAAAGTGCGCGGCTGGGACACCATGCCGCTGACGAAAGCGGCGGCGATCGTGCAACGGCCGAGGGAGGACCTGCGCGACGAGTACGCCAAGCATGAACCTGCGGCCAAGAAGATCGTCGGCCTGCTGTGGGGATCGCAGGATCACGATGAGAACAGTCAACCTCTCGATGTCTCCCCGCAAGTACTGGAGGAGGTACGTACGAGCATCCAGGCTGCTGTCGCTCTCGACATTCCTCGGGAGGTGATCATCGCAGACGTCGGTGCTCACCTTGGCTCCCACGGGAGTGGCATGGACTCCTCGGGAGTCAGGAGGAAATCCGAGGAGATCGTCACTGCTGCCGAAGAGCAACTATGCAGCGAGTTGGGAGGCAGGAAGGGTGCGCCTCCTGCCAGCGTCGCCGTGGGATCTGGCCGAGGAGCGATAGCCGTACAGGCCGCACTCGGGATGCGCGGAGTGCCCTACTCCTTCTCCGGCGTCCCAGCCGGGGGCGCTGAGTTCATTCTCCACGTTTGCGCAGATCAAGCGGCTGATGCTGAGCAAGGTACTTCTGCAACAGAGGCAGTCCGAGGAGTACATGGGCGTGTCGTATCGTCGCGCTGCCGAGTGGTGGCGAACGCGGTGGGGTTCGCACTGGCTCAGACGGGCAAGCCGTACCGGTGGGGCGCGACGGGCCCGGGTTCCTTCGACTGTTCGGGTCTGGTGATGAAGGCGTACGCCGCCGCGGGGGTGCGGATCCCCCGGACCACGTTCGAGCAGTGGCCGTTCGGCGTCCGCGTTCCGGTTGGCCAGGAGCAGCCCGGCGATCTGGTGTTCTTCAACAGCGGACCGGGTAGTTCGTCGGGCCGGCCGGGCCATGTCGGGATCGTCGTGGGCGACGGCAAGATGGTCGAGGCCCGGTGCACTCGATGCGGGCCGATCACGGTCGCGTCCTACCGGAGCGGGCGGCCGGTGGTTGGGTTCACCCGGCCACGGGCAACCGCGTCGAGGACGTGACGGCGCATGGGCCAGTAACCCCAGCCGAGAACGAGAGCTCATCGGAGCTATCCGTCCCGGCTGAGTCTTCCCTTCTTCCTCACTGCCGACATCGGCTCACAACGTCGTCCGCTTGGACCCATCGGCACAGGCTGGCGAGCCCCAGTTGAATCCGACATAGCGGACGTATCGCCCCAAGGTTGAAACCCATTCAGAGGAGCCCTGGCCGCCGTCGTAGGACCACGGCATGCCAGCCAAGCCCGGAGAGTGACCTTAATCGTGAACACGAACACGCCGAAGGTGCGCGCACGGCCCTTGCCAGTCGATCTTGTCGGCGGGCTCAGAGGCCTGCTCTACCTTCTCCCGCGTGCGCCCCTCACACCCGACGACTGCGATGCGCTGTCTGCGGCCCTTACCGCCTGGGCCGCCTCTGCCCGTGAGCCGGATCAGGAAGCCAACATCCAAGCAACGAGCGAGTAGGTGGATGATGAGATCCACCAGCTGATACGCCGAGCGTCCCGGTTTCGTTGTTGTCTGGCCCCGCGTGAGCGTAGGCTCTCTGATGACCGCTCTCACCGTTTTCTTGGTCGATTTCGATGAGGTAGGTCGGGGGTCGGTTCGTTCGCGAGCCGGCCCTCCTTACTTACTTACTTAGGGCTCTCCTCATTCGCGAGATATGCCTGAAGCAGGGTGAAACCCGGCATCGCCTCATGCGGCAGGACTCCCACGGTGAACACTTCCGGGTCATCGAAAACCGGCTCCCCGCTTGGGCGGCGCGCGTACGGAACCCGCCCGTAGTCCACGCCGTCGTCCCGGTCGCAGCTCATCCAGGCGATGGCCTCCTGCTCGCCTTCCCTCAGGGGATGGTTCGACACTGCTCGCATGGCCACGGTGCTTGGCGGCATGAACACCCATACCTGCGGTACGGCAAGCACCCAGCGGGCCGCGTCGATCTCGTGGGCTTTGGCGGCAGCCCGCGTCTCGAAGGCGGCGGCGGTCGGCTCGTCACGGAGGTAGTCATAGTCGCTGAGCACGAGCTTGCGCGCACCGCTCAAGACGACGATGGCGGGGCAGTCGCGCGCGATGATGCTCTTTTCCAGCCGCTCAACAACCTCGTAGAGCAAGCTTTCCGTCTCGTCGTTCATCGCGCCCTCCGAGCGTCCGCCAACGTGCCTGATACTGCCGTATGAGGCGTCAGGTCAGGGGCTTCCACGCCTCGGCATTCCGTTGCCGGTCCCTGCACCGCATATGCTTTCATGCCCATATGTCTGCGGGTAGGGCCTGGCGTGTGGGGAGCTCGAAGTCATCGTCCTCGACAGACGCCAAGCTCGCCGCATCTCCCAGCACGTGAGAGGGATCCACTACGAGGGGATTAGCGCTGTGCGCGGCTACTGTAAGCGCAATGTGTGCTGGTGCCTGGGGGTCCGGGAACGGCCGCCAGCAAGCCACGGTAGGTGGCAGCGGAGCCTGATAGACGGCCACGTCCGTGCAGCGGAACACCGGGACTCATTCATGCTCCCCAGGTCACAGATCATGTCCGGTGACCTGATCTTCTCCGCTGGCAGCCCCACGAACCCCCACACGATCCACCACGTCGGCGGGGCCTGATCCACGCTCCGCCACCGGCAGCGCCGCTGTACGGGTTGAGGCCTGATCCAGTGTCCCCTGCCGAGAACTCCAGTTCATCGGCGCCGTTCGCCCCTCCTGACTCATGGTCGGAGATGTCGGTTGCGTCGGCTTTGTCGGCTGGGACCCTTAGAGTTCTTGCGACAGGGGAGGTGAGGCGTTGACTGCACTGTGGGAAGCGGTCGACCAGTATCTGGCCGACCGCGCTCCGAAGGACTGGGAGAAGGCCGAGGTTCGCCGTTACCGGCAGCGGATTCACGACATCTTGAGCTCAGAGTTCCGCCTGATGTCGTTCTTCCAGAGCGGGTCATTCCAGCACGGCACCGCGGTCACTCCGTATAGCGACGTCGACTACATGGCCCGCATCCACTTCGAAGACAAGCCGAACTCGTCGAACACAATCCTCGACAAGTTGCGCGACGTACTGAAGCGCGAACTGTGGGAAGCCAACAAGGTGTTTTTGGCACGACCCACGGTGACCTTGCAGTTTACGGGATTCGTGACGAACTACGAGATCACCCCGGCGTATCTGCTGCATGGAGACAGCGATGAGAACCGAGTGGTGCTAATTCCGGCTTCCGGCGGCGAATGGCGGGAGGCCGCACCTCAAGCGCACAACAAGTTCGTGGCCGAGATGGACCGTAAGCACACTGGCGACGTCCGGGAGATCGCCCGGCTGCTCAAGGCGTGGAAGTACGAACACGCAGTACCGATCTCGTCCTTCTACCTTGAGATGCGGTGCGCGGAGTACGGCAAGAACAACGCCAGCATCTGGGCACTCAGCGCGCTTCGAACCATCGTCGGGAGCATGATCAGTACCGGCCTCGCAGCCATGAACGATCCGACAAAGTTGGTTTCCCGCATCACCGCCTGCTCTGGCGAGTCGAACCGGCTTATGGCAATAACCCGACTGCGCTCCTTGAAGAAGCACCTCGATGCAGCCTACGAGGCCTGGCTGGCCGGCGAGTCGAAGAGGTGGGACATGAACCAGGCCCTGCGCGCTATCTGGGGCACCGGATTCCCGTACTGTGACCCCAGCTCTTAAGTAGAGGAATACATGGCAAGTGGTCAGCCGACGCCTATCGCGATCGCACAGAACACGGACTACTCACGGCGACTCCTCGCGGCGCAGTCCCGCCTCTACACCGATGCGAAGCGTATCCATGATGCCCGGGTCGCAACCGTGGTTGTGCTTGCCATCGCAACCGTCGCCCTTGCCCTTACGCTCCCGGACCTTCGTCTGGTGGTTGGGACAATTGGTGGTGCGATAACTTTCCTCTGGTCGATCATGGCTAGCGGTAGAGAGAAGCGTCGCCGTCGTGAGGCGGCTTATGTGCAGGAGGAGTTCGACACCCACGTCTTCGGCCTCCCGTGGAACAACTTCGCCGCCGACCACCCGTCACCGTCTGTCATCGCCGAGTCCGCTGCCCGGTATCGCGGGAACCGAACGAAGGACTGGTACCCGGACACCCGCAATGTGGTCCGTCCGTTGGATGTTCTGATCTGTCAGCGGAGCAACCTGGGGTGGGGTTCGTCAATGCACCGACTCTACGCCGCAGGCCTGACCGGTTCCGTGGTCTTTCTGGTCGTGGCTGGCGTGACCGTTGCTCTGGTAGCCCGACTCTCGGCAGCCGATGCTCTGACCGCAGTCCTGATCCCTTTCCTTGGGCCAGTGCGCGAACTCGTCGAGATGGTTCAAGCAAACCGAGACAGCGGAGACATGAAGGCCAAGACGGAGGCGAAGGTGCTCGATCTATGGAGTCGAGGGTTGAAGGACGCAACTGCCGTAACAGTCGACGATTGCCGTGCGGTGCAGGACCGCATCTTGAGCATCCGGCAGAGCAATGCGCACGTTCCGGACTGGCTCGACAACATACGCCGCAGCCACAATGAGGCCCTGATGCAGGAAAGCGCTGAGCACATGATTGAGGAGGCTGTCCGACATGGTCGGGTGTGTTGACCTCGGTTCGGCTATTGTCGTACCTATTGCTGACCCTGACTCGGGTTCCTGATGGTCTGGTGGGCGCAGGTCCTTCATGAACCGCTCAAGGTACGGCTCCCGCTGCTTTAGTCAGCGGGAGCCGTACGGTTCCAACGTGCGAGATCAGGCTGCGGCGACGCTGAGTGGTCGGTCCAAGATCTTGGACAGGGTGATCAGGGTGCCTTGGTCGAGGTCGTCGATGGCTCCGGTGACGGCGCGGAGCATGTTGCGTTCGGCTCGTTCGGCGCCGCGTACGTTCTGCTCGTGATGGGTGAAGGTGTTCACCGCTTGGACGACGCCCCAGGCCGTGCCGCTCCAGGGAGCCACCCGGTGGTCGTGGTCCCAGAGTTTGGTCAGGGTGTCGCGCTTGTGCTCGGCCATGGTGCGGCTACGGCCTCGCTCGTCGGGCATCGGGACGTGGGCGTCCAGGAACTTGTTCCACTGCCGCCGAGAGACCTCAACCCGGCACAGCTCGCGTACGGCCGTGGAGAACTCATCGGCCAGCGCGTAGACGATGTTCAGCGCGTCGCGGGCTTCGGCGAGGCGCAGCCGTGAGTGCCGTGAGTGCTTGATCTTGACCTGTTGTCCGCGTTCGGCGAGGCCGGCGGCCATCGTGTTGTCGCACACGATGCTGGTCACCGCCCGTTTGAACGTGGTGGCCAATGATCCGTCGAAGGACGTCGCGCCGAACAGGTGGGGGCGGAACTCGACGCCCTCGGGCGTGACCACGTTCTCGGGGACCTCGACCGACACCCAGGCGACCGCCCCGTTCTTCAGCAGCCCGGCCGAGCCGATCGACAGGTCGGAGTCCAGGAGTCGGGAGATGGTGTTGATCAGCCACTCGACGTAGGGATGCGGCTCGTACCCGTCGGAGAAGATGCCCATGACGTGGCCGTTGTCGCTCCGCACGATCGCCTGCCTGCCGGGCACCTGGGCGAGCCCGCCGCGCGGGTCCTCGACATAGACCGGGCTGGACAGCGCCTCCCAGTTGAACAGCCGCCGCTTGACGTCATCAACCGGGATCGGGCCGGAGTAGTGGTTCGGCTCCTCCCCCTGCATGCTCGCGCGGTAGTGCCAGGCCGTGCCCCGCCTGTCGGTGAATCCGATCAGCGTGTTGGCGTTCAGCCACTCCAGAGTTTCCTTGGACATGGTCCTTCTCCGATTCGGTGGAAATGGGAAAGGCACCGGCCGTAGGCCGGTGCCGTCGGTGTCGTTACGTGGGTGTCGCATGCTGGGCGGAACGTGGCCGGATCTGTTCCGGTCTCGCAGCGTTCCGCCCCGGGAGTTCGGGTGCCGGTCCCGGTGTTTCGGGTGCTGGTCAGGTGGCGCGGTGCTGTACGGCGTAGGCCATGCGTTCGGTGAGTTCGCGGTCGGCGTCGCGGATCTCGATCGTGCTGGTGGTGGTGTCGCCGCGCAGGGTGAACGTGCCGATGGTGTTGCCGAGTCGCCAGCGGATGACGGTTTCGCGTTCTTTCTCGGTGAGCGTCGCGTCTGGCAGCAGGGTCATCAGGGTTTCGGCGAACTCGGCCCGGGTGCCGTTCTCGGCCGACCGGGCGGCCAGCCGTTCACAGCAGGCGACCAGGTCTCGCCGGTAGTCGGGCAACAGGCGGCGCTCGATCCTTTTGGCGACGAACTTGGCTCCGCGGGCGGCCGTCACGGTGATCTCGTGCCGCCGCAGGTTGAGGAGCATGCCCCGGCTTCCGTCGGGGTAGACGCCGAGCACCCTGATGCGGCCCTGCTGGTTCCAGATCGGGTGCACGACGAGCCGGACGCCGGCCGGTCCCATCAGGTAGGCCGGATGGCCGGGCCGCACCAGCGGCGTGAAGCCCTCCAGGTGCTCGGCGACTTCGAACACCAGCTCGTCGACCTCCCATTCATTCATAGGCAGATCTCCTTTCACATTGAGTTGATTGATTAGTTCAAAATCGGGCCGGTCTCGCTCGCGGATACCGCATCCTCCCGTGCTGGACGCGCCGCGATGATTGACCGGAGAAAAGGTGACGTGAATTGCGGGCAGGTCGCGATCACGCTGTCTGCCGTCGTTTGCCGCTCACATCTAAATACGGGAGGCAGGAAGGCCCGAACGTCCAAGTCCACGAAACCGCGCATGTTCGTGAGCAGCATGGACAGCCCGAACGGCAGCGTGCGTGGCATCGGGTTCGGCAGGTACCGCGGTGCGGCGCGGAACCTGCCGAACCGTTATCGGAAACAGCTGGCTTTATGACTGCTCTTCGTTGAGCATCCGTTCTTGGTCGGCGCGGAAACGGTAGATGTCCCGGCCGGGTTTTGAGCATTCCGGGCAGCCGCATGCGTGACCGTGAATGTCGCCGATGCGGAACATCTGGACGCGGCTTTCCCAGGGTGCTGGGTAGAGCGATTCGTCCAGTTCCACGCGAGCGTATCCGCGCTGCTCGTTGACCTCGGCGACCGTTCCCGGGTAGTAGAACGGCGACGTGTGCGGCTCTGACCACCAGGGCCGTACCGGAATGTGGAAGGAGGGCCGGACCAGGACACGGTCACCGGCCTTCACCGTCGGCCCCCTTCCACAGCTCCAGGGCGCCCGCCGCGTCGTCGACGTCGGGTCGGTTCGCTCCGCGCAGGTCCGCCAGCGTCCAGGCCACTCGCAGCAGCCGGGGAAACCCCTCGACCGTCAGCAGCCCGGTGTTCACAGCGGACCGGAGCAGTTCGACGGCCTCCGGCTCGGCGGCGAAGCTGGTGCGCAGTTCCAGCGCGGGAACCTCGGTGTTCGTCCGCCAAGGCGTTTCCGCCAGCCGGTGCGCCGCCCGTACCCGGGCCGCGACCACCCGGGCGGCTACCGCCGCGCTCGACTCGCCAGCTCCCCCATCGCGGTTCTCCCACTCGACCGGGGCGCGTACGGCGACGCGTGGCAGGAGCAGGGCCAGACGCGCCAGGTAGCGGCGTCTGTCCACGGGTCTGCACGTGCACGCCTGTGCTTGCGGGCAGGGGCAGCGGCGGGCGTCGAGCACGAGGGTGAACCGCGCCGGATACCGGACGGTGCGGCCGAGTCCGGTGACGCGTACCTCTCCGGTGTCCATGGGCCGGCTCAGCCCGTCCAGCGTTGGGCGGGCGAACTCGGGCGCGTCGGCCAGGTGGAGCACGCCGCGGTGGGCGAGCGTGACCGCGCCTGGGCGGTTCGCGGCCACGCTGCCGAAGATCGCCGCGGGTGTGGACGTGTGGTGCGGCGAAAAGATCGGCGCCCTGGCTCCCGGCGCGCTGTCGGATCGTCCGGCCAGTGAGTAGATCTCGGCGACCTCCCGGGCGGCCTCCACGCTCAGGGGCGGGAGGATGCCGGGCAGGCGTTCGGCGAGCATCGTGGCCGGGCCGTCGCCGATCAGGAACAGGTGGTGCCCGCCCGCCGCGCACACCTCCAGCGCGCGGCGGGCGGCCTCGTTGCCGGGAACGTCAGCCAGGTCCACTCCGGGTGCTGACGGCGGAGATGGCGGCAGGGCTGCCAGTCCCGACGTCCCGGGCAGCTCGGGCGACCCGGACAGGTCAGGCGGTTCGGCCAGGTCAGGCAGTTCTGGCGGCCGGTAGCGGTAGGCGTCGAGCGTCCCGCTCCGCAGCCGGTCGATCACCTCGCCCAGCCTGGTCACGGGGATCACCACCGCCCCGGGCACCTGCGCCGCTTCCGGCGCGCAACCGGCGGGCACCACCACCGTTCTGATTCCTGCCGTCACGGCGGCGCGGACGGCGGGCAGGACGCCCCTGATGGGGCAGATCCCGCCGTCCAGCGCCAGTTCCCCGAGGAACACCCGTCCGGCGATCCGCTCGGGCGGGACCACCCCTGAGGCGGCCAGCGTGGCCAGGGCCAGCGCGAGATCAGCCGCCGCGTCGTAGACCGGCGGGATCGCCGGGCTCACGCTGACGGTGACCTTGGCCTCCGGCCATGCCGCACCGCTGTTGAAGATCGCTGAGCGGATCCGGGCACGGGCCGGCCAGACCGACAGTTCGGGCAGGCCGACCAGATGCAGTTCCGCCCCGCCGGGTACGGCGTCGGCCTCGATGTCCACCACGCGGGCATCGATGCCGACCAGCGCCGTCGACCGGGTGGACGCGTACCCCGTCGTCAACCCCGGTCACCACCCCTCCGGCAGCACCGGCCGCGTCCCCGCCGGATACTGCGCTGCCTGAGCGCCGATCTCCTCGGCCATCCCTGCGTAGTCGATGCCGGAGGTCACCTCCGGCGGTAGCCCATGGTTCAGGGCGAGCTGGACCAGCCGGGCGAGCCGATAGTCACCGTCCGCAGACAACGAGCGCTCGACCGCGACGCGGGCCAGCGGCCCGTCACCGGTGCGCATGGCGACGAACGCCAGCAGCGCGGCCGGGGCGGCGGCGAACTCCGGCTCAACCCGGCAGGTCACCTCCGTCCACAGCCTGATGTGCGTGTCGTCGTCGTACCGGCCGACGAAGGTCAACGCCCCGTCCCGGACGATAATCGAGGTCAGCAGCACGCCCAGCCACGCGACCATGTCCGGGGGCAGGTCCTGCCCCTGCTTGACCGTGTCGAGCGCGGCGTCGACCTGCGTGAGGCCCTCCTGATACCAGCCCTGGCCCCCACCCCGGGCGAGCGTGGCACGGACTTGTGTGCAGGCGGCCCGGGTCGCGGCCGTCACCTGCTGGCGGTCTTGCCCGCCCGCTGGGGTGAGTGTGGCCACCAGCGCCGCGCGGTCGGGCCGGGCGACGTATCCGGCGAACACCGCCGCCGCGGCGGCCGGGTTGTTCGTCGGGTCATAGGCCATGCCGTACGGCGGGCAGCATTCGGGATCGGGGCACAGGTACGACCAGTAGCGCCCCTCCTCGACGCGTAGCGCGTCGATCACCTCGATGTCGGAATCGGTCAGCGTGCCGCGCACGGCGTCCATCACCGGTGTGACGTGCCACCCGGGCCCGTACCCGATCAGCAGCACGCGCCCGATGTCGTTGCGGGTGAGCAACTCGGCGACATGCTGGGCCATCTCCGGGCTGTCCTCCGAATCCTCCGGCAGGTCGAACCGCACGCTGACGCGCAGCCCCCGCACCCCGGAGCCTGGGTCTCGGTCGGGTTCGAAGGCCAGGGCGACGATGCTGCGCTCCGGATGGAATCCCAGCATGTAGGGCACGATCGCGATGAAGTCCGCCGGGCGGCTCAGCCGTACGGTGTGATCCAGGCGAGCGGTCATGGATGTCCTCCAGACATGACAAAGCCCCCGGCGGATCTGCCGCCGGGGGCGAACGAACAAGAACAGAACGAAAAGCTGTAAAGGAAGTACGGGTCAGCAGCGCTCAACGCGGACGCCGCCGCGCGGTCCCAGGAAGATCCGCCGATCGGGGTAGTCCAGCCCGTCGCGGGCGCCGTACAGCATGATCTCGCAGTCCTCCCCCACGCACGGGGTGAGCACCTCGGCGACCTCACGGCCGGTGAACGCGAACCGCGAACGCTGCCAGTGCCCGTAGTGGTACCGGTCGAGCAGCTTGCTGCGGGCCTCGGCCAGGGAAGAGAACTCCTCCAGATCATCCGGCTCCGGCGGGCCGTACCCGCTACCGCCGTGCCAGAACCCGAACCAGCGCCCCACAGTGATCACCCCTTCTCAAAGCCGGTCAGCGCGGCATACCGAATACCGGCCACCCCCAAGGCCGGAGCCGGGATCACGCCGCGTCACGCGTCAGACACCCGGGTGAGGCGTGGTCGCCGCCGCAGTAGCCGCACCACTCGTCCATGGCGTAGATCGACAGTTCCTCGGCGTACTGGTCACGCCAATCGGCCTGGGTCGCCGTGTAGGAGTCGAAATAGTCGGCGTCGGTGTCACCCGGTTGCACCGTCAGGAAGCGCAGGACCGTCCGGGCGGCGTCGATCAGCTCATCGGGCGTGAGGACCGCGCCGACGCCCGAGCAGACGTCGGAGGCGGTGAAGATCGTGCGGCGGCGGCGCGACAGCCGGTACCGCCAGCGGATCCGGCCCTCATCGGTTCGCCCCGCGGCCTCCACCTCCAAAAGGTGATCATGGTCGATCTGCCACGCGGGCACCAGCCGGGAGCTGATGATCCACCCCGGCGGCAGGGTCAGGGCATGCGTCGGGGCATGCGTCATCGCCATGGCGACTCCAAAGAGACTCGGAAAGATGGAATGGAATGGCGGCCGTCACCAGGGGCGACGGCGGGCCAGATGATGCGGTCGCACGGTCGGGCTGACCGTGTGGATCTCGCAGTCCCGGAAATCCAGGGCCGAGATGAAGCAGCGTGAGCAGCGGATCAACCGCACGCGCGCCCCGGATGTCCGGTTGGTGTGCGTGGCGTCGATCCACAGATGGGTGCTGGCCAGGCAGCCGAGACAGGTGATCACCTCGGCGCACTCCGGCATCGGGGTGAGTGCCAGCATCGTCACGTACTCACGTACGCCGCCGGGATCGACGGCGCATACCAGAGTCGCGGCATCCGGGCGGACCTCACCCAACGCGATCACCTGCATCACCCGGCCACCGCTGGAGACCGTCAGGTCCCCCACAGCCCAGCCGGGCGGGCCGGCGGCATTCACCTCCACAAGATTTCCCCCTTCGTACGGATGCCCGTTCGGGCGACCTGCGTCCGTACGGATGTGCGGGAATCAGGACAGCGGCGTTCCGCGCGTCCGGCGGAGCGTGGTTTAACCGACGCTCTCGCGGCGCGAATCGCTCTCACTTAAATACGGTGGCCGGAACGGCCCGACCGTCCGCACGCGGCAACAATTTCCGCAGCATTGCCGCGCGCGCCGCACTTCGACGGTTTGACCGTTCCGACCACCGGTTGCCGTTCTGCGGCGTGACGATTCACCCCGTAGAACGGCATGCGAGAGCGGGCATCGCGCCGGACTCGTCAGGCGCGTACCGGCGGATTTCGCTCTCACTTAAATACGGTGACCGGAACCGCCCGACCGTCCGCACGCGGCAACATTTTTCAACGTCACCGCGCGACATGCGGACAGTCGACCGTTCCAGCCCCATAGCCGTCCGCGACACGGCAACACCCGTCGCGAAACAGCACGTCAGAGCGGATATCGCACCGGACGCGTGACACGCGTACCGGCGATTTCCGCTCTCACTTAAATACGGTGACCGGAACCGCCCGACCGTCCGCACGCGGCAACGTTCTTTCAGCGTTTCCGCGTCGCGCCGACGGCCGATCGTTCCGGTCACCGTAGCCGTTCCATAGCGCAGCGATAACGCTGCTGAACGGCATGCGAGAGCGGGTAACGCGCCGGTACGCGTCAGACGCGTACCGGCGGATTCCGCTCTCACCTAAATACGGGACACGTAGCGGTCCAAACGTCCGCACCTCGCAAGATTCTTTAGCTTCTCAGGTGGGGTGACAGGCGCATTCTCGCGGGCATGAGAAAGGGCCCTAGAACGCTCTCTAGGGCCCTCTCCCGAGCTTTCGTCAGTCCTCCGCGCTGTGGGTACCAACGTGAGCCATCGTGCCCCTGACGTCGTCAAGACGCTCCGACAGTTCCCGCCACTCCGCCCGTCCAGCGTCACGCACCCGAATCACGTTCCGGCGAGAGCCGTACGCGCCTCCATGCCGGGCTTGGGCAGTCTTGGCCAGAACGCCCGCGCGTCCGAGGTCTTCAGCCTCAGCCGCGATACGGAGAGCGTTGCGCAGGATGGGGAAGTCCCTCCCGTCACCGAATGCGGCACGGAACATCTCAGCGCTGTTCTGGGCGACACAGAACGCCACAGCGGCCCCCGTGACCGTCTCCGCGCGCGGAACACCGCGCATGAGCTGAGCCCCGGGCGTGGCGTCTATCTGATCCGCCGGAACGTCGATCCGGTAGCCGTTGCGTGCGGCAGCATCCCGAACCGCCCACCGCTGAAGCGTTGCCCGCGTAATGGTCATCTCGCCACCGTCGCGCCGAACATAGACCCACGCGGGCGTGTCGACCGTGCTTTCAGATGCCCTCGCACACGACGCGATGATGTCCCGCAAACGCTGCGCGAACAGAAGAACGGCATCCTGCATGACGTCGTCAGACACGTCATCCGTGCCATAAGGAGCGTGCCCCTGCTTAACGATGGTCGCGCTTCCGTCCATACGCTTCCGTGACCTCGTGGCGTCCACCGTACGGCAGTAGCCCCGTGCGAGCCGCTGAATCTCCGCCCAATCGTCCGGCGTCACACGCGCCATGTCCTCAGGCGTGAGCTTCTCACCCGGAACGTTCGAAGGAACGCACTTACCCGGAACCCCGTTCTGCATGATCGCTCTCCGATGCTCTACGGCACACGATGTGTGCCGCCGTTTTCTTGGTCAATCCAATTGAACCGCGAAACGAAGATCGATTCAATGAAGTTGGCTCTATTCTTATCAACTTTACCGACCTGCGGATAACATTCAAAGAAGGGAAGAGCCGGGGCGGCTGGTACAACCTTGGAAATGTCGACGGGGAGATTCGAGTAGCAACTGGTTATCTGCTGGCACTTAATTCATAGGCCGCCTATTTATCAGGTACGACAGTGAACTTGATAGGCTCAGCCTTCACACCCTCCCTTTATGAGAGTCCTAGCTTGCTATCGAGTCGGGGCCAGTTGCGGGCCCGCCTCGACGCCCTCACCAGCGGATATGTCTTGCCTGGGGGGCCCAATTAATCGGGAGGGGAAAACGGAGGGATACTTGGAGAGCTACCGGGAAGGGTATCGGCTCCTGGTGGAGTTGATCTTTGTCAAAATTGACGAAGGGGAACAAAACGGTCACTATGGGACAAGTGGCTTCTCGGTGGCAGTTATGGATCCTCGCATCCAGAGACGCGAGTCACCGCGCTCAGGTCGGCCGTATGAGATCGTGCATCGGTGCGTGCGACTTGTTTCAAGGTCACACTTATTCGGGCACACTGCGACCATGCCCCTGGACCGTGCCACGCCCGCACAAGCAGAAGCCCCGATCCATCTCACACTCGCGATGCCGCACGATACCGCTCTCATCGAGGCTGCCATCCAACTCGGGAACCGTGCTCGAGCGACGCTCGGACATATGCCCTTCGCTGGGTATCACCAAGCGGCGTCAAAGGGCACTCTGCTGCTCGCCTGCTTGGGCGAGGAGGTTGTCGGCTATGCCTTGTATGACCTAGCGCGAAGACGAGTGCGGCTCAACCATCTCTGCGTGCATCCCCAGCTAAGGAAACGAGGCATTGCCCGGATGCTCGTGGAGTGGATCAGCGAGCGGCATGCCGACCACCTCGGTATCTCTGCACGTTGCCGGCACGACTACCGCCTAGGTGAAATGTGGATCAAGCTGGGATTCACCCAGGTCTCTGAGCGACCCGGGCGCAGTCATGAAGGGCACATCCTGGTCAACTGGTGGCGCGATCACCACCATCCGAATCTGTTCACCCGCGACGCCGAAACGGTTCTTGTACGCGCCGCGATCGACATCAATGTGCTGCGCGACTTCGTTGAGACCAGTCGCGCCGACCGCACGGAGTCCTTGGCGCTCGTCGCAAATCATGTCGTTGACCGGCTGGAACTGGTTCGCACCGCAGCCCTCGACCAAGAGATTGATAACATGGAAGGGAAACTTCGGGGCGAGTGCACGAGGCAAGCCCAGCCCTTTACTTCTGTCCGAACAAATGGCAAGCGTGTCAGGGAGGTGGCCCGTTATCTGGTGGCAGAAGCCCAGCAGAAACACTCCACATATCCCACCACCGACCAGGACCAGCTGGATCTGAAGCACGTGGCCGAAGCCATAGCCGCAGACCTGAATGTACTCGTGACCCGGGATGCCGACCTGGCTCGGATCCTGGGACCGGCGGCCGAAAAGCTCGGGCTACGAGTACTGCGCCCAGTAGACGTCCTGCTTCATCTGGACGAGCTCGTCCGAGCCCATGCCTACCGCCCCGCTGCCTTGCTCGACACGAGCTTCGCCGAACGACTCGTCGGTAGTGGACAAGAGGAGGACCTTGCCCCGCTCGCCAACAAGACGGAAGGTGAGCGTCCCCGGGACTTCTTGAAGATGTCCCGGGATCTCGCAGTAGCCGGGCAGGATCGCATTGGGATCTACGGTCCGACAGGAAATCTCGTGGCGACCTTCGCCACGGTGCATTCGAACGGCGTGCTACGCGTGCCCGTGCTACGTGTTGTCAACGATCCGCTGGCAGATACCCTGGCACATCAGTTGCTGTTCCGGCTTCGCCAACAAGCCCGCTTCGTCGGCGCCGCGATCGTCCGGATCACCGACCCTTACCTACAGCCGCATACCCGCCTGGCAGCGGTCAACGATGGCTTCCGCAACGTCGACGCCGATCTCTATGCATATGCTCTGGATGTCTGCGGCCCCGCTCCAGATGTCGAGCATCGTGCTGTCCTTGCGGCGAGGCGTGCAGGACTTCCGGAACCGGCCTCGTTAAGATCCAGTATGCCTGCCGTTGCCGCTGCTGAACTCGAACGCATCTGGTGGCCAACGAAGATCACCGATAGCGAGCTCCCCACCTACCTAATCCCCATCAAGCAGGTCTTCTCCATCGACCTGCTGGGCGTGCCCACCAGCCTCCTCCCACGTAACGACGCTTTGGGACTGAACAGGGAACACGTCTACTACCGGAGCCCCCGCGGCCCCCAGATCGAAGCGCCGGCACGCCTGCTGTGGTACATGAGTCAAGGGGGTGGCAGCAGCCCCTACCCTGCAGCCGTTATCGCGTGCTCACAACTCGACTCAGTGGTCAGCGGAACTCCCGACGAGCTGCATACGCGATTCCGCCACTTGGGCGTATGGGATAAGAAGACTATCGAACGAGCGGCGCATGATGGCCGTGCTCAGGCTTTGCGTTTCACCAACACGGAAATCTTCCCGCATCGGGTATCACGTGACCACCTTCGGCAACTCGCCGACCTACATGGCGTTCGCGCGATACCCCCACGAGGACCGCTCCTAATCCCTGCTGAATTATTCGCCGCAGTCTATAAGGAAGGTCGAGCGCAGTGACAACCCAACGAACTCTACTCCTATCCCTGCGACCACGCTTTGCGAACGCAATCCTGTCAGGTGGCAAGACCACGGAGATTCGCCGTCGCCCGGTCAACGCGAAACCGGGGACACCAATCATCCTCTATGCCAGCGCTCCCACCATGGCCATCGTCGGCACCGCCCGATTGCGCGCGGTTCACATCTGTGATCCTGACGAAGCATGGCAGACCCACCACCAGACCTTCGGTCTTTCGCGCACCGAATTTGATGCCTACCTGGATGGAAGTAGCTGGGCATATCTACTCACCTTGACCCAGGTGGGTTCCCTTGACGCGCCGCTGCCACTGCATCACCTGCGTCAAGACGGTCCTTTCCACCCGCCGCAGAGTTTTCGCTACGTGGCCGCAACTGACCCAGCCAGTATTCGAGATTTGGTTCCGGTCTGAATTCCAGTCCACCAAACACATCGGTTCACCCTGAAGATGATTTCTCTTGGTGAAGCTAGAAGGGGGCTTTGACCTGATTGGATGGCAGCAGGCAGGGCCGAGACGGTCGACGTCGCGATGTGCTTGAGCGATGATCAGAGGCATGAGACTGCTGGTGCTCGGTGGGACGCGGTTCGTGGGCAGGGCGCTTGTCGAGCAGGCCGCCGCGCTCGGGCACCAGGTGACGACGTTCAACCGCGGCCGGACGGGTCAGGACGTGCCTGGCGTCGAGGCCGTTCGGGGAGACCGGGAGAACGCCGCTGATCTTCTCTCGCTCGTCGACGGTCGCGAGTGGGACTGGGTGGTGGACACCAGCGGCTACGTTCCCCAGATCGTGGGCAACTCCGTGCGGCTCCTGTCCAGCAGAGCGAGGGCGTACGTCTTCCTCTCCACCGTCTCCGTCTATCCAGGTTGGCCGGCCGAGCCCGTCAGCGAAGACAGCGAGACCTACGAGTGTGCGCCGGACACGCCTGGTACCGCGGAGGACGAGGCGAACTGGACTGCCGCGCAGTACGGCGCCTACAAGGCCGGCTGTGAGCGTGCCGTTCAGGAGGCGTTCGAAGGGCAGGTCACGATCCTTCGTCCGGGGGTGATCCTGGGACCGATGGAGAACGTCGGCCGATTGACATGGTGGCTGACGCGGATCACCCGGGGCGGCAGAGTCCTTGCTCCTGGTGATGCCGGGAAGCCGATCCAGCCCATCGACATCCGTGACCTCACGGCCTTCACGCTGAACTGCCTCGAAAAGGGAATCACGGGCACCTTCAACCTCACCACGCCGAAGGAGCACACCACCTTTGGTGGGCTGCTCAATGCGTGCCGAGCCGTCACCGGTTCCGACGCCGAGTTGACCTGGGTAAACGATGAGTTCCTGGTCGAGCAGAAAGAGCGACAGTGGACGGCGATCCCGCTGTGGCGCACTCCTGCGGGGACATGGGCGGTCGACTCCGCGAAGGCGACGGCAGCAGGCTTGACCTGCCGGCCGATCGAAGAGACGGTTCGGGACACATACGCCTGGCTCAGGGAGAGCGGAGGGCCACTCGCCTACGACCGTCAAGCCCATCACGGGCTGTCTCCCGAGAGGGAACGCGAACTTCTCGAACTATGGGATCGCCGTTAGAAGGTGGCCGGTAGAGCCCGAGTCGCCGTCTCCGTCGTGAAGTCCTCGATCTTCTCCATGAGAACGCCTGCCTGCCTGGATGGGATCGAGGCCAATGACGAGCGGACCTGTCCCACGCGCTTCACCAGGCCTTCGACGCGTCTGTCCGGCCGGAGCGCGAACACAGGAGACAGCGCATCGGCAGCGCCGTCGATGTCGCCGGCAAGGAGGCGGGCAGCGGCCAGGTCGACGGACGCGCTCGCCTCCGCGGCGTACCACCGCTGGTCAGCAGGAACGGCTCGATAAAGGGTGAGTGCCCGTTCGCACTCTGTCTCCGCTTCCGGCGCCATACCCGCACTCAGGTAGGCGGATCCGGCGCAGAAGGCCTGCCGGGCCTCGTCGAAGCCGAACTCCCCACCCACCTCGTCGTGGAGCTCCCCTCTAGGTCCCCTTGCGTCGTGTGCCGCGAGGATCGCATTGCGAGTGCCGTCGACATCGCCGAGAAGGGCGGATGCCCGGCTGCCGATGCTGAGCAGTCGTACCCGCGTCGTACCGGGAGGAGCGATCTCCAGCCCTCGTTCGACCAGCCGAAGCGCCTGTGCGGGACGGCCTGCCCAGAACTCCACGCACGCCAGCAAGCCGTCGGCCCATGCCGACAGCTCGTTGTGGCCGATGACCTCTCCGTACACGCGAGCCGCCCTCGCCTGCTCCGCTGCGGCGTACGGGTAGCCCAGATCGAAGCTGGCACTGCCCAGTAGCCCGCAGATCTGCCCGGCAGCCAGGTACAGATCACGCTGCTGCCCGGGATTTCGGGTGCGGTCCAAGAGGCGGTACGCGCGGTTGCGGGTCCGGGTCAGCTCTCCGAAGAGGGGAAGCGGTGCGGCATGCACGTAGGCACGGGCGAGCCGGATGACGTCGTCGCTGAGCTGGTCCAGAGCGTTCGGACCGATGGACGCGGCCTCGATTTCGGCGACGTGATCGCTGGATTCGCCGGCGGCGCTCATGATCAGTTCCCGTTCCGTCGTGGGGACCGGAGTCTTCACGCCCGGCGAGTAATCGGTGGCGAAGCCGAGCTCCACCGGGCCGGTCCGGAAGAGGCGGCACAGCAGGTCGAGGTAGTCCACGCCAGGCCGATGGCCGCTCTCCCAGTCAAGCCATGATCTCTTGGTCAGCCCCCTGGCGCCAAGCCCCTGCTCTTGACACATCTGGTGCAGCGCCTGAACGGCCTTCTCCGCGCTGCTCCACCCGTTCGCCAGCCGGAAGCATTTGAGCGGGTGGTGTCCACAACACTGCCTGATCTCGGCTGCGATCGCGTTGATCACGCCTATCGGTGGAGGATCGGCTTCCTCCAGGAGCCGACGCATGCGAATGCGCTGGGCGCACTCCACATGGTGTCCAGGCTTGGCCATTTCGGGCCTCCCAAGCAAGGTCCACTCCAACGGTACGTCACGGATTGCGAAGCCGCAGCTACTCGTAGGGGGTCCACTCGCCCGAACCACTCGAATCACGCAGGTTGCTGATCCTCCTGCTGATCTCACGCGCGATGGACGGTCGGCTCGACAGGGCGGGCAGAGCCCCGGTCAGCATGGTCAGCTCCCTGACCTGGCGGAGGAGCGGGAACCCTTCCGCGGCCCTGGCGTCGAAGCCGTACGCCCCGAGGAACTCCTCCGCCGTGGGATGACCGAAGCGCAGTCCGTTCACCACCGTCGGAACCAGGTCCCATTCGAGAGGGCCATGGCACATCTGATCGAGGTCACAAAGTACGACCTCCCTGCCGCTCCAGAGCAGGTTGCCCGCCCACGCGTCGCCGTGAATGAGTCCGTACGGCAGGCTGTACTGGTTCGCGGGCAGCTCTCCATCCAGGCGGTCGCACCAGTCCAGTAAGAATTCCCGATCGCTGTCCTGCAGCGTTCCGGTGGCCAACAGGAGATTGCTGCGGGCATCCGCAACCGGATCCCATGGTGGCAGCGGGAAGGGCGGCGACTCCTCGTGCAGGCGCCGCAGGAGTGACGCGAGCCGGACGACGGGTGGTGCGTGGCGCGGCTGCGGAAGGTACTCCCAGAACGTGGCTACCACACCCTCCACTACGACAGCCTCCGGGGTAGCCGGATGAACGCGCACCGCCGGAAAACCGATGCTTTCCAGCCAGTGAGCCATGCGGACTGCCCGGCGCGCCTTGGCCGCCATCTCCGCCGAGGCGACGCGAACGACAGCAGTGGCACGTGGGAGATGGAAGACGGCGTTGGCACATACACGAATGAGTCGGGCATCACGGCAGTCCATCCCCGCCATGCGGCAGAGTTCGAGCAGGATGCCGTCCCCCAACGGTACGACGGTGTTCACCGCAGCAGCTCCTGCACGGGGCTCAGGGCGCGGAACTCCTCGATGCGCTCGACGAGTGCCCGTGCCTGGGGGCACCCCCGGAAGCGCGGCTCGGACGCCACCCAGCGACGCACGCTGAGCAGGCGCTGGACGAGGCCGTCGATGCGCTGGCGCTCAGGAAGGCTGACGATGTTGGTCACCACGGTGGTAGCAGCTTCTAGATCCCCCTTCAGCAGATGCCCCACGGTCAGGTCCGAGTAGGCGATCGCCTCATTCCCGTAGGCGCGGAGGTGCGGCTCCCCTGATCGATAAAGGGAGATCGCCTGATCGGCGTAGGTGATCGCGGCGTCAGGGCGGCGTAGATGCACATGCGCACCGGCGGCCAGATAAGAATGCTTGGCCATGTCGAAGCGGAATTCGCCCCCGATGTCGTCGTGGATCTCGTCGTAGTCGTTCTTGCGATCCCAGGCACTGCCGATGGCCCGAAGGGTTTCAGCCTCCGCACCCATCGCCGCAGAGGCCAGTGCCTCGATGCTGGCGAGACGGGCAAACGCCGTACGGCTCCGCGCGAAGCGCTGGCCATCGCGGGCAAGGTCAACGGCAGCTTCGGGGGCGCCGTTCCAGTAGGCGATCATTGCCTGCAGGCCGCGAACCCAGGCCCGTAGCGCATGATGATCGATAATCGACGCATAGGTCCACGCCGCTCTCGCCTGCGTCGTCGCCGCGGTCTGGTTTCCCATGTCCAGGCTCGCGTTGGCGAGCAGGCCGCAGACCTGACCGGCCAGCAGCATGAGTTGAGCGGCTTGAGCAGGGCGAACGCGCCCATCAAGGAGCCTGAAGATCTCGCCGCGTAACCAGAGCATCCGGTGGAAGAGCGGCAGAGGATCGGCGTAGACGTATTCGCTTGCGACTCGGCGGATCTCGGCGTCGAGGTGTTCCAACGTCACAGTGCTGACATCGCTCAACTGTGCTGAAGCCGCGTGCGTGAGCGATTCGCGGGCCACCTCCATGATGAGGGCCTGGTCGCCGGTCCGGCGACGGACGGGCTCCTCGGTCGGCCCGTATGCGCGTGCGAATCCCAACTGAACCGGGCCGGTGAGAAACAGCCGGCAGAGGAGGTCCTGGTAGTCGGGGCTGGGGAGATGCTCGCCCTCCCACTCGATCCATGATCGAACGGTCAGGCCGCGTGCGCCCAAACCTTCACGTGTGCACATGTCGTGAAACGTCTCGATGGCCTTCGCAAGGGTCCACCCTCTGGCCAGCCGGTGTGCTTTGAGGGGCGAGTAGCCACAGCAGGCGCGGATCTCCTCTGCAATCAGGTTCGGGGTTCTGCCCGAATTTTCCGTTTGGATCCTCCTCGCGCATTCCACGTCGTGACCAGGCATATACCGACGGTAGGACAGAAAGCGCGGTCAGAGTGGTGCCTCATGGGTGTGAACTTGCCGCACTTCCGGTGCGAATCCGCCGCACTGCGACGCGGCGCCCTCTCGCTACCGGAGGTAGTCGATCCGCGACAACGTTGGAGACCGCCACGAAGCAGCGAGGGAGGCGGTTGTGGTGACTTTAGTCCGTCAGCGGTCGGCCAACATTGCCGCCTGGCCTTTGCGTAAGGACGCTCGGGCGGCGGCCCAGGCACGACAGCTGACCAGCGGAGCGCTGACGGCGCTGGGCGTCCACCCAGAACTCGTGAGCGACGCCGTTCTCATGGTGAGCGAACTGACCGGCAACGCGGTCCTCTACGGGGAGACGCCCTTCGAGCTCGTGCTGCGGTCCGAGCAGGACGAGCTTTACGTGGAGGTCATCGACGGCGGCACCATAAATCCGGTCATGCGCGTGGCCAGCGCCGAAGAAGAGCATGGCCGGGGGCTGAGCATCGTCTTCGAACTGTCGGGAGGCCGCTGCGGCTACCGGCACAACGTTGCCTATTCGACCAGGCGGGACAGGTACGGGAAGGCCGTCTGGTTCGCGATCCCCCTGAATCGTCAGGCTCCTGCCCCAGAAACCTCAGGAGATTCGATATGACGACAGACCCGGAAAAAGCGGCCTCATGGCTCCAGGAGCTGGCCGCTGAACTGAAGAACCGTCGGTTCTCCGCTCGGGTACGCACCGGGGAGAATCGCACACCCTGCCTGCACGTGGTCAACCTTGCTGCACCGGTCCTTACCGAGAGCGTGATCACTGCGATCGACGGGGACGGCGAGTGGTGCTTCTTCTTCCCTTGGCCCCAGCGGATCGCTCCCGTGGGTGATCTCGCCGCTGCGGCCGATCGTGTCGAGCGTGTCCTCGCTGAGATCGGCCGGTAGGCCGGCGCGACGACGTGGAGCCGCTTCCCCCGTGGCGCTCCACGTCGTCGCGCCCATCGGTCCCCTTGTGGTTCAAGACCAGCACTTCAACTCCAGGAGTCGGCGGTATGGCAGTGACAAAACCACTCAGAGCAGCGGTCATCGGCCTCGGACGGGCGGGACACATTCATACGGCTGTCCTGCGTTCACTCGACGGTGTCGCCCTGGTCGCGGTAGCCGACCCTGATCCGGTACGGCGTGCCGCCTTCGACAGCGTTCACGTGGCAGCCAGTGCAGAGGATCTCCTGGAACTGGAGCTGGACTACTGCGTCGTCGCCACTCCGATCCCCGAACGCGAGCAGGTGGGGCGCGCATTGGCGGTGGCAGGAGTACCCGCTCTCATCGAAGGGCCTATCGCGCCGTCGCTGCCGGCGGCCATGCGGCTTGCCGAAGCCTTCGACAACGCCGGACTGCTCGGGGCCGTCGCACAGAGCGAGCGGCACAACCCGGTGGTAAAGGAGCTTGGCCTACGTCTACGGGGCGGGGGCTTCGGCAGCGTCTATCAGGTGGCGACCCGTCGCTACGACCGCCTTGGTGATCACTCCCCAGGCGTCGGCGTGGTCGCCCAGATGGCCATTCACGACGTCGACCTGGCCATGTGGCTTACGGGTAGCCATGTCACCTCCGTCGCCGCCAACGTCGCTCGTGTGAGCGGGGGCGGTCACGAGGACCATGCCGTGGCTCTCCTGCGTCTCAGCGGGGGTGAGAACGCCGACATCCAGGTCAACCGGATCTCTCCGCGCAAGGAACGGGTCGTCATCGCACACACTGACCGGGGCTGCGTGGTAGCCGATGCGTTGACGCATACGATCATTCACTACGCCCACGATGGGTTGGACGACGTCGCCCGGACCGCCGATCCCACCTCGTATCTCCCAGAGAAGGTGACGAGCTACGAGGTGCCGGTTGCCGATCCGTTCCGTGGCCAGCACGAAGCCTTCCGAGGCGCCCTGCTCGGCCTGTCGAGTGACATCGCCACCCTGCGCCAAGGCGCTGCCACCATCGCAGTGACCGAGGCCGTCATCACCGCGGCTCGCACCGGCGCCTGCGTGACGCCGACCGACCACGTTCTTCCTTCGGCCAGCCTGCGTTCGGCGCAGCCAGTGGCTTTCAGGCCGACGTGAACTTGACCGTCATGGGGCGGGTTGTGACGACCGGACCCGAATGCCCCCTCGGGCTACTCCGAAAGAGAACCCCTACGAAGACAAGGAGAGGAACGTGCTCGCGACCGACTTCCCCGGGGCCACATGGCGGAAGAGCAGCCGCAGTGCCAACAACTGCGCCTGCGTTGAAGCTGCAGTGCTCAATGACGGCCGTGTGGCTGTGCGGGACAGCAAGAACCCTGACGGTCCCGCCCTGGTGTTCACACCCGTCGAGTGGGATGCCTTCATCGTCGGCGCCCAGGGCGGCGAGTTCACCCGTGAGCGGCTGGCTGCGAACGCTGAGACTCCGTCCCTGCCGGTGTAGTTGCTGGTGAGGACGGGTGTGGCGGGCTCCGACTCCGGATGCCGGCCACTGGCACGACCCCGGGCCGGGGCGGTTCGGGGAGTCTCTACAGGGAGGACATCATGTCCATCATCAACGGAGTGCCTGTTGGGGCACCCACGCTCAGCCCCTTCTTCCCGGGGCAGTCCCCCACCCTGAGCCCGTACCAGGGTTCGGCCACCCGTAGCCCGTTCGACCTCGACGTCACCGTGGCGGAGGTCGCCGATCCGGCCGGACTGGTCAACGTGACCGACGACGGCTGCACCAGCACCTGCGGCGCGTGCGTCACCGGCGCTGCCTGACCATTCACGTCCCCACGGTCGGCGCCGCCGCAGGGCGACCTGCGGTGGCGCCGGCCGCCATCCTCACCGTCTCATCATGGAGGTGCACGTGCGCTCGCCTGTCCTGCCAGCCGGGTTCCGGTCCTGCGGCACCGCGCTCATCCGCGCCGCCGCGCACCCCCCGCCTACTGTGTTGCCGTGGCCCGATCTGGCCGAGTCCACCTCCGCCCATGTCGCGTCCTGGGTGGACTGGCTGCGGCGAGTCTGGGCGAACGACGACATCGCGGAGGCCCTGGACCACGCCAGCCCGGTGCTGTCCCAGCAGGTGCGGGTACTCTGCACGGCTGCGAACCCGGAGGTCCGCGAGACCCGGCGTGCGGTTCTGTCTGTGGCCCGATACCTGCAACGTATGGCGGGACGCGCCACCCCGTTCGGGCTGCTCGCCGGGGTCACCACCGCATCGTTCGGAGCCGGTCCGCAGCTTCGCTGGGGAGTGCGGCATCAGGCTGTTGCCCGGGCGGGCGCGGAGTGGCTTGCCGCTGTGATCGCCCAGGTGGAGGACTGTCCCGACCTGCTGGCCCGGCTGCCCGTGGTGGCCAACAACACGCTCATCGTGCGAGGCGATCGCCTGATCGTGCCCTACCAGCCACAGCCACATGACCGCGGGATGGGTGCGGCGGAGATCTCGCTGCGCCACACGCCGGCCGTGGCTGCCGCCGTGAACGCGGCCCGAGCTCCGATCCGTCTGGAGGACCTGGCCGCGAAACTCCACGCCGAATTTCCCGACGCCGCACCGGCGGCGGTCACCGGGATGCTCACCGGGCTGATCGCACGCGGTGCGTTGATCACCAGCGTGCACGCGCCCAGCACCGAACCCGACGCCCTCGGACACCTGGTGGAGCAACTGGAGGCGGCGGGCACGTCGGCGTACGAGCAGACGAGCCTGGTCCAAGCGCTGAAGGACATCCATGCACTGCTGCAGCAGCACAACCGGTCACCGGCGAGTGAGGGCCGTACCGTTCGCGCGGACCTGGCTCAGCGGATGCGTCGCCTGGCCCGAACCCGGCAGCACCCGCTCGCGGTGGATCTGAGGCTGGACGCGTCCGCCATGCTGCCCGATGAGGTCGCCCGCGAGGTCGAGCGTGCCGCGCTGGCCCTGACCCGGCTGAGCGCCTACCCGGTGGGCTCCCCCGCCTGGAAGTCCTACCACCAGCGGTTCTACGAGCGGTACGGCATCGGCTCGCTGGTGCCGCTGCTGGACGTGGTCGACGACAGCGGCGTCGGCTGGCCGGACGGGTACCCGGGCACCGTGACCCCCGAGCGGCGATCGGCGATGTCCGCACGCGACGAGGTGCTGCTGGCGCTGGCCCAAGGCGCGGCGCTGGATGGCCGCGACGAGATCGTCATCGACGAGGCGCTGATCACGGCCTTGCAGCTGGGACCCGAGCAGATGCGGCCACCGTCACATCTGGAGCTCGGCGTACGTATCCACGCCACTGACCTGGACGCGCTGCACCGCGGCGAGTTCCGCCTGGAGGTCCTGACCGTCTCGCGTGCCGCTGGCGTGCTGACCGGTCGTTTCCTGAGTGTCCTGCCCCCAGGGGAGCGGGCCGCACTGGCGGAGGCCCTGGCGCGGGTGCCGGATGGCGACAGCGACACTGTGGCGGCGCAGTTGTCCTTCCCGCCGTTGGACCCGGCGACCTCGCACGTGACTCGCGCTGTGCAGACCCTTCCGATCGTGATCAGCCTGGCCGAGCACCGCGTTACGGGAGGGCAGGTCCTGACGGTCGAGGACCTGGCGGTGGGCTGCGACGGCCGCCGCCTGTACCTCGCGGCCCCGGCTCATGGGAAACGTCTGGAAGCGGCGGCGACTCATGCGCTGAATCTCCGTACCCACACACCGCCGCTGGCCCGGTTCCTGACCGAACTCAGCCGAGCCCAGTACGCCCAGGTCAGCGTGTTCAACTGGGGCGCCGCCGTGCGCCTGCCGTACCTCCCACGGGTGCGCTACGGCCGTACGATCTTGGCTGCGGCCCGCTGGCGGCTGACGGCGGCCGACTTGCCCGGCCGGACCGAGCCCTGGACCGTGTGGGACGCTGCCTTCACGGCCTGGCGGGAGCGTCGGCGGCTGCCGCGCCTCGTGCATCTGGTGGACGGAGACCGGCGGCTGCCCCTGGATCTGGACCAGAGCGGGCACCGGGTGCTGCTGCGCGCCCACCTGGGCGGGGCCCCGCATGCTGTCCTGACCGAAGCCCCGGCACCCGAGACGGCCGGCTGGTGCGACGGCCGAGCGCACGAGGTCATCGTGCCGCTGACGGCGACGGCACCACCGCCCTGGCCGCGCTTGCCCACACCTACCCCGGCGCGGGTCGTCGGCCGCTCGGGTGGCCTGGCTCCTGCCGCCTCACGGGTGCTGCTCGCCAGCCTGTACGGCGACATTCACCGCCAGGACGTCATCCTCGCGGACTACCTGCCCGGCCTGCTTGATCAGCTCGGCGGCCCCTTCTGGTGGTTCGTCCGTTACCGCGATCCCGCCCAGCACCTGCGTCTGCGCATCGCCCTGCCCGACGCCGACACCTTCGGTCCGGTCGCGCGCACGGTGAGCACCTGGGCCGAGCAACTGCGCCGGGACGGCCTGCTGCGCGAATTGATCTACCCCAGCTCCTACCCCGAGATCGGCCGGTGGGGGGCGGGGGAGGCGATGGCCGCCGCCGAGCGCGTGTTCGCCACCGACTCCCGTGCTGTGCTCACCCAACTCCGGCTGCCGGCGCGCCCGCACCGGCAGGCGCTCGTGGCCGCCCACACCGTCGCGATCGCGGAGGCGTTCACCGGCAGCACCGCGGCGGGCATGCACTGGCTCATCGACCACATTCCCGCGAAGGCCCCCGCGCGGGTTCCCCGCCCGGTGTTCACCGAAGCCGTCGACATCGCTGACCCCCGTGACGACTGGGCGGCCCTGCGTGCCGCCCCCGGCGGCACGCAGATCGCCGAGGCATGGGAACCTCGCGCCCGGGCCTTGGCCGCGTACCGGACCCACCTGCCCGGCCCCGACACCCAGGGCGTCGCCGTGGATGACGTCCTCGGCTCCCTCATGCACGTCAACTTCGTCCGTGCGTGCGGCATCGACTTCGACGACGAAGCCATCGGCCTGTACCTCGCCCGATCCGCCGCGCTGGCGTGGAAGGCCCGCACCTCCGGGGGACGACCGTGAGCACACTCGAGGATGACGCCGTGAAACTGGCCGTGGCGGTCGCCGACCGGCTCGCCCACCCCGACGCCCCCGGCCTGCCCGCCTCGAAACCGTGGTGGACGCAATCCCTCGCCCACGGCGCGCCGGGCATCGCCCTGCTGCACATCGAGCTCGCCGCCCGCGGGGCGGCACCCTGGGACCACGCCCACGCCTGGCTGTGCTCGGCGACCTGGGCGAAAGTCACGGGCGGCCCGGACAGCCACCTGTACTACGGGGCACCCGCCATCGCCCACGCCGTGGCGTGTGCCGCCGATCACCAGGCCGGCTCCTATCGCCGGGCGCTGGACGCCCTGGACCGTCAGATCACCGCCGACACACTGGCCCGAGTGGAAGCGGCGAACGCCCGCATCGACACGGGCAGCCAGCCCGCGCTGGCCGAGTTCGACACGATCCGCGGCCTGGCCGGACTCGGCTCCTACCTGCTGCGCCGCGACCCGGACGGGCAGGCGGTCCGCGCCGTCCTGACCTACCTGGTACGCCTGACCGAACCGCTGGCCCTGGACGGGGAGACGTTGCCCGGCTGGTGGGCGGCCTGCGGGCCCTCCGGTCTCGCCGAATCCCGCATGCCGGGCGGTCATGCCAACAACGGGATGGCCCACGGTATCGGCGGCCCCCTGGCCCTGCTGGCGCTCGCCGTACTGCACGGCGTCACCGTGAACGGCCACCATGAGGCGATCGGCCGAATCCTCGCCTGGCTCGACCAGTGGCGCACCCGCAACGGCTGGCCCTACTTCGTCACCCGCCCTCAGCTGAACGCCGGGCAGATCAAGGCGACCTCGCCCCGCCGACCGTCGTGGTGCTACGGCACGGCGGGATTGGCCCGCACCCAGCAGCTCGCCGCCCTCGCGCTCGGCGACACCGCACGCCGTCATGCCGCCGAAGACGCCCTCGTCCACGCGGTCACCGATCGCGCCCACCTCGCCACGGCCACCGACGCCTCGCTGTGCCACGGCCACGCCGGGTTCGCTCACATCGCCATCCGCGCGGCGGCTGACGCCGCCCCGTGCATGGCCGTACGGCTGCGCGCCGCCGCCCTGCACCTGCTGGAGGTCATCCACCCGCCCGGCACCGACCCTGCGAAGGCTGCCGACCGGCTCCTGGCATCGGCCGGCCCCGCCCTGCTCGAAGGCGCCACCGGGATCGCCCTCGCGACCGCGTCCGCAGCGTCAGTGACAGGCCCCGTCACCGGTTGGGACACCTGCCTGCTCATTACCTGAAAGGGGACCACAACGCATGTGGTGTCAGTGCAACATCGAGTTCACCGACCCCGCCACCGCCTACGAAGTCGCGGCTGCGGAACTCCTTCCCGCCCTGACCGCCGCCCACGGCAGCGGCCTCCTGCGCTCCTGGTGGTACATCCGGAAGAAGGGCGTGTGGCGGCTGCGGTACGCCATGAGCGGCGACACGAGCGTGATCGGCGATCTCCTGGACAAGCTGGCCACCGAGGGTCGCATCGTCGGTTGGGTTCCCGGCATCTACGAACCCGAGACGCGCGCCTTCGGCGGCCCGCAGAGCATGGACATCGCGCACGAGCTGTTCCACCACGACAGTCGCCACCTGCTGAACCGTGCCGTCCAGAGCCATGCCACCCAGCCCGGTACGGCCGCGCCCGGTCAGCGGGAGACCAGCATCCTGCTGTGCGCCGCGATGATGCGCGCCGCCGGACTCGACTGGTACGAGGCCGGGGACGTGTGGGCGCAGGTCGCCGAGCACCGTCCTGCCGACCCTGCCAACCCCGCCTGGCCTCCGGAGCGGGATGCAGGCCTGCAGGCGGCGATGCGCCGTCTGCTGACCGCCGATGCTCGCTCCCTGCCTCCACTCTCCGCTGGGTGGGTGGCCGCGTTCGAGAAGGCCGGACAATCCCTGGCCGACCTTGCCCAGCACGGGCGGCTACAGCGCGGCCTGCGCGCGATCCTCGCCCACCACGTGATCTTCCACGCCAACCGGGCGGGCCTGCCGGTGCCCGACCAGTCGGCCATCGCCACGCTCGCCGTCCAGACCGTGTTCACCCCCGCACGTAATCGCGTTTTCCCAGGTCAAAACCCGTCCACGACGACTAAGGTCCCGCCCATGACAATCACCGATCAGCCCGCCGCCTCTCCCGAGAAACTGCGCGACGCCATGACGGACCGACTCCGTGACGGCGGTGTCATCCGCAGCTCCGCTGTCGAGACCGCGTTCCGGACGGTGCCCCGGCACCTGTTCGTTCCTGGCGTCTCAATCGCGTCGGCGTACGCCGACACCCCCGTCTACACCAAGCACGACGTCTCCGGCGCGTCGATCAGCGCGGCCTCCCAGCCGTGGATGGTCGCGGCGATGCTTGAGCAACTTGACCCGCTGCCCGGCCAGCGGATCCTCGAAGCCGGGGCGGGCACCGGATACAACGCCGCACTGATGGGCACGATCGTCGGGCCGACCGGGCACGTCACCACGATCGACGTCGACGACGACCTGGTCGACGGGGCGCGCGAGCACCTGGCCGCCGCCGGCGTCGGCAACGTCGGCGTGCTCCTCGGCGACGGTGCCCTCGGCCACGCAGACGGCGCTCCCTACGATCGGATCATCGCGACCGTCGGGGCTTGGGAGACCCCCACTGCCTGGCTGGAGCAACTCGCCCCCGGCGGTCGCCTGGTCGTACCACTGCGCCTGCGCGGCACGAACTCCCGCAGCATCGCCTTCGAACGCGACGACAACGGCTGGCGCGGCATCGACAGCAAGCTCGCCGTGTTCATGCCGCTACGCGGCATCGGTGACGACGCCCGCCGCGTCGTCACCCTGACCCCGGAGCAGGACGTGACTCTGCAGGTCCACAAGGACCAGGCGGTCGACCCCTCCGCGCTGGCCGGGGTGCTCGACACCGAGCGTCACGAGGCATGGACCGGAGTGCTCTTCCCGCCGAACGTGCCGTTCGAATGGATGGAGCTGTGGCTGTGCCTGCGTCTGGACAACCCGCTCATGCGGATGAACGTCCAAGCCGATGCTGAGACCCGCAAGGTGACGGCCATGTTCCCCTGGGGTTCCATGGCGACCACCAGCGGCGGTGACCTGGCCTACCTCACCGTACGCCCCGCAGCACAAGACGGCGGGAAGCTCTACGAGGTCGGCGTGGTCGGCCATGGCCCCGGAGGGCACGACCTCGCCGAGAACGTCGCAGCCGAGATCCGCACCTGGGACCAGGAACACCGCGACCGCACGGCGCGGTTCGAGCTGCCCGACGCCCCGCCCGATGCGGACCCCGGCAACGGACGGTTCGTCCTGCCCCGTTCCCACCACCCGATCCTCGTGATCTGGGAGTAACCGGTGGAGCCCACCCCGGCGTCGTTCGCGCGGTTCCCCGTCGTCGCCCGGCCCCGCCCCGCCTGCGCCCCGCTCGACGCCCGGGTGAGCCGCCTGTGCGAACTGGCCCGCACCGCCGACCGGGACGACGACCAGACCACCGCGTCGGCCGTGTTCAACCAGGCCGCGCTGCTGGCCAGCGACCTCGACCTGCCCGACCTGGCACGGGAGTGGTGTCACCGGCACGCCGACCTCTACCTGCGCGCCCGCCCCCTGACGGGGCGGGCCGCCCAGCACGCCCTCGAACCCCTCGTCAACCTCGCCCGCCTGCACATCCGCGCCGGCGACGGCGACACGGCGTTCCGCCTCCTCGACAGCTTGTACGAGGCCCTCGCCGCGCGCACCGACACCGTGATCGAGGGGATACAGGTGCCCGCCTCCGAGCTCACCCCCACCGACGGTGATCACCGAGAAGTCCTGCGGTGGCTGTGGACCGTCCACCTCGCCGACGGCACCCGCGCCTTGACGACCGCAGGCCGCTGGCAGGACGCCCTCAACCACCTCCGCCACCGAAACGGCATCGGACAGCGTATGCTCGACGGCCGCCAGGTCGCCGTCATTGCGCACGCAACCGCCGATGACGTAGGCACCGCCCGCGCCCTGCTGGCGGGCACCGAGCCTGGCGAGCCCTGGGAGGACGCAGTCACCGCTTGCCTGGCCGCGCTCTGCGAGCCCAGACGGACCCAGGGCGAGGCCCTGGACGTGATGCTCAACCGCTACCGACGGATTGACCAGACCACGTCCGGCCTGGTCGTGTTCCGAACCCGGCTGGGCCTATCGGTTATCGACGCCGCTGGGGGAGTCGGGCGATCGGAAGGGCGCGCCGTAGCCGTCACCTTGATCACGGGGGCTGTAGCGTCCGCGGACGGCTACGCCGCACGGGAGCTGCTCGACCATCCCGGGTGCGCGGCCTTACTGGAATCGGAGCAGGCGACCGCCCTCACGCGCGTGCTTCAAGCCAGCGCGCTCGGCCGGCGGCGACTCCCGGAGCGTCTGATGGCGAAGCTGTCGGCTGCACTGGATATGAGCGACACGGTGATCACTCGTACGCTGGGGGCGGCCCCCAAGGGGGCTGAGAGAGCCTGACGCGGCGGTGCACGGCGAAGACGACCTGCCGGACGGCACGAAACCACGACTGTCGCACCTTCTCCGCCCGCACGGCCCCTTGACCTGCCGTGCTACCCCTTCCCCGACTTCGCTTCTCCGCGGCTTTCGTGCGTCCGGGCTCACGCGGTGTCGTCGGCCCTGGTTCCTCGTCATGCGCCGAGCAGACCACGGAATGTGGAGAGCGGAACAGTGAGAGGATTGCGAGGGTGACGGCAAGAACCAGTGACATCGAGAAGGCGGCCGGGGTGCTGCGCGCCGGAGGCCTGGTGGCCTTCCCAACCGAAACCGTCTACGGCCTGGGCGCCAACGCCGAGGACCCCGCCGCCGTCACGCGCATCTTCCAGGTCAAGGGGCGCCCGCCCTCCCACCCCCTGATCGTCCACATCGGCGGTGCGGAGCACCTGGGCGACTGGGTCGAGGACGTGCCCGCGACGGCACGCCTGCTGGCCGAACGCTTCTGGCCGGGGCCGCTCACGCTGGTCCTGCGTCGCGGTCGCCGGGTGCCCCTCGAGGCGACCGGTGGCCTGGAGACGGTGGCCGTGCGCGTGCCCGACCACCCTTTCGCACTCGCGCTGCTGTCGGCCTTCGGCGGCGGCATCACGGCCCCGTCCGCCAACCGCTTCGGCTCGGTCAGCCCCACAACGGCGAACCACGTCCGTGCGGAGCTCGGCGACGCCGTCGACTTCGTGCTGGACGGCGGCCCCTGCGAGGTCGGCGTCGAGTCGACCATCGTCGACGTCACGGGCGAGATCCCGAGCGTCCTTCGGCCCGGCGGGGTGACGCGCGAGGACCTCGAAGCGGTGCTGGGGTGCCCGCTTGCGGTCCACGCGACGAGCCGCGTTCGGGTGCCGGGCCAGCATCCATCACACTACGCGCCGCGTGCGCGGGTCGTCCTCGTCGAGCCCGAGAAGGTCGTCGCCGAAGCGGAGCTCGCGCAGGAGCTAGGGCACCAGGTGGGCGTCTTTCTTCCCCCCTCCTTCGCCGACGCTCCGGTGAAGGCGCACGCCGTGGTGGCGGTGCCCGGCTCGATGGCCGCCTACGCGCGCGGGCTGTACGGGTTCCTGCGCGAGCTCGACCAGCGGGGGTGCGACCTCATCGTCGCGTCCTTGCCGGTGGAGGAGGGGCTGGGACTCGCGATCGCCAACCGGCTCCGCCGCGCTGCGGGGCCCCGGGCCTCCGAGTGACCGGCACCGACGCCGTTCGATGTTCCTGCCGGAGCGCCCACCGGGTCCCAAATGCACGAAGGTCGTGCCCGCCCTGAATAACCGTCATGACCGGGTCTGCCAGGGATTGGTGGCGTGCCCTGGCTGCTCCCGGACGCGGGTGCCGGGTGGATTCGTGACGGGTTCGGCTGGGCGCTCACCGGTCTGGCAGACCAGGCGCAGTTCGTCAGTGATCATGGTTGCCCCGTGGCACCTCTCGCAGTCTGCGGCGAGGGCCAGGCCGGCGTGAGGTACGGGATAGGGAGCGTGACCGGCTCCGGGGGCCATGCGCGGTGTGACATGGGCTGTGCAACGGCTGGCGGAGCTTCGGTCACGCTGCGGAGTCGGCGGTGACTTCGAGGCCGCGGGCTGCTACCACCTGGGCGCTGCCGTCGGCCAGGCGGTAGCACAGGCCCACGACGGCGACCTGACCGGCGTCGACCCGTTCGGCGAGCACCCGAGAGCGGTCCAATAGCAGGTCAACCGTGTGCCTTATGTGCTCAGCCAGGATCTCGTCGGCCTTCACGCGACCTGCGGCCCGCGCCGCGAGCACGCTGGGCGTCACCCGCTCGACTACGTCCCGGACGTACCCGGCCGGCACCATCCCGTCCTCCAGCGCGGCGCGCGCGGCGCTCACCGCGCCGCACGAGTCATGGCCGAGGACCACCACCAGCGGGCAGTCCAGCAGGTCCACCCCGTACTCGATGCTCCCCAGCACCTCCATGCCCATCACATGGCCCGCGGTGCGCACCACGAACAGGTCACCCAGGCCACGATCGAAGATGATCTCTGCGGCCAACCGGGAGTCGGAGCACCCGAACAGGACGGCGAACGGGCGCTGGCGCGGTGCGATCTCGGCGCGGCGTGTCGCGTTCTGGTTCGGGTGCTGCGGGGCGCCCGTAACGAAGCGCTGGTTACCGGCGAGCAGCAGTTCGAAGGCTTCCGTGGGAGTCAGGGACTTGATCTCGGTCACGACCGCAGCCTAGGCCAAGCCCCCCGGCAGTCGCGCTGCCGGGCCTCGCTCAGCTGTCTGGCAGCTGTTCGATCTTCTTACAGCGAAGTCCTGCAGCCCGGGCCCGCATCGACTGGCCGGTGTCGAAGGTGATCAGGGTAACGGGACGGCCTGCCAGCACTTTGATGGAGACGGCCTGGTCGACGATTTCGTCATCGTTGATGGGAAGACGTACATGACCTCGCGAATCGACGACGACTTCGACGGTGACCTGTCCCCGTGGAATACCGCCGGTGTTCAGGGGTGAATAGTCCTCGGGCCGGAGTTCCGCGGCCTGTGTCGGTTGGACAGTAGCCGGTCGAGCACAGCCAAGGTGTGCCGTGCTCTCCACCGCGTATGCCTGTCTTTGGACTGTTTGAGATCGTCCAGCTCGTCAACCACGACCATGGGCACCAGCAGGTGAATTGGCTCGTCTCGGAGCTGAAGGAGGCCGGCGAGGTCGAGGTCTTCAACCTTGTCGTCATGGTGGATGAAGAAGCTGGTATCAGGCACCACGAAGACGCCTGAACGCGACCAGCGCTCGATCTGCTCGGCGAGGCGCTGAGCAGCTAAGCCAAGACCAATCTCTCGATCCTCCAGTTCTGTGGCGATGAGCTCCCTCATCCGGTCGGGGGGCAGCGAGGAGCCGTTCATCGCTTGCAAGGTCCAATACCGCCTGGTCAGAACAAGCTGGTCCAGATCTTCGGCACTGATGTGGTGCCGCAGGATGTAGACCGCGTTGTCCACCCAGTTGAGATAAGCAGCGTGGAACTGCTGAGAGTGCAAGTCCAAGGTGCCTGACCTGCGTACTTCACTCACACGCGAATACACGTCCTGCAGCGCTTTGAGCGCGTTCTCCCGGTTCCCGCCGGGCGGTAACTTGACCGGCATGCCCTGATCTTTCCATGTCGGTCTGACGACGTCTAAGCTTCCTGAGTGAACAGCGTGCTGAGGAGCTTCTCGGTCCTCGCGCTCAAAGGAGCTCCCAATCCGCTGAGGCGCTGCCGGAGCAGCTCTACCGTGCGGCGAGCCTCATCCCTGCGTTTGAGGCGTAGCTGAAGGCGGGCGATTCGGAGGTATGTCTCCTCAGCATCGGGGTCCAGCGCGCGGGCCCTTTCGAGGGCCTCCAATGCCTGTTCGGGGTCCTCCTCGGCGTGATGCTCAGCGAGCTGGGTCAGAAGATCGGCTTGCGACCGGGTCAGCGGGTAGCGGTGTTCCTCGATCCACTCGGTCTCCAAACCTTGCGCGAGCTCCCCTCCGCACAACTCGGCGGCCTTCGTGAGAGCTGCCAGTTTGGCTGTGGGCTCGGACACCGCTCTGACCTCATCCAGAGCGGCCTGGTAATCCCATAGATCGATGCTTACCAGCGCTGGGTCGATGCGGTAGGTTGCGCCCTCCTGGGTCGTGGATGCGTTGATGAAGGGTGCTCTCTTCCGATCGCGATTCTCGTAGCCGGATGCGGTGACCAGAGCATTACGAAGGTGGCGCAGGGTGTTGTGCACGTCCTTGCCCGTGTCGTCGGGCCACAGGGCGGTCGTGAGCCGCTCGCGTGTCACGCCGTCGTCATGGAGCGCAAGGTAGACGAGCGCGTTGAGCTGCAGCCAGCCCAGTTCGAGCGGTTCGGACCGGCCGCTTACGTGAACGGTGAGTGGGCCGAGGATAGACAGGCGAACCAACTGCGGACCATCCCAGGAGGCCGGCGCTGGCTTGCTGGACGAAGGCTCCTCCGTAACGCCCACGTCCTCTGCTGGCAGCAGCTCTTTCAGGTGGGCCGCGGCCTCGCATTCGGTGACGTGGAAGAGCTGGGCGCCGGCCATCGCTGCGGCGAGGCGGCCCGTGACGTGGACGACATGGTGATCGCCACTGAGCTCGCAGGTCGTGCCGCTGGGCCACTCGCCCAAGAGCAGCGCTCCGACTCCCGCTGTCGTGCGAGAGACCAGGGGCGCTGACACCCGGTCGAAGACCTCGTCGTCGACCTCTGCGACCAGGACAACGGTCGGTAGAACCTCTCCAGGGTCCTGCTCTCGCAGTTCCTCGATGTCCGATGCCTCGCGTTCGAGTAGCATCCGCGTCCGGGTGAAGAAAGTCTGCTCGAAGTGCTTGAGAGCGCCGTCCGCCGTGCTTGTGATGACCAGCCCTGGGAAAGAGGCCGCAAGCCGACAAAGTTCGTCGGCCGGAACTCCGAGCAGGCTTTCCGCCAGTTCGCCACACACCACGACCTCGGCCCGGAAGTTGCTCGATTGACGGAGCACTTCGAGGATGAGGTAGCGGGCGACATCGTGAGCGCCATCGCCGATCAAGCCAAGGCCTGGACTGGCGAGTCTGATCTCTACCGCCGATCCGTCAGCGCGTCTCCCGACGGCGAGATCTTCTGGCGCATCAATCGACTGCGCCTCCTGAAGCAGTTCAGCATCCGAGGGAGGCTTTTCTCCCCGCTCTGTGAAGCTCCGTAGATGAGCACGTCGCAACTCCTCAACCGCCGGGTCCGGCTTCGGCTCGGGCGTGATCTCCACGGGTTCCGCTATCGACGGCGGGACATGACGACGGCGGCGGCGCAGCCGATTGGAGAGGTAGGCCGTGCTGATGCCTGCCGCATAACCCAGCGCAACCAAGGATCCCGAGCTCAACTCAACTACGCTGTGGTGCTCCCGCTCGGCGACTGGTGTCTGTGCGGGCGAAGCGGCCGCGGGAGCCGCGTTCCTGACGGGCTCGGCAGTGCTCCTGACGGCGGGAGGCTCTTCCCGCTCGGCCTTCCTGGCCTGCTCTGGGAGTCGAAGCTTCCAACCTGGGCGGATAACGCCCGGGTTGGTGAACCTGTGTCCTCCCGGCTGGGCGGATCCGGCATTGAGCTTCCAGATCTTCTGCCACCGGCCTGGGCTGCCCAGCTTACGGTCGGCGATTTTCCAGAGGCTGTCTCCCTGCCGCACGCTGTAGACCTGCTCATGGGCTGGCACTGGTTTGTCAGCTACGACTTCGCCGAGAGCGTGCACCGGCGCCATAGCGATCACGGGAGGTGGAGCAGCGTCCACGGCGGCCATCGCGGCCGGCGCAACGGCAACGAGTGAGGCAGAAGCCACGAGGTAGGCCGCCAGGCGTTGCAGCGTACGCAGACCGGGTAGCCGGGGCTCGAATCGCCGGCCAGCGACCCGCGCTCCGATCTCGACAATCACCGAGGTTGAGAAGAGCGCCCATGCTCCCCAGGCGAGGAACTCCAGAACGGCGATGAACAGTGTGCCGTCATCACGAGCGGTCAGCCTGTCGAGGACTTCTTGCAGGTTGGGAATGTGATCGGGAAGAGGTGAGCCAGCGAACCGATAGAAGACGACGGGGAAGCCGGCAACAGTGCCGATGAGCACAATCGTGGCAGCGAGTGCGCGTGGCAGACGGGAAAGTGTCATCGGCTGGGCCTTTCGACGCCGGAGACAAGATCAGCGGTGGCGGTGGCGGTCATCGACACCGAGGAGATTCCAACGAGGGAGAGCAGCCACGTCGGCTTGGTGACCGTGACCCGCACTCGGATCGAGTTCGGGCCGTCGATCCCTACGGTTCCGTTCTGGCCAGTAGCCGACAGGTATGCCCGAGCTGCTCGTACGGCTGCGCCGCGATCGACGACGAAATCTTGACCCTCGTATGCGGCAGCTCGATCGATCTGCCCTGCACCGGCGCGGGCCGCTTCCTCGGCGATGCCCACGGCTTCCCAACCCGCCCGCAGCTTGGCTCCACCATCCACAGCCAGGCCGACGAAGAGCATGAGGACTGTGATGAAGATGAGGGCGTACGGCGTTATTGATCCGCGCTCGGCATCGCCGGAGAGGAGAGGGCGCATCACGCCTCCCTTGCCATCAGTGTCGTGGGGTCGAGCCCCAACCTCGTGCTCCGGGTCACCGTCGAAGGGCCTTCAGAATTCGCGAACCCGAGAGTTCTTCCTCGGTAAGGGTCCAGGGGGCTGGTGAAGGAGGCCCGCCTCACGACGCTTCCGGGGAGACCGGGGAATGCCACGTCATCGAGAGGCACGGAGCACGAGACGGTCGCCGTGACCGCGGCTGGCCTTCCTACCAACCGGCCGAAGCCTGCGGTGTTCACCTGGACGCTCACAGAGGTGCACCTGACGCCTCGGCTGCTCAGGGAATCGCGCGCGCTCGCAGTGGCTCTCGCTTCGGCTTCGGCGGCAGATCGTGCGATGGATGCCTGGCGAGCCGCGTCACGTGCCGCGGCCTCCACTGCCGCTGTGGCGACCGTGATCCTGCCACCGGCGATGGCGAGCAGGACGACCAAGACGATGGCCGTGATGGCGAGCATCGCCTCCACGGTGGCACTGCCGCGTTCCGTCATGAGGTCCGTCCAGGGCTCGTGAAGCGCTCAACCGCTCCTGCGGCTTCCTCGGTCACCTGAATCGACGGGAGGAAAGGGACCAGGGAGAGCGAGCGGCCCCGTACGGTCACCCGGACGGTCGTCGCATCCCCTCCGCTGGAGGCGCTGATGGCGTGGAGGAAGCCTCCGGCGGTCCGCTCCGCGTATCTCCTGGCGACGGCCGCGCCTGCCGTACGGGAAGCGCCGTCAGCCCGGGCGGCGCGGACGCCTTCCTGAGCAGCGGCGAGCGCGACCGACTGGGCGAAGAACAGCAGGCACAGCTGCATGCAGGCGAGGATCGTGACCATGACGACGGGCAGTGCGATCACGACTTCTGCGCTGATGATTCCTCGCTCATCGTTGACTCTGGGCACGCCGCATCGACTCACAGTTTGATCGAGTTGGCCTTGTCGATGATCTTCGCTGTCACGATGCCCATGACCGTGATTGCTACGAGGACGAGCGCGGCAATTATGATCATCGCCTCGGCGGACATCGCGCCCTTCTCCGGATCCTTGCGCAGTTGGTCGAGCCTGTTTCGGAGGAGTCCGCTGAGGGCGAGCCAGGGAGCAACCTCCGGCGGCAGCAGCTTGGACATGTCGATCTCCTCAGCTCATGATCCGGTAGACGGCAGGAAAGCAGACGAGCACCAGGAATCCGAACACCGAGATGCCGATGGCGATGGGCATCTCGCCGGTGCGGCTGTTGGCCCGCGCCCTGGCATCGGTCAGTGCGGTGGTGCGCATGGACTGGGCCTTGGCCAGCAGCGTGGACAGCACCTGGACCCCCTCGGTACCGGCGTCCTCGGCGATGTCCGCAAGCTCGGAGAGGTCCGGGATGCCCACCTGCTCCCCCAGTACGGCGAGGCCCCGCCAGGGTTGCTCGCCCGCGCGCCTGGCGTGCTCCAGGACCTGGGCGATCCGGCCGAACACCCAGCCCGTGCACACCTCTGCCGGCGTCTGGAGCGCCTGGGTAGGGCCCGCCCCGGCGGCCCGCTCCAGCGCGACCATGTCGAGATAGGTGGCCAGGGCGGTGCGGAACTCCTGGCGGCGTTCACGCGCCTGCCTGCGAGCGGCGTAGTCGGGCAGCAGAGCGAACAACACTCCGAACAGCACGCCTGCCCCGGTTGGCACCGCCCAGGGCAGGGGAAGGCCGGCCACCGCGCACAGCAGGCTCAGCGGGAGCGGCAGGAGCAGTCCGAACAGCAGAAAAGCGACGCGCTGAACGGTGAAGCGCTCAACGCTGATCCCGAGGAGCGCGAGGTCGTCGCACGGTACGGGAAAACGCGCCATGCGCGCGGTGAGCCGACGGCTGAGCCCAGGACGGCGAACTCCGTCGAGTCGTGCGAGAGCGGCGTCCAGGCGCGGAGGAGCAGGGAAGAGCTCTGCCGCGACAATGATCAGCCCGAGGCCGACCAGCGCTCCTGCCGTCACAGCCGGAAGATTCATCGCCCACTCCCGTGATCTGCGAGAAAACGGTGGCCGACAGCGACGCGGCCGAGGCGGTGCAACCAGCACAGCGCCGCCCCGTAGAAGGTGGCCACGGCCGCCAGCACGGCCTGCCCGACCGGCGTCCCGAAGGGGGCGGCGTAGGACCCCTGGATGACCGCTACCGCGGTGAAGGCGACGACGATGCCGATGATCCAACGCACGGTCGTTCGGTGCTCGGCCCGAGCGGCTTCTACCTCCCGGCGATCGGCCACATCCCTGGCGACCAACTCGGCCAGCTGGTGCAGTACGGCGCTGGCTCCCTTGCCCCGTCTCCGTGCCACCAGGATGAGGGCGGCGGCGATTCGGTCCCCGACGGGATCGTCCAGTTCGTCTGCGAAAAGCCGGAGTGCCTCCTCCGTGGGCATGCGGGCCACGCGGAGCCGACGCACGAGCGACGACACCGGGCCTGCGATCGCGGGCGGGACGTTGCGGGCGGCACTCTGCTCCAAGGCCTGCTCCAGTGCCCGTCCAGCCACGAGCAGATCGGCGAGACGACGAGTCCACAGCTCCAGTGCCTCAAGCTTGCGGATCTGCTGCGCGGCGATGCGTCCGGTCAGCACGCGCGGCAGGGCGAGTACGGCAGCCGCTGTGGCACATGCGGCGACGGGCCACCCGGTCACTCCGAGGACGGCGACCGCAGCGGCGATGGAGCCCAGGATGAGCCGCTGCCGTGAGATCAGGAACATGCGCACGGTCAACCACCGGGCAGGCGGGCGTACTGGATCACTCGCTCCCCGGCCGCCGACACCGATGGCGATGCAGACGGCTCCGGCCTGCACGGCCGAGACACTCAGTCCGATGAGCAGGGCAGGCGTGTTCACCGGACCTCCCATATCGCGGCATAGGGGTCGAGGAGCGCAGGGTCGAACCCTGCGGCTTTCAACCTGGGCAGGCACTGGGGCGTGACGTTCGGGATGGCGCGACCTCCTGGCCCGGTGGGGCTGAAAACGTGGTTGCGACTGGGCGTCTCGCTGTCGGCCGGCGGCATGACCTCAAGGACCTCGGAGACGAAGCGGCTGTTCGTCGACGGATCCATGCGCAGGTGTACGACCAGGTCGATGGTCTCCCCAGTGTTCAAATGGATGACGGCGGGTGGGGTCTGGGCACCCACGCCACGGGTCCACAGCATGACGATCCGGTTGAAGATCTCCTCGGTGCCGTCGGCGTGGATCGTGCACATGGAACCGGGATGACCCGTATTCATCGCCTCGAACATCGGGATGATCTCGTCAGAGCGCACCTCGCCGATGAAGATCCGCTTGATGTTCTTGCGCAGGGAGTGCGGGATCAGGTCGTTGAGGGTGACCGCCCCGGCGCCTTCGGAGTTGGCCTGGCGGGCCTGGAAGGCGATCACGTTCTGGTGGCGATGCTTGAGCTTGTCCAGGAACAGTTCGTAGTCGGACTCGAGGGTGGCGAGGCGCTCGGCCGGATCGATGACGGAGGCGAGGGCCCGCAGCATGGTCGTTTTGCCGGCGGCCGTGCCGCCCGTGATCACGATGTTCAGCCGTGCCAGCACGGCGGCGCGCAGGAAGGCACGCAGGCTACGGTTGATCGTGCCGAGCTTGAACAGGTCGTCGAGGGTGACGTCGACCAGGCGGTGGCAGCGGATGCTCGCACACGGCCGGGGAGTGACGGTCATGGTGGCGCTGAGCCGTACGCCCACGCCGTCGTCTCCGTCCCCCGGTTTCAGCGCGGTGTTGAGCAAGGGATTGGCGGCGGAGAATTCGCGGGGGTTGTAGCTCTTGTGCAGCGCCCACATCTGGATCATCTTGATCAGCTCGTCGTCGGTGCTGGCCACGGCCGGCCCACGCTCACATGTGCCGTCGCTGTAGGTGACCCAGACCTCGTCGCAGCCGTTGATGTCGATGCTTTCGACCCGGCTGTCTCTGACGTACGTCGTGAGCACGCCGAGTTCGAATCGTTCGTCCAGGACAGCCTGCACGAGCCGGCGTTGGGTCGCGAAGCTTACGGCGTCGCCCTCGGACAGCCGATCGTGGGTCCACTGATGCACCCGAGCCTGGATCACCTGCCGTGCCGCATCCCGATCCTCCGTGTCCTTCAGATCGTCGGCGATTGACGCGGTGACGTCGACCACCGCTTTCCGAAACGCTTTGTCGTCGAGCTCGTCGACGGGACCTGCCGTACGAGGGAGCAACACGGGATCGCCCGAGTCATTGGTAGGGCGGGGAGGCCAGGCGCCGCTCGGTGGCCATGCGCTCATCGCGACACCGCCTCGTCGCCAGCCTCCTGCAGCTTGCCGAGATGGCTGCGCATCGTCAGTGCAAGGTCAGTGGCTCCGCGTATCAGCGGTGCTCGGTTGAAGGAGGGCCCGGCCCGCTTGCCATCGGACAGAACCGCGGCCGACTTCGGATCCCACGGGATCGCCCCGATGACGGGCAAGCCGTACAGTGCCTCGCTGATCTGCTTGGCGGTGTAGTCCCCCTCACCGATGAGACAGATCGCGACCGGAACTTCGGCGCCCACGTGACGGCCGAGCGCGTCGAGTCGGGGCCGAGCGTCCGCAACCTGGCGCAGAGAAGGACGTATCAACATCAGGGCCAGGTCCGAGGCTGCGATCAGCCGCATCGGGGCGTCGGGACCGCCGATCCGGCCCACATCGAGCACCACGTCGACGACGCCGTTGGTCGCTGTCTTGAGCACACTCGCGATCGCGTCCCATGCGGCCTCCAGTTGGACCGAGTGACGTGGATCCCTGATGCCAGGCAGCAGAAGCCACGCCAGAACGTCCTGGTCAAGCGAGACGACGTACTTCCACAGCACTCCGGGGTCAGGATCGTGGGCGATCGCCAGCGCGAAATCCAGCAGGTTGCCCGGCATGCCTTCGATTTGGCCCGTGAGGAACCCCTGAATGACGCTGCCGCCCTTCGGGTCACACTCCGCGAGGAGAGTTCGGCCTCCCCAGGCGTAGGTGATGGCCAGAGCGGTGGTGGTGATGCCCGGCGAGCCGCCCGGGCTCATCAGCGTGTAGATCGCCATTCAGGTCCTCCTCGGGTTGAGAACCATGGCGACCGGACCCTCGGCGGCCCGGGCCGCGAGGTCGGCGCCCTCCGTGCCGTTGACGATGAGATCGACCACCATCAAGCCGTCGGTGTCTGGCCCTTTCACCTGATCGACGACGGCTTCGATCCGCGGTGTGGCAGCCGCTTTGGTCGTCGGTACGGCCTGGCCGTCCGGAGCGGCGACGACGAGAACCGAGTCTCCCGGGCGTAGTCCACGGGCCGGCAACCGGCTCGGCTTCACCGCCACGGGGACAAGCTGCTGACCGCCCAGCGGGGTGAGGCGGTCGGTGAGCAGCTTGGGCTGCACGAGCATGCCCCCCACGAGGTCGACGGCTGCTCGCATCCCGATCACGCGCCGAAGCTCGCGAGCGGGGACAGTCGCGACGAGGTCGTCGACGCCCACCAACGTTGTGGTGACGTCGTGCGCCGTCAGTTCCTGGCCGAGTGGCACATCGCGGGTGACCACGAGGACCGGTACGCGATCAGTGAGGCCGTTGACCGTGTGGTAGCCGAGCACTCCGCCGCCGGCGACGACGAGCACGCCAAGGAGCAACCAACCTCGGCGACGCTGTCTCGGTTGTGCCGGAAGATTCGGCAGCTGGGCCGGCGGAACCACGCCGTCGCCGGCGCGCTGAGGAGGGGCAGGCACGGACTTGCGGATCATCGATGACTCCTCTTGATCAACGCCTGGCCTTCGGCGATCCTCAGCGGGAAGGTCATGGAGGTCGTTCTGGGGGTGAGCGTTCCGCCCGCGCCGCCGGACCCGGTCCAGGTGGCCGTCCAGACGACGGTGACGCTCACCCGGTAGTGCGAGCCGCGCATACCCGCGCTGGAGCGGGTGAACAGGTATGAGCAGTCGCTCTTCTGTCCGCTTGCAGGCTTCGACGGGTCGTACGGGGTCCCCGGACCTTCACAGGCGAGCGTGGCTTGGCCGGCGCCTGGACGGACGACCAGTTTCGTCGGGGTCGCGACGGCCTCGGCCCAGACCGGCCCGGCGGTGACCCTCTTGCTGATCGGGTGCCACTGGTCTCTTTCCAGCCAGAAGAAGTGCGGGAGACCGACCAGGCCGTCCTTGCCAAGCGGCGGGGCGGTGGCAACCCGCGGGGCAGGGGGCTTGAGTTGCCGGAGCGCCTCCTGGAGCAGCATCTCAGGGGTTACGGCAGGGGTGGCCGGATCCGCAGGAGTGACTCCCTGGAAAACGTTCCGCTGACCGTCGGGCCCCTTGTCGCACTGGAGATAGCTGATCCCGTTCGCGCCGCCGATCGTATGGCAGTTGGTCAGGCTTCCATCACTGCTGCTGTTGTCGTCCGAAGGCTGACTGGGCCGCTCTTGCTGATAGCGGCTATAGACAACCCAGCTGTCTCCCCACGGGTGGGCGCCGTGGTCGTCGTCGGAAGGCGTGTGGCCTCCGACGACGAAGGCCACGAGCAGCGGGCTCAGCGTGAGGGCGGCGTGCATGCCGCCTCCCCGATGCTCAGACCCGTGAGACGCCACCGCCCATCTGACGACTGCTCCAGCGCGGCCGTGACGTTCGCCGTCGCCTGCTTGGTCGTACCGGGGATGAGCTGATGAGTGCGCCGATCGGCCATCCCCGCCCCGGACGTGTCCTGGCAGTCGGTGACCTCCGCACGCTTTTCACCGATACGCACCTCCTTCACCCGTGGGACTACCTCGCCGTACGGCTCCTGGCCCTGTTCGGTCATCTGGCGAATGCCGCCAACGAGATGATCAAGATAGGTGCCCTGGACATACGGCTTGAGCAACACGCGGGCCTCTTCCGGAGAAGATCTGCCAGCGGCGGAAAGAACCTTCCAGTACTCAACGTAGGTATTTACAACGGCGTCGTGAGGCCTGACGGCTGACGGCTGGACAACAACCGGAGTTGGAGTCCCTGAAGCGGGGCGAGGCGGCAGGACGGAGCCATCCCCTGCCTGGCAGGCTGCGACGGCGAGAGCCACCGCCAGACAGGCAGCGCCTCCCCATAGCCGGCTGCCCGGCGAGCGCATCACCATGAACTCGCGCCTTTACTCTTCGCAATTAAATGATTGCGTACAGTAGCTTAAGCATGCGGCAAAGGAGATATCAAGGTTCTGTGGGTGCGACCTGATGCAGGGCCAACGAAGAATATGGAGCGCCAGGTTGCCTACGGCACCTACCCCAACTGCTGTGGGGAGTTCAGCCGTAGGCGGGTATAGGACCGGTCCACCATCCAACGTTGGTTAGGTCGTCGATGAGCCACCGGTATGCGATGGCGGTGGCGGGCTGGTCCAATCCGGTCGGAAGCGAGGCTAGCTGGTCGGTGGGCTGGTAGAACGCCGCGCGGCGGTGCCGGAACAGGGCGGCAGAGGCTTCATCGCGCAACGACTGGGGTGCGGAGGCGAGGGTGAGGTCGACGCGGGGTGTCGCGGTCGAAGCGCCAGGGTCGGGCTTGAGTGTGTAGTAGAGCGAGTCGTGGTCGCCGGGCCCGCCCTCGTCCTCCATGATGACGTGGCCTTCGACACGGAGGGGGAGGGTGCTGTACCGGCCGAGTGCTGCACCGAACTGCGGGAAGTTGGCGTCGACAAGGTCACGGTAGCCGACGAGGGCATCGCGGAACACGTCGGTGAGGATGGTGAGGGTCAGTTCGGGTGAGTACTCGCGCCACCGCCACTTACCAAAGCCCGCCCGATCCGGCAGAGGTCGCGGGGATTCCAAGTGGTCGGTGGTGATGGTGTCGAGGCGGGCGTGGATCCAACGGATGTCATCGGAGTCCAAGCGAACGCTTCCGCTCATCCACGTGGAGCGGACGGAGAGGTTCACCCGTTCCATCATCTTGTCCGTGGCGTTCCGGAGGTCGGCGGCGGAAATGACGGTGGGCGGGCGGCGGTGATGCTGGAGCCGCATTATGTGCTGGGCGAGGAGCCATAGGCGCTCGGCCTCCAGCGGGGAGCCATCGGGGAGGGGCAGGCGCCGCTGACGCAACAGGGGAGCGAGCGGGTGTCGGATGCGGTCGCGGGCCCACTGCCAACGGCCGAGATCCCCCGCCGGGACCTCGAACTGTGTCGACCTGTACCAGCCGTCGGCTCGCGCGCTCTCATACGGTTCGAGGGCTACGGGAACGAGGTCGGGCGTGACCGTGTTGCGCGCCTCGGTGAGGATCATGCCGTCACCAATAAGCCGCGCCCCCCACTGGACCAATTGGCCGTCATGGTGGCGAGCGAGTTGGGGACGACAAGCACCAAACCCGTCCAGAAAGGCTTCGAGAGCGTCACGCAGCCACCGGCCGACACGCACTGCCGGATCCGTCTCGTCCTGCCGCCCGGGGGCGGGCACCCAGGTTGTTGAGGCGGCGTCCCACGCCCGCGCCGGACTGGCGGTGCGGACGGTCTCGTCGAGGACCCAGGACGCGGCGGCGGGGTTGATGCGCGCCAGCTTGAGCATCCAGGCGTCGGCGGCCTGCCGATCGCTGGTCGTGACGGTGTAAGCGATCGCGTACCTCCACAGCGGGAAGGACGCTGCGGACGCCGCCTCCTCCACCGCGACGATGCCTTTACGCAGGGCTTCGGCACCGAAATGCTGTTCGAAGACCGGCAGCGCGAACCGCAGGCCATTGTCATCGGCCACGACCAGGCCGCTATCGGTGAGCGGCCAGATTTGAGGCGTGGCGACGCCCAGAGCACTGACCGGGATCCCGGCCTGTGTGGCGATAACACGAGCGGCCAGCAACGCGAACAGGTTCCAAGTCTCCGCACTGATCTGTGGCCGTTCCCGGTCGATGATGGTCGCGGCCATCTCCGACAGCAACCGGGTCGGCGACACCCTCGCTGAGCGACCGCTGGCCAGGCGGGCCGCCAGGGCGAGCGTGAGCAGCGGACTGGTCAGCAGATCATCAACCTCCCGCGTCCACAATCCAGGAGGAACCTCGTCTTGGAGGATCTGCCGAATCAGCTCCGCTCCGTGATCGGTCGGCCAGGGGGCGACGTCGACGCGCTCGCTCTGGTCGATTTGCAGGCCGGGCCGACAGGTAGCCAGGATCCGCATCCGCGGCCAAACCACGACGAGTTGCCGCGCCTCATCCAACAGGCGGGTCGCGGTTGCGGGCGGCAGCCAGGTCAGGTCATCAAGGACCACCCGGCACGGCCGCCACGGATCCCCGCCGATCGCGTTGGTGACCACCGATTCTAGGCTGGAGCCGAGGGTGCGGGCTTCCAGCCACACCGGGATCTCCACCTGTTCGTCATCGGCGGCGACCTCAAGGCCCTCGTCCCACCAGCGGGACGCCTGCTCGCTCTTCCCTGCCCCCATAGGCGCGACGAGCACCCGCACCTGGCCCTCCGGGACGACCACCGCCGGCGGCGGGTGCTCGGCCATCCACCCGAGCAGCGCGTCCTTCCGGAGCTCAGGCACAGGCGCCAGCCGAATCCGACGCCGCGCAAGGGACTGGCGAGCAGCGAGCTCCAGTGCGTCGCCTCGCGTCCGGGACCGGGCCGAGAACGGCACCACGGTGGCGACCGCCTCAACCATCTGGTCGAGACCGAACGACACATTGATGACCTCCGCAGCCTCGGCATCGTTCAATGCGGCCGGGGCCGCAGCCGCCGCATCGCACTGCTGCACCTGGCGGCGTTTCCATTCCCGTAGCAGGTCGGCCGGGTAAGACTCGGGGGCGTCGTCGATCTCCTTGGCGTGTGCCTGACACATTACGATCAGGTTGTCGACGCTCGCGTTCTCCTTGGCCGACATGTGCGGATCCCACCGCGGGCCGCCCTCGCTGCGCGCGTGAACGTGCGCGATCTCGCTGTTCAGGATGCGGCAGCCCGCCTGTTCACTTGGCCGGTACAACGGCTCACGGCACCCGTCGAAGCCGCACCAAAGAGCACTCCCGTACAGCTCACGGACCGTCCTGAGCGCAGGTTTGGGATGATTAATCGGCCGTCGGCGCGCGGGAACATCGCTCACCCACCCAGTCTGCCGTCTCGACGGCCGCGCTGGTTCTCGTCGGCCTAATGGATGGCCCGTCAGGGCGTCGGTTGCCACAGGCCGTATGCCCGGCGCGCTTAGAAGGAAGATCCGATCATCGGCCGAAGAGGACGACAGCTGCTTGGGTCCCGTCGTCCGCTACAGCCGATCAAAGACCGTGGTGCGGCAGCCGGTGCGCCTGCTCACCCCGGACAGGCCCGCAGCGCGCATCAGTCTGGCCATCCGCTTGCATCCGATGCAGATGCCGGCGATCTCGCACGTTCGTCCGCCAGCAGGTTCTCTGCCGTACCGGGCTCTTCGGTTCCCTCGAGGTCCGCTGCACTCTCTGTTGCGGTGGCGTTCTGGCCGCGTGTTCCCGAGTAGAACGTTTCCCCATCGAAGGACGTAACGCCGATCGCATCGAGGTTTTGGCATGCCCGACCGGGGTTGGGCTTCGCAGGGAATTCGTGATCAGATTGTGCCCGAAGCGGACGGCCTGAGATGACCCGTATGTCACGAAAGTCGCCCACGTCATCGTGCAGACTGATCAGTGGCGATCGAGGTAAGGGACGGAAGGACCGAGGGTGGGAGACGATCCACGCGTCCGCGGTCTTGCAGACCACTCAGCGAACTTCGGCTTCCTGCTTCAACACGAACCGCTCCTGGTGGTCTATGGAGCGGGCGCGGAAGCAATCGTCTTCACCGATCCCAACGGCGCTCTCGTCAAGTGCCGCCAGTTCATCGAAGTGCTCACAGCCGTCATGGTCCGGGCCACGGGGATCCCGGTGGCCGGCCACGACTTGGTGGATCGCATCAACGCCCTGAGCCGCGCTGATGTCATCACGCCCAACGTGGCGAACGCCTTCCATGAGATCCGACGGTCGGGCAACGCGGCCGTGCATGCTCACGCCGCTCACGTACCCACAGCCCTGCGGTGTCTCGAACGCTGCTTCCAGCTCGGTCTGCTGCTGCATCGAGCAATCACAGGGCAGCGAGAGCTCGCCGCCTTCGTGCCCCCCACGCCTCCGACGTCCATCACCAACGCTGACCTCCTGGCAGAGCTGGAACGCCTCAAGACCGACCTGGTCGAGGCCAAGCTTGTGCTGGACGGCACCCGAACCCGGGAACAGGCCGAGGCGGTAGCCAAGCGAGCGGCCGAGGAGGAACTCGCCCGCGCCCGGGCCGAGCGGGATGCAGTCGCGGCCCAGGTCCAAGCTCTGGAAGCGCAGCTCGGCACCCTCAAGTCGGAGTTCGAGCGCAAGACCGCCACGCCGGTGAGGGTTCGCCCGACGACACGAGAGGCCATCGCGCAACGGGCTCGCCAGGGTGCGCCGCTCACCGAGGCCCAGACCCGGCGCAACATCGACCAGATGCTCACTGAGGCTGGCTGGGTCGTACAGGACCTGGCGTCTCTCGACCTTGGTGCTGGACGCGGTGTGGCTGTCCGGGAGTTCCCCATCGGTCGTAAGCGTGCCGACTACGTTCTGTACGTCGATCACAAGATCGTGGGCGTCATCGAAGCCAAGCGCGAAGGAACGCCGCTGACCGGTGTCGAGTGGCAGTCCGGCGACTACGCTGCCGCTATTCCCGGCGATTACCGGATGGCGGTCTGGCGGCGAGATGAGCCGTTGCCGTTCCGCTACGAGAGCACCGGCATCGAGACGCGCTTCACGTGCACTCTCGATCCAGAGGCACGGTCGCGGGAGGTGTTCTCCTTCCACCGCCCCGAGACCATTGCGCGGTGGATGACCGAGGCCGAGGAGAAGCCCGAAGCCCCCACTTTCCGGGCCCGGCTCCGCGCCATGCCCGACCTTGACACCGATGGCCTACGCCCTGCTCAGACCGACGCGATCAAGGGGATCGAACGTCACCTCAAGCAGAACCGCCAGCGGGCCCAGGTCCAGATGGCAACCGGCGCGGGGAAGACCTTCACCGCGGTCACACTCGCCTACCGGCTCTTCAAGTACGGCGAAGCCAAGCGGGTCCTGTTCCTGGTGGACCGGAACAACCTGGGCGACCAAGCGGCTGCCGAGTTCGCCCGCTACGTCACCGCCAGCGGACAGACCCTCGGTGAGGACTACAACGTCCAGCGGCTGTCGGGCGGCACCGTGCTGTCATCGGCCAGCGTGGTGGTGACCACGATTCAGCGGCTCTACCGCGCGCTGACCGGCCAGCCGCTGCCGGCCGGGGATGCCGACGATCACGATGTGGACGACTTCGAGCCACCGCGCCCGATGGACGCCGTCTACAACAAGGACCTGCCGCCCGAGACCTTCGATCTGATCGTCGTCGACGAATGCCACCGGTCGATCTTCGGCCGGTGGCGGGCGGTTCTCCAGTACTTCGACGCTCCCATCGTCGGCCTGACCGCTACCCCCACCGCGCAGTCTCTCGCCTTCTTCGGTGAACCGGTCAGCGAGTACACCTACGAGCAGTCGGTCGCCGACCGTGTCAATGTCGACTTCGCGGTGTTCCGGATCAAGACGAAGATCGGAGAGAGCGGCTCGACGATCCCCGCGCTCGACGAGGATGGCAGCCGGACCGTCGTTCCCAAGCGCGACCGCCGCACTCGCATGCAGTGGTACGAGGAACTGGAGGAGGACTACACCTACACGGCCCAGGAAATCGGCCGTTCGGTGGTCGCCAAGGACCAGATCCGTACAGTGATCGAGACCTACCGGGACCGGGTCCTGGCCCAGATGTTCCCGAACTACACCGAGTCGGTCCCCAAGACGCTCATCTTCGCCCAGGACGACTCCCATGCCGACGACATCGTGCAGATCGTGCGCGACGTGTTCGGCAAGGGCAACGACTTCTGTGCGAAGATCACCTACAAGTCGAAGCTGGCCGGTGACAATCCGAAGGACCTGCTGCAGCGCTTACGGACCAGTCCGGAGCTGCGGATCGCGGTGACCGTCGACATGATCGCCACTGGGACCGACGTCAAGCCCCTGGAGTGCGTGTTCTTCATGCGCAGCGTGAAGAGCGCCGTCTACTTCGAGCAGATGAAGGGCCGCGGCTGCCGCACCATCGATGCCGACGACTTCCAGGCCGTCACCCCTGATAAAGGTGTCCGGGCCAAGGATCGCTTCGTCATCGTAGATGCGGTCGGGGTCACCGACCACCCCCTGTGCCAGGCCACCCCGCTCAACCGCGACCCACAGAACCGGCTCAGCCTCCGGCAGTTGCTCTCACGGGCGGCCAAGCTCTCCCTGGACGAGGACCAGACCGCGACGCTGGCCTCTCGACTGGACGCCCTCGACCGCCAGATCACCGATGCCGAGCGAGACGAGCTCGCCCACGTCGGCCAGGGCACGAGCCTGCGGGACCTCGTACGGCGTCTCGCCGCCGCTGTGGACACCCAGGGGCTGACCCAGGCCGCAGATCAGGGTGGAGAGGAAGCGGTGGCCGAGCGACTTCGGGATGCCGCCCGGCCACTGGCAGAGAATCCTGAGCTTCGCGACCGGATCATCGATATCCGTCACCAGCACGACCAACTGATCGACGACCTCAGCCGCGACGAGACCACGCACGCGGAGGAGGTACCTCGCGAGCAGATCGCGCACCTGGCGGTGGAGTCTTTCCGTACCCACCTTCACCAGCATCGCGACTCCATCGCACTGATGCAGGCGCTACAGGGGAGCGGCACGGCGCGGATCTCCTGGGCCGAAGTGAGCGAGCTGGCGCGTCGAGTTGAGCGGATCCCGCTCGTTGGAAACATCGTCCACCTATGGCAGTGCTACGAGGAATCCGGCGTGCGTGTCACGGCGCCGAAGCACGAGGCCAAGCCCACCGATCTTGTCTCCATCCTCCGGTACGAACTGCAACTCGACTCCGAGTTGCGCCCGTTCCGGAGTATCGTCGAGGAGCGGTACGCCACCTGGCTCGCCAGGCACGAGGCCGCAGAAGGCCCCTTCTCCCCAATCCAGCGCTGGTTCCTGGACCGGCTGTGCGAGATCGTCGTGAACAGCGCCGAGATCGCCGATGACGTCCTCGAATACGCACCGTTCGACCTGCGCGGAGGCGAGGATGGCTTCTACGATGCCTTCGGCGCCCGCGCTGCGACCATCCTCGGCGAGCTGACAAGGGAACTCACTGCATGACCAACCTTCCCCCTGGCTGGGCACATGCAACTCTCGGCGATATTGCCGACACCACCCTGGGCAAGATGCTTGATCGAAAAAAGGGTACCGGCAAGCATCTCAAGCCATACCTGCGCAACTTGAACGTCCAATGGGGCAATATCGATCTCGACAATGTCCTCATGATGGACATCCCTCCAGAAGAGGAGGAGATATTCCGGTTGAGATCAGGTGATCTCCTTGTCTGCGAGGGTGGGGAGATCGGACGCTGCGCGATCTGGACTGATGATGGCACAGAGATGTTCTTCCAAAAGGCGCTACACCAGGTTCGACCCCTCGGTGGAATCTCTCCTGATTATCTGAGGTTTCTTCTAGAATGGCTGAGCGACGAGGGGGTACTGCTTGACTTTGCGACAGGCACTACGATCAAGCACCTCCCTCAAGAGCGACTGCGGCGTCTTCCTGTTCCGCTTCCACCGTTAGCCGAGCAGCAGCGAATAGTTGCCAACTTAAAAGATCACTTCTCACGCCTCGATGTCTTGGCCCAGGCCATCAAATCCAGCCAGAAGAAGATCAGAGAGCTCGCCAAAAAGATCATTATCGATGCGGTTTCCGTTGCGGGAGATCTAGATTGGAAATGGATCACTGTTGGTGAAGCCGGCGAGGTAGATCTCGGGCGTCAACGTCATCCTGACTGGCACTCGGGCCCCAACATGCGCCCCTACTTGCGGGTCGCCAACGTCTTCGAAGACCGCATCGACACGTCGGACCTGATGGAGATGGACTTCCCCCCAGACATCTTCGATCGTTTCCGGCTTACCGAAGGAGACATCCTCCTTAACGAGGGGCAGAGCCCTGAATATCTGGGCCGTCCCGCGATGTACCGAGGCGAGCCTAAGGATGTCGCCTTTACCAACAGTCTTCTACGGTTCCGAGCAGGGCCCGAAGTCGATCCGGAATGGGCGCTGCTCGTCTTCCGGCGCCACATGCACGCGGGTCGCTTCATGCAGGAGACCCGGATCACGACCAACATCGCCCACCTGTCAGCCAGTCGATTCAAGTCCGTGGAGTTCCCTGTACCACCACTCGAAGAGCAGCGCGAGATCGTGAAGCAAGTCGCAAGGAAGCTCGCTGATGTTGGTCTCCTTGCCTCGCAAATCCGACGTGTAGAGGAACGCGCTAAAGCGCTTCGGAGCAGACTGCTCGCCGACGCGTTCAGCGGCCGACTGGTGCATCGGGACCCGACCGAAGAGCCCGTGGCGGAGCTGTTGAAGCGAATCCAGACTCAACGTGAAGCTCTCCGAGCCAAACGGCCACGCCGTACGGCTCGCGCAAGCCGTAGGGGGGCGGGTGATCTGGCACAGAAGGATGCCGGAGGAGACGGCTTTACAGGCGCCGAGCCCCTGTCGGTGCCGTCGACTACGGTGGGCGCCAGCCATACAGGTAAACAGGAAGACTTGTTCCAGCAAGAGGGGTTGACCGCGTGACTACGCTCACCGAAGAGCCGGCGGAGATGCCGGACACCGAGTCGCGCGAGACGGCAGCGCTCACACGTTCGCTTGTGGACAAGCTGTGGAGCTACTGCGACGTGCTCCGGGACGCGGGCGTGCCTGCGATCGACTACGTCGAGCAGCTCACGTACCTGCTGTTCCTGAAGATGATGGACGAGCAGGAGAAGAAGCTTGCGCGCAAGGGCAAGCCGAATCGGGTCCTGCCTGTCGGCATCGATTGGGACACTCTCGCGAGCAAGAAGGGTGAGGAGCTCAAGAAGTACTACGAGCACGTGCTGGAGGACCTCGGCAAGCGCCCTGGCACGTTCAAGCTCATCTTCCTCGGCGCCCAGAATAAGATCCAGGCGACCGGGCTACTGGAGCGGCTCATCAAGGACCTGATCGGCAAGACTCAGTGGTCCAAGGAAGGCGTGGACGTCAAGGGTGACGCCTACGAAGAGCTACTGTCGCGCAGCGCGAGTGACGTCAAGTCGGGCGCGGGGCAGTACTTCACGCCGCGTCCGCTGATCCGCGCCATGATCGATTGTGTGCAGCCCACGCCGGAGGACACCATCGTCGATCCGGCCTGTGGCACTGGCGGCTTCCTGCTGCTGGCCAACGAGTACCTGCGCCGTGAATATCCGATGGAGTCGCTCAACCCCGACCAACGCAACCGGATCATCCATGGCCAGGCGTTCCACGGAGTGGAGTTGGTGCGGGGCACGGCGCGCCTCGCGGCCATGAACATGCTCACCCACGGGGTGGTTCCGAGCGGCAACGAGGAGATCATCGAGGTCGGTGACGCTCTACTCAGCGAGCCAAAGGTCCGGGCATCACTCGTACTGGCCAATCCGCCGTTCGGCCAAAAATCGGCGATCACAGTCCTGGGCGAGGACGGGAAGGTGGTCAAGGACGAGGCTGTCTACTCCGGCCGCGACTTCTGGGTCACGACGAAGAACAAGCAACTCAACTTCTTGCAGCACATCGCCAAGCTGATGAAGATTGACGGTCGCGCTGCCGTCGTCCTCCCCGACAATGTGCTCTTTGAGGGGGGTGCCGGCGAAACGATCCGGCGCAGACTCCTGAAGGAGTACGACGTCCACACGCTACTCCGTCTGCCAACCGGCATCTTTTATGCCGGCGGGGTTAAGGCTAACGTCCTCTTCTTCGACCGCAAGCGTCCATCAGAAACGCCATGGACGTCCAAACTGTGGGTGTACGACTTCCGAACCGGCGAGAACTTCACACTTAAGCAACGGCCACTGCGCCGCGAGCACCTGCAGGACTTCGTCGACTGCTACATGCCCGGGAAGCCGCGAGACGAGCGGACACAGACCGAGCGTTTCAAGCCGTTCTCATACGAGGAGCTAGTCGAGCGAGAGAAAGTCAATCTCGACATCACATGGTCACCGGCTAGCGATGAGAATGCAACCGCGCAGCTCTCGGCGCAAGAGATCGCACGCTCGATTGCCCAAGACTTGCAATCCGCGCTAGCACAGATCGAAGCTGTCATCAACGAGTTAAGCGCAGATAATTAGAGTGCGCAGGGTCGTTTCGAAGAAGTTTATGCTGCTTAATTTAGAGTGTGATGGAGGAGCTCTATGAGCCTCAAAGAAGGTGAAGTGGCCCCTGCCGAGTGGTGGATGCCCGGAGCAAAGGCGGACAAGGTTCCCGGAACCTGCGAAATTACAGACGACGGCCGTATAGTAGCACGCCTGCATCGAAACCCATTTCAGCCCGCTGATCGCGCATCGCTAATGCTCGAACCACTCGAAGACATCCCAATATTGCATGGGAATGTCTTCGGCACAGAAGTTACTCTTATTGATTGCAGGGTCGGCAAGGCTAAGTCGGGATTTACTCCTCATGCCGACATAACGCTTCGCCCATGGTTTGCCCTCGAAGGGCTATTGCTAGATGGCGAGGACCTCGTGGTTTCCAATGCCGAAGTTAGGCTGCGAGGTCAACGCGAATGGGCGAATTGGTCTGCATTTTCATATGAATTCGAAGAGAAGCGGCTCCACCCAAAGTCGCTCACATATACCGAACCGCCTTCGCGAACTACCTCGATCCCGGGCGGGACACTGACCATCTCAGACGATTCGATTCTTTGGCCACAAAACGGTGATGCGACTCTAACGACTCAGTGCAAGTTCGTAGTGAAGCTGAGCTCTTCTGTAGACATCAGGGATTTCTTGAGGGAGTACACCCTTCCTCTCGAAATATTAATGTCGCTAGCGATCACATCCATCGCGCCAATCGAGAGTTTCTTTGTCAGTGATGATCGCTGGGAAGCTGCTGCGCGCGAGCAAGGGCGCCCCAATTGGCTTCGCTTATGGTTCGGAAACCTGAAGTCTCGCGAAGATTCAAGTGAAATAACCGCCGAGCAGCTGTTGTTTCAGCTTGGCGATTATCGTTGGGAAGAGCTTGGTGGGCAGGCTTTTTCCGTCGTTACTCGTTGGAGGTATATTATTGATCAGTGGATCGCCTTGATTAATAGACAGTATCGGTGGCCGGTGCCGAGGTTCCTTACCGCCGTCACTATTATCGAGGCAGTAGATCGCCTACTCCACCCCGACGCCCAATCCGAGCGCGCCGTTGAATATCAAGAAATATCCGAGGATGTAGACAATGCACTCCGCGGCATTGCATGCTTGAACGCAAAACGACGGGCGCGAATCAAGAAGCTGATCGCCACGTCCTATGAGCCTTCTCTTGAAGATCGTCTCGCTAGGCTGTCGGAGCGCGTTGAAGCTGGCATGACAGGACTGGATCTTCCAGAAGATTGGGCAAGCCGAGTCGCCAAGCTGCGCAATCAAGTAAGTCATGGCCTACCGGAAGTACATGATCTTGCCACAGATCATAGAGCTGCCCAAGTCGGCGAGGCGATTCTCCTGCATCTTCTGGAATCCCTATTTCTATATGAACTAGGATTTAATTCGGAAGAACTAAGGACTGTAATGGAAAGGCGGCTTCGATTCGGTTGGCGCACGTCAACCATTACTCGCGGATTTGAAAGCTTGCCGCGCGGGCGCTAGGAACAGATAGTCCGTCGATGAGCCGGCGGGGTTATGCCTGGCCGGGGAGATCCGGCGGATGCGGCGAGACGATTCGGTTGATCCATTACCGATGGTGAGCCGGGCTCGCTCCGGTGTGGCGGTACCGGAGCGAGCCGCATGTCGTATCAGGACGATCGGCGTCCGCTGCGGTTGCGGATCTTGGTGAACGCGTCCAGTGCTGTCTCGTCCGCGTCGTCAAGGGTATGCAGGTACTTCTCGGTGGTCTTGATGGACGCGTGGCCGAGTCGTTCCTTTACGACCTGAAGGTCCGCCCCGCCGGATAGCAGCCATGAGGCATGGGCGTGGCGGAGGTCGTGGATCCGTACTCTGCTCTCCAGCTCCGCTTCAGCGAGAGCTTTCTGCCAGACCTGGCGTCGGAACCAGTCGGCAGGGATGTGGCCGTCAGTGTCGCGGTTCCGGGGCTGCCGCGGGTCGTCCTTGCCAAGCGCCCGTCGTTCGGCCCGATAGATGGCGTACGCGGCACGGCAGTGCTCGCAGCGGCACCTGCCGTTGGTGTAGGCGGTGCAGGTTCCATGCTTGTAGGACCGGCCGGCGGCGTTCGGCTCGGTGTATCCGAGCTTGTCAGGGTCGGGGACCACACGCACGCGCTTCCTCGGCGTGGGGTCGTGATGCCACCTGAAGAACAGGTCGTTGCGGCCCAACTTCTCGGCCTTGGCGTGAGCTTGCAGCTTCATGACGATCTGGGCCGTCAGCTTGAAGCGGCGGAACTCCTTGTCCTTCGGGTACGGCTTCACCAGGAACCGTTCGCCCTGCGGGTGGAACTTCGGGTTGACCTCGACGACTGCGCGGCTGACGGTGAGGATCCGGGAGGGGACGTCGAGGTCTTTGACGCGTAGCTCGGTCAGCTCGCCCCAGCGCAGGCCGGTCTCGATCGCGGTCTCCACCAGCAACTGGCTGTCGCTGTCCGGGAGCCCCATGTACAGGGTGTTGAACTGTTCCGGCGTGATGATGGTCAGCGGCTTCGGAACGACGGGCGGCGTCTTCACACCCTTGCAGGGGTGCAGGTAGGTCACCTGGTCGTGAAGTGCGGTCGTGAAGATGGCGCTGAGGATGACCATGTTGCTCTTGATGGTCACCGGGGAGATGCCGTTCCTCTTCATGGTGGCCACCCACTGGCGTACGTGCTCAGGAAGGATGTCGATCATCCTGAGGTTGCCGAACTCCGGGACCAGGTGTCTGTGGACGGCGTAGGTGTACTTCTGACGGGTGGTCGCCTCCATCTCGTGGTTCGGCAGCCATACGTCGAGCACGTAGCGCTCGAACGGCTGGCGCCCTCGCTTCGGATCACCCACTCGGCCCTCGGACACCCTGGCCTCGGCCTTCTGCCAGGCCGCGTCGGCGTCCTTCTTGTTCGAGAAGGTACCCGCGGACTTCTCCATCCCCTTGATGTCGAAGTAGTAGGCGGTGTACCTCGGCTTGCCGTTGCGGCCGACCCGCTTACGGGAGTAGCCCAACCGGCGATCACCTCCTTGATCGTTTGACCGTCATTTGACCGTGAGACTGAGCGTCAGCCCCGGTGACGGATGGTCACTCCAGGGCATCCGATCATGCCTCTCACCTGGAAGTTTACCCACTGATTGCGTCCTCACCACGGGTGCGAATACACGCGTCCTGGTCCCTGATAAGGAAGAGGTCCCTGGTTCGAGTCCAGGTAGCCCCACCGTGAAGCATCAGTTCAGTGCCCGGATCCGAACGGCTTCTTGATCTTTTGACCGTGAGTTGACCGTCGCGCTCACCGGCGGCAGCGGGCGCCGACGAGTTCGAGAGAGTCTTCTCGGTGCTCTTGATCGCGGGCTGCACCCACTTCTCGCCCTACGCCCCGGCTCTCTCTGGGAAAGGCCGTTCTTGCCTGGCACGCAAAGGGCATGTGACCACTGTGCCCCGACATGTTGGGTGTGACTTTTCCCAGTCCCCTATATATGGTGGCTGGTGCAGCTGGTTCGTCCGTCCATCCAGGACGGCCGAGGCAAGAGGGAACCCGGTGCGAGTCCGGGACTGCCCCGCAGCGGTGAGTGGGAACGACCGTTGTCACACGCACTGGATCCGGCCTACGAGCGATCTGGGAAGCGACAACCAGTAGGCACACGCGGCAACCCGGCCGCACCGCCCACGAGTCCGAAGACCTGCCAGCGTGCCGCGCACCGATGAGTGGGTGTGCGGCTGGTCGGAGGCCGCGCGGGACGGCCGATGGCTCTGGCGCAGCCGTTTTCGCGAGCTCGCCGGCATGCCTCCCCGCGCTGTCTCGGTCCTGTTGGATCGAGTTCGCGAGGAGAGAGCTGTGACGGTCACCGGGGTGCCGCCGGGCGGGATTTCGTCAGCGGATGCCGAGCGGCAGGTGCCGATGCCGCGACGAGTGCAAATGCACGTACGCAAGCGCAACGGGACGAGCGAGCCGGTCGACGTCAACAAGATCGTCCGGGCTGTGGAGCGCTGGGCCGACGATCTGTCTGACGTGGATCCGCTCCGCGTGGCGACCAAGACGATCAGCGGCCTGTACGACGGGGCCACGACCGCCGAGCTGGATCGGCTGTCGATCCAGACCGCGGCGGAGATGATCGGCGAGGAGCCGCAGTACTCGCGCCTGGCCGCCAGGCTACTGGCCGGGTACATCGACAAGGAGGTCCGCGGCCAGGGAGTGGCCTCGTTCAGCCAGGCGATCCGGCTCGGGCACGCGCAGGGACTGATCGGCGACGCCACAGCCGAATTCGTGACCGCGAACGCCCGCAAGCTCGACGATGCGATCGACCCCGGGGGCGACCTGCGGTTCGAATATTTCGGCCTGCGCACGGTGTACGACCGTTACCTGCTGCGGCATCCCTCCACCCGGCTGGTACTGGAGACCCCGCAGTACTGGCTGCTGCGCGTCGCGTGCGGCCTGGCGACCACGCCGGCCGAGGCCATCGGGTTCTACCGGCTGATGTCCTCGCTGGCCTACCTTCCCAGCTCGCCGACGCTGTTCAATTCCGGGACCCGGCACACCCAGATGTCCTCCTGCTATCTGGTCGACTCCCCCCGCGACGAGCTGGGCTCGATCTACGAGCGGTACGCCCAGGTGGCGCAGCTGTCGAAGTTCGCCGGGGGGATCGGCATCTCCTGGTCGCGGGTGCGTTCACGGGGGGCGCTCATCCGGGGCACCAATGGGCACTCCAACGGCATCGTGCCGTGGCTGCGCACCCTCGACGCGTCGGTGGCCGCCGTCAACCAGGGCGGCCGCCGCAAGGGTGCGGCCTGCGTCTACCTGGAGACCTGGCACCCCGACATCGAGGAGTTCCTCGAACTGCGCGACAACACCGGCGAGGACGCCCGCCGCACCCACAACCTCAACCTCGCCAACTGGATCCCGGACGAGTTCATGCACCGGGTCGAAGCCGACGCGATGTGGTCGCTGTTCGACCCGAACGAGGTCCCGGAGCTGCCCGACCTGTGGGGAGAGGACTTCGACGCCGTCTACCGCGCCGCCGAGGACGCCGGCCGATACGTCCGTCAGGTCAGGGCCAGGGACCTGTACGCCAGGATGATGCGCACGCTGGCCCAGACCGGCAACGGCTGGATGGCCTTCAAAGACGCGTCCAACCGGCTGTGCAACCAGACCGCCGAGCCCGGCAACGTGGTACATCTGTCCAACCTGTGCACCGAGATCCTCGAGGTGTCCAGTGACGCCGAGACCGCCGTGTGCAACCTCGGCTCGGTCAACCTCGCCGCGCACCTGACCGGAAGCGAGATGGACTGGGAGCGGTTGCGCGCCACCGTGCGCACCGCGGTCACCTTCCTGGACCGCGTCATCGACGTCAACTACTACCCGAGCCCGCAAGCTGCGGCCGGCAATCCCCGATGGCGTCCGGTCGGCCTCGGCGTCATGGGCCTGCAGGACGTCTTCTTCGCGTTTCGGATGCCGTTCGACTCCCCCCGGGCGAAGGAGCTTTCCGCCCTCATCGCCGAGGAGATCTACCTGACGGCGTTGGAGACCTCGGCCGACCTGGCCGCGAGGTCCGGCCCTCATCCGGCCTACCGGCAGACCCGGGCCGCCGGCGGACTCCTGCAGCCTGACCTGTGGAAGGTCACCGGCAGTCAGAACGAGCGCTGGACGACGCTACGCGAGCGGATCGCCGAGCACGGGCTGCGCAACTCACTGCTCATCGCGATCGCGCCCACCGCGACCATCGCGTCCATCGCCGGGTGCTACGAGTGCGTCGAGCCGCAGGTGTCCAACCTCTTCAAGCGCGAGACCCTCAGCGGTGAGTTCCTCCAGATCAACAGCGCGCTGGTAGCGGAGTTGAAGGCGCGCGGCCTGTGGAACGAGGACATCAGATCCGCCATCAAGCGGGCCGAGGGCTCGGTCCAGGGCATCGGGGAACTCCCGGCGGAGCTGCGCGAGCTGTTCCGCACAGCCTGGGAGCTGCCGCAGCGAGCACTGATCGACATGGCCGCCGCGCGGGCGCCGTACATCGACCAGAGCCAGTCGCTCAACCTGTTCATGAGCGCGCCGACCATCGACAAGCTCTCCTCGATGTACCTGTACGCATGGAAGAGCGGCCTGAAGACCACCTACTACCTGCGGTCCCGTCCCGCTACCCGGATCCAGCAGGCCACGGTGTCCCTCACCGCGCAGAAGACGCAGACGGTCTCCGGGAAGAAGACGGCGACGGCCGAGGAGGCGCTCGCCTGCTCGCTGGAGAACCCGGAGTCGTGCGAAGCATGTCAGTGAGCAGGCCCACAGGAAAGCCGCGCGTCTCCCCGAACCCCCAAGCACTACTCGAAAGGCGAGAGTCATGACCACTGCCCCTGAGACGCTGATGCTGCTCGACCCGGGAATGAGCCTCACCCTGCGGCCGATGCGCTACCCGCACTTCTTCGACCGGTTCCGGGACGCGATCAAGAACACCTGGACGGTGGAGGAGGTGGACCTGCACTCCGACCTCAAGGACCTGGATCGGCTCTCCCCCGCCGAACGACACCTGGTCAGTCGCCTGGTCGCCTTCTTCGCCACCGGTGACACGATCGTGGCCAACAATCTGGTGCTCAACCTCTACCAGCACATCAACGCCCCCGAGGCCCGCCTCTACCTGTCCCGGCAGCTGTTCGAGGAGGCTGTCCACGTCCAGTTCTACCTGAACCTGCTGGACACGTACGTGCCCGACGAGGATGAGCGGTTCGCGGCGTTCGCGGCGTTCGAGACCATCCCGTCCATCCGGCGCAAGGCCGATTTCTGTTTCCGCTGGATCGACTCGATCTTCGAGCTGCGCGAGCTGCGCACCCGGGAGGACCGGCGGGCCTTCCTGCTCAACCTGATCTGCTTCGCCGCGTGCATCGAAGGCCTGTTCTTCTACGGGGCGTTCGCCTACGTGTACTTCCTGCGCTCGCGTGGCCTGCTCAACGGTCTCGCCTCGGGGACCAACTGGGTGTTCCGCGACGAGTCCGTACACATGGCCTTCGCGTTCGACGTGGTGGAAACGGTCCGCCAGGAGGAGCCTGGGCTGTTCGACGAGGAAATGGCCGACCAGGTCCGCGAGATGCTCGCCGAGGCGGTGGAATGCGAGGTCCAGTTCGCCGAGGACCTGCTCGGCGGCGGAGTGCCCGGCATGCCGATCGCCGACATGCGGGCCTACCTGGAGCACGTCGCCGATCGCCGGCTGGCCCAGTTGGACATCGCACCGCTGTACGGGGCGAAGAACCCCTTCGCCTTCATGGAGTTGCAGGACGTCCAGGAGCTGTCGAACTTCTTCGAGCGGCGGGTGTCGGCATATCAGGTAGGCGTGACCGGCACGGTCAGCTTCGACGCCGACTTCTGACCCAGGTCGTCGCCGTCCAGCGGAACGAACAGACACCCTGCCCCTTATGTCCCGCTTGACGTGACGGGCGGGACAGGGGAATCTCATTGAGACAAGTCAAGACAGAGGCAACGGTGTGCAGGAACCTGGTGTGATTCCAGGACGGTCCCGCCACTGTAACCGGTAAGCGCCTTTCAGAATGATCACGGCTGAGTAGCGGGAAGGTCGGAAGGCGCGTCGACCCGGGAGTCAGGAAACTGACCCGTTGTCCTCCATCGTCGGGGCGTGCGACCCCGAGAGGAGAAACCGTGGCCAATGTAGCCGTTCCTTCAGCCCAGCCTGTTTCGTTGCGCATCCCGATGCGTGAGATCGTTCCCTGGGCGGTGTTCACCGCGGTGCTCGGTCTCATCCTGATCTACTTCGTCGGGGCCGAGCAGGGGGCCGTCTCCATCATCAGCGGTGAAGCAGTGCACGAGTTCGTCCACGACGGGCGGCACCTGCTCGGGTTCCCCTGCCACTGACGATCGAGAGCCACTGATGATGCGATCGTTGTTGATCCGCGGCATGCTCGTCGGCCTGGCCGCCGCCGCACTGGCCTATGTCGTCGCGTGGTTCCTCGGTGAACCCCAGGTGGCCCTGGCCATTTCGTTCGAGGAGGCCAAGGCCGCGGCCGCCGGCGAGGCATCCGAGCCGGAACTCGTCTCCCGCACCGTTCAGGAGACCTTCGGCCTGATCACTGCCCTCGCCGTATTCGGCGTGGCATTCGGCGGTCTGTTCTCGATCGCCTTCGCCCTCGCCCATGGCCGGATCGGTTCCCACCGACCCTATGTGACCTCGGCCCTCGTGGCACTGGCCGGGTTCGTGACCGTGTACGTCGTCCCGTTCCTCAAGTACCCTCCCAGTCCACCGGCGGTGGGCGACCCCGACACCATCGGTGCTCGCACGGGGCTCTACTTCACGCTGATCGTTTTGAGTCTGCTCGCGGCCGGCCTGGCCGGGTACGCCGGGCGGCGGCTGGTAGCCCGGCTGGGCGGATGGAACGCCGGTCTCACCGCAGTCGGAGTCTTCGTCGTCATCGTCATGGTCATCTACCTGGTGATGCCATCGATCGATGAGGTCCCCGCGGACTTCTCCGCCGACGTGCTGTGGCGGTTCCGGTTGGCGTCCCTGGCCATCCAGGCCACCACGTGGGCAACGCTGGGGTTGCTGTTCGGGCCCCTCGCCGAGCGGTTGTTCACCGGCACGGGTGCGGCCAGACGTCCGGCTCCCGCAGCCGTCTGACCATGCCGGCGTGATGAGGCCCCGGCTGGTTCGATGAGCCCGGTCCTGCCGTTCCGGGTCTGGCGCCCCCTGCGGGGTGGCGTCAGACCCGGACGGGTGCCGCGGTCGAGCCCCTACCGGTTCAGGCGTCGACGCCCAGGAGGTGCCCCGTCTCGGTCAGCCGCCAGCGCCCACCGTGCCGGGAGAGCCGGGTGTGCGAGAGGGGGCGGGCGTCGATCCGCCAGAACACGGACGGCGGCGCGCCGAGCGCATGAAGGACCGCGGCCCGTACGACGGCCTGGTGTGTGACCACCACGATGCGAGAGCGTCCTTCCGCACCTGACTCGAGCCACTCGGCCACCCGGTCGATGAGTTGACAGATCGACTCGCCGCCGTGCGGCGCGGCCCGGGAGTCGGTCAACCAACTGAGTAGCTCCGCCGGTTGCTCGGCCTCGATCTCTTCGAGTCGTCGGCCGCGCCAATCCCCCACGTCGAGGTCTCGCAGCTCCGGTTCCGGGACAACCTCGAGGCCGAGGGCCGTCGCCGTTTGCATGCAGCTTCTCTCGGGGCCCGCACAGCCGCCATCGATGGCCGGCAGCGCCCGGGATGCGGCGATCGCGGCTTCGCGTCCCCGCGTGGTCAGGGAATCGTCATCGGGAAACCGGGCCGTGAGCATGGCGGCGGTCTCCGCGTGCGTGATGAGAATGACTCTGGCGGTCACGAAAGCAGAACCTCCCTTCCGTCAAGTCCGATCATGGCGGAGGAAGCGATGACCGGCCAGCCGTGCGATCAGCGACGCGGGCAGAGTAGCCGGTCGTCTCGGGCGCGCCACCGGTGAGGGTCACGTGTCCGTCATCGAACGGTTCGGGGTAGGGGGCGAGGAAGGAAGGGAGGACGACATGGGAAAAACGCATGGAGGCAGCCGACTCGGGAGCGGCGCCAGGCCGCGGGACGTTCACCAGGACCGCGGGTCTGCCCGTGACAGGTTCTGGTCGGTGTTCTCACCCACGAGCGAACCGCCGCGCAGCGCGCTCAATCTGCGGATCGCACTGGCGGCCTTCGGGTTGGTCGTGTGCGTACTCTTCGCGGCACTGGCGGTAGCGGCCGGACTGACCGTACTCGCGATCGGCCTGGCCGGACTCGCGCTCATCGCTGTCGTCGACCTGGTGGTGGTGATCCGCCGCCGCGCCCGGCGAGGCGACGGGCATTCCCTCTTCGAATGACCACCGCCTCCGGGGTCGGGAGGCCAAGGCCGATGCGAAGCAGGCCTCCTACCGCTGACCGCGACGCCCCGCCTTCAGGCCGGCGGCGTTCCGCCGCCGACCTGGGCATCACCCCATGGAACCCCGGCTACCGGAGGTGACGAGCGGCCTGAGGTCCTCCGGGAGACTGTCGCGCACCTTGTCCATCAGGGCTCCCTGCGTCGCCTCGCCCGTGACCTCGAGCACCACGCGTGCCAGGTAGACCGCCTGAGGCTCCTCGACACCCGCTCGGTCGGCCACTCGGTGGATGAACTCGTCCCGTCCGAAGGGCTCTCCCGTGCCGAGGCCTCCCTCGATCTCCGTACGCCGCAGATGCTCGCCGATCTCGGTGGGCAGTTGCGCGGCGAGGTTGCCCGCGAGCCCTTCGGGCACACGCTCGCCGAGCGTCTCCAAGGTGGCCCGGCTGGCCCGCTCGGCCTGACCCCGGCCGGCCAGCTTGGCCCGTGACTGAACCTGTCCGATGAACTCGTCGTGTCGCATCGTCTCCTCCTTTTCGCTGCGCCTTCCACGGCTGCCGGAGCGAACACCGGCGGGTGGCCATGCCTGGAGGGGGACTCAGGTATTGGGCCGGGCGGCGCTGATGTCCGACAGCGCCGAAGACGGATCTCGCTCCAGTGCGACATCGCCGAGTGAGATGACGCCCACAGGCCGTCCCTCCTCGACGACGGGGACCCGGCGGATGGCCTTGTCACGCATGAGCCCCAATGCCTGGGTGGTGTCCTGGTCGGGTGTCACCGTGGCCAGGCCGGAACTGCTGCAGACCGCCGCCACCGATGTCGCGGTCAGGTCGCGGGAGTCGGCGACGGCGCGCACCACGATGTCCCGATCGGTGATCACGCCGCAGAGTCTGTCGTCTTCGGTCACCAGCACGTCACCGATGTTGTGCTCGCGCATGAGCCTCGCCGCTTGCACGATGCTGGCATCTCTGGGAACGGTGACCGGCGCAGGGGTCATCACTTCGCGTACCTTTTGTGCCATTTTCTTATCTCCTGCCCCGTTGCCGCTTACCCACCTACAAGCGGCCCTAACGCTGCCCACCGGTTGTTTCGTGCCTGGGCGAGAAACTTCGACGGAGCCGTCATGACTTAGGCTGGCGGCATGGCGGAGATCTTCGTCTCGGACGGATCTTGGACGTTCGACGGTGAGCACCTGCGGATCGTGCCGGGCAGCGGGAAGGACGTCCACGAGCTGCGTAAGGTTCTGGGAGAGCTGATGGTGCCGCTCGAGGCGATCGCCGCCGACGATCATGACGATCACGACGTTCTCATCCGGCGCCTGTCCGACCTCGGCGAGCTGCACCGATCAGGCGTGCTCACCGACGAGGAGTTCAGTACGGCCAAGCAGGCGCTGCTCCGCCGCCTCCAGTAGGCGGCCCCCACAGATCCTCGGGGCCGATATCAGGAAGTCCTGGCGCCCGGTCTGCGTTATCGTCATAGTCTGCACGGCGTCGATGGGGACGAGTACCTCCGCATCCACTCGCTCGAGCGACCCGGGGACGGTGTGAGCCCGGGGCGGGTCGCGGTGGGAACATCACCCCGGAGCCGCCGGAAGAAAGGCCGCTGACACGGCGGCCGAGTAGAACCGGCAGCAGGACCGAAACGAGAGGACGTCCGGAAACTTCAGGAGTGCCGGAAACTTCAGGGGTGTCAGGGCGTCAAGAAGGGTGGTACCGCGGAGCCGCTGACGGCTTCGTCCCTTCGCGCCATGTCATCACCACGCGTGGAGGTTCCGCCCGACGATGTCTTCCCACTCTTCCCCTCGTTTCCGCTCGCTGCCCGCGCAGGTGGACCTGCCGGCCCTGGAACGCGAGGTGCTCGACCGCTGGCGGGACGGGAAGGTGTTCGAGCGCTCGCTGGAGCAGAACGCCGACGGCCCGTCCTGGGTGTTCTACGAGGGCCCGCCCACCGCCAACGGCATGCCGGGCGTCCACCACATCGAGGCCCGCGTCTTCAAGGACGTCTTCCCCCGCTACAAGTCGATGCGCGGCTACCACGTCCCCCGCAAGGCGGGGTGGGACTGCCACGGCCTGCCGGTCGAGGTCGCCGTCGAAAAGGAACTGGGCCTGTCCGGCAAGCCCGAGATCGAGGCGTACGGCATCGCCGAGTTCAACGCGAAGTGCCGCGAGTCGGTGCTGCGGCACGTGGACGCGTTCGAGGAGATGACCGAGCGGATGGGCTACTGGGTCGACATGTCCCAGGCCTACCGCACCATGGACCCCCGGTACGTGGAGGCCGTCTGGTGGTCGCTCAAGGTCATCTGGGACAAGGGGCTGCTGTTCCGCGACCACCGGATCACGCCCTACTGCCCGCGCTGCGGCACCGGACTGTCCGACCACGAGCTGGGCCAGCCGGGCGGGTACGAGACCGTGTCCAGTCCCTCGGTGTTCGTCCGCATGCCGGCCACGTCCGGCCCGCTGGCCGAGCTGGGCGCGTCGCTGCTGATCTGGACCACCACCCCCTGGACCCTGGTGTCCAACACCGCCGTCGCCGTACACCCCGACGTCGCCTACGTCGCGGCCAGGCACGGCGACGAGGTGCTGGTGGTGGCCGAGCCGCTGCTCACGCGGGTCCTCGGCGAGGACGCCGAGGTGCTGGCGACCTTCTCCGGCGCCGAACTGGAGCACACGACCTACTCCCGGCCGTTCGACCTGGTCGACATCGAGGACGCCCACTACGTCGTGCTCGGCACGTACGTCACCGTCGAGGACGGCACCGGACTGGTCCACCAGGCGCCGGCGTTCGGCGCCGACGACATGGCCGTCTGCAAGCGGTACGGCATGCCGGTGGTCAACCCGATCGGCCCGGACGGGCGCTTCCTGCCGGAGGTGCCGATGGTCGGCGGCGTCTTCTTCAAGGACGCCGACGAGCAACTGACGGCCGACCTGCGCGAGCGCGGCCTGCTCTTCCGCGGCGGCCACTTCGAGCACAGCTACCCGCACTGCTGGCGCTGCCACACGCCGCTGCTCTACTACGCGCTCCCGTCCTGGTACATCAGGACGACCGTGATCAAGGAGAAGCTGCTCGCCGAGAACGAGCGGACGAACTGGTTCCCGGACACGATCAAGCACGGCCGGTACGGCGAATGGCTCCGCAACAACGTCGACTGGGCGCTGTCGCGGTCCCGCTACTGGGGCACCCCGCTGCCGCTGTGGACCTGCCCGGACGACCACGTCACCTGCGTGGGCTCGCTCAAGGAGCTCGGCGAGCTCGCCGGGCGCGACCTGACCGCGCTCGACCCGCACCGGCCGTACGTCGACGACGTGACGTTCCCCTGCCCCACCTGTCAGGGTGAGGCTCGGCGGGTGCCCGACGTCATCGACGTGTGGTACGACTCGGGGGCCATGCCGTTCGCCCAGTGGGGCGCGCCGCACGTCAACGCCGACGTGTTCGAGAAGTCCTATCCGGGCCAGTTCATCTGCGAGGCGATCGACCAGACCCGCGGCTGGTTCTACTCGATGATGACGGTCGGCACGCTGGTCTTCGACCGGTCGTCGTACGAGAACGTGCTGTGCCTCGGTCTGATCCTCGCCGAGGACGGCCGCAAGATGAGCAAGCACCTCGGCAACGTACTGCAGCCGATGCCGCTCATGGACCAGCACGGCGCCGACTCCCTCCGCTGGTACATGGCGACCTCCGGCTCCCCCTGGGCGCCCCGCAGGATCGGCCACGCCGCACTCGAGGAGATCGTCCGAAAGGTCCTGCTCACCTACTGGAACACGACCTCGTTCTTCACGCTGTACGCCAACGCGGAGTCGTGGTCGCCGGAGCGGCTCGCCGAGGCCCCGCCGTACGGCGAACGCCCGCTGATCGACCGGTGGGCACTGGCCGAGCTGCACCGGACCGTGGCCGAGGTCACCGCGTCGATGGACGAGTTCGCCACCGCCCGGGCCGGGCGACGGCTGACCGAGTTCCTGGACGACCTGTCCAACTGGTACGTCCGGCGGTCCCGCCGCAGGTTCTGGTCCGGAGAGGCGGCGGCGTTCGCGACGCTGCAGGAGTGCCTGGAGACCGTCACCCGGCTGATGGCGCCGCTCGTGCCGTTCATCACCGACTACGTGTGGGACGTGCTGCGCACCCCGGAGGCCCCGCAGTCGGTCCATCTGGCGACCTGGCCTGAGGTGAACACCGCTCTACTCGACCCCGAGCTGTCCGAGCGGATGGCCCTCGTGCGCAGGATCGTCGAACTGGGCCGGTCGGCCCGCGCCTCGTCTTCCGTGAAGACAAGGCAGCCGCTCGGCCGGGCGTTGATCGGCGCCCAGGGCTGGGCGGGGCTTCCCGACGATCTGCGTCGGCTGATCGCGGACGAACTGAACGTCCAGCGGCTGGAAGACCTGTCCACGTTCTCCGCCGACCTGGTGACGTTCACGGTGAAGCCGAACTTCCGCACCCTCGGCAAGCGGTTCGGTTCGCGCACCAAGCAGGTGGCCGCCGCGGTGACCGCCGCCGACCCCACGGCCCTGGCCAAGACGATCCGGTCGGGTACGGCAATGGTGGTGGAGATCGAGGATCTCGGCGCGGTCGAGCTCGGCCCGGACGACGTGATCATCACTGAGCAGCCCAGGACGGGCTGGGCGGTGGAGACCGGGGCGGTGGACACCGGCACGGGCGAGACCGTGGCGCTGGACCTGACGATCACCGAGGAGCTGCGCAGGGCCGGGGTGGTCCGCGAGGTGATCCGGCTGGTTCAGGAGGCCCGCAAGTCGACGGGGCTGTCGATCACGGATCGGATCGAGCTGTGGTGGTCGGCCGACGGCGAGGTGGCGGAGGCGCTGCGCGACGGCGGACAGGTCGTCGCGGACGAGGTCCTCGCAGTGAGCTTCACCGAGGGTTCGCCGGGCGAGGCGCTCCCCCGGCACGAGGAGCCCGACCTCGGCCTCGCCTTCCAGCTCAGGAAGGCGTAGCGGAGCAGACCGAGCAGGAGGTCAGGCCGGCCGCCTCGGCCTCCTGCTCAGGCATGGTCTCGATGCCCGCGTCATCGGCGGCACGCAGCAGTGGGCACTCGGCGCGGTGGTAGCGCCGGGTGCCGACCTTGACCCGCACAGTGGCACCGGAGGAAGCGGTGACGGCGGGAGTAGTGCCGGAAGTGGTGCCGGAAGTGGTGGAGGTGGAGCCTGCCGGGACACGGAGGCCGGCGCGCCCGGCTTCCGTGGTCTCGGCCGGCTCCACCCGCTCGGTGGCGGCGGCCCCTGCGTGTGCGGGGCTCGGCCGCTTGAACCAGTCGATCGGTTCGGCCTCGGATGCGACCGGCGTCGTGGATGAGACGGTCGCGGATGGGACACCCTCGTCGGATGAGGCATCCGTATCGGATGAGACGGGCGCCTGCGGTCCGGAGAGCTTGGTGGTTATGGCCGGGAATTCAGCGGTATCCGCTGGATCCGGCTCGTCGGAGCCCGGTCGGTGGGAGTCCAGACCGGAGGGAACAGTGCTTTCGGGGTTGCCCGGGTCGGCGACGCCGCGCTCCGCGCCTTCGGGCTTCTCGAGACCTGCGGGGCCTGCCGTACGTGATGAGCTCTCGGGGCTCTCCGGGCTCTCAGACCTTTCGACGGTCTCGGCGCTCTTCAGCGTCTCGGTGCTCGCGAGGATCTCGGTGCTTGCGAGGATCTCGGTGCTCGCGAGGATCTCGGTGCTGTCGGGGGCCTCCGGGCTCTTCTGGCCCTCGGCCTGGCACGTCGTGCATGGAGTGAAGCCCTCTTCACGGGCCTCCTCGACAGTGAGCTCCTCGACATCGCGTCCCACGAGCTGGCGGCAGTTCGGCAGATGGAACCGCCTGCGGCCGGGGATCACCAGCACGATGGAGTCGGACCCCAACCCGTGCGCCGCCGGGACCGGCGGACGGGTGATCGGCACAGCCGCCGGCATGGGGGCCGGTGCCGGGGGCGGCATGGCGACCGCCCCGTGATGAGGGAGCTGCCCAGGCGTCCCACCGATCATCGCACCGACCGGAAGATTGCCGGCGTGCGCGACGGTGGCCGTGAACGGAGAGGGGACGGAGGGAGCCTGGGGGGTGGTAGCCGACCCGACGGCAGTGCCCCTGCCCGCCGGGAACAGCTCATGGCGCCTCAGCAGAGCCCCGATCAACAGGCAGACCGCGGACAGCACACTGATCACGATCGACCACATCACGAGGAACGGCTTCGCCAGCACCACGCCCGCGATGAGCAGGACGATGGCGGCGAGAACCAGTGCGGCACTGATGAGGATCACGGGGGGTACTCCGAGTTACCGGGTTCGCGGCTGAGGGAAGGGGACGCGAACCTTACCGACGGTCGTTGTGCGGGCCGTCGGGGCCCGGGAAGCCGGCGGAGTGCTGGGGGTTCTCCTGAGCGAACGGGTTCGGAGCACCGGTCATCGGCTGGGGACCCGGAGCGACCGCATGCGCCATCGCAGGTGCGCCGCTGACGATCGGGAACCCGCCGCTGCCCTCGGCCGAGACGTTCAGCTCGGCGAGCTGGTTCTCCAGGTACAGCTTGAGGCGGCTGCGGTACTCACGCTCGAAGCTGCGCAGCTCCTCGACCTTGCGCTCGAGTTCGTCACGGGTCTGCACCAGCGTGCCCATGGCCTGACGGTGCCGTTCCTGCGCGTCACGCTCCAGCGTCTCCGCACGGGCGCGAGCGTCGCCGATGATCTGCTCCGCCTGACGGCGAGCCTTGCCGAGAATGTCGTCGGCCTCACGCCTGGCGCGCGTCACCGTCTCGTCGGCCTCACGCCGAGCGTCCGCGATGGCCTGATCGGCCGTCTGCTGGGCGAGGGCCAGCACGCGGGCCGCGGTGTCCATGTTGTCCTCGGCGGGCGGCATGCCCATTCCGACGGGTACCGGCTCGGGGCGAGGAGGTTCGGGAGCCTTCATCGGCTCAGGCTGCGGGACCATCATCTCCGGCTTGGGATCAGAGACCGGTGCGGGGGCCATCGGGGGCTGACCCGCCATGCCCACGCCGCCGGGGGCGCCCATACCACCGGGAACCTTGCCCCTCAGGCACTCGGTCAGCTTCGCACGGAGCTCCTCGTTCTCCTGGATGAGGCGGTCGAGCTCGGCCTCGACCTCGTCGAGGAAGGCGTCGACCTCCTCCTCGTCGTACCCCGGCCTCAGCCTGGTGGTACTGAACTGCTTGTTCCGCACATCAGCGGGCGTCAACGGCATTTTGGGTCTCCTTGGCGCGCTTGGAGTCTCTGTCCGGTCGGACGGCACCCGATCAACGAAGCGCTACACGACTTGGATCAAGACCAAGATCACAATGAACAGCACTGTGAAGCTCAGGTCAAAGGCCACCGTACCCAACCTGAGGGGCGGAATGAAACGGCGGAGGAACCTGAGAGGAGGGTCTGTCACGGTGTATATGGCCTCTGCCAGCACCAACACCAACCCGGAGGGGTGCCAGTTGCGGGCGAACGCCTGCACCGTATCTATGATCATTCTGCCGATCAGCAGAAGCAGAAAGATGTACAGGGCGAAGACCACGATCTCTCTAATGATCCCCACGGCCCAGCCCCGCCTCCATCCGGTTACTGTTCATGATGGAACTCTAGCTCTGATTGAAGAAGCCGCGTTCCGCGATTCTGGCCTTGTCCTCGGCGGTCACCTCAACGTTGGCGGGAGACAACAGGAACACCTTGTTGGTAACACGTTCGATGCTTCCATGGAGACCGAAGACGAGACCTGCCGCGAAATCGACAAGCCGCTTGGCGTCGCTGTCGACCATTTCTGTCAGGTTCATGATGACCGGCGTGCCCTCCCGGAAGTGCTCGCCGATCGTACGCGCCTCGTTGTACGTGCGCGGATGCAGGGTGGTGATACGCGCCAGATCAGTGGTACGGCGCTCCAGGACCGGCGTCGAGGGGCGGGGGGCGGGGACGGCCGCCTCGACGGTGTCCTCACGCCGCGACGACGTCTCGTAGTCGTCGTCGGCGTAGTCCTCGTCGTGGCCGTACTCGGCCGCGTACCTGTCTTCGTAGCGGTCGTCCTCCACGAGACCGAGGTAGACCGCCATCTTGCGCATCGCGCCGGCCATCGCTCGTCGTCCTCCCGCCTATATCTGGTGCCTTCAAGGTCCCTATTGGGACACCAAGGTCCGCTTGGGGGACATTACCCGACGAAGGGCTTTCTACGGCCGAGCAACGCCGTACCGATCCGTACATGTGTCGCGCCGTTTGCGATCGCCTGGTCGAGGTCCCCGCTCATCCCCGCCGAGACGACGTCCGCCCCCGGATGTTCCTTCCGTACGGCCTCCGCGATCTCGTCCAACCGGGCGAACGCCTCCGCCGGGTCCCCGCCCAGCGGGGCCACGGCCATGACGCCCCGTATCCGCAGGCCCTCCGCCGCCGCGACCAGTCCGGCGAGCGCGGGAGCCTCCTCCGGCCGGATCCCGCCACGCCCCGAGACGGGATCCAGCGTGACCTGGACGAGGCAGCCGATCTCGCGTCCGGCCCGAACGGCCTCGCGGCTCAGCGCCTCCACCAGCCGGGGCCGGTCCACGGAGTGGACCATGTCGGCATAGGAGGCGACCGAGCGGACCTTGTTGGTCTGTAACTGACCGATGAAATGCCAGGTGAGGTCGAGATCAGCGCATTCGGCGGCCTTGCCGGCCGCCTCCTGGTCCCGGTTCTCCCCGATGTCGCGGACTCCGAGCGCGTGGAGCAGCCGTACGTCCGAGGCGGGGTAGGTCTTGGTCACCGCGATCAGCGTGATCTCCGACCTGCTCCGGCCGGCGGCCCGGCAGGCCTCCTCGATCCGCCGTTCCACCTCGGTCAGACCCGCCTTGATCTCCTCTTTTCTCACTTGAGGAAATCCGGCACGTCGAGCTCCTCCTCCTGCTCCTCGAACACCACCGGGACTCGGGGACCGGGCCGGTTGACCCGCGAGGTGATCGGGGTCGGCGGCTCGGGCGCGGGCCTCGGGACCGACAGCGGTCCCGTGTTCCCCCCGGAACCCGCGGTCCCGGCGCCTCCGGTGGACGTGGCCGCTCCCGCGGCGGTCCCGGTACCACTCACGGGCGCCTGCTCGACCTGCGGCTCCGGCTTGGACGCCGCAGCGGGCGCGGGTGGCGGAGCGGACGAAGCGGGAGGCGCCGGAGGCTGCGCCGGGGCCGGAGTGGGCGTCGGCGCGGCCGCCAGAGTCGGCCGGGACGCCGGAGCCACCGGCGGGGCGGCCGCGGGGACAGCCGGCGGGGCCGACGACGCCGGACGGGCCTGCTGGGGCCGTGACAGCGGTGTGACGGCCGGCTTGGCCGGGGCCGGCTCGTCGAAGCCGGCGGCGATCACGGTCACCCGCACCTCGTCACCGAGCGCGTCGTCGATCACCGTACCGAAGATGATGTTGGCATCCGACGCGGCGGCGTTGGAGACGAGCTGGGCCGCCTCGTTGATCTCGAAGAGGCCGAGGTCGGAGCCGCCCGCGATGGACAGCAGGACGCCGTGGGCGCCGTCGATGCTGGCCTCCAGCAGCGGGCTGGACACGGCCATCTCGGCCGCCGCGACCGAGCGGTCGTCGCCGCGCGCGTGGCCGATGCCCATCAGTGCCGATCCCGCGCCGGACATGACGGACTTCACGTCGGCGAAGTCGAGGTTGATGAGACCAGGCGTGGTGATCAGGTCGGTGATGCCCTGGACACCGGACAGCAGCACCTGGTCCGCCGCCTTGAAGGCGTCGAGCACGCTGACCTGGCGGTCGGAGATCGACAGCAGCCGGTCGTTCGGGATGACGATCAGCGTGTCCACCTCCTCGCGGAGGGTCTCGATGCCGGCCTCGGCCTGCATGGCCCGGCGCTTGCCCTCGAAGCTGAACGGCCGGGTCACCACTCCTATGGTCAGGGCGCCCAGCGAGCGGGCGATCTGGGCCACGACGGGCGCGCCGCCCGTGCCCGTGCCGCCGCCCTCGCCGGCGGTGACGAACACCATGTCGGCGCCCTTGAGGACCTCCTCGATCTCCTCTCGGTGGTCCTCGGCCGCCTTACGGCCCACCTCGGGGTTGGCGCCGGCGCCCAGGCCCCTGGTGAGCTCCCGTCCGACGTCGAGTTTCACATCGGCGTCACTCATCAGCAGCGCCTGGGCGTCAGTGTTGATGGCGATGAACTCGACGCCCTTGAGTCCCTCCTCGATCATCCGGTTGACGGCGTTGACTCCGCCGCCGCCGATGCCGACGACCTTGATGACCGCGAGGTAGTTCTGCGGTGCTGCCACGACGAGGGGCCTTTCCGCTCGTTTACGTTCCATGCGGGCCACGCCCGCGCTGTCTCAACTCTCACCCTCAAGTTGAGATTTAGAGTTATGTCAACCTGAGGATTGATACGGACAGTAGGGTTGCCCATCCCCCAGGGTCAACTAACCGCGCCGGAAGGTCGCCCGGCGTGTCGCGGGCTGTCCTATTCCCTCCCTTGAAATTTCTCACTTGACCGTCACCACTCGGGGAGTGCTCACATCGAAGAAGGTCCCGGGTCGCTCGAGAGCGGCGGCGAGGGCACGGCCCTTCTCCGCGGCGTGCCCGGCATCGCCCCACAGGACGGTACGGCCGTCGGCGAGGCTCAGCGTGATAGACCGGACGGACGGCACCCGCACCTCGCTCACCCGCACGTCGTCCGGCAGAGCGCCCAGTACGGCGAGCGCGGCACGCATCGCGGGGTCGCCGGGGGCGGGGTGCTGCACCCGCAGCACCGGAAGCCGCGGCGGGGCCACCGCCACCCGTTCGAGGATCACGCCGAAGCGGTCCACGACGGCGGACATCCCCGCCACCGCCGCCCCGTTCTCCGAGGCGCCGATCTCCGAGGCGCCGTTCTCCGGTGCTCCGTTCGTCGAGGGCTCGGTCAGCGGCACGACGGCCACCGGGGTGCGCTCGACCACGCTGATCCGCAGCGTGCCCGGCCACTCCCGCTCCACCCGGGCCGACTCGACCTCGACCACGGCGCGCAACCGGCGCCCCACCTCATCGACGTCAACGTTCGCCAGGGGGGTGCCGGCGGGAACGCCGGCGGCCGCCCGCAGCGTCTCGGCCGGCACGCCCGTGTTACCAATGATCTCCACCTGCCGCACGCCCAGCACCGACGAGGAGAACACCACCCAGGTCGCCGCGCCCACCACGCCGGCCATGAGCAGGGCCGCCAGGGCCGTACGCCGGACGGTCCTGCTTCCCCTCGGGAAGGCCGACGTGAGGAAATTCACTTCGCCGACAGCTCGGCGACGATGCGGGGGCCGAGATCCGTGACGTCTCCCGCACCCATGGTGAGCACGATGTCACCGGGCCGGGCCCGGGCGGCGACCAGTGCGGGAACCGAAGCACGCTCGGGCGCGTAGACCACCCGTTCGGAGGGCAGCGGCACCTTGCCCGCGACGAGCGCTCCGGAGACTCCGGGCTCGGGGTCCTCCCGCGCGCCGTACACGTCGAGCACGACGACCTCGTCGGCGAGCCCCAGCGCCGCGCCGAACTCGGCGGCGAAGAACCTGGTGCGCGAGTAGAGGTGCGGCTGGAAGACCGCGATCACGCGTCCACCATGGAGGGGCCCACCGCGGAGGGGGCCGCCGTCGGAGACCACGTCACGGGCGGCGCGCAGGTCGGCGGTCAACTCGGTCGGGTGATGGGCGTAGCTGTCGTACACGGACACGCCCCCGGCCTCGCCCCTGGCCTCGAACCGCCGCTTCGCCCCGGTGAAGGCGGCCAGCCCCTCCTTGACGTCGTCGAACGGCAGGCCGAGGCGGAGCGCCACGGCGATCACCGCGGTGGCGTTCACGGCGTTGTGCCGTCCCGGCACGGCCAGGCGGACGCCGCCGTGCCCGGCCACGTGGAACTCGACCTCGAGGCCGCGCGGGACGATGTCGACGGTGCGGATGTCCGCCGCCGGGGCCTCGCCATACGTCACGACCTCGAGGCCGCGCGCCCGCGCCAGGGGCGCCAGCGCCGCCGCGCCCGGGTCGTCGGCGCAGACCACCAGGATGGAGCCGACACGTTCGGCGAAGCGGGCGAAGCTCTCGTGCACGGCCTGCGGGTCGCCGTAGTTGTCCAGGTGGTCGGCCTCGACGTTGGTCACGATCGCGACGTCCGGCGTCAGCATGAGGAACGAGCCGTCGCTCTCGTCCGCCTCCGCCACGAACACCTCTCCGGTCCCGTCGTCGGCGCCCAGGCCCGTGGTGACGAGCCGGCCGCCGACGCAGTAGGACGGGTCCTCGCCGCACTTCTGCAGCGCCACGGTGAGCATCGAGCTGGTCGTGGTCTTGCCGTGGGTCCCGGCTACGGCGATGCCGGTCCGGCCCGTCATCACGGCGGCGAGCGCCGCGGCACGCGGGATGATCCGCAGGTTCCGGCGGAGCGCCTCCCCCAGTTCGGGGTTGGAGTCGCGGATCGCGGTCGACACGACGACCGTGTCCACGTCCTTGATGTGGGAGGCGGCGTGGCCGACGTGAATGTCGGCGCCCAGCCCGCGGAGCTCGTCCAGCATGTCGGAGACCCGGGCGTCGCTGCCCGACACCGGAACCCCGCGCTTCAGCAGGATCCGGGCGATGCCCGACATCCCGGCGCCTCCGATGCCGATGAGGTGCACCCGGCCCAGATCGGCCGCCGGTACGGGGTCCACGAGCTTGACGAGACTCATCGGGAAACGATCTCCAGAACCTTGCGTGCGAGCGTCGCGTCGGCGTCCGCGCGGCCCATACGGGACGCGGCCTCGGACATGGCGACCACGCGCTCGGGGTCGTTCAGAATGGGCAGCAGCGTCGCAGTGATCCACTCGGCGGAAAGGTCCGCGTCATCGATCATGATCCCACCGCCCGCCTGCACGATGGGCTGGGCGTTGAGGCGCTGTTCGCCGTTGCCGTGCGGCAGTGGCACGTACGCGGCGGGCAGTCCGACCGCGGTGAGCTCGGCGCAGGTGATCGCCCCGCTGCGGCACAGCACGAGGTCGGCGGCGGCGTAGGCCAGATCCATGCGGTCGATGTACGGCAGGATCACGTACTGCGGGTCGCCTGGCGGGGGCTCCACCTCGACCGTGTTCTTGGGCCCGATCACGTGCAGCACCTGGACGCCCGCGGCCCGCAGCCGAGGTGCGGCCGCCAGGGCGGCCTCGTTGATCGAGCGAGCGCCCTGGGAGCCGCCGAACACGAGCAGCGTCACCCGGTCGGACTCCAGACCGAAGTACGACCTGGCCTTGTCGCCGAGCGACAGCCGGTCCATCCCGGCGATCTGGCGGCGCAACGGGATGCCGATGTACTGCGCGTTCGGCAGCGGCGTGTCCGGATGGCCGGTGAAGACGTGGTCGGTCAGCCGCGCGCCGAGCCGGTTGGCCAGGCCGGGGCGGGGGTTGGCCTCGTGCACGACGATCGGGACGCCGCGCCGCCGTGCGGCGAGATAGGCGGGCGTCGCGACGTAACCGCCGAACCCGACCAGCACGTCCGCCCTCACCTGGTCGAGGATCCCGGCCGCCGTGCTGATCGCCCCGGCGAGCCGGCCGGGCACGGTGAGAAGCTTCGGCGTGAGCGAGCGAGGCAGCGGCACGGCGGGGACCAGGGCCAGCTCGTAGCCGCGCTCGGGCACCAGCCGGGTCTCCAGGCCCCGCTCGGTGCCGAGGCACGTGATCCCGATCGCCGGGTCCTGCTCGCGAAGCGCGTCAGCAAGCGCGAGCGCCGGTTCGATATGGCCGGCCGTCCCCCCGCCGGCGAGGACCACCCTCATGTCACTCCTCTGTTCCGCGTCGTCTCACGCCTCGGGCGGCCACCCAGGCCAAGCCAGCTTAGAGCCCGGGAGGCGGGTCCGGGTCCACGTACGGCCAAGGCCGCCGCCGCGCCCGGCTCCCGTTTGGCGAACGACAACAACATGCCAAGGGCGGCGAGCGTCGGCAACAGCGCGGACCCTCCGTACGACACCAGCGGCAGCGGGATGCCCGTGATCGGCAGAACGCCGATCACGGCGCCGATGTTGACGATCGCCTGCCCGGCGATCCAGGCGACGGTGGCCGCCGAGGACAGCCGGATGAACGGGTCGTTCACTCTGGAGGCGATGCGCAGCCCGGCGTATCCGAGCAGGCCGAACAGCGCGACCACCACAAGGGTGCCCATCAGGCCGAGCTCCTCACCCAGAATCGAGAAGATGAAGTCACTCTCGGCGTGCGGCACGTGGCCCCACTTCTGGCGGCTGGCGCCCAGGCCGAGGCCGAACCAGCCGCCCGATCCGATCGCGATCAGTCCCTGGACGGCCTGGAAACCGGTGTCCTGAGGGTCCGCCCACGGGTTGATGAAGTTCGTCACGCGCTCCAGCCGCCACGGTGTGACGACGATCATCATGGCGGCGGCCAGCGCGAGCAGCCCGAGGACCCCCGCGAACAGGCGCACGGGCGCGCCGACCACCCACAGCAGCGCCAGGAAGATCATCATGAGTACGAGCGTCGTGCCCAGGTCGCGGCCGATCAGCACCAGCACCGCGAGCAGCGCGAGACCGGGCATCAGAGGGATCATCAGGTGCCGCCACTCGATGCGGCCGCCGCGCGCCCGCCGCGCCAGGATGTCCGCTCCCCACAGCACCAGGGCGAGCTTGGCCGGCTCCGACGGCTGGAGCGAGAACGGCCCGATGGAGATCCACCGCTGCGCGCCCAGCACCTCCTGCCCCAGGAAGATCACCATCACCAGGCCGAGGATCGAGACGCCCATCAGCGGATTGCCGGCCAGGCGGAAGAACCGCTGCGGAAGCCGGGAGCAGACCCACATCAGCGGGACGCCGAGCGCCACCGAGGTCGACTGCTTGATGAACCAGTAGAACGGGCTGCCGGTCTCCTGCAGCGCCTCGATGCTGGAAGCGGACAGCACCATCATCAGGCCGAGCGCGAGCAGCAGCGCGCTGCAGCCGAGCACCAGGTAGTACGACACCAGCGGGCGGTTCAGCAGCTCCCGGAGCGCGGCCAGGCGGCCCTCCGCCGGCGGCTCCGTTCCCGCCTCCGCCACGGTCACCGCTGTGCCAGGCGGCGCACGGCGGCGGCGAAGGCCTCCCCACGTGCCCCGTAGCTCGTGAACATGTCCAGCGACGCCCCGGCGGGGGCCAGCAGCACGGTGTCCCCGGGGGAGGCGAGGGCGGCTGCTTCGGTAACGACGCGGTCCATGATGCCAGTTTCCTGTCCGGACACGTCGACCACGGGGACATCCGGCGCGTGTCGCGCGAGCGCCTCGCGCACGCGTTCGCGATCGGCGCCCAGCAGCACCGCCCCGCGCAGGCGTGGGGCGGCCTGCCGTACCAGGTCGTCGACCTCGGCGCCCTTGAGCAGGCCGCCCGCGATCCACACGATCGACCGGTAGGCCGCCAGCGACGCGGCGGCGGCGTGCGGATTGGTGGCCTTGGAGTCGTCCACGTAGTCCACTCCGGCCGCGGTCGCCACGTGGGCGATCCGGTGCGGGTCGGGGACGAACTCCGCCAGCCCGCGCCGTACGGCCTCCGGCGGCACGCCGTACGCCCTGGCGAGGGCGGCGGCGGCCAGCGCGTTGGCGACGTTGTGCGGCGCGAACGGCCGCACGTCGGCCAGGCCGGCCAGCTCGGCGGCCTCGCGAACGGGGTCGGCGGTGAACGCGCGGTCGACCAGGAGGTCCTCCACGACGCCGAGCTGCCCGGGGCGCGGCACGCCGAGCGTGAAGCCCACCCTCCGCCCGTACGGCGCGGCCAGCGCGGCGGACCCCTCGTCGTCGGCGTTGTAGATCACGGTCTGGGCGCCCGTGTAGATCCGCGCCTTGGCCGCCGTGTACTCCTCGAGGGAGCCGTGCCAGTCGATGTGGTCGGGGGCGACGTTCAGCACCGCGGCGGCGAGCGGCGCGAGGCTCTCCGACCAGTGGAGCTGGAAGCTCGACAGCTCGACGGCGAGCACGTCGTACGGCTCGGCCGCCCCCTCTCCGGCCGCCCCCTCTCTGGCCGCCCCCTCTCTGGTCACCGCTGTCACGATCGGGTCGCCGACGTTGCCGACGGCCGCGGCCCGGTGCCCGGCGGCCGTGAGCATCGCGGTGAGCATGCGGACGGCGGTGGTCTTGCCGTTGGTGCCGGTGATCGCCAGCCAGGGGGCCCCGCGCGTCTCGTCGCGCAGCCGCCAGGCCAGCTCCACCTCCCCGATCACCTCGACCCCGGTGCGGCGGGCGGCGGCCGCCAGCGGATGATCGGGACGCCAGCCCGGCGAGACGACGACCAGCGACGCTCCCTCCGGCAGCTCGTCCTGCTCACCGAACCGCACCTCCACGCCGAGCGACGCGAGATCGGCTGCGGCGGCCCGCTGCCGTTCCCCGTCGGCCGACTCCAGGACGACGACGTGCTCGCCGCGGCGGGCCAGCGCCCGCGCCGCGGCCGTGCCGGAGACGCCCAGACCTGCGACGACGACGCTCACTACTTGGGCACCCATTCGAGATAGAACAGGCCGAGACCGCCGCCCACGCACAGCGCGGCGATCAGCCAGAACCGGACGACGATGGTGGTCTCGGCCCATCCGGACAGCTCGAAGTGATGCTGGAGCGGAGCCATCCGGAACACCCGTCTCCTGGTCATCTTGAAGAAGCCGACCTGGATGATCACCGACATCGTGATGATGGCGAACAGGCCGCCCAGGATGACCAGCAGGAGCTGGGTGCGGGTGGTGAAGGCGAGACCGGCGATCACACCGCCCAGCGCCAGCGAGCCGGTGTCCCCCATGAAGATCTTGGCGGGCGGGGCGTTCCACCACAGGAATCCGAGGCAGGCGCCGAGCACCGCCGCCGCGACCACGGCCAGGTCCAGCGGATCTCGCACCCAGTAGCAGTTGGGCCCGAAGCCGACCGTGGTGCAGCTGTTGCGCAGTTGCCAGTTGCCGATCAGCACGTACGCCGCGAGGACCAGGCAGGTGGCGCCCGAGGCCAGGCCGTCGAGGCCGTCGGTCAGGTTCACCGCGTTGGAGAAGCCCACGATGAAGAACAGCACCCAGATCATGAAGCCGACGATGCCGATCGACGGCCCGAAGTCCCGCAGGAAGGACAGCCTCGTCTCGGCCGGGGTGAGGGCGTAGGCGTTGGGGAACCGCAGCACCAGCACCGCGAAGATCGCCCCGACGACGAGCTGCCCGGCGGCCTTGGCCCCGCTGCGCAGCCCCAGGCTCCGCTGCTTGTAGATCTTGATGAAGTCGTCGAGAAAGCCGACCACACCGAGACCGGTCATCAGGAACAGCACCAGCAGCCCCGACGCCGTCGGCGGGTCGACGTTGAGCGACAGCATGGTCGTCAGATGCGCGGTGAAGTAGCCGATCAGCGTCGCGATGACGATCACCGTGCCGCCCATGGTCGGGGTGCCCTTCTTGTCGTAGTGACCTGAGGGCCCCTCCTCCCGGATGTTCTGGCCGTAGCCCCGCCGGGCGAACAGCCGGATCGCGAGCGGCGTGCCGACCATGGAGAGCAGCAGCGAGACCGCCGCCGCGATGAGGATGTTCCTCACCGCGCTTCACCTCCGAGGATCGCCGCTGCGACCCGTTCGAGCCCGGCCGCACGCGGCCCCTTCACCAGTACGACGTCGCCCGGTGCCAGCCGACCGGCCATCTCGGCCCCGGCCGTCGCCGCGTCGGGGACGTGGAGCGTCCCCGGGCCGGGCAGGCCTGCCGCGCCCCGTGCTCCGGAGAGGATGTGCTCGGCCTCCTCCCCCACCACGATCAGACCTTCGAGACCGGCGTCGGCGGCGAGCCGCCCGAACTCCTCGTTCAGCGCCGCGCCGTACTCGCCGAGCTCCCGCATGGCGGCGATCACGGCGAACCGCCGCCTGCCCGCGCCGATCGCGGCCAGGGCGGCGAAGGCCGCCCGGACGGAGTCGGGGCTGGCATTGTAGGAGTCGTTGACCACGGTCACCCCGTCGGCCCGGTCGGTGACCTCCATGCGCCAGCGGCTGCGCGGCTCGGCCAGCGACAGCTCCTCGGCGATCGTCGCCACGGGGAGCCCCATCTCGTAGGCCGCCGCGGCGGCGGCCAGCGCGTTGTCGACCGCGTGCGCGCCGTGCAGCCGCAGCCGCACCGGCGCCGATCCGGTCGGCGTGCGCAGCGTGAACGAGGCGCGGCCACGCCCGTCGAGCGTCTCTCCCTCGGCCCGGACGTGTGCTCGCTGCGACCGCCCGAAGTAGGTCACCCTGGCCCGCGTCCGTTCGGCCATCGCGCTTACGAGGGGGTCGTCGGCGTTCAGCGCGGCCACGCCGTCATCGGGCAGCGCCTCGACCAGCTCGCCCTTGGCCTGCGCGATCGCCTCCCGGCTCCCGAAGACCCCGAGGTGGGCCGCGCCCACGTTGAGCACCACCCCGATCCGGAGCGGGGCGATCCTCGCCAGGTAGGCGATGTGGCCCACGTTGCGCGCGCTGAGCTCGAGGACCAGGAACCGGGTGCTCTCGTCGGCCTTGAGCACGGTCAGCGGGTGGCCGATCTCGTTGTTGTACGACCCTACGGGTGCGATGGTGGGCCCCATCCGGGCGGTGAGGGCGGACAGCAGATCCTTGGTCGTGGTCTTGCCCTGCGATCCGGTCACCCCCACGACTGCGGCGTCCGGGAGCTCGGCCACCACGGCCGCGGCGAGTGCGGCGAGGGCGGCCACCACGTCTCCCACGATCACGGCGGGAGCGTCCACCGGGCGGGACGCGAGCACGGCGACCGCCCCGGTGGCGCAGGCCTGCTGGGCGAAGTCGTGTCCGTCGGCCCGCTCACCTTTGATCGCCACGAACAGCGAGCCCGGCTCGACGGCCCGCGAGTCGATCACGACGGGTCCGCGGACCACGGCGCCGGGGTCGGCCATGCCGTTCAGCGCGCCCGAGGTGATCTCGGCCACCCGGGCCAGCGGCAACGGGATCATGCGTCTTTCCTGCTCTCTCTCCGTGCGATGGCCCGCGCTATGGCCCGCGCTGCCACGTCACGATCGTCGAAGGGGATGACCATGCCTCCGACGTACTGGCCCTGCTCGTGCCCCTTGCCCGCCACAACTACCACATCTCCGGGCGCGGCACCTGAAATCGCCAGGTCGATGGCGGCCTCCCGGTCCGGCTCCATGATCACATGGGCCCGCTCGTCCGGCGGCACCCGCAGCGCCCCCTCCAGCATCGCAGACAAGATCATTAGGGGGTCCTCGCTGCGTGGATTGTCACTGGTGAAGATCGTCACGTCGGCGAGCCGGGCGGCGGCCTCGCCCATCATCGGCCGCTTGCCGCGGTCGCGGTCACCGCCGCACCCGAGCACGATCGTGAGTCGACCGCGCGATCCCGGACCCGAACCCGGCCCTGATCCGAGTACCGCGCGCAGTGAACGCAGGACCGACTCGACCGCCCCCGGCTTGTGGGCGTAGTCGACGATCACCTGGTAGTCCCCGGCGCCCGGCACCCGCTCCATCCGGCCGGGAACACCGCCGAACGTCGCGATGCCGGACATCGCCGTCTGCGGCGGGATCCCCGCCTCCACCAGCGCGACCAGCGCGCCGAGCGTGTTGGAGACGTTGAACGACCCGGGCAGGGTCACGGCGGCGTCCACCTCGACGCCGCCCGGGCCGACCATCCGGAAGGCGCTGCCGTCGGCGCCCAGGCGGACGTCGACGGCCCGCCAGTCGGCCTCCGGCGCTCCGGCGGCGGAGAACGTGGTGATCGGGATCTTGGCCAGACCGGCCAGCTCGCGGCCGTGGACGTCGTCGATGTTCACCACCCCGACGCGGGAGAACTCGGAGGTGAACAGCCGCTTCTTGGCCGCGAAGTAGTCGTCCAGATCGCGGTGGAAGTCCAGGTGATCCTGCGAGAGATTGGTAAATATCGCCACATCGTAGGAGATGCCGTCCACCCGGCCGAGGGCGAGAGCGTGGCTGGAGACCTCCATCGCGGCGGCCGTGACACCCTGCTCGCGCATGAGCGCGAACAACGCCTGCAGATCGGACGCCTCCGGAGTGGTGAGCTCGGGGACGAACCGCAGATCGCCCGCCCGGATCTCCACGCCGCCGACCAGTCCGGTCCGGTGGCCCGCCGCCCGCAGGCCCGCCTCCAGCAGGTAGGTGGTGGTCGACTTGCCGCTCGTGCCGGTGACGCCGATGACGGTCATGCCGTCGGCCGCGCTGCCGTACACCCATCCGGCGACCTGCCCGAGCAGCGCGCGCGGGTCGGGCACCACGAGCACGGGCAGGCCGGTCGCGGCCGCCTGGTCCCGTCCGGCCGGATCGGTCAGGATCGCCGTCGCGCCCGAGGCGAGCGCGTCGGCGGCGAACTCCGCGCCGTGTGAGGACTTCCCGGGCAGCGCCACATAGAGGTCGCCGCGCCGGACCCGGCGGGAGTCGATCGAGATGCCGGTGACCGTCCCCCGGACCACTCTGGCTCCGGGAGAGGGCTCGGCGCCGGCGCCGAGCAGGGCCGTGAGGCCGGACAGCGGGCGGGCCACCGCGGCGGCGGGACGCATCGAGGACGGGGGACGCACGGCGAGAGCGTACCTCCTACCGGTGGGCACGAAGGACGACGTCGGGCGTCTTCGTACCCGTCGGAGGGATCTTCCTGGTCTTCAACGCGAATGTCATGACATTCCTGAATACGGGGGCGGCCACGGTGCCGCCGTAGTGACCTTTCTTCGGATCCTGGATGACGGCGAGAGCCATCAGCCGGGGCTTGTCCGCCGGCGTGAAGCCGACGAACGTCGCCGTATATCCGCAGTATCCCCCGCATTCCTGGTCATATCTCATCGCAGTGCCGGTCTTGCCCGCGACCCGGTAGCCGGGGATCGCCGCCTCCGTTCCCGTACCATCGTGCCCGACGGCGGCCTCCAGCATCAGCGAGATCTCCCGGGCGGTCCGCTCGTTGATCACCCGGGTCCGCTTCGGCGCCGGGGCCGGGACGAACCGTCCGTGCCCGTCGGTGGTACCCGCGACGATCGTGGGGGTGACCCGTACCCCGCCGTTGGCGATCGTCTGGTAGACGCTGGCGATCTGCAGGGCGGTGACCGAGATGCCCTGGCCGTAGGCGATGGTGCAGCGCTGGCTGCCGGACCAGCCCTGCCAGCCGGGCAGCAGGCCCGCCTCCTCGCCCGGGATGCCGACACCGCTTCTGGCGCCGAACCCGAAGGCGCGGAACATGTCATACAGCCGCTGGCTGCTGATCCGCTCCGCGGCCATGATCGTGCCGACGTTGCTCGACTCGGCGATGATCCCGGCGAAGGTGAGCGACTCCGGCGGGTGCGGATGCGCGTCCTTGAGCCGCCTGTCGGCGCACTGGATGCTGTCGGGCACACGGAACACCGTGTCGGACCTGACCGTGCCCGACTCGATCGCCGCCGCCGCGGTGATCACCTTGTTGGTGCTGCCCGGCTCGAACACCTCGGACACGGCCCGGTTGCGCCGGTCCTCCGGCGGGGAGTCCTGCCAGTGGGTGAGATCGACTTCGGGCGCGTTGGCCATGGCCACGATCCGGCCGGTCGGCACATCAATGACGATCACGCTGCCGCTGCGCGCCCGCGACGCCTTCACCTGCTCGGCGATCGCCTCCTGCGCGGCCCACTGGATGTCCCTGTCGATGGTCAGCCGCACGTCGCGGCCGGGCACCGGCTCCTGGCGGGTGCTGCGGGTCATCGGGATGCGCTGTCCCTCCCCGCCCATCTCGAAGCTCTGCTCGCCGTCGCGGCCCGCGAGCACCTTGTTGTAGGCGCTCTCCATGCCCGCCAGGCCGTACCCGTCGACACCGACGAATCCGACTATGCCCCCGGCGAGCCTGCCGCCCGGGTACTCGCGGTAGTAGGTCCGCTTGGCGCCGACCCCCCTGAACCCGAAGCTCATGATCTTCTTGGCGTGCAGCGGATCGACGTCCCGCGCCACCACCGCGTAGCGCGAGGTCGTCTTCGCCAGCTTGGCCGCGATCTCCTCCTTCGAACGGTTCAGCTCCGTGGCGAGGGTGGTGGCGACCAGGTCCCGCTTGGCGGGCTCGACCACCTTCGGGTCGAGGTAGATCTCACGCGCCTCCACGGTCACCGCGAGCTCGTGACCCGCGATGTCGGTGATCGAGCCGCGCCGCGCCGGCAGCTTCTCCGACTGCTCGCGCCGGTCCGCGGCCTTCGCCTGGAGCACTTTGGAGTCCAGGCCCTGGAGTTGCACCAGCCGACCGGCGAGCAGGGACAGCACGAACGCCATCGCGACCAGCCCGGCGTTCAGCCGCCGACTGGGATCGCTGAGCCGCAGCACGGCGGGCGGCCGCGGCGGGGGCGGCGGCGGGGGCGGCGGCGCGGACCGGCGCCGCGGACCGGACGCACGCTGGGCCCCCTGTTGGGCCCCCTGTTGGGCCCCCCGCTGTGCCCCCTGTTGGGCCGCCCGCTGCGCCGACGACCGACCGGACTGCGGCGCCCGCGGCTGTGATTGCGGGGGTTGTGCCGTACGAGGCGGGCCGGGCGGGCGCGGCGGCCTGGGCGGACGACCGTCGACCGGTCCCCCGCCCCCTGGCCGCGGCGGCCGCCTCCTCCCGCCAGGGTTCACCTGGTCCCGTCCGCCGGCCGGGAGGTGATGAACGACGGCGGCGAGTCGTCCCACACCAGGTCGGACGGAGCCCTGCTCTTCAATGCCTCCGGCTGGCTCGCGTCCCGAACCTGCTTCTCCTGGAGCGCCGCCTGCTGGCGCAGCTCGTCGATGCTCGACCGCAGGTCCCTCTCCTTGTAGGTCCCCTGGGCGAGCGTTACGTTGAGCAGCAGCAGAGTGACCAGGCCGCCGCACATCAGACCGATGACGAGCAGCACGAACGGCGCCCGCGGCGCCCGCCGCATCGGTGCGGACGCCCCCGCCGTCGCCGTACGGGTCACCCTGACGGGCCCGACCTCCTGCCTGGACCGCGGGTCGGAACGTGTCTCGGGCTTGGGCTTGGCCTGTGCCCTGGCTTGGGGCTCGACCTGGGTCTTGATCTGAGTCCTGCTCTCGAATCTGCTCTTCGGCCGTGGCTGCTGCGCCGTCCTCATCCCTGGCGGATCCTCTCTGCCGCCCGCAAACGGGCCGAGGCCGCCCGCGGGTTACGGGCCACCTCGTCGTCGTCCGGGAGCTCCGCTCCCCTCGTCAGAAGGCGGAACCGGGGCTGGTGGGCCTCGAGCGGGACCGGAAGCCCGGGGGGGCCGGTGTCCCTGGTTCGCGCCGCGAGGACCTGCTTGGTGAGCCGGTCCTCCAGTGAGTGATAGGCGAGCACGACCACTCGCCCGCCGAGCGCCATCGCGTCGAGGGCCGCGGGCAGGGCGCGCTCCAGGGCGGCCAGTTCCTGGTTGACCTCGATGCGCAGGGCTTGGAACGTTCTCTTGGCGGGGTTTCCCCCCGTCCGTCTCGTGGCGGCGGGGATCGCCGTCCGCACGAGATCGGCAAGTCGTCGGGTCGTCATGATGGGATGTTCGACGCGCTCTTTGGCGACAAAGTTCGCGATCCGTGCCGCGAATCTCTCCTCGCCGTAATCGCGCAGCACGCGGGTGATCTCGGCGACGGAGTAGGTGTTCACCACGTCGGCGGCGGTGAGCTCCTGGTCAGGGTCCATCCGCATGTCGAGGGGGGCGTCATAGGAGTACGCGAACCCACGTTCGGCCTCGTCGAGCTGGGGCGAGGACACCCCCAGATCGAACAGCGCGCCGTCGACGCGGGGTCGTCCGGCCGCCGCCAGCACGGCGGGCAGTTCGTCGGAGACGGCCCGCACGAGGGTGGTCCGCCCGGCATAGGGCGCGAGCCGTACGGTGGACCGCTCGATGGCGGTGGGGTCGCGGTCGATGCCGATCAGATGCAGGGCCGGATGGGCCGCCAGCAGCGCCTCCGCGTGACCGCCGAGGCCGAGGTTGGCGTCGACGACGACCGGGTCCGGCCCGGCCAGCGCGGGAGCGAGCAACTCCAGAACGCGACCGATCATGACCGGAACGTGACCGTCCGGCTGTCCAGAGTCTTGCGACAACGCCCTCCGCCCCCCATATCGTCCGGCCCCTTTATATCGTCCGGCCAGGTCCCCATCCGCATCGCCGGCCCTGACATCTGACACCGGGGAAGGTGCATCAGCTGCCGCCACATGGGAGCGGGTGGAGACCTCGCCGAACGTCACGACGGGTCATTCGATCAAACAATCGAATCGATCAAAGGATCCCGGGCAACACCTCCTCAGACAGGTCGGAGAACTCCTGCTCCTGAGCGGCCAGGTAGGTCTCCCACGCCTGGGCGTCCCAGATCTCCAGCCTGGTGTTCGCACCGATGACCGTGCAGTCGCGTTCCAAACCCGCGTACCGTCTGAGGCTCTGCGGAATCGTGATCCGCCCCTGCTTGTCCGGCGTCTCGTCCGATGCCCCGGCGAAGAGGACACGGCTGTAATCACGGACCGCCTTGGCCGTCACCGGAGCGGTGCGCATGGCCTCGGTGATGCGCTGGAACTCCTCTACTGGGAAGACGTAGAGGCAGCGCTCCTGGCCTTTGGTGATCACAAGACCCTCCGCCAGCTCCTCGCGATACTTCGCCGGCAGGAACAGCCGTCCTTTGTCATCGAGACGCAGAGGGTGGGTGCCGAGGAACACCGGACCCACCTCCCGTGTCTTGCGGAGCGCTCGGCGCTACAGCCTCTGCTCTCCACTGCGCACCACCATACTCCACTTCCCTCCACCGTCAACTGATTCACAGCGTGTCGTCGTGTCATTTTCTCCGCGTTTTCCCAGGTAAATACGGGTGGGGCGAAGTGGGGGGCGGCGAGGCCCGCCAACCCCGACGGCGTAGGCGAAGCCGTACGAGAGGAAAGCGCGCGGCGTTTGTCACGGGATTCGGACGAAGGTGCTACGTAGACAAACTCGCCCGGGAACCTCGGGAGTCATAGGGTCGGTACCACAAGAAACAAAAAGGATGGATTAACCCCCATTTATGGAGGCCCGGTGGCAGCAACCTCCGACGTCGAGATCGACACGGACATCGACATCGCACACCGGATCGGCCGCGCGATCGAATCCGTGATCGAAGGCAAGAGCGACGTCGTCCGCCTCACCCTCACCGTGCTCCTGGCGGAGGGTCACCTCCTCATCGAGGACGTGCCCGGCGTCGGCAAGACCATGCTGGCCAAGGCCCTGGGGCGCTCGATCGACTGCCCTGTCAAACGCGTGCAGTTCACCCCCGATCTGCTACCCAGCGACATCACCGGGGTCAGCGCGTACAACCAACTGACCCGGGAGTTCGAGTTCAAACCCGGACCGGTGTTCGCCAACGTCGTCGTGGGCGACGAGATCAACCGGGCCTCGCCGAAGACGCAGTCGGCACTGCTGGAATGCATGGAGGAGCGGCAGGTGACCGTGGACGGCGTGACCTATGAGCTCGCGCCGCCGTTCATGGTCATCGCGACCCAGAACCCGATCGAAATGGAGGGGACCTATCCCCTGCCGGAGGCCCAGCGCGACCGCTTCACCGCGAAGATCGCCATGGGCTATCCCGCCCCGGCGGCCGAGATGGAGATGCTCGACATCCACGGCGCCTCCCAGCCGCTGGAAAAGCTGCAGCCGGTGGCGACCACCGCCGAGGTGATGGGGCTGATCCGGGCCGTGCGCGCGGTCTACGTCTCGCAACCTGTGAAGCAGTACGCGGTCGACCTGGTGACCGCCACCAGGAACTCTCCCGACCTGCGGGTGGGCGCCTCCCCGCGCGCCACGCTGCACCTGGTGCGCGGCGCCAGAGCGCACGCCGCGCTGTCCGGCCGCGACTATGTGATCCCCGACGACCTGCAGGATCTGGCCGTCCCCGTCCTGGCACACCGGCTGCTGCCGAGCGTCGAGGCCCAGGGGCAGCGCCGCCGGCCGGAGCAGGTGATCGTCGACCTGGTGCGCCACGTTCCGGTGCCGGACGCCAGATGATCGGTCTGAAGGCCCTGACCCCCCGGGGGCGGTCGTTTCTCGCCTCGGGGGCCGCGGCCGCGCTGTGCGCCCTGTTCCTCGGGGAGCACGATCTGCTGCGGGTGGCCGTCCTGATCATCGCGATGCCGCTGATCGCGGCGCTGATCGTGACGCGCACCCGGTACCGGCTGGCCTGCGCCAGGCGGCTCGACCCCTCCCGAGTCCAGGTCGGCGGCGAAGGCACGGTCACCCTGCGGCTGGAGAACGTCACCCGTCTGCCGACCGGGCTGCTGCTCGTCGAGGACACCCTTCCGTACGCGCTGGGCACCCGCCCGCGGTTCGTCCTCGACCGCGTGGAGCCGCACGGCGTCCGGGAGATCGACTACAAGGTGCGGTCCGAACTGCGGGGGCGCTTCCCCATCGGCCCGCTGTCCGTCCGGATCACCGACCCGTTCGGGCTGGTCGAGCTGACGAGATCGTTCACGATCACCGACGTGCTCGTGGTCACCCCCGAGGTGGTGCCGCTGCCCCCGGTGCGCCTGTCCGGCGAGTGGACGGGCGGGGGCGACAGCCGTACCCGCTCGGTGGCGGCGGCGGGCGACGACGACGTGGCGCCGCGCGAGTACCGCCGGGGCGACGACCTGCGCCGGGTCCACTGGCGGTCGACCGCGCGGCACGGCGAGCTGATGGTCAGGCGCGAGGAGCAGCAGTGGCAGAGCAGGGGCGCGCTGCTGCTGGACACCCGCAGGTGCGCGCACCGCGGTGAGGGCCCCCGGTCGTCGTTCGAGGTCGCGGTCTCGGCCGCCGCCTCGATCGGCGTGCACCTGTCGCGCGACGGGCTGGGCCTGCGCCTGATCACCGACCAGGGCGCGCAGCATCTGGCCGACACCGGTGCCTCGTGGTCACTGCTCGACGCGCTCTCGGTCGTACGGCACAGCTCGGCGCGGTCGCTGGAGCACGGGATCGCGGCGCTGCGGCAGGGCGGCGGCGACGGCCTGATCGTCGCCGTGCTGGGGACGGTCGACTCCACCGACGCCCGGGAACTGGCCCGGCTCAAGCAGCCCGGTGTGACGGGGATCGCGGTCTTGCTGGGCACTTCAGACGAACCGACGAGCCCCGGCATCGACGAGACAGTCGAGAACGTACTGGCCGCCGCCGGATGGCGGGTGATCCGTCTTTCCGCCGGCGTCTCACTCGCGGCCGTCTGGCCCGAGGCCGCGCACAGGAGGGCGGGCATCCGATGAAACTGCCGGTCGCCGCGGGGCTGGCCACGGCCGCCGTCACGATCACGCTCTACCCGCTGTTCAACGGCGGCGCCTGGTTCTGGGCCTGCATGGGCGCCGTCCTGGTGACGACGGCGGCGGGGATGCTCCTGTCCCGTCTCGCCCCGCCCGGCCGCGCCCCCTCCGTCTGGGCCTCCTCCACCTGGGCGGCGATGACCGCGATGGCGGCCGCGCTGGGCGTCTACCTGACCGCCGCCTTCGCCGGCGACCAGGCATGGTTGCGGGTGATCCCGACCAGGGACTCCATAGTGCGGCTGTCCTCCCTGCTCGGCGAGGGCTTCGCCGACATCCAGCGCTACGCCGCACCCGTGCCCGCCGATCCGGCGGTCTGCCTGCTCACGGCGGGCGGCGTCGGGCTGGTCGCGATCCTCGTGGACCTCCTCGCGGTACGACTGCGCCGCGCCGCGACGGCCGGACTGCCGCTGCTGGCCCTGTTCACCGTGCCCGCGGCCGTGATGGCCGACCCGCTCGGCTGGCCCGCGTTCGTCATCGCGGCGTTCGGGTACGTCGGACTGCTCGTGGCCGACGGCCGGGAACGGCTGAGCCACTGGGGCCGGGCCGTGGTCGTACGGCGGTCGCAGCTCGCCGCCGCCGGGGTGCTGCCCGACACGGGACGGCTGGCGTTGTCGGGCAAGCGGATCGGCGTGATGGCAGTCGCGCTGGCGATCCTGCTCCCCGGGCTGCTGCCGACGCTGGCGCCCGATCCGCTGTTCGGGTTCGGCGTGGGCAACGGCTCAGGGCCGGGCGGGGGCAGCATCGGCGTCCCGGACGCGATGGTCAAGCTGGGCTGGCAGCTCAGGCAGCCGGAGAACGCCACCGTGCTGACCTACACCTCCAGCGACGGCCGCTCCCGCTACCTGCGCATCTACGCCCTGGACAGGTTCGACGGGACGACCTGGAGGGTCGGCAGGCTGCAGGGACGCCAGGAGGACCGGGTGTCGGAGGGTCCCCTCCCCCCGGCCCCGGGGCTCGGCCCCGGCGTCGCGACGCATCAGGCGGAGACCCGGATCACGATCAGCGAGGACATCAGCAGGCTCAACTTCCTGCCGCTGCCGTATCCGGCGACCCGGGTCGACGTGGACGGCGACTGGCGGGCCGACCGTCCCTCGCTACTGGTGTTCTCCACCCAGGACGAGGCGGCGGGTCTGCGGTACCGGGTGCTGACCGGCGAGCCGGAGCCGACCGCCGCGCAGCTCAGGCTGTCGACGGCGGCGGATCCGGAGCTCGACAGCCCCTATCTCGAGCTGCCCGGCACACTCGATCCGGAGGTCCGCGCCCTGGCCGCCCGGGTGACCGGGCAGGCCGCCACGCCGTACGAGAAGGCGGTGAAGCTCCAGGAGTGGTTCACCAGGACGGGCGGCTTCACCTACAGTCTGGACGCGTCGTACGGCGGCCCGCGCGCGCTGTCGCACTTCCTGATCGGCCCTAACAGCCGGAAAGGGTACTGCGAGCACTTCGCCGGCGCGATGGCCGTGATGGCACGAACGCTCGGCATTCCGGCCCGGGTCGCGACCGGTTACACCGGCGGCACGAGGACCGGCGAGATCTGGACCGTGCGCACGCACGACTCCCACGCCTGGCCCGAGCTGTACTTCGACGGTGTCGGATGGCTGCGGTTCGAGCCGACCCCGGGCGGCGGCGCCGGCCAGGGCACGGCCCAGGCGCCGCAGTACACGCTGCCGGTGACCTCGACGGCGGCGCCCACGCCCGGCTCCTCGGCCGGCTCTTCGGCCGGCTCCGACGACACCGATCGGGCTGGGGGCCCGCTCCGGCCGGACCGGCGCAGGCTCGACCGGGAGCTCGGCGGTGCGCCCGTGCCGGTGGATCCGGGGACGCCGACGGCGGTCAAGGTGGGTGCGGCGGCAGCCGCCGCCCTGCTGCTGGTCCTGGTGCCGGCGGGGATCCGGAGGATGGTACGGCTGCGGCGCCGGCGGGCGCTGCTCGGCGCCGCGACCGCTCCCGCGGTCGAGGCGGCCTGGGCCGAGCTGTGCGACACGCTCACCGATCTCGGGCTGGCTCGCGAGCCCGGGGAGAGCCCGCGCGCACTGGGCAGGCGGCTGACCCACGGAATGGACGACGAGGAGGCCGCGTCCGTGGCCCGGATCGTTTCGGCGCATGAACGGCTCCGGTACGCCCGCACTCCCGGGGAGACGATCCCCGGACCCGCCGATCTCGCGAAGGTGCGCCGGGCGCTGGCGCGCGAGATCTCCCGGGGGCGGCGGCTCGCGATCGGCCTGGCCCCCACGTCGACGCTGCTGCGCATCCGGGCTCTCGGCGGAAGGGCGCTCGACGTCTTCGACCTGTCCGTCATCCGCCGTTGAGGCATACCGGGGATTGAACCCGGTCCGCCACCCCCGGATGCGGGGCGGCGGGCCGGGTTCGCGGTCCTGCCGGGGAAGGGGATGACGGGGTCAGCGCTCGTCGCGGCGGCGGCGCCACCGCTCTTCCATCCGCTCCATGAAGCCCTGCTTGCGGCTGGGCCGGCGACCGCGGGGGCCGGCGCCGGAGGAGGAGGAAGAGGAGGAGGAGGAGTCGCCGAATCCGTTCATGCGCATCCAGCTCGACAGCCCCCACAGGCAGGCGGCGAGCATCACGACGAACCCGGCGGCACCGAGGGGGATCTGCGCCGCCACGACGCCGACCATTAGCATCACCACGCCGAGGGCGAAGCCGATCCAGGCCTTCACGAGGCGGCGCTTGTAGTGGTTGCGCGGATCTCTCGTTCGGACGCTATTGGCCCACTTCGGGTCCTCGGCGTAGAGGGCCTGCTCGATCTGGTCGAGCAAGCGCTGCTCGTGCTCAGACAGCGGCACGGCGCCTCCCAAGGACGGCCCCATTCAGGGGAAAACGGCTACAGACGACGCGGGGTGTCCAGACCTCGCGGTCGGTTATCCCCAGAATACGAGCCCGTAGACGTAGGCGAAAGAAAACGTCCAACGCGGGCCAAACCGGAGGCGACGTCATGGACCCATTGCATCAGACGGAGGCCGCACCAGCGACGCCGGGCGCACCGCCTCGGGCCCGAAACGCCGGGTCGCCCGGTCCACGGCCAGTTCGGCCTCCCGCCAGCCGGTCTCCCGCTCGCCCAGGGAGAGCTGGCGGGTCGCGGTGGCCGCCGGGCGGAGATTCTCCACCCTGACTCCGACCAGCCTGAGGCGCACCCGCTCCAGGCCGGCGGCCTCGTAGAGCACGCGAGCCGTGTCGTAGATCTCCTTCGCCACGTCGGTCGCCTCTCGGAGCGTCCGAGACCGGGTGATCGTCGTGAAGTCGGAGCGGCGCAGCTTCACGCTGACCGTCCTGCCGACGTGCCCGCCCGCCCGCAGGCGCGCCGCGACCCGCTCGGACAGCCGCAGCAGCTCCCGCCTGATCGTCTCCGGGTCGTCCACGTCGTGGGGGAAGGTCTCCTCACCGCCGATGCTCTTGTCCGGGGCGTCGGCCACGACCGGACGGTCGTCCCGGCCCCAGGCCAGCTCCGCCAGGTGGGCCCCGACGGCCCCGAACTCGCGTCGGAGCGTGGAAACGGGCACCTGGGCCAGGTCGCCCACCGTCCGTATGCCGAGCCGCACCAGGGCCTGCTCGGTGCGCTCGCCCACGCCCCACAGCGCCCCGACGGGCAGCGGATGAAGGAACTCCACGGCCTGGTCTGCCGGGACGACCAGCAGCCCGTCCGGCTTGCACGCGCGGGAGGCGAGCTTGGCCACGAACTTGCTGCTCGCCACGCCCACCGAGCAGGTGATGCCATGACGCTCGGCCACCTGCTCGCGGATCACCCGGGCGATGAGCGCGGGCGGCCCGAGCCTGCGGCGGGCCCCGCCCACATCGAGGAACGCCTCGTCGGACGCGATCGGCTCGACCAGCGGCGTGATGGCCTCGAAGATCTCCCTGATGCCCCGGGAGACCTCGGCGTACCTGCCGTGACGGGGCGGGATGACCGTCGCCACCGGGCACAGACGGCGAGCCCGGGTCATCGCCATCGCCGAGTGGACGCCGAACCGCCGGGCCTCGTAGGTGGCGCTGAGCACCACGCCACGTGCCCCGGGCGCCCCCACGATGACCGGGGTGCCCTTCAGCTCGGGCCGGTCGAGCAACTCGACGCTGGCGTAGAAGGCGTCCATGTCCACGTGCAGGATCGGGCAGCCGCTGTCGTCGCCGACCTCACCGCCGGGCCCTCGACCGGCCCCTCGACCGGCCCGGTCGCCGACGCCGCCGATGATCTGTTTCCGGGACACGCCATCGACTCTACCCGAACAGTCATTCGAAGCACGTCAAATCTTGGGCGATTTCATCTGCCCGGGCGATGTCACCGGTGGGCGATGACATGGAGTTGGGCGGCGATGTCGCGCAGCACCGGGTGGCCGGCCGCCGCCCGCTCCAGCGCGATGAGCCCGTCGGGATCGCTCTCGGCCGTCATGCCCGGCATCAGTTCGGCGAAGATCCGTACACCGTGGACGTCGGTCACCGTGAACCCCGCGGCGGCGAGCAGCCCGGCCAGGGCCTCCCGGGAGAACCGCCTTCCCGACGGCTCGGTCAGCAGCAGCCGTCGAGCCTCGTCGAACTGGCCCGCCAGAGCGCGGTGGACGACCGCCGCCACCGAGTTGGCCGCGAGCACGCTGACCGCGCCGCCCTCACGGAGGATGCCGCCGACGGCGCCGAGCGCCTTCGCCGGATCGTCGACGTATTCCAGAACGCTGTGGCACAGCACCAGGTCCGCGCTGCCGTACTCGAGCAGGTCGCCGAGGTCGGCCACGTCGCCCTGCAGTCCCTTGACACCGACGCCGGTCTCGGCGGCGCGGCGTTCCAGCGCGGCCAGCGAGTCGGGCGTCGGATCGACCACGGTCACCACGTGTCCCAGCTTGGCGAGCGGTACGGCGAAGCCGCCCGTGCCGCCCCCGGCGTCGACGATGTCGAGCGAGTCGCGGCCGGTCGCCGCGGACCGCCGGGCGAGGACGGCGCGCAGCGCCTCCCAGACGACGGTCTGCCGTGTGGCGTCACGCACGTGCGGCCTCCTACTTTCCACCGGCCGCGCTGCCGGATGCGACAGCGCTTCTAGAGCGACAGGGACGGCTTGAGCTGCTTGAACCGGGCCAGCATGCCATTCACGAACTGCGGCGACTCGTCGGTCGACAACTCCCCCGCCAGATGGACCCACTCGCTGATGACCACGCCCTCGGGGACGTCGTCCGACCAGAGCATCTCGAAGGTCCCCGCGCGCAGGATGTTCCGGTCGACCGCCGGCATCCGCTCCAGGGTCCACCCCTCGGAGTAGGTCGAGATCAACTCGTCGACGCGCTCCAGGTGCCGGACCACACCCTCGACGATCTTCGAGGTGTACTCGTTCACCGGCGGATCCGACCGCTCCACCCGCTCGGCCAGCACGCTGAGCGGGTTCTCCCTGCGCGCCTCGGCCTCGAAGAGGACATCCAGCGCGCGGCGGCGCGCCTTCCCCCGAGCCGACACGTCAGGCCCGACCGAGATATTCGCCGGTACGGGTGTCGACCTTGACCTTCTCGCCGGTCGTGATGAACAGCGGAACCTTGATCTCCGCGCCGGTCTCCAGGGTGGCGGGCTTGGTGCCGCCGGTGGAGCGGTCGCCCTGCAGGCCCGGATCGGTATGAGAGATCGTCAGCTCGGCGGCCGCCGGAAGGTCCACGTACAGCGGGTTGCCCTCGTTGAAGGCGACGGTCGCCGTGGTGTTCTCCAGCATGTAGTTGGCGGCGTCGCCCACCACGGAACGCGCCACGTTGACCATGTCGTAGGTCTCGGTGTCCATGAAGACGAAGTCGTCGCCGTCGAGGTAGGAGTACTGCATCTCGCGCTTGTCGACGTTGGCCACGTCGACCTTGACACCGGCGTTGAAGGTCCGGTCGAGGGTCTTGCCGGTCAGCACGTTCTTGAGCTTGGTGCGGACGAACGCGCCGCCCTTGCCCGGCTTGACGTGCTGGAACTCGACGACGGACCACAGCTCGCCGCCGTCGAGCTTGAGCACGAGTCCGTTCTTCAGGTCGTTCGTCGTCGCCACGTGGTCTCCCGCATGCGGCTGCCCTACAGGATGAGCAGCTCCTTGGTGGTCAGTGTGAGAAGCTCCGGCCCGTCGTCGCGCGTGACCAGCGTGTCCTCGATGCGCACGCCGCCCCTGCCCGGCAGGTACACCCCCGGCTCAACGGTGATCGGAACTCGATCCTCTAGTCTACCGGTCCTGTCAGGGCCCAGGAACGGCTGTTCGTGGATCTCCAGGCCGACCCCGTGGCCCAGCCCGTGCTCGAAGTGCTCCCCGTGACCCGCCGCCACGATCACCTCGCGCGCCGCCGCGTCCACCTGATGAGCCGTCGCACCGGGTCGTACGGCGAGGCACCCGGCGTGCTGAGCCCGCCGTACGAGCTCGTAGAGGTCGCGCTGCCAGTCGGCCGGCCGGCCGACGGCGACCGTGCGGGTCATGTCGGCGTGGTAGCCCCCGTAGCGGGCGCCGAAGTCCATGGTCACCAGGTCGCCGGAGCGGACCGGCCGGTCCGAGGGCGAGTGATGCGGGATCGAGCCGTTGGGACCGGCCGCCACGATGGAGTCGAACGCCGGCTTGTCCGCGCCGAGTTCCACCATCCGGACCTCCAGCCACCTGGCGATCTCCCGTTCGGTGACACCGGGGGTGATGCGCTCGACGACCTGGGAGAACGCCTCATCCGTGATCGAGCAGGCCCGGCGCAGCGCGTCGATCTCCTGCTCGTCCTTGACCGCGCGCACCGCCTCGACGAGCCCGCCGACCGGGGTCAGCGGGTCACGGCCGAGCCGTTGAACGAGCTGGCCGCCGAGCCATCGAAATCGGGCCACCGACATGTGGTCGGCCTCGACCGCGATGCCGTCCGCGGCGTCGGCGCAGGTGATCAGCACCGAGGCCACGTCGCGATCGACGACCACCTCCACGTCCGGGCACTGCCGCCGCGCCGTCTCCGCGTACCGGGAGTCGGTGGCGAGCACGGCCTGCCCGCCGGTGCCGACGAGCACCGCGGCGTTCGAGCTGGACAGCCCGGTGAGGTAGCGCACGTTGACGGGGCATGTGACGAGCATCGCGGCGACACCGTGCTCGGGGAACGCCGCGGCCAACCGGGCCCGGCGCACGGCGTGAAGTGAGGCATATGACACGGCTGGACTCTACTGCGTGGATCTACCGACCGGGATGTGGATCTACTGCGGGGGCTCCGCGGTGGAACGCGCGGAGCGCAGCACCGCCTCGCGCAGGCAGAGCACGGCGACGAGTCCGAGCGCGGCGGCCGGCACTCCGACCAGGAAGACCGTGCGCGTCGCCGAGGAGAACGCCTGGATCACGACGTTCCGCACCTGGGGAGGCAGGTGGTGGATCGCGTCCGGGGTGCCCAGCGCGAGGCCCGCGGACCGGGCGTCGAGCATCGTGGCCAACTCGTTCCGCACCCGGTTGCTGAGGATCGCGCCGAAGGCCGCCACCCCGACCGCGCCGCCCAGGCTGCGGAAGAACGTGACACCGGAGGTGCTGACCGCCATGTCGCGGCGCTCGACCGAGTTCTGCGTGGCGAGGAGCAGCATGTACATGCCCAGTCCGAGCCCCACGCCGACGATCGCGATGTCGACTCCGATCACCACGTAGGATGAGCCGACCTCCAGGCGGGACAACAGCCACATGCCCACGGTCACCAGCGTCATTCCGACCATCGGAAACACCTTCCACCGGCCGGTCCTGGTCACGATCCGCCCCGAGGTGATCGACGCGACGAACATGCCGATGACCATGGGCAGCGTCATGAGCCCGGAGTCCGTCGGGCTGAGGCGTTTGACGATCTGCAGGTACTGCGGCAGGTAGATCATCACGCCGAACATGGCGATGCCGATGAGCAGCGACGCCAGGCTCGCCAGGACGAACGTCCGGTCGCGGAACAGCCGCGGCGGCAGGATGGGGTCGGCGGCCCTGCGCTCGGCCGGGATCGCCAGGGCGAACAGCACCAGGCTGAGCGTGCCGAGGCCGTACGTCCAGGGGGAACCCCAGTCGAACTCGTGGCCGCCCAGTGACAGCAGCAGCATCAGCGTGGCGGCGCCGCCGGTCAGCGTGGTCGCACCCCACCAGTCGATCTTGGTGTCCCACCGCACGCGCGGCAGCCGCAGCACCTTCTGGATGACGACGAACGCCACGACCGCGAGCGGGACGCACACGTAGAAGCACCAGCGCCAGCCGAGCCACTCGGTGTCCACGATGAAGCCGCCGAGGAGTGGACCGGCGACCGTGGCGACCCCGAAGACCGCCCCCGTGTAGCCCAGGTAGCGCCCACGCTCACGCGGCTCGACCACGTCGCCGAGGATCACCTGGACGAGCGCGGAAAGGCCGCCGCTCCCGAGACCCTGTGCGGCGCGCGCCGCGATCAGCATGCCGATGCTCTGCGACAGACCGGCCATCATCGACGCCGCCACGAACAGCCCGAGGGCCAGCTGGAACATCAGCTTGCGCCCGAAGATGTCGGAGAGCTTGCCCCACAGCGGGGTCGACACCGTCATCGTCAGCAGCGTCGAACTGGCCACCCAGGAGTACTGCTCCTGCCCGCCGAGCTCGCCCACGATCGTCGGCAGTGCCGTACCGACGACGGACGTCGAGATCATCGAGGTCAGCAGGGCCAGCAACAGCCCGGAGAGGATCTTGATGACCTCGCGATGCGTGTACAACCTCGGCGCCGCTTCCCGCACCATCTCCTGGGTCACGCGATCTCCTCTCCGCCGGGATTGTCCTCCCTGGACCGGGCTTCCCTGGTCTGGGCCCCGCCCTTAGTAAACGCTTGTTTACCTGCGAACCACGATAACCTACGCAAGGTGACACGAGATCGGGCAGCCACCAGCGAGCGGATCCTCGTGGCCGCACGCGAGCTGTTCAGCGAGCACGGCTACGACCAAGTGACGATCCGGATGATCGCGTCGGCGGCCGAGGCGAACCCGGCGCTCGTCAACCGTTACTTCGGGTCGAAGGCCGACCTGTTCGCCAAGGTCCTGATCAGCGGCTCCACGCTGGAATCCGAAATCGAGGGCGACCCGGAGGAGCTGCCCGCCCGGCTGGCCGCTCACGTCGCCAGGCGGCTGAGCGCCGGGAGCCGCGACCCGCTGGTACGGATGATCGACCGGGCCGGGGCGAGCCCGGAGATCCGGGCGTTGCTGCGGGCGCGGGTCGAATCCGCCATGGTCGACGCGCTCCGGGCCCGACTGAGCGGCCCGGACGTCCGGGAGCGCGCCCTGCTCGCCACGATGGTCATCCTCGGCGCCGGTCCGCTGCGCAGGCTCACCGACCCGCGGACCCTCGATGCCGCCGACCCGGACGTGCTGTCCGCACGGCTCGAACGGATCTTCACCGCCTGCCTCAACGACCCGCCGGCCCGACCCTAGGCAGCGAGTTCTCTGATCTTTTCGATGAGGCGGACGCGGTCGCCGTGGGTGGCGGCGACGGGGGTCACGTTGAGCGTGGTGACGCCCGCCTCGCGCATGGCCGCCAGCCGCTCCCTCACATGGCCCTCCGGACCGATCAGCGACATCCGCTCCAGCAGCTCACCCGGCACCGCGGCCTCAGCCTCCTTCTTCCGGCCCGCGAGATAGAGGTCCTGGATCAGCTCCGCCTCCCGCTCGTAGCCGTACCGGCGGGCCAGGTCGTTGTAGAAGTTCTTGCCGCGCGCGCCCATGCCGCCGATGTAGAGGGCGGCCATCGAGCGGCCGAGCTCGAGGATGCCGTCCACGTCGTCGCCGATCGCCAGCACCGCCTGGGCGATCACGTCCAGCTCGCCCAGCGCGGGATCCCTGCGCGCCCGGCCGGCGGCCAGGGACGGCCCCCACACGTCGGCGGCCTTCTCCGGCATGAAGAAGATCGGCTCCCAGCCCTCGGCGATCTCGGCGGCGAGCTCCACGTTCTTCGGCCCGATCGCCGCGATCACGATGGGGATCCGCTCCCGCACCGGATGGTTGATCAGCTTGAGCGGTTTGCCCAGGCCGGTGCCGCCCTGCAGCGGCATCGTGTAGTGCCTGCCGGAGTGCTCCAGCCGTTCCCGCCGCCACACCTTGCGGCAGATCTCCACGATCTCGCGGGTACGGCCCAGCGGCGCCGTGTACGGCACGCCGTGGAAGCCCTCGATCACCTGGGGGCCGGACGCGCCGATGCCGAGCGTGAAACGCCCGTCGGAGACGTAGTCCAGGCCGGCCGCCGTCATGGCCAGCAGCGTGGGCGTGCGCGAGTAGATCGGCAGGATGCCCGAGGCGATCTGGAGGCGCTCGGTCTTCGCGGCGATGTATCCCATCTGGCTGACCGCGTCGAAGCTGTAGGCCTCGGGCACGAACACGATGTCCAGGCCGGCCTTCTCGTAGTCGGACAGCTCGGCGACGGTCTCCTTGAAGCCCCCCGCGTAGTTGAGGGCCATCCCGATCCGCATCCGCTTCGTCCTTCCGTACGCCCACCCGAACCGAACGTTATTCCGTTTCGGTGACAAGGCTAACCCGAAATCGAGCGGTCCACCTGAACGCCCCGTCATCCCGCCTCTGGCGGTCTCGTCGCCTGACGACGCACCGCGGCCAGATCCTCCGGAGTGTCGACGTCGGCCGGGTCGCCCACGTCGTCGCACGGCACCGGGGTCACCAGCTCGGGATGGGCCCGCAGGAACGGCCGCGCCCCCACGTCGCCCTCGGCGAGCGCGCACACCTCCGCGAAGTGTCCGCGCGCGATCAGCACGGGGTTGCGCGGCGCCCCGCCGTACGTGGCGACGGCGACCGTGGCGCCGGCGTGGAACGCCTCGATCAGCCGCGCCACGGCGGCCGGCCGGACCAGCGGCTGGTCCACGAGGGCGATCACCGCGGCGGCGGCCGTGTCGGGCAGCGAGCCCAGGCCGACGCGCAGGGACGAGCCCATGCCACTCGCCCAGTCCGGGTTGTACACGGCCGCCGTCCCGCTGATCCGGATCTCGGCGGCGCCCAGCACGACGACCACGGGATGGCAGCCGCCCTCGGACAGCAGCCGCACGCCGCGTTCGACCAGCCGCTCGCCGGCGAACTCCACCATGGCCTTCGGCGTCCCGAGCCGGCTGCCGCCGCCGGCCGCCAGCAGCACCCCGGCGATCTCCCCCATCACCCTCACCCGTCGCCGTGGATGCGGCCGGCCGTCTCGCTGAGGGAATGACCGGAGCCGCCCCAACGAAGCTTGATCAGCTCGGCGGCGATCGAGACGGCGGTCTCCTCCGGGGTGCGCGCCCCCAGGTCGAGCCCGATCGGCGAGCGCAGCCGCACCAGTTCGGCCTCCGACAGGCCGGCCTCGCGCAGCCGGGCGAGCCGGTCGTCGTGGGTCCGCCGCGAGCCCATCGCGCCGATGTACGCCGCCGGGGTCCGCAGGGCGACCTCGAGCAGTGGAACGTCGAACTTGGGGTCGTGGGTGAGCACGCAGACGACGGTCCGCTCGTCGACCTCGACGGAGGACAGGTAGTCGTGCGGCCACCGGACCACCACCTCGTCCGCCTCGGGGAAGCGCTTGGCCGTCGCGAACACCGGGCGGGCGTCGCAGACGACGACGTGGTAGCCGAGGAACTTGCCGACGCGGGCCACGGCCGCCGCGAAGTCGATCGCGCCGAAGACGAGCATCCGCGGCGACGGCGCGAACGAGTGGACGAACACCTGCAGGTCGTCCAGCCGCCGCTCGCCCTCGGCGCCGTAGCGCCGGACGCCGGTCAGCCCCTGGGCGAGCATGCCGCGCACGTCGTCGTCCACCGCTTCGTCCAGCCGGGCCGAGCCGAGCGATCCGGAGGCGTGGTCGGGCCACACCACGCGCCTGGCCCCGACGGTGCCGGGCCCGGCCACGATCGTGGTCACGGCGACCGGGCGGCGCGCCTCGATCGACGCGGCCACCTCCCCCAGTTCGGGAAACGTCTCCTTGCACACGGCCTCGACGAACACGTCGATGATGCCGCCGCAGGTCAGCCCGACGGCGAAGGCGTCGTCGTCGCTCACGCCGTACCGCTGGAGCACCGGCGGCCCGCCGGCCACGACCTCCCGCGCGAGCTCGTACACCGCCCCCTCGACGCAGCCGCCCGACACGCTGCCGACGGCCTCGGCGCCGAGGACCGCCATCGACGCGCCGGGCGGGTGCGGCGCGCTGCGGAACGTGCCGACCACGGTGGCCAGCCCGAACCGCTCCCCCGACTCCCACCATCCGAGGATCTGGGGCAGCACATCACGCATCGGCTCGGGCACCTCCCAGTAGCGCGGCCAGCTGCTCGAACGCGGCCAGGCTGTGCCCGGCCACGAAGTCCGTGACGTACGGCAACGCGGCGCGCATCCCGGCGGTCAGCGGCCGGTACGCCGGGTCGCCCTTGTGCGGATTGACCCAGATCACCCGGTGAGCGACGCGGGACAGGCGGGCCATCTGGGCGCCCAGCAGGTCGGCCGAGCCCCGCTCCCAGCCGTCCGAGGCGATCACGACGGTCGAGCCGCGCGGGTCGGGCAGCCGCAGCAGCGCCTTGAGCTCCTCACCGAGCCGGGTCCCGCCGCTCCAGTCGGGGATGGTCGCCGAGCACGCCCGCATCGCCGCGTCCGGATCGCGGTGGCGCAGTTCGGCGGTGATCCTGGTGAGCCGGGTGCCCGCGCTGAACGCCTCGGTCGCCCTCGGCTCGGTGCGGACCAGCGCGTGGGCGAAGCGCAGCAGCGTGTCGGCGTAGGGCGCCATCGAGCCGCTGACGTCCACGACCATCACCACCCGGCGCGGCCGGTCCCGATGCGCGCGCAGCCGCAGCCGGGCCGGATCGCCACCCCGCCGCACCGCCTCCCGCACCGTGCGACGGCCGTCCAGGACGCCCCGGTGCGACGGCTGGAACCGCCGGGAGGAGCGCCGTTCCCGCTCGCCGCGCAGCAGCGCCAGCAGCCGGTGGACCTCACGCCGCTCCGCCTCGGTCAGGTGCGCCACATCGCGGTGGCGCAGCACCTCCGCCTCGCTCGCGGTCGCGGGCAGCGCACTCGTCTCGCCGCCGGTCTCCGGTTCGCCCGAGCCGTACGGCGAGGCGATCGCGCGGATGACCGTCACGGTCATGCCGGCCCTGCCGGGGCGCGGCCGCCGCCCGCCGAAGTAGGCGGCGAAGCAGCGGTCGTACCGGGGCACGTCGTCGGGGCTCGCGCACATCGTGAGGCGGCCCGCCCAGTAGACGTCCCGCTCGCTGCCGGCGTCCAGGCTGGCGAGCGCTTCGAGGAAGCTCTGCTCGCGGTGGTGGTCGGCGGGCACCCCGGCGGCCCGGAGCGTGCGGGCGAACCCCGCCATGACCTCCGCCATCGCCCGTGCCGTCCCCTGCGCCGTCCCCTGTGCCGTCGACCCCGCGTCAGGCATGGCGCCCGTTCCATTCGGCCCGGACGGCCTCCTGATCCTCACGGTATTTGAGCAGCGCGCCCAGGGAGGCGGCGGCCAGGCCCGGGTCGAGGCGGGTCGCGCCCAGCGTGAGCAGGGCGGCGGCCCAGTCGAGCGTCTCGGCGATCCCCGGCGGCTTGACCAGGTCGGCCCGGCGCATGCGGGCCGCCGCCTCGGCGACGTCGGCGGCCAGGCGCTCGGTGCAGCCGGGCAGCCGCCTGAGCAGGATCGCCACCTCGTCGTCGAATCCGGGATGCTCCAGCCAGTGGTAGAGGCAGCGCCGCTTGAGCGCGTCGTGGACCTCACGCGTCCGGTTGGAGGTCACCACGACGACCGGAGGGGTATGCGCCCGGATCGTGCCGAGCTCCGGGATCGAGATGGTGAAGTCGGACAGGACCTCCAGCAGGAACGCCTCGAACTCGTCGTCGGCCCGGTCGATCTCGTCGACCAGCAGCACGCTCGGCTGGGTCTCCAGGGCCCGCAGCAGCGGCCGGGCGACCAGGAACCGGCGGTCGTAGATCTCGCCCTCGAGCGCGGCGGCGTCGGTCACCCCCGCGACCTCCGCAGCCTTCAGGTGCAGAAGCTGGCGGGCGAAGTCCCAGTCGTAGAGGGCCTGGGCCGCGTCCAGCCCCTCGTAGCACTGCAACCGGATCAGCGGCGCGTCCAGGACCGCCGACAGGGTCTTGGCCAGCTCGGTCTTGCCGACGCCGGCCTCTCCCTCCAGGAACAGCGGGCGGCCCATCCGCAGCGCGAGGTACGCCGACGTCGACAGACCCTCGTCCGCCAGGTAGTCGTGCCCGTCGAGAAGCTCCGCCAGCATGGCCGGCGACTGGATGTCAGATGCCTTGATTGTCCGCCGCAGCACACGCACAGGCTACGTCGCCGCTGATCCGCTGGGAATCGGCCGAATCCGCCAAAGAAACCGGCTGATTCGGCTATTTCGCCGTCAAACGCGGTCGGGGGCCTCGCCGCGATCGCGGATGAGGGCGCTCAACTCGGCGACCGCCCGGCGCGAGCGCTCCCGCTCGGTGCTCTGGATGCCCATCGCGCCGACGGTGAGGCCGTTCGCGACGTCGATCTTGGGCCAGGGGTCGCCCTCGTCCATCGTGACGTCCAGGACCTCGGGCCACTCGTACCGGTGCACCCGGAGCGCGTTCACGATCGTGATGCCGCGCTCGTCGGCCTCCACCCGCAGCCGCCCGAGGAGATGCAGCGCGCCGGCCACCAGCAGGCCGAACACCACCATGCCGATCCTGTCGGGCAGATGGAACATGCCCGACGGCAGGGTGATCGCCAGGACGACCGAGCCGACGACCATCACGACCGCCATGCCGTACGCGATGATCGTGGCGCGCCGGGGACGCCAGGTCATCGGCAGCGGCGGGGGGACCTGCTCACCCACGACGGCTCACTCCACGGATCACCCCACCGCCGGCCGCGCGGATGCGGCTCCCCGGCTTCCACATGGTCAATTGATGCGACCTTCCCTAAGACGGCGCTCAGACAGTCAGGCTGCGCAGGACGAGGGCCGTCTCCAGCGCCGCGATGGTGGCCTCGTATCCCTTGTCCTCTTTGCTACCGGGCCCGCCGGACCGCTCGACCGCTTGATCAAGGGTGTCACATGTGAGCACCCCGTTCCCGACCGGGGTGGACTCGTCCAGGGACACCCTGGTCAGGCCCGCCGTCACCGAGTCGCACACGTAGTCGAAGTGCGCGGTGTCCCCGCGGATCACCGCGCCGAGCGCGACCACCGCGTCGTAGCGCCGGGCCATGGCCTGGGCCACGACCGGGATCTCCAGCGAGCCCGCCACCCGGACGGTGACCGCGACCGCGCCGCTGTCCTTCGCCGCCTGTTCGGCCCTGGCCGTCAGCCTGTCGGTGATCTCCTCGTGCCAGCGGGCCGCGACGATGCCGACAGTCAGGCCGCCGGCGTCCACGGCAGCGGCCTCCGGGCGTCCAGTTCCACTCATCCGATGCCTCCTTCTGGGATGTGGTGGCCGAGCCGCTCGCGCTTGGCCGACAGATAGGTCTCGTTGTAGGGGTTCATCGCGACCGGCATGGGCTCACGGCCGAGGACCTTGACGCCGTAGCCGTCCATGCCGCGCACCTTGGCCGGGTTGTTGGTCAGCAGCCGCACCGACTTCACCCCGAGGTCGGCGAGCATCTGCCCGGCGTTGGAGAACTCCCGCGCGTCCACCGGCAGCCCCAGCTCCAGGTTGGCGTCGACCGTGTCGCTGCCGTTGTCCTGCAGGCCGTACGCCCTGAGCTTGGCCAGCAGGCCGATGCCACGGCCCTCGTGGCCGCGCAGGTAGACGATGACGCCCCGGCCCTCTTCGGCGATCATGCGCATGGCGTTGTCGAGTTGCACCCCGCAGTCGCAGCGCAGCGAGCCGAGCACGTCACCGGTGAGGCACTCCGAGTGCGCCCGCACCAGCACGTTCTCGCCACCGTCGAGATCGCCGTATACCAGGGCCACGTGCTCGCCGCCGTCGAGTGCGCTGGCGAAGCCGTACGCGCGCCACATGCCGTACCGGTTGGGGATGCGGGTCTCGGCGATCCGCGTGACCATCCGCTCGGAGCGCTTGCGGTGCTCGACGAGCTGCTCGATCGAGACGAGCGCGAGATCGTGCTCGTCGGCGAACTCGCGCAACCTCGGCAGCCGGGCCATCGTGCCGTCGTCGTTCACGATCTCGGCGAGGGCGCCGGCGCCCGACAGCCCGGCCAGCCTGGCGAGGTCCACGGCGGCTTCGGTGTGGCCCCGCCGTACGAGAACGCCGCCCTCCCGGTAGCGCAGCGGGAAGATGTGGCCGGGCCGCACCAGCTCGTACGGCTCGGTCGCCGAGTCGCACAGTGTACGGATCGTCCTGGCCCGGTCGGCCGCCGAGATGCCGGTGGTCACCCCGTCCCTGGCGTCCACGCTGATCGTGTACGCCGTTCTGAGCCGTTCGCGGTTGTCGTGCACCATCAGCGGCAGCCCGAGCCGGTCGAGCGTGGCGCCCTCCATGCCCACGCAGATCACGCCGCTGGTGTGCCGGATCATGAACGCGAGCAGCTCCGGCGTGGCCTTGGCCGCGGCGAAGATGAGATCGCCCTCGTTCTCACGGTTCTCGTCGTCGACGACCACGACGGGCCTGCCGTCGCGGATGTCGGCGATCGCCCGCTCGATCGGATCCAGCTTGATCATCGGGCCCCGCTCGTTCATCGGATCCAGCTTGTCCTCGGTCACGCCGCCACCGCCTCCGCCGGTCATGCCCGCATCCCGGCGGTCAGCTTCTCGACATACTTGGCGATCACGTCGACCTCGAGGTTCACCGGCTCGCCCGGCTGCTTGCCGCCGAGGGTGGTGAGCTCGAGTGTGGTGGGGATCAGGCTGACCGAGAACCAGTCCGCCGCCGCCTCGACCACGGTGAGGCTGACGCCGTCCACCGCGACCGACCCCTTCTCCACCACGTAGCGGGCGAGATCGGCGGGCAGTGAGATCCGTACGATCTCCCAGTTCGCGGCCGGTTCGCGGGACAGGATCACCCCCGTGCCGTCCACATGGCCCTGCACGATGTGCCCGCCCAGGCGCTGGTCCACCCGTACGGCACGCTCCAGGTTCACTCGTGAGCCGGGCCGCAGCACGCCGAGGCAGGAGCGGTCGAGCGTCTCCTTCATCACGTCGGCGGTGAACGCGGCCTCCTCGACGGAGGTCACCGTCAGGCACACGCCGTTGACGGCGATCGAGTCGCCGAGACGTGCGTCCCCGGTGACGAGTTCGCCGCGCACGGTGAGCCGCGCCGAGTCCCCGTCCCCACCGTCTCTCGGTCCGGGGCCCGCGCCCCCACCGTCTCCGGACTCGACGGCGACGACCTCGCCGAGCTCCTCGACGATTCCGGTGAACATCTCAACTCTCCTTCGGGGGAAGCCCGGCGTGGGTGAAGGAGAGATCCCAAGAGATACCGATCGCTCTTCCCTCCCGCCTGCGCCGGACACGTCGTCACGGCGGGCCCCGGGGAAGATGCGCTTCGCATCACGTCAACGGACGGCTGCGCCTCCTCGGCGCGGTCGCCCGCTCGCGCGCTTCCTCCCATCCGGACTTTCACCGTCGGTCCTGGAATCTCACCAGGTCCACCGGCCGATGGCTTCGGCCGGGTCGCGGACTTCACCCCTCGCGGGGCGTCACCGCCGGTTCGGAATTACACCGACCCCGGAGCACGCTCGCTCTGTCGCCAACCAGTGTGCCATGCCTGCCCCCGTGACCGTTATGGAGGGATTGCTCTATCGCCTCCGTGCCGGCTCCGTTCCGGTCCTGTCAGGATCTGGTACTGGTTGTGTCACAGAACTGTGACACAAGAGCATTTGTGTAATATCGAGCTTCTCTCATCACATCTACGCAGGTCAACCGAGTTACCGGACACGAGGTGATTTATTTTGAACAACGAAGCAAACAAGAACTCCCACGCCCTGTGGAAATCATTGACCCTCGGAAAATAAGTTGCGAAGGTTCCCCTAGAGTCGGACCGCATCCGACTCGCTGACGGTCCACCCCGGGAGCACCGCACCCATGAAGTTCCCCTCTTCGGCCCCCTCCTCGGCGGCCGCCGACGCCACCGCGGACACCGCCGGTTCCGCCGAGCCGGCGCAGCCCGCCTCCGCCTTCGTCGGCCGCTCACCCGGGCAGCTGATGTGGCGGCGGTTCCGGCGCGACAGGACGGGCGTCGTCTCGGCCTTCATCGTGCTGGCGTTCTTCCTGATCGCCCTGCTGGCCCCGGTCATCGCCAAGCTTTACGGCAAGGACCCGTACACGACGTACGGGCAGAACGAGCCGGGCCTGCTGAACCCGTACGGGTACCCGATCGCGCCGAACGGCGGCATGAGCGGCGAGTTCTGGTTCGGCCTGGAACCCGGGCTGGGCCGCGACGTCTTCATGCAGCTCGTGTACGGCATCCGCACCTCACTCAGCATCGCCGTCATCGTGACGGTGGCGGTAGTGCTCATCGGCGTGGTGGTGGGCATCACCGCCGGCTACCTCGGCGGCAAGACCGACTACGTGATCGGCCGGATCATCGACACGCTGCTGGCCTTCCCCGGGCAGCTCTTCCTCATCGTCTTCCTGCCGGTCGTCGAGGCCGCCCTGGTGCTGCCGGAGGAGGAGACCCCGGTCTGGCTCAGGTTCGTCTCGATCTGCATCGTGCTGAGCGTCCTCGGCTGGGCCGCGATCGCGCGCCTGCTCCGCTCGCAGGTGCTGTCGCTGCGCACGAGGGAGTTCGTGGAGGCGGCCCGGGTGACCGGCGCCTCGCCGGCCCGGATCATCTTCAAGGAGCTCCTGCCCAACCTGTGGACCCCGATCATCATCCAGGGCACGCTGCTGCTTCCGCTGTTCGTCAGCGCCGAGGCCGGCCTGGGTTTCCTCGGAGTCGGCATGACCGAGCCGACCCCCGACTGGGGCCGCATGTTCATGGTAGGTGTCAACGTCTACCACTCCGACGTGACATATCTCCTCTTCCCCGGAATCTCGATGGTGATCTTCGTTGTCGCGTTCAACCTGCTCGGGGACTCCATCCGCGACGCTTTCGACCCCAAGACCAAGCGCTGACTCCGGCAGCGCCTACCCCCATAGGAAGGACCACATGAGATCGCACAGTAGGCGAATCGCCTCGATGACGGCCGTGCTCGCGGCAGGCGCGCTGGCCCTGGCCGGCTGCGCCAAGGGCGGAGGCGGCGGCGCACCCGAGACGGCCGGGGCCAGTTCTTCGCAGCAGCCGCTGGAGAACAAGGCGGTCAGCACGATCACGGTCGGCACCGCCGAGGACTCCAAGGGCCCCGCCCCCGAGATCCCCGGAGCCACGTCGGGCGGCACCGTCAACATGCTCGACCGTGACGACTTCAGTCATCTGGACCCGGGCCGCGTCTACATGAACTACAACGCCTCGGTGTCGGAGCTGTTCACCCGGACGCTCACCAACTACAAGCGCAACGCCGACGGCACGCTCACACTGGTCGGCGACCTGGCCACCGACACCGGCACCACCACCGACGACGGCAAGACCTGGACGTTCACCCTCAAGGACGGCCTGAAGTGGGAGGACGGCTCCCCGATCACCTCGGCCGACATCAAGTACAGCTTCGAGCGCCTGTTCGCCGAGTTCATCACCGAGGGCCCGACCTACGCCCAGCAGTGGCTGGTCCCGGACCCGGACAAGCCCTTCCGCGACCAGTACAAGGGCCCCTACGACGGCAAGGGACTCGACACGATCGAGACCCCCGACGACAAGACGGTGGTCCTCCACCTCAACGGCGCCCACCCGGACTTCAACTTCACGCTGGCGATGACGGGCTACGGCGCGGTGCCGAAGGCTCACGACACCAAGCAGAAATACGACAAGCAGCCTTTCTCCTCGGGCCCGTACAAGATCGTGAGCCACATCACGGACAAGTCGCTGGACCTGGAGCGCAACCCGAACTGGGACGCCGGCACCGACCCGATCCGGCACGCCTACCCGGACAAGTGGCACATGGAGTTCGGCTACCAGTCGCAGCAGACGACCGAGCGCTTCCTGGCCGACAACGGCAAGGACAAGCAGGCGTTCACGTTCCACAACCCGGTCGCGGCGGAGCGGGTGCAGGAGGTGCTCGGCAACGCCGAGGCGATGCAGCGCTCCCTGCAGGGCCTGACGCCGTTCACCACGTTCTACAACATCAACACCAAGCGGGTCACCGACGTCAACGTCCGCAAGGCGCTCATCACCGCCTGGCCGAACAAGCAGATCCAGCAGCTCGCGGGCGGCGAGATCAACGCAGGCAAGGTCGCCACGACCGTCATGAGCCCGACCGTGATGGGTTATGAGCCCTTCGACCTGTACGGCAAGCTCGACAAGCCGGAAGGCGACCCCGAGGCGGCCAAGAAGCTGCTGGCGGAGTCGGGCGACCCCAACCCGACCATCGTCTACGCCTACAACCAGACGCCGACGCAGGAGAAGATCACCGTCGCGATCAAGGACGCGCTGACCAAGGCCGGCTTCAAGGTCGTGGCCAAGCCGCTGAACCCGGCGACCTTCTACGACGCGATCGGCCTGGTGGACAACAAGTACGACGTCTACTGGGGCGGCTGGGCGGCCGACTGGCCGACCGGCTCCACCGCGATCCAGCCCGTGTTCGACGGCCGCCAGATCGCCGACGGCGCCACGAACTGGACCCACCTCAACGTCCCGGAGATCAACGAGGCCATCGACAAGGCCAACGCGATCGCCGACGCCGACGAGGCGGGCAAGGCGTGGGCCGCCATCGACCGACAGATCATGGAGCAGGCCGCGATCATCCCCGAGTTCTACCAGACCTACTTCGGCCTGTACGGCTCGGGCCTCGGCGGCGTCAGGTTCGATCCGATCTGGGGTGAGCAGTCGCCGCTCGACATCTGGGTCAAGCAACCGTAACCCGGCCGCCGCTCCCGTTCCGGCGGGAGCGGCGTCCCCCGACCATCCGCCCGCTGGAGCAAGTACGAGACCATGGCCAGCTTCCTGGTACGCCGGATCCTCGGCGCACTCGTGATCCTGTTGATCATCAGTGCCGTCACGTTCTACCTCTTCTACGCCATCCCCCGCGACCCCGCCCGAGCGTTCTGCGGCAAGATCTGCCGTCCGGAGACGCTGGAGCTCATCCGGCACAACCTGGGGATGGACGAGCCGCTGTTCGTGCAGTACTGGCACTGGCTCGTCGGCATCTTCGCGGGCCGCGAGTTCGTCCAGTTCGGTGAGTGCCCGGCGCCCTGCCTGGGCTACTCCTTCGCCACCCAGGAGCCCGTGTTCGGCGCCATCGTGGACCGCTTCCCGGTGACCCTGTCCCTCACGCTCGGGGCGTCGGTGGTCATCCTCTCCTTCGGCATCCTCACCGGCATGCTCGCCGCCTGGAAGGTTGGGCAGCCCCTCGACAAGATCGCCAGCTCCTCGTCGGTGGTCGGGGCCTCCCTGCAGGTCTACTTCATCGGACCGCTGCTGGCCTTCTTTCTCGTGGACTCACTCGATCTGATCCCGCGCCCGTCCTACGTGCCCATCACCGAGGACCCGATGGGCTGGTTCACCCACCTGATGCTGCCGTGGGTGGTGCTGTCGATCATCTTCACCGCCAACTACACCCGCATGACCCGATCCCAGATGGTCGAGCAGCTCAGCGAGGAATACGTCCGTACCGCACGGGCGAAGGGCATGTCGAGCCGGACTGTGTTCTTCCGCTTCGCCTGGCGTGGTGCGATGATCCCGATCGTCACGATCTTCGGCGTCGACCTCGCCGTGCTCCTGAGCGGAGCGATCATCACCGAGCAGACGTTCACCCTGCACGGCATCGGCGAACTGGCCGTGCGCGCCGTGCAGAACACCGACCTGCCGATGCTGCTCGGCGTGACCGTCGCGGGCGCGACCGCCATCGTCCTGCTGAACATCGTGGTCGACGTGCTCTACGCGTTCATCGACCCGCGCGTACGGCTGGGTTGAGCGATGGGCCCGGACATCATCAGCAAGGAGCAGCAAGTGACCACCTCGCCCGCGGGGCCGTTCCTGTCCGTCCGCGACCTCAGCGTCGAGTTCAGCACCGAGGACGGCATCGTCCACGCGGTCGACGGGCTCTCCTTCGACCTGGAGAAGGGCACCACGCTCGGCATCGTCGGGGAGTCGGGATCGGGTAAGTCGGTCACGAACCTCACGATCCTGGGGCTCCACGATCCCGACCACACGAAGATCGGCGGAGAGATCTGGCTGGAGGACCGGGAGCTGCTCGGCGCCGATCGCGCCACGATGGAGAAACTTCGCGGCAACCGCATCGCGATGATCTTCCAGGATCCGCTGACCGCGCTGTCGCCGTTCCATACGATCGGCCGCCAGATCGGCGAGGTCTACCGCAAGCACCGGGGCGCGAGCAAGAAGGAGTCCCGCGAGCGGGCCATCGAGATGCTGAGCCGCGTCGGGATCCCCCAGCCGGCCACCCGCGTCGACCACTACCCGCACGAGTTCTCCGGCGGTATGCGGCAGCGCGCGATGATCGCCATGGCGCTGGTCTGCGACCCCGACCTGGTGATCGCGGACGAGCCGACGACGGCCCTCGACGTGACGGTGCAGGCGCAGATCCTCGACCTGCTGAAGGAGCTACAGCAGCAGTCCGGCACCGCGATCATCCTGATCACGCACGATCTCGGGGTGGTCGCCAACACCGCCGACGACGTTCTGGTCATGTACGCCGGCCGGGCGGTCGAGCGGGGGACCGTACGCGAAGTGCTCCGTGAACCCCGCCACCCGTACACGTGGGGGCTGCTCTCGTCGATGCCCCGCCTGACCTCCTCCGTGGACGTGCCGCTGGAACCGGTACGGGGCACTCCCCCAAGCCTGCTCAACCCGCCGCCCGGCTGTCCCTTCCACCCCCGCTGCGACTACCCCGAGCTGGCCGGGCCCGAGCTCTGCCGCACGCAGCGGCCGGAGCTCTCGCCGGGCACCGGCCACAGCGACGCCTGCTATCTCACTTTGCGGCAGAAGACGGACATCCGTGCCCAGATCAAGGACCAGGTATGAACGAGACGCTGCTGGAGCTTCAGGGGCTGGTCAAGCACTTCCCCGTCCGGGGCGGCGTGCTGATCAAGCATCAGGTCGGCAGCGTCCACGCGGTGGACGGGATCGACCTCGCGGTCGGAGCCGGCGAGACTGTCGGGCTCGTCGGCGAGTCGGGTTGCGGCAAGTCCACCACCGGGCGGCTGGCCGCGCGCCTGCTGGAGCCGACGGCAGGCAAGATCCTCTACCGGGGGCGGGACATCGCCCATGACTCCCGGCGCCGGCTCAAGCCGATCAGATCCGAGATCCAAATGATCTTCCAGGATCCCTACAGCTCACTCAACCCCCGCCACACCGTCGGCACGATCATCAGCGGCCCGATGGAGGTCAACGGCATCGAGCCCGCGGGCGGCAGACGCAAGCGGGTGCAGGAACTCCTGGAGATCGTCGGCCTGAACCCCGAGCACTACAACCGGTTCCCTCACGAGTTCTCGGGCGGGCAGCGCCAGCGCATCGGCATCGCCCGCGCGCTGGCGCTCAACCCCAAACTGATCATCGCGGACGAGCCGGTGTCCGCGCTCGACGTGTCCATCCAGGCGCAGGTCGTCAACCTGCTGCAGGAGTTGCAGCGCGATCTCGGCATCGCGTTCCTGTTCATCGCGCACGACCTCGCCATCGTGCGTCACTTCTCCCAGCGCGTCGCGGTGATGTACCTCGGCAAGATCGTGGAGGTGGGCGACCGTCAGTCGATCTACGGGCGGCCGCGGCACCCGTACACGCACGCGCTGCTGTCCGCCGTGCCCGAACCCGACGTGGACGGCGAGCCCCGGGAGCGTATCCGCCTGGCCGGCGACGTGCCCTCCCCGATCAACCCGCCGTCGGGTTGCCGGTTCCGGACCCGTTGCTGGAAGGCGCAGGACAAATGCACCACCGAGGTGCCCCCGCTGGTGCGGCTGAACGGCAACCGGGAGGGACACCTCACGGCCTGCCACTTCCCCGAGGCTCCCACGGTTCAGGGCGACGACGTCGTGCTCGACCCCGCCCTCGCCTGACCCCCTCCCCCTCCCCGTGATCTTGCAGTTGCTCGCGGAAACCCCCTCCCACCAGGCCGAACACTTGTCGTGATCTTGCAGTTCCTCGCAGCGAAGGCCCCTCATCTGGCATTTCACCTTCCGTGATCTTGCACTGGAGCCGCCAATGCAAGATCACGGAGTGAATCTGAGCAGCTCGTGGGCCATCTATGCGAGAAACTGCAAGATCACGAATGGCTGAAGTGCAGGCCAGAGCCGTTGCCTGCAAGTAATTGCAAGATCACGCGGGAAGGGGTGTGGGTTGCGTGGGGGGAGATCACGCGGGGGTGGCGGTGGACTTCTCCGCGAGCGCTCGGAGGCTCCGTACGGCTCGGGCGGGGTCGTCGGCCCCGTAGACGGCGTTGCCCGCCACGAACACGTCGGCCCCGGCCTCGGCGCAGCGCTCGATCGTCGTCTCCGACACCCCGCCGTCGACCTGGAGCCACACATCGCCGCCGTACTTGTCGATCAGCGCGCGGGCCCTGGCGACCTTCGGCAGCATGATGTCCAGGAACCTCTGCCCGCCGAAGCCCGGCTCCACGGTCATGACCAGCAGCATGTCGACCTCGGGCAGCAGGTCCTCGTAGAGCTCGACAGGTGTGGCCGGGTTCAGCGCCAGGCCCGACCTGGCGCCGGCCGCGCGGATCGCCCGCAGCGTGCGCACAGCTGCCCTGGCCGCCTCGGCGTGGATGGTGACGCTGGCGGCGCCCGCCTCCGCGTAGTCCGGCGCCCATCGGTCCGGCTCCTCGATCATCAGGTGGCAGTCGAGCGGCGTCGTGGTCGCCTTGAGCAGCGACTCCACGATCGGCAGGCCGAGCGTGAGGTTGGGCACGAAGCGATAGTCCATGACGTCCACGTGCAGCCAGTCGGCGATGCCCTCGACCCGGGCCGCCTCATCGGCGAGGCGGGCGAAGTCGGCGGACAGGATGCTGGGCGAGATCTGTACGGCCATAGTCCCGGAGTCTATTTGGCCTGCAACAGCGCCAGGAACATGGCGTCTGTGCCGTGCCGGTGCGGCCAGAACCGCACGTAGGGGCCGTCGCCGAGCCCCGGCGCCTCGGGCAGGAACTCCCGCGCGTCCAGCACCTCTGCCCTCTCCCGCGGCACCTCGCCCACCACGGCGGACGTCTCCGCCAGATGCGGCGAGCAGGTCACGTAGGCCACCACCCCGCCGGGCCGTACGGCTCGCAGAGCCGAGTCCAGCAGCCGCCGCTGCAGCCGGGTCAGTTCGGGGATGTCGCGGGGATCGCGCCGCCAGCGGGCTTCGGGCCGACGGCGCAGGGCGCCCAGACCGGTGCAGGGGGCGTCGAGCATCACCCGGTCGAACACCCCGGGCCGCCAGGCCGGCTCGGTCCCGTCGGCGGTCACGACCGCGGCCTCCCTGGTCGTCCCCCAGACGAGCCGGGCGCGGTGGTACTGAACGTCGGCGGCGAGCAGCCTCGCGCCGCGCTGCGCGGCCAGCGCGTCGAGCAACCCGGCCTTCCCGCCCGGTCCCGCGCACATGTCCAGCCAGTCGCGATCCCTGCCGGCGACGGGCACTCGGGTGAGTGCGAGCGCGACGAGCTGGCTCGCCTCGTCCTGCACCGCGGCGCGTGCCTCGCCCACCGCCGGGATCGACGCCGGATCCCCCTCGGGCAGATAGGCGCCGTACGGCGAGTAGCCGGCGGCTTCGGCACCCGCCGAGACAAGCTCGTCGACCGAGCAGCGCCCCGGACGCGCCACCAGCGCCACCCGGGGCCGCTCGTTGTCCGCCGCCAGCAGCGCGGCGGTCTCGTCCACGTCGCCGCCGACCGCGTCGCGCAGCGCGTTCACGATCCAGCGGGGGTGGCTGTACGCCACGGCGAGGTGACCGACCGGGTCCTCCTCGCGGGGCGGGGCCACGATGACGAGCCACTCCTCCAGCGTGCGGCCGGCGACCTTGCGTAGTACGGCGTTCGCGTAGCGCGAGGGGCCGGGACCGACCCGATGCCGGACCAGATCGATCGTGGCGCTCACCGCCGCGTGCGGTGGGATGCGAGTGCGCAGGAGTTGGTGCACGCCGAGCCTGACGGCGTCCAGCAACGGCGGGTCCACGTGCTCGGGAGCCCGATCGCTGCAGGCGGCGATGATCTCGTCGTAGGTGCCGAGGCCGCGCAGCGTGCCGTAGGCCAGCTCGGTGGCGAGGGCGGCGTCCCGGCCCGCGATGCCGCGTCTGCGCAGCAGCGTGGGCAGCAGCAGGTTGGCGTACGCGTCACGCTCGTCGACGGCTCTCATCAGGTCGTAGGCCGCGTTCCTCGCCGCGTCGGGCCTGCCGCCGGGCCGCCGCTTGCCGGGCCCCGGCTGTCCAGATCCCGGCTGTCCAGTTCTCTGCTTGTCGGACCCCTGCATGCCTGTGGGCCGCCTTCCGGAGTGCCGCCGCGTCATCCGAAGCGCTCCACGCCGTCAAGTGGGCCGTCACCGGACGGGCCGGCGATGCGGACGCCGCGCGCCCACTCGGCGGCCGTCATCACCCGCTTGCCCTGCGGCTGCACCTCGCCGAGCTCTACCGGGTGGGTGCCGGTGCCGACGAGCACGGTGTTCTTCGCGGCGCTGATCTCGGCGGGCGCGAGCGCGGCCGATGCCTGCGGCGCGAGCCGTACCGAGCCGATCTTGACCCGCTGACCGCGGAACTCGGTCCACGCGCCCGGCGCGGGCGTGCAGGCGCGTACCAGCCGGTCCACTCGCATGGCCGGGGCCGCCCACTCGACACGCGCGTCCTCGACCTCGATCTTCGGTGCGATGCTCACCCCGTCGGCCGGCTGCGGGCGGGCCTCCAGTGTGCCGTCCTCGACGCCGTCGAGCGTCGCCGCGAGCAGCCCGGCCCCCGACTCGGCGAGCCTGGCCAGCAGCGCGCCGCTGGTGTCGTCCGGGCGGACCTGCTCGGTCACACAGCCGAAGACGGGGCCGGCGTCCAACTCCTTGACGATCCGGAAGGTCGTCGCGCCGGTGATCTCGTCGCCGTGCAGTACGGCATGCTGAACCGGGGCGGCACCCCGCCACGCGGGCAGCAACGAGAAATGGAGATTTATCCAGCCAAACGGCGGAATATCCAAGGCGGCCTGCGGCAGCAAAGCGCCATAGGCGACGACCGGACAGCAGTCCGGATTTATCGCCCTGAGCCGGTCGAGGAATTCCACGTCTCCGGCCTTCGCCGGTTTGAGCACCTCGATGCCCGACTCCTCGGCGAGCTGAGCCACCGGGCTGGGATGGACCTGGCGTCCCCGGCCGGATCTGGCGTCCGGGCGGGTGACGACGGCGACCACCTCGTGGCGGGGCGAGTCGAGCAGGACCCGCAACGACGGGAGCGCGGTGTCCGGAGTGCCGGCGAAGACCAGGCGCACTACAGGGCCTTCCCTTGGGTGGCGTGCGGCGAGAACTTGACGACCGGCGCGGAAAGGCCGCTCCAGTCGGCCTCACGGATCGCCTTCATCGCCAGCTTGCGCTGCTTGGGATCCATCCGGTCGATGAACAGCACGCCGTCCAGGTGATCGGTCTCGTGCTGGAAGCAGCGGGCCATCACCTCGGTGCCTTCCAGGACGACCGGCTCGCCGTACATGTTGAAGCCCTTGGCGACCGCCCTGATCGCACGCGGGGTCGGGAAGGACATGCCGGGGAAGGACAGGCAGCCTTCCTCGCCCTCCTCGTCCATCTCGTCCGACAGGTCGAGGTCAGGGTTGATCACGTGACCGAGCTGCTCGTCCACGTAGTAGGTGAACACCCGCAACCCGACACCGATCTGCGGCGCGGCCAGGCCCGCACCCGGCGCGTCCATCATCGTTTCGGTCAGGTCCTTGACGAGCCTGCGCAGCTCCTTGTCGAAGTCGACCACCGGCTCCGCCGGCGTGCGCAGCACCGGGTCGCCGAAAAGGCGGATCGGCTGAATGGCCAACGATCGGCTCCGTTCATATCACGACGTCGAAATATCACCTCAGTCTAGGGGGTGTTCAGCAAGTGTCGGCCGTCACGAGCGCGGGTCCTGCCTAGGGACGTGAGCGGACCTTCATCGCCGTCTTCCTCGCAGTCTTGGCGATCAACGGCTCGGGGTGGTGCCTGCCGAGCATCTCCAGCACGGCGAGGGTGTCGGGGTGGTCCACCCGTCCCATCTCGGGGACCAGCACGAGCAGGTCCTCCCCGAGGATGTCGAAATGGGCCACCGAGTCGATGGGGGCACCCAGGTAGAGCAGGGCAGCGAGGGTGTCCACGGCCACCCAGGCGCCGTCTCCCTCGCCCAGTGCCGGGGCGTCCAGATCGCGGACGCCCAGCCACGCCGCGGCGTACCGCCACATCATCGGCTCACCGAGGGCCTCGCGGACCGCGTGCTCGGCCTCCGGGCCCAGCTCCTCCAGGATGGTCCCGGCCGTGCCGCGCTGGGCGGCGTTGCCGGATGAAGCGATCTTGACCAGCTCGCGGGCGGCGTCCTCGGGGGCTCGGCGCTCCAGCCACAGGGTCGCCGCGCTGGCCGACGCCCGGCCGGTCAGCATGGCGTCGATCAGCTCCCCGGCGCTCTGCCCGGCGAAGGCCGCCACCTCGCGCAGCGAGGGCGCGTCGTGTCCCTCCCGTAGCAGGTCGCGGCGTACGGCCCATACGCCGGGCTCGGTGAGCCGTACGAGATCGCCGGTCAGCTCGATCAGCCCGCAGTACTCCAGCAGCGCCATGGCCTCGGCCAGCTCACCGGGCAGCGTCATCCGCAGCCGTCTGAGCTCGGTCTGGCGGGCGCCGCAGCCGACCTCGTGCGCCTGGAGGATGCCACCGGCCAGGTTCGCCATCGGCATGCCGTCGCGGACGGAGTAGATGGTCGCGAGGATCTCGGTGAGATGCTCGTCGACGACTCGGGACCCGGTCAGGCCCTCCTCCGTGCGGTCGAGTATGTCCATGACCACGCCGTCCCAGAACTCCATCGGGTCAGCGGCCCCGGCCCCGGGACCGGGGCGGGCGCTGCCGCCGGGCGTCACATCGAGGAGCCGGCCGTTGACCGCCACGACCCAGAGCAGGTGCAGCCGCGCGCCGTTCAGCCCAAGCTCGGCGACGGCCGCGCGAGCGTCGGCGTCGGTCAGCAGCCCCCGCTCGGTGACCTCGCGCACGCCGGTCCAGCCGGCCAGCCGTACGGCGTCGCCTACGATGGGCGCATCTCGCACCATCCGCGCCAACTCCTCGTCAGGGGCGAGGTCGACCGGCGGGAATGTGAGTACGTCGCTGTCGGCCATTGCAGCAACTTACTCCACTCCAGTCACCGGATGCCCCGCGAACGGGCCTTGAACGCCGCCTTCCTGGCCGCCTTGGCCGACGCCCGATCGGACAGGGAGTTGCCGAGCAGTTCCAGAACCTCGACGACGTCGGGGTGTTCGACCCGCCACATGTCCTCGATCAGATGGGCGGGCGGTCCCGACACGGCGATGTTCTCCGCGAAGCCGTCCGGGTCGGCCTCAGCCGCCGGCAGCGCCAACGCCAGCATGTCGACGGTGACCCACAGCACCTCTTCGTGGGTGAGCACGGGGGCTTCCAGACCCCGGGCGGACAGCCAGTGGGCGGCGTGCGGCCGCAACTCCGGGTCGTCCAGACAGGACCGGACGACCGGGGCCGCCTCCACGCCCAGCCGGTCGACGATCGTGACGGCGATGCCGCGCACCTCGGCCGGCGCGCCCGCCACCGCGGCGAGCAGTTCCGCCGCCGCCTGCTCGGGGGTGCGGCGGACCAGCCATGCCTCGACGTCGCGCTCCGCCACCTCGGCGGGCAGGCCGTCGCTGATGAGGCCTGCGATCAGCCCGCTCGCATCGCCCTCGGCGAGATCCGGCGCGACCGGGGCGTCCAGTCCCATTTCCGAGTAGATCTCCCGCAGCCCCCACAGCCCCCGCGGAGTCAGGGTCAGACCGTCCTCGGTGATCTGGACCGTTCCCGTGTAGGCGAGGCCGGCGAGCGCCGCGTCCAGTCGCCCGTCGGACGATATGTTCATCGGCCCACCCTCGACCGGCCCGCCCGCTACTGGGCCGTGCTCGGTCGACGCGGAAGACCGACCGGCCGCGATCTCGCGCAGGTACTCGGCGACCGCCTCACTCGGGACCGGCGCCTGCAGCCGGTAGAGCAGGTCGTGGACCGAGTACATCTCCTCGTCGACGGCGGGCTCCCCGGTGACCGCCACCGGCGCCTCGATCAGGAACTCGATGGTCCCCGCCCACAGGTCGAGCACCTCTTCGTCCGCCCGGGCGGCCAGCGGCCGGAACCCCTCGCCCGCCACGACGACCGTCCTGTCCACCCTGGCCAATCCCAGGTCCAGTGCGAGCCGCCAGGCCAGGGCCGGCCGCTCCACACTCGCCTCCGCCGCGACGTCGCGGGCATCCCTGACCCGCAACGCCTTGCGCGTCGTCGTGGTGCGTCCGCCGTCGACCAGCCACGTCACGACATGGTGGGCGTCACGCAGCAGGGGCGCCTCCCGCACGGCGGCGGCGATCTCGGTGGCGGGCGGGAGCCGTACGGCGGGCAGGGGCGCACAGCCGGGGCAGTCGCAGTCGGCCGAGCCGGGCTCGACCAGTTCCAGGGAGTCGGGCCCGATGGCGCTGAAGATGCTCTTGGCCATGCCGAACTTGGTGGTGTCGGCGAGCGCCCGGGGCATCTCGGGCTCGATCTCGTCGATGGTCTCCCGCATCCTGATGGCGACCTTGCCGCCGATCTCCCCCGTGTCGAGGAGGAACTCCACCAGCGTGCGAGCCGCGGAGATGGTCTCCGGCGCGCTCTCCGGCGGGGCGATGACCTTCCTCGGATAGATCTCCAGCAGGAGTTCCTCGAAGGTGCCCGGCCGGAAGTCGCCGAGCTCCCTCACCTCCAGATAGTCGCTGGCGTAGTCGCACAGCAGACGGACCTCGTCGACGTCGACCTCCACGCCCTTCTCGCACCCCCACGTGCGAAGGCCGTCGATGGCCCGGTTCACCCATTCGATCGACACAGGAAGACGCTAACGGCTCACTGACCCCATAGCGAATCGGTCACCTCGTACATGATCTTGCTACTCCGGTCAGATGAGGTCGAGCGGGTCGACGGCCACGCGCACCACGTCGGCCGCCTTACGCGCGGATCGCGCCCCGCTCGCGCCCTTGAGCGCACGGGCGAGCGCCGATCCCCGGTCACGCGGCACCCGGACCATGGCACGCTCCAGCTCGCCATCCACCGGGACGGGGCCGAGGACCTGGGCCCCGTCCGGCAGGGCCGTGCCGGCGAGCGTCTCCCTTACGGCGGCGGCCGGGCCGGTCAACGTGGCCATTCGCACGGCCGGGGGGAAGCCCAGCTCGGCGCGGTCGGCGAGCTCGCGCTCGGCGAAGGTGATCGGGTCCCAGCGCACCAGGGCCTGCACCGCGGGGACGGCCGAGTCGGCCAGCACGACGAGCTCTGCCCCCGGCCGGGCCAGCGCCGCGGCGTTCATCCAGCGCCGCAGCGTCTCCTCCGCGGCGCGCAGGTCCGGGCGGCCGAGCAGCGCCCACCCGTCGAGCAGCACGGCCGCCGCGTAGCCGCCGTCGGGCACCGGCTCCGCGCCGGGGGTGGCCACGACCAGTGCGGGAGCCGCGCGGACCGCGGCGAGCACCCCGTCCCGGCCGGACGTCTTGACCGGGACGGACGGGAACGCCCGGCCGAGCTCCTCGGCCGTGCGGCGGACCCCCACGATCAGCGCGCGGATCCGGTCGTCGCCGCATGACGGGCAGCGCCGGCCGCCCGCGATCCGCCCGCACCAGCGGCAGTACGGCACGGCATGCCCGCCGCGCAGGGCCAGTGGCCCGCGGCAGTCCGGGCAGCGGGCCGGGCTCCGGCAGGTCCGGCAGGAGAGCGCGGGCAGATATCCCCTCCTGGGCACCTGGACGAGCACCGGCCCGCTCTCCAGCCCGCGCCGCAGCGCCCGCCAGGCGATGGTCGGCAGCCGGGCGGCCCTGGCCGCCTCGTCATGGGCCAGGTCGGCGTCGTCGCCGGCCGGGCGCGCCCTCGGCGCCCTGGCCCGGATCTCCTCGCGCCGGGGGGCGAGCGACCGTGCCCAGCCCGTCGCCACCAGCAGGGCCGCCTCCGCCGTACGCGCGTGACCGCCCACCAGCAGGCCCGCGTCCGCCCGGTGGGCGCGCAGCGCCAGCACCTCACGGGCGTGCGGGTACGGCGCATGCGGATCGGCGTGCAGGTCGTCCCCGTCGTCCCAGATGACGGCCAGGCCCAGGGACGCCACCGGAGCGAAGGCGGCGGGGCGGTTGCCGACGACGACCGCGACCTCTCCACGCAATGCCCTGAGCCAGCGGCGGTAGCGTTCGGCGGGCCCCAGATCAGCGGTGATCGCGACGTGCGGGGTGGTTTCCAGCGCCCGGGCCATCATGGCCACGTCCTTGCCGTCGGGCAGCACGATGACCGCGCCGCGACCGCTCGCGAGCGTCGCCCGCACGGCCGCCGCGATCGCCTGCGGCCAGGAAACGCCAGGCAGGGCCGTCCAGACCGCGCGCGGCGAGCGGCCCTCGGCCAGCGCGGCCAGGAACGACGGCCCGGCGGGATAGGCCGCCCATGCGGCCGCGCCCACATCACCGCTCTCCGGGGGAGACACGGGGTTCTGTCCCAGCCGGGCGGGGGCTCTCGCCTCGGCCTCGACCCTCGCGTGGCGCGGCGGGACCGCCAGCCGCAAGACATCGGACATCGTGCCCGCGTAGCGGTCGGCCACGGCCCGCGCGAGCCCGGCGGTCTCGGCCGTCAGGACCGGCTCCGAGGAGATCACCCGCTCCAGGAAGGCGAGACGTCCCCGGTGCTCGCTGCTCGAGACCCGCTCCAGGAGGAAGCCGTCGGTGAGCCGGCCGGCGAAGCGGACCCGCACCCGGCAGCCCGGCACCGCGACGGTGTCGGCCGTCGCGGGCACCAGGTAGTCGAACGGCCGGTCCAGATGCGGCAGCGGCGTGTCGACGACGATCCGGGCGACCGGAAGCTCACCGGCCGCCTGCCGCGTGCCCTTCCGGTCGCTCGCCGCCGGTGCGGGCACGAGCGCCTCCTGCGACGGCACACTCACGCCCTACGTCCTATCAGACGCGGACGACGTCCGTGCGGCCGGAGCCCCACCCGCGATCGTACGGCAGGGCGGTCAGAGCCCGGCTGCCGCGCGCAGCGCGTCGGCCCGGTCGGTCGACTCCCAGGAGAAGCCGTCCCGGCCGAAGTGGCCGTAGGCGGCGGTCTCCGAGTAGATCGGGCGCAGCAGGTCGAGGTCCCGGGTGATCGCGGCCGGACGCAGGTCGAAGACCTGGAGGACGGCCTCCTGGATCGCGGAGACCGGGGCCTTCTCGGTGCCGAAGCACTCCACGAAGAGGCCGACCGGCTGGGCCTTGCCGATCGCGTAGGCGACCTGCACCTCGCAGCGGTCGGCCAATCCGGCCGCCACGACGTTCTTGGCCACCCAGCGCATCGCGTACGCGGCGCTGCGGTCCACCTTGGAGGGGTCCTTGCCGGAGAACGCGCCACCGCCGTGCCTGGCCATGCCGCCGTAGGTGTCGATGATGATCTTCCGGCCGGTGAGGCCCGCATCGCCCATCGGGCCGCCGATCTCGAAGCGGCCGGTCGGGTTCACCAGCAGCCGGTAGCCCTCGGTCTCGATCTCCAGATCGGCCAGCACCGGCTCGACCACGTGCTCGCGGATGTCGGGGGTCAGCATCTCCCGCAGGTCGATCTCGGGGGCGTGCTGGGTGGAGACCACGACGGTGTCGAGGCGGACCGGGCTGTCCCCGTCGTACTCGATCGTGACCTGGGTCTTGCCGTCCGGCCGCAGGTACGGCACCCGGCCGCTCTTGCGGACCTCGGCCAGCCGCCGTGCCATCCGGTGCGCCAGCGTGATCGGCAGCGGCATCAACTCCGGCGTCTCCCGGCACGCGTACCCGAACATCAGGCCCTGGTCGCCGGCGCCCTGACGGTCGAAGTCGTCGCCGCCCTCGCCCTCGCGGAGCTCGTAGGCGGAGTCGACGCCCTGGGCGATGTCGGGCGACTGGGCGCCGATGGACACCGAAACGCCGCAGGAGGCGCCGTCGAAGCCCTTGTGGGACGCGTCGTAGCCGATCTCCAGGATCTTGTCGCGGATCAACGCCGGGATGTCGACGTAGGTCTCCGTCGTCACCTCACCGGCGACGTGGACCTGGCCGGTGGTGATCAGCGTCTCGACGGCGACCCGGCTCTTCGGGTCGTCCTTGAGCATGGCGTCGAGGATCGCGTCACTGATCTGGTCGGCGATCTTGTCCGGGTGGCCCTCTGTGACCGACTCGGAGGTGAACAGGCGACGGGACAACTCGTGGCTCCTCATGCAGCGGCTGCTGACGTTCAAGATTTTGTGATGCTCACGCGAGTCTAGCGTCACAAGTCGGGCAGGGGGTCGCGGGGAAGGTCGCCCGGGGAGAACGCCTCGGCGTCGGCTGCGGCCACCACCGCGGCGTACTCCACATCGACTTCGAACACCATCCCGTCGATCTCGATGCGGGGGCCCGAGCCGAACTCGATCGGCCTCAACTCCATCGGGCCGAGCCGGGTGCGGCGCGGGTAGGTCGCCCACACACCCGACGGCGAGTCACGGCCGGCCATCGACAACAGGGTGACCGACCGGTCGGTCACGACGACCAGGAAGGTGGCCGTGGCCGGAGGCGACATCGCGAGGGCCGGGAAGACGTAGCGGATGTCCTCGCCCGGGCCGAGCATCGAGCGGCAGCGTTCTCTGGTCGCGGCGGGCACGGGCATGACGATCGGCTCCCTCGCGGCACGCACCTGTTGTGGCGGCTGTCAGGAAAGTCGCTCCGCCACCAAGTCCCAGACTACGTCGGCGAGATCCTCTTTGGGACCCCGTTGGATCTCCACCGCCCCGCCGTCCGCGCACAGGACCACGGCGGCGTTGTCCGGCGTCCCGAACCCGAGGCCCTCCCCCACCTGGTTGACGACCAGCAGATCACAACCCTTGCGCGCCAGCTTGGCCCGGCCGTTCGCGAGGACGTCGTCGGTCTCGGCGGCGAATCCGACGATCACCCGCGGGTACGGCTCCCGCCCGCCCCGCTCCAGGGCGCCCCGGCGCAGCGCGCCCAGTTCGGCCAGCACGTCCGGGTTCTTCACCAGGTGGATGGGGTCCGGCTCGGCCGACGACTTCTTGATCTTGGTATCGCTCCACCGATCGGGTCTGAAGTCGGCGACGGCCGCCGCCATCACGACGGCGTCGGCGCCATCGGACCCGACACGTGCGTCCCCGTCACCGGCGCCCCCGACGCGGGCGGCGTCGAGCACCGCCTCACGAAGCTCGTGGGCCGACTCGACCCGCACCACCTTGGCTCCGGCGGGGTCGGGCAGCGCGACGTTGGCCGACACGAGCGTGACCTCCGCGCCGCGGGCGACGGCGGTGCGGGCCAGGGCGTAGCCCTGCAGCCCGGAGGAGCGGTTTCCGATGAATCTGACGGGGTCGATCGCCTCACGGGTCCCGCCGGCCGAGATCACGACGTGCCGACCGGCGAGGTCGGGGGCGCGGCCGGCGAGCACTCTGCGGCAGATCTCGAAGATCTCGGCGGGGTCGGGCAGCCGTCCGGGCCCGGTGTCGGCGCCGGTGAGCCTGCCGACGGCCGGCTCGATCACGACGGCGCCCCGCTCACGCAGCGTCGCGACGTTCGCGCGGGTGGCGGGGTGCTCCCACATCTCCGTGTGCATCGCGGGCGCGAACACGACCGGGCAGCGGGCGGTCAGCAGCGTGTTGGTGAGAAGGTCGCCGGCGAGGCCGTGAGCGGCCTTGGCGAGCACGTCCGCGGTGGCAGGGGCGACGACCACCAGGTCGGCGCGCTGCCCGATGCGGACATGCGGCACCTCGTGCACGGATTCCCACACCTCGGTGGTCACCGGGTTGCCCGACAGCGCCGCCCAGGTCGGCTCCCCGACGAAACGCAGCGCGTCGCGGGTCGGCACGACCCGCACGTCATGACCGGACTCGGTGAACAGGCGTAGCAGCTCACACGACTTGTAAACGGCGATGCCGGCGCTGACGCCCAGCACCACCGACGCGACAGGCACGGCCCGGCTCAGGACTCGATGGGCTCGGCGGTGAGCAGACCCTCGCTGACCTCGCGCAGCGCGATGGACAGCGGCTTCTCCTGAGCGTGGGTCTCCACGAGCGGCCCGACGTACTCGAGCAGGCCCTCACCGAGCTGCGAGTAGTAGGCGTTGATCTGGCGCGCCCGCTTCGAACCCATGATCACCAGGCTGTACTTGCTGTCGACGATGTCGAGCAGTGTGTCGATCGGCGGGTTGGTGATGCCTTCGGCGTAGCCGGCGATGCTTGCCACGTTGTGTATTCCCTTAGCTAGAAGACGAGCTTCCCATCAAGGCTATCAGCCGGTGGCACACGTCCTTGACGGTCGTGTTGACGATGGTGAGGTCGAACTCCTTCTCGGCCGCCATCTCGGTCAGCCCGACCTCAAGGCGGCGGGCGATCACGTCGGGAGGCTCGGTGCCCCGGCCGCGCAGCCGCCGCTCCAGCTCCGCCCAGCTCGGCGGGGCCAGGAAGACCAGCAGTGCGTCGGGCATGGCGGCACGCACCTGGCGCGCTCCCTGGAGATCGATCTCCAGCAGCGTCGGCACGCCGGCGGCCAGCCGCTCCAGCACGGGCGTACGGGGCGTGCCGTACCGGTGGCCGGCGAAGTCGGCCCATTCCAGAAGCTCCCCCGAGGCGATCAGCCGGTCGAACTCCACGTCGTCGGCGAAGAAGTACTCCACGCCGTGCGTCTCCCCCGGGCGGGGCTTCCGGGTCGTCGCCGAGACCGACAGCCACACCTCGGGGTGTGACCGCCGGAGCTCGGCGACGACCGTGGACTTCCCGACACCCGACGGACCGGACAGGACCGTCAGGCGTCGGTCGTGCGGCAAGGAGTCACCGCCGTGTATGAACATGTCGGTCACTCCGTTACCCCCGTGGATCAAGCCGTACGAAGCCGAGATCAGCTCTCGGCACCGCCGAACTCTCGCTCCAGGGAGGCGCGCTGGTTGGCGCCGAGGCCCCGCACGCGGCGGGACTCGGCGATGCCCAGCTTCTCCATGAGCTGCTTGGCGCGGACCTTGCCCACGCCAGGGAGCGACTCCAGCAGAGCCGAGACTTTCATCTTGCCGATGACGTCATCGGTCTGCCCATCCTTCAGCACCTCGGCCAGGGAAACACCGCCGTGCTTGAGACGGTTCTTGACCTCGGCACGCTCTTTGCGTGCCTTGGCAGCCTTCTCAAGTGCTGCGGCGCGCTGCTCGGGGGTCAGGGGAGGAAGAGCCACGCCGGGTCACCTCGAATTTCTGTCGATGTACTCGGACGGGAGGGGAAACTAGCTGGTCTTGGGCCGGTACGGCAACGTGAAAGGCTGTTTCTCCGGCCACAAAATTGATACTACTACTATCCGTAATCGAAAAGTCACTCTTTGTCCGTCATCCGGCGCAACGTTGCGGCGATCGAGGCGGCGGCGGCGCCCGGATCAGGGGCGCCCGTGATCGGCCGCCCGATCACCAGAAGATCGGCCCCGGCGGTGATCGCATCCTCCGGAGTCGCTACTCTTGCCTGATCCTGAGTGTCGGCGCCGGCGGGCCGCACACCCGGGGTGATGAGCGTGATCCCGGGGCCGACCTCCGCCCGCACCGCGGCGACCTCGCGCGGCGAGCAGACGAGGGCCTGGGCGCCCGCGCCCACGGCCACAGCGGCCATACGGCGCACCGCGTCGTCGGGGGGTCCCTGCATGCCGATCTCGCGCAGATCGGCGTCTGACAGCGACGTCAGCAGCGTCACGGCCGCGATCTGGGCGTCCGGGGCCGCCGCGACGGCCGCCTGGACCATCGCGGGCCCACCGGCGGCGTGGACGGTGAGGATCGCGGGCTTGAGCCGGGCCACCGCGCGGGCGGCCGCCGCCACGGTGTTGGGGATGTCATGGAGCTTGAGATCCAGGAAGACGCGCACGCCGCTGGCGCCGCGCACCGACGCGATCACGTCGGGGCCGTAGCGGAGGTACAGCTCCAGCCCCACCTTCACCGTGGAGACGTGCGGCGTCACCAGGCCCGCCCAGCGAGCGGCGGTTTCCAGGTCGGGCGCGTCGAGGGCGACGGCGATGGGAGCGGGGGTGGTCACAGAGAACTCTCCTCCAGATCGGTTCTGCCGCGGGGTCCCATCCCCGCGGGGCGGTGGGCCAGGCCGACGGCGTCGGCCAGCCGGTCGAAGCCGCGCTCGGTGAGGAGCTCCTCCAGCTCTCTCAGGATGCGCGGGCAGGCGTACGGGTCGTGGAACGTCGCGGTGCCCACGGCGACGGCGCAGGCGCCCGCCAGAATGAGCTCAAGGGCGTCCCTGCCGGTCGTCACGCCGCCCATGCCGATGATCGGCACCCCGGGCAGGGCCGCGTGCGCCTGCCACACGCAGCGCACCGCCAGGGGCCGTACGGCCGGGCCTGACAGGCCGCCCGCGCCGGCCGCGAGCGTCGGCCGCATGGCGTCCACGTCGATACTCATCCCGGCCGGTGTGTTGATCATGGCGAGGGCGTCGGCGCCGCCGTCCACGCACGACCGCGCGACCGCCACGATGTCGGCGACGTCGGGGGACAGCTTGGCGATCACCGGCACGTCGTACCTGATCGCGGCCCGCACCGAGGCCACGACCTCGGCGGCGGCCGAGCCGTCGCGGGCGAACATCCTGCCGCGGTCCTCGACGTTGGGGCACGACAGGTTGACCTCGACGGCGGTGATCCCGGGCGCGTCGGCGAGCCGCCGCGACAGCGCGGTGAACTCGGCCACCGTGCCGCCGCCGACGGACACGATCGTGCGGGCGCCCCGCTCGGCCAGCCAGGGCAGCTCACGTTCCAGGAACGCCTCCACGCCGGGCCCCTGCAGGCCCACGGCGTTCAGCAGCCCGGAGGGGGTCTCGGCCATCCGTGGGGTCGGCCGCCCGGCCCTGGGCGCCATCGTGATCGACCGGGTCACGAACGCGCCCAGCCGGGCGACGTCGAAGAACTGGGCGAGCTCCCGGCCCGTCCCCCCGCAGCCGGCGGCCGTCAGCACGGGGTTGGGCAGCTCCACGTGGGCCAGGTAGCTCCGGAGGTCGGCGCCTATGTCAGCTCACCTCGCCCGGACTCACACATTGCGCCCTCCGGGGGCGCCGAGGGCGTCGAACGGGATCGTCCCGACGTCGTCGAAGCGGACCCGCTCGCCGCGGAACACCGGGCCCTCCACGCACGCGCGCAGCATCCGGGTCACGCCGTCCTCGCCGATCACGGGAACGACGCAGGTCATGCAGACGCCGATGCCGCAGGCCATGTGCTCCTCCACGGCCACCTGGGCGGGGATGCCGAACTCGACGGCCACCGCGGTCACCCCGCGCAGCATCGCCATCGGGCCGCACGCATAGACCACGTCGGCCCGGGCGTCGGCGATCACGCCGGGCAGCACGTCGGTGACCTTGCCGCGCATGCCGAGCGAGCCGTCCTCGGTGGTCAGCGTCGTCGTCTCGCCCATCCGGCGGGCCCGCAGCGCCCCGAAGACCCGCTCGGCGGTGGTGGCGCCGAGCACGAAGTCGACCCGGCAGCCGCGCGTCTGCAGGGCGTCGCCCAGGGCGAACAGCGAGGCCGAGCCGTACTCACCGCCCACCAGGACGCACGTGCACGGGTCGCGGGGCAGCGGGAAGGGCCGCCCGAGCGGGCCGACGAGGTCGAGCGTGTCGCGCGCCTTGACCTCGGCCAGCCAGGCGGTTCCCGCGCCGCGCACGGCGAAGACCAGCTCCACCGTGCCACCGTAGTCCGGCTTGACGTCGTGTACGGTCAGGGCCCGCCGGGTGAGCATCGACGTGTCGCGCCCGCCGGCCGCGACCGTGACGAAGTGGCCGGGCCGGAACCGGTCGGCGATGCCGGGCGCGACGACTGTGAGCGCATGATAGGCGTCCACCCGGCGCGTGGTCAGCACCGTGCCCGTCATCTGTACCGGACTACCGGCCACTCCCCTGCTCCTACTCCCTCAGCCTCCTGGCGTGCTCCTGCAGCGACCGTACGCCCACATCCCCCCGGACGAAGTGCTGAATGCCCTGGACGGCGGCCGCCAGGCCCTGCACTGTCGTGACGCACGTGATGCCGCGCAGCACGGCGGCGGTCCGGATCTCGTACCCGTCCAGCCGCGGCCCGGACTGGCCGGGGCTGCCGAACGGGGTGTTCACGATGAGGTCCACCTCGCCGTCGAGGATCCGCTGGACGATGGTGGGCTCGCCGTCGGATCCGGTTCCGTCGCTGTGCTTTCGCACGATCTTGGCATGGACGCCGTTCCTGCGCAGCACCTCGGCCGTGCCCTCCGTGGCCAGGATCTCGAACCCGAGGTCGGCCAGCGCCTTCACCGGGAAGATCATCGCCCGCTTGTCCTTGTTCGCGACCGAGACGAAGGCCCGTCCCTTGGTCGGCAGCGCGCCGTAGGAGGCCGCCTGCGACTTGGCGAAGGCCGTGCCGAAGAACTCGTCGATGCCCATCACCTCGCCGGTGGAGCGCATCTCCGGGCCGAGCACGATGTCCACCCCGCGGAACCGGTTGAACGGCAGCACCGCCTCCTTGACCGCGATCGGGGCGTCCAGCGGCAGCGTGCCGCCGTCGCCGTCGGCCGGCAGCATGCCCTCGGCGCGCAACTCGGCGATCGTCGCGCCCAGCATCACCCGGGCCGCCGCCTTGGCCAGCGGCGTCGCCGTCGCCTTCGACACGAACGGCACGGTACGGCTCGCCCTGGGGTTGGCCTCCAGGACGTACAGCACGTTGGCGGCGAGGGCGTACTGGACGTTCAGCAGGCCCCGGACGCCGACACCCCTGGCGATGGCCTCGGTGGCGGCGCGGATCCGCTTGATGTCGTGACCGCCCAGCGTGATCGGAGGCAGGGCGCAGGCCGAGTCGCCGGAGTGGATGCCGGCCTCCTCGATGTGCTCCATCACGCCGCCGAGGTAGAGCTCCTCCCCGTCGAACAGCGCGTCCACGTCGATCTCGATGGCGTCGTCGAGGAAGCGGTCGATCAGCACCGGGTGCTCGACGCCGGTCCTGGCGGCGGCCCTGGCCATGTACGCGCCCAGCGTGTGGTCGTCGTACACGATGGCCATGCCGGCCCCGCCCAGGACGTAGGAGGGGCGGACCAGCACCGGGTAGCCGATCTCCGCCGCCACCTCGCGTGCCTCGTCCACGGTGTGCGCGGTGCCGTGCTTGGGCGCGGGCAGACCGGCCTCGGCCAGCACCCGGCCGAACGCGCCCCGGTCCTCCGCGAGGTGGATCGACTCCGGCGACGTGCCGACCACCGGCACGCCGGCGTCCTTGAGCGCCTGGGCCAGGCCGAGCGGCGTCTGCCCGCCGAGCTGGACGATCACCCCCGCGACCGGCCCGGTGGCCTGCTCGGCGTGGACGACCTCCAGGACGTCCTCCAGCGTGAGCGGCTCGAAGTAGAGCCGGTCGGAGGTGTCGTAGTCGGTCGAGACGGTCTCGGGGTTGCAGTTGACCATCACGGTCTCGTAGCCGGCCGCCGTCAGCTCGAACGACGCGTGCACGCACGCGTAGTCGAACTCGATGCCCTGCCCGATCCGGTTCGGCCCGCTGCCCAGGATGATCACCTTCGGGCGGTCGCCCTGCGGGACCTCGGTCTCCACGTCGTAGGTCGAGTAGAGGTACGGCGTGCGCGCGGCGAACTCCGCGGCGCAGGTGTCGACCGTGTGGTAGACGGGCCGCACGCCCGCGGCGTGCCGCCGCTCGCGCACCGCCGCCTCGTCCACGCCCAGGAGCTCGGCGATCTGGGCGTCACCGAAGCCGTACCGCTTGGCCCGGACCAGAGTCGGCCCGTCCAGCCCGTCCAGCCCGTCGGGCCGGATGATCGAGCGGGCGACCTCGTCGATCGCGAAGAACTGGTCGACGAACCAGGGGTCCATCGCAGTGGACTCGCACAGCTGCTCCGGCGTGGCCCCGGCCCTGATCGCCTGCTGCATCGTGCGCAGCCGACCGTCATGAGGCGTACGGCAGGCCCTCAGCAGCTCGGAGAGGTCACCGGGATCACCAACCCAGGTAAAGGATGTTTCCTTCTTCTCCAGCGATCTGAGGGCTTTCTGAAGGGCCTCCGGGAACGACCTGCCGATCGCCATCGCCTCGCCCACCGACTTCATGTGCGTCGTGAGCGTCTTGTCTGCCTCGGCGAACTTCTCGAACGCGAACCGGGGCACCTTGACGACCACGTAGTCGAGCGTCGGCTCGAACGAGGCCGGGGTCTCCCGGGTGATGTCGTTGGGGATCTCGTCCAGGGTGTACCCGACGGCGAGCTTCGCCGCGATCTTGGCGATCGGGAAGCCGGTGGCCTTCGACGCCAGCGCGGAGGAGCGCGACACCCGCGGGTTCATCTCGATCACGATCATCCGGCCGGTGGCCGGGTCGACCGCGAACTGGATGTTGCAGCCGCCGGTGTCGACCCCGACCTCGCGGATGACCGCGATCGCGACGTCGCGCATGTTCTGGTACTCGCGATCGGTCAGCGTCATCGCCGGGGCCACGGTCACGCTGTCGCCGGTGTGCACGCCCATCGGATCGACGTTCTCGATCGAGCAGACGATCACGACGTTGTCGGCGCGGTCGCGCATGACCTCCAGCTCGTACTCCTTCCAGCCGAGGATCGACTCCTCCAGGAGCACCTCGGTGGTCGGGGACGCGTCCAGGCCGGCCCCGGCGATGCGGCGCAGATCCTCCTCGTCGTGGGCGAAGCCCGAGCCGGCGCCGCCCATCGTGAAGCTCGGCCGGACCACCAGCGGGTAGCCCAGCTCCGCCGCGGCCGACAGGCACTCGTCGATCGTGTGGCAGATCCGCGAGCGCGCCGACTCGGCGTTCAGGCCGCGCTCGTCTGCCACCTTGGCGACGATCTCCTTGAACCGCTCGCGGTTCTCCCCCGCCTGGATCGCGTCGAAGTTCGCGCCGATCAACTCGACGCCGTACCTGGCCAGCACGCCCGCCTCGTGCAGCGCGACCGCGGTGTTGAGCGCGGTCTGGCCGCCCAGCGTGGGCAGCAGCGCGTCCGGCCGCTCCGTTTCGATGATCTTCTCGACGATGTCCGGTGTGATCGGCTCGACGTAGGTCGCGTCGGCGAACTCCGGGTCCGTCATGATCGTGGCCGGATTGCTGTTGACCAGGATCACGCGGAAGCCCTCGCTGCGCAACACGCGGCAGGCCTGGGTGCCCGAGTAGTCGAACTCGCAGGCCTGTCCGATCACGATCGGCCCGGAGCCGATCACCATGATCGACCTGATGTCCGTGCGCTTAGGCACCCTTCTTCTCCCCCATCAACTCGCAGAACTCGTCGAACAGGTACGCGGCGTCGTGCGGCCCGGCCGCCGCCTCCGGGTGGTACTGCACGCTGAAGGCGGGCCGCTCCAGCAGCCGCAGCCCCTCCACGCAGCCGTCGTTGAGGTTCACATGGCTCACCTCGGCGGGGCCGTACGGCGTGTCGAACGGCCCGTCCGGCGGGGCCTGTACGGCGAAGCCGTGGTTGTGCGCCGAGATCTCCACCTTGCCGGTCCGCATGTCCTTGACCGGCTGGTTCACCCCGCGGTGGCCGTACCGCAGCTTGTAGGTGCCCAGGCCGAGCGCCCGGCCGAAGATCTGGTTGCCGAAACAGATGCCGAAGAACGGCACTCCCGCCTCCAGCACGCCGCGCAGCGCCTCGACGGGCTTGTCGGCGGTCGCCGGGTCGCCCGGGCCGTTGGAGAAGAACACGCCGTCGGGATTCAGCGCCAGGATGTCGGCCGCGGTGGCCCAGCCAGGCAGGATGTGCACGTCGCAGCCGCGTTCGGCCAGCCGCTGCGGCGTCATCGCCTTGATGCCGAGGTCGATCGCCGCCACGGTGAACCGCCGGTCCCCGGTCGCCGGCACGACGTACGGTTCGCGCGTGGAGACCTCCTCGGACAGGTCGGCTCCGGCCATGCCGGGCGAGCGCCGCACCCGCTCCACGAGCTCCTCGACCGGAGCGAGGGCCGTACCGGAGAAGACCCCGGCGCGCATCGCGCCGCGCTCGCGCAGGTGGCGGGTGAGCGCACGGGTGCCGGGCATGGCGATGCCGACCACGCCCTGGTCGCGCAGGTAGTCCTCCAGCGAACCGTGCGAGCGCCAGCTCGACGCGAGGCGGGCGGGTTCGCGCACGACGTAGCCGGCGACCCAGACCTTGCGCGACTCGGGGTCCTCGAGGTTGACGCCGGTGTTGCCGATGTGCGGCGCGGTCATCGCGACGATCTGCCGGTGGTAGGAGGGGTCGGTGAGCGTCTCCTGGTAGCCGGACATTCCGGTGTTGAAGACCATCTCGCCGAAAGTCTCCCCCACGGCGCCGTAGGGGCTTCCCTCGAAGACGCGGCCGTCCTCGAGCACGAGCAGAGCTGTCGTCATACAAGCTTCCCTTCGAGAACGGTTGGGCGGCCGCGGAGGAACGTGGCCACGACGCCGCCGGGCAGCGTCATGCCCTCGTACGGCGTGTTGCGGCTCCTGGAGGTCATCGCGGTGGGATCCACCCGCGTTCGGGTGGCCGGGTCGTAAAGGGTGATGTTGGCCGGGGCGCCGGCCTCGATCGGGCGGCCGTGCCCGGCCAGCCTGCCGATCCGCGCGGGCCGGGCCGACATACGGTCGGCCACGCCCGCCCAGTCGAGCAGGCCGGTCTCGACCATGGCCTCCTGCACGACGGACAGGGCGGTCTCCAGCCCGATCATGCCCATGGCCGCCGCGGCCCACTCGGTCTCCTTGTCCTCGGCCGGGTGGGGGGCGTGGTCGGTCGCGACGCAGTCGATCGTGCCGTCGGCCAGCGCCTCGCGCAGCGCCCGCACGTCCTCGGCGGTGCGCAGCGGCGGGTTCACCTTGTAGATCGGGTTGTACGGCCCGAGCGGCGAGCTCTCGGCGCACGAGTCGGTGAGCAGCAGGTGATGCGGGGTGACCTCGGCCGTGACGGCCCAGCCCTTCGACTTGGCCCAGCGGATGATCTCCACCGAGCCGGCCGTCGAGACGTGGCACACGTGCAGCCGGGAGCCGACGTGCGCGGCGAGCAGGCAGTCGCGGGCGATGATCGCCTCCTCGGCGACCGCCGGCCAGCCGGTCAGGCCGAGCCTGGCCGACACCTCGCCCTCGTTGAGCTGGGCGCCCTCGGTCAGGCGGGGCTCCTGGGCATGCTGGGCCACGACGCCGTCGAACGCCTTGACGTACTCCAGCGCCCGCCGCATCAGCACCGCGTCCGACACGCACCTGCCGTCGTCGGAGAAGACGCGGACGCGGGCGGCCGACTCGGCCATCGCGCCGAGCTCGGCGAGCTGACGGCCCTCCAGCCCCGAGGTGACCGCGCCGACCGGCTGGACATCGCAGTGCCCGTAGGTCCGCCCGAGGTGCCAGACCTGCTCGACCACGCCGGCCGTGTCGGCGACCGGGGAGGTGTTGGCCATCGCGTGGACGGCCGTGAAGCCGCCGCGGGCCGCCGCCTGGGTGCCGGTCTCGACGGTCTCGGCGTCCTCCCGGCCGGGCTCGCGCAGGTGCGTGTGCAGGTCGACCAGGCCGGGCAGGGCGATCAGGCCGTCGGCGTCGACGACCTGGCCGTCCCGGTCGCCGAGCCGCTCGCCGACCTCTGTGATCATGCCGTCGCCGATGAGGATGTCGTGCGGCGCCCCGCCCAGGATGCGGGCGCCCTTGATGAGGATGGTGGTCACTCGGTCCCTCCGATCGCGGGCTCGGAACCGCCCAGCAGCAGATAGAGGACGGCCATGCGAACGGTCACGCCGTTGCCGACCTGCTCCACGATGGTCGAGCGCGCGGAGTCCGCGACCTCGGCCGAGATCTCCATGCCGCGGTTCATCGGCCCGGGATGCATGACGATCGCGTCGTCGTGCAGCCGGGCGAAGCGGTCGCGGTCGAGGCCGTAGCGGCGGCTGTACTCCCGGGCGGAGGGGAAGTAGGCCGCGTTCATCCGCTCGAGCTGCACGCGCAGCATCATCACCACGTCCGACTTCGGCAGCACGGCGTCGAGGTCGTAGGCGACCTGGCAGGGCCAGGAATCGACCGCCACCGGCAGCAGGGTCGGCGGCGCGACCAGGGTGACCTCGGCGCCGAGCGTGTGCAGCAGCGCGACGTTGGAGCGGGCCACCCGGCTGTGCAGCACGTCGCCCACGATGGCCACCTTGAGGCCCTCCAGCCTGCCCAGCCTGCGGCGCATGCTGAACGCGTCCAGCAGCGCCTGGGTCGGGTGCTCGTGGGTGCCGTCGCCGGCGTTCACCACGCTGCCGCGCACCCAGCCCGCCAGCCGGTGCGGCGCGCCGGAGGCGCTGTGCCGGATCACCACCGCGTCGGCGCCCATGGCCTCCAGGGTGAGCGCGGTGTCCTTGAGCGACTCGCCCTTGGAGACACTCGATCCCTTGGCGGAGAAGTTGATGACGTCGGCCGACAGGCGTTTGGCCGCCGCCTCGAAGGAGATGCGGGTGCGGGTGGAGTCTTCGAAGAAGAGGTTGACCACGGTGCGGCCGCGCAGCGTCGGCAGCTTCTTGATGGATCGTTCCGAGACCCTCGCCAGTTCCTCGGCGGTGTCGAGGATGAGCAGCGCGTCCTCTCGGGTGAGGTCCGCCGCCGAGATCAGATGCTGCTTCATCGCGTGTCTCCCTTGATGAGCAGTACGGCGTCGCGCCCGTCCGTCTCCTCCAGGTAGACCTTGACCTTCTCGCTCTTGGAGGTCGGCAGGTTCTTGCCCACGTAGTCGGCGCGGATGGGCAGCTCTCGGTGGCCCCGGTCGACGAGGGTGGCGAGCTGGACGGCCCTGGGCCGGCCCACGTCGTTGAGCGCGTCGAGCGCCGCGCGGACCGTCCTGCCGGAGTAGAGGACGTCGTCGACCAGGACGACCGTTCTGCCGTCGACCCCGTCCGGGGGCAGGTCGGTACGGCCCAGCGGGCGGGCGGGCCGCAGACGCAGGTCGTCGCGGTACATGGTGATGTCGATGGCCCCGACGGGAAGCTTGACGCCCTCGAACTGCGCGATGCGCTCGGCGAGGCGATACGCCAGCGTCGCGCCGCGAGTGGGGATCCCCAGTAGGACGACGTTCTCGGCGCCCTTGGTGCGTTCGAGGATCTCGTGTGCGATCCGGGTCAGCGCCCGGTGGATGTCCGGCCCCTCAAGCACGGCACGCGCTTGGTTTCGGGCGACTTCAGGCACGCGAAAATCACCGCCTTTCCCGCCTCACGGGACGAGTCTTAAAGGGTTTCTGGCCGTGCAAGCGTATCAGCAGGCCTCATGCACCCTACGGGGAGCGTCGGGATGGTCGTGCGCGCGCACGCGGCACACTCTTTGACGTTCTTTTTGCCAATCTGCTTGACCTTTCGGAGGGACAGCTTTACCGTCACTGTCCGTAACCACAACTCGCGACCTTCCTGGGTAAAACCCGACGCAGCGGTCACCGAAGGTGCCGAGCGGGGCGCCAACCCCGGTGTTCGGAACGCTTAGGACAAGGACGCACAATCAAGTGAGAACAGACATAGAAAGCCGGGGGCCGACGATGCCGTCTGACTACGCCAAGTCGCTGGGCGCACGCCTGCGCGCCATCCGCACGCAGCAGGGGCTGTCCCTGCACGGTGTCGAGGAGAAGTCCCGCGGCCGGTGGAAGGCCGTGGTCGTGGGCTCCTACGAGCGTGGCGACCGTGCGGTGACCGTGCAGAAGCTGGCCGAGCTCGCCGATTTCTACGGTGTGCCGGTGTCGGAACTCCTGCCCGGCGGGGCCGCGCCGAGTCCGCTCGCGCCCGCTCCGAAGCTTGTCATCGACCTGGAGCGGCTGGCTCAGCTCCCCAAGGACAAGGCCGGTCCGCTCGCCCGCTACGCGGCCACGATCCAGAGCCAGCGCGGCGACTACAACGGCAAGGTGCTGTCCATCCGCCAGGAGGACCTGCGCTCGCTCGCGGTGATCTACGACAGGTCGCCGGTCGAGCTGACCGAGGAGTTCATCAACTGGGGGGTGCTCGACGCGGAGGCCCGCCGCGCCGTCGAGTCCTTCTGACTGGATTCCTGACCTATTTTGGGGGACATGCAGAAAACGACGTCGTTCTATGTCGGTTCCGAGGTCGGCAAGCTGCGGCAGGTTCTGGTCCACATCCCCGAGCCGGCGCTGAAGCGGCTCACCCCCACCAACAAGGACGCGCTGCTGTTCGACGACGTGCTGTGGGTCCACCGCGCGCTGGAGGAGCACCAGGAGTGGTGCGAGGTGCTCTCCGCGCGCGGTGTCCGGGTCCACACCCTCGGCGAGATGATCGAGCAGACGATCGCGATCCCCGAGGCCAGGAAGCACATCCTCGACGGCAGCGTCGACGAGCACTGGGTCGGCCCGGTTGCCGCCGACGCCATCCGCGGCGCGCTCGACACCCTGGACGGCCGGGCGCTCGCGCCGTACCTGACCGGGGGGATCACCAAGCGCGAGATCGTGGAGCTGGGCTGCGACCCGAAATCCATCGCCTTCCACACCCTCGGCATGGACGACTTCGTCCTCCCGCCGCTGCCCAACCACCTGTACGCCCGGGACGCCTCGTGCTGGGTGTACGACGGGGTGTCCATCAACGCGATGCGGAAGAAGGCCCGCAGGCGGGAGACCCTCAACTACGAGGCGGTCTACCGGTGGCACCCGCTGTTCGCCCGGGGTTACGACAGGCCGGAGGACGGCGGTTATCACGTCTGGTCACCGGGCACGCCGATGGCCCCGGCCACCATCGAGGGCGGCGACGTCCTGGTGATCGGCCGTGGCGCCGTGCTCGTCGGGATGAGCGAGCGGACCCAGCCGCAGGCGGTCGAAACGCTCGCGATGAACCTCTTCAGGTCCGGCTCGGCGGCCAGGATTGTGGCGCTCGACCTGCCGAAGGCCCGGGCCTTCATGCACCTGGACACCGTGATGACCCAGGTCGACGTCGGGAAGTTCGTGAAGTACGCCGGGCTCGGCATGCTGCCGTCGTACACGATCGAGCCGGGTGACAACGACAAGGAGCTCAAGGTCACCGACCACTCCCCTGAGGAGATGCACCGGGCCATCGCACGGGCCATCGGCCTGGACGACATCGAGATCCTGACCCCGGCCCAGGACGCGCACGCGGCCGAGCGCGAGCAGTGGGATGACGGCTGCAACGTGCTGGCGTTGGAGCCCGGAGTGGTGGTCGCCTACGAGCGGAACACCACCACCAACAACTACCTGCGCAGGCACGGGATCGAGGTCATCACGATCCGCGGCAACGAACTCGGTCGCGGCCGGGGCGGCCCCCGGTGCATGAGCTGCCCGCTGGAGCGGGACGCCGTCTGACAGCCCCGCCGACCGGCAACGCCCTGGCCGCCCTACCCCGCCATCGGGAGGGACGGCCGGCCCGGCAGGCCGAGGATCGATTCGACCTCGCCGACGAACCTGTCGGCCTCGACGATGAGCTCCTCCGCGTCCGTCGGGGTCACCGCCCGGACCAGGCCGGCCTCGGCCGCCGCGCGCTTGGTGGCGCTGACCGCGAAGTACGCCGCCCAGTCGGCGAGCTGCGGCTCGACCTCCGGCAGCAGCTCCCAGGCGCTGCGCAGCCGCCGCCTCCGCCCGTCGGTGGGCCTCGGCCGGGCCGCCAGGATCCCGGCGGCCGCCCGCAGGGCCGCGAGGTGAGCCGAGACGTACCTGCTCGCGGGCGTGAGCGCAGCGGTCGCGTCCGCCAGGCGCGCCCTGGCGTCCGCGAGGTGCGCCAGGACAGTCTGCGAAACCCGTGGCCCGTTCCGTTCAGTCATGCCCGCCTCCTCGAGTCGTGGCACTCCGGCGGTCTTCGCCGGTGACTTCACGGTCGCAGATCGCACCGACAAAAATTCCGGCCGCCGGTGGCCGGACGAGGAGCTTCCCCTCTCCCCCTCCGGCCCAGGTCCCACTACATCGAACATAAATTCGACCCCGTTCGCTGTCAAGATTGTCAGCGAACGGGGTTTCGAAACAGTGGCGGAACAGACAGGAGGGATCAGCGGTGGAACCTGCCCCGCACGTGGACGGGGACACCGGCGCCCAGCAGGCCCGGCAGGATCTCGGCCACCGGCATCGGCAGCCGCACACAACCATGCGAAGCCGGATGCAGCGGTACCGACAGCGCTCCGTGCAGGGCGATGCCGCCGTTGAAGAAGATCGGGTTGTACAGCTGCCCCAGGTAGGACCGGTGCCAGCCGCTCACCCGCCAGGTCGTCCGGTAGTCGCCGGTCGGCGTGGTCGCGCTGCCGCTGAACCTCTGCCGCTTGCCGTTCCACGTCGCGTACTCGACGTACGGGATCCCGCTGCCGCTGGAGGCATGGCTGATCACCTTCGGCTCGCCGTCCCGGTAGAGCACCATGATCTGCTGGGTGAGGTTCACCTCGACGCGGTTCGGCCTGCCCTTCGGGACCAGCACCTTGGGCGCCTTCGGATTCTCCAGCGCCGCCCAGGTCCGGCTCGCCACCGTGCTGGTCGGCTTGATGCCCTGCACCTTCTGGAACGCCCAGACGGCCATCATGGTGGTGCCGCCGTACCTGCCGTCGATCTTTCCGGGCACGTACCCGAGCTCGGTGAGCCGGGTCTGTAACGCCTTGACCTCGGCGCCCTTGGCACCGAGTTTGAGCGTCGTGTGCGGCGCCGTCTGCTGTGATGCCGTCTGCTGTGATGCCGGCGCGGTCCGCGCCTGCGCGGGACCGGCCACACCGCCCGCCGCGAACGTCACGGCCCCGGCCGTGACCAGCGCGGCGGCGGCCAGCCGCCGTGGACCCCCCATGGTCAACCCAGCCTCTCAATGTTCTCAAGTAAGGACCAAAACTCCTTATAGCGTACGAGTTTCGCGACAACCTGCTTAGAGTGGCCGGGTGTCAGAAAAGTTGCATCCGAACGCCGCCCGTGTGGCGGAGGCCCTCCGCTCCCACGGCGTGGCGGGCCAGGTCAAGGTCCTCGGCGAGGCGGCGCCCACAGCGGCCACCGCCGCCGCCCAACTCGGCTGCGAGATCGGGGCGATCGCCAACAGCCTCATCTTCGACGCCGACGGATCCCCGCTGCTCGTGCTGACCAGCGGCGCCCACCGCGTGGACACCGCTGCGATCGCCGAACTGGTCGGAGCGCGGAAAGTACGGCGGGCCACCCCGGAATTCGTCCGCGAGCACACGGGACAGCCCATCGGCGGAGTCGCCCCGGTCGGACATCCCGCCCCGATCCGGACGCTGGTGGACAACTGGCTGAGCAAGCATGACGTGGTGTGGGCCGCTGGAGGTCACCCGCACACGGTCTTCCCCACGACCTTCGACGAACTGGTCGGAATCACCGGCGGAACGCCCGCCGAGGTGGCGCGTTAGCTTTGCTAGTCTCCGGAAAGTGATCCAACTGCGGCGCGTCGGGCCGGACCAGTTCACGGAAGTGCTGGGCACGGTGCTGTCCATCTACACGGCGGCCATGCACCCGCCGTCAGACCAACTGACCGGGCGCATGGCCATCATGCGCAACCACGCCACCTATCCGGACTTCGTATGCCTGCTCGCCGAGGTCCCCGAGGATCGGGAGATCGTGGGATTCGCCTACGGCTTCCACGGCGCCGACGGGCAGTGGTGGCACGACGTGGTCCGACGGGGCCTGCGTGATCACACCGGACCCGAGGCCTGTGGAGACTGGCTGAGTGACGCTCTGGAACTCGCGGAGATCCACGTCCACCCCGACTACCAGAGCAGGGGCATCGGCCGCCGCCTGATCCACACCATCTGCGCGGGCCGCCCGGAGCGCACCGCCGTGCTGTCGACCCACGACGCCCCCACGGCGGCCCGCCATCTCTACCGGGACGTCGGCTTCGTCGACCTCATCCCGGGGTTCGAGTTCCCCGGCGGATACGAGAACTACGTCATCGCCGGAGCACGGCTCCCACTGCCGGCGGCGCCGACCGGCTGAAGCGCCTCGAACACCTCGCGCGTCGCGCTCGACCTGTTGAACGTGATGAAGTGGATGCCGGGAGCCCCCTCATCGAGCAGTTTCCGGCACAGCTCCACGGCGTGCTCGATGCCTAGGCGGCGGACGGCCGCGGGGTCGTCGGCGACGGCCTCGAACCTCGCCGCGACCTCAGGCGGAAACGGCGCGCCCGACAACTGCTCGGAGCGGGCGATCGTGCTCATCTGGGTGACCGGCATGATCCCGGGGATGATCGGCGTGTTGCAGCCGTGGGCGGCGACCCGGTCACGCAGCCGGAAGTAGTCGTCGGCGCGGAAGAACATCTGCGTGATCGCGTAGTCGGCGCCCGCCCGGCATTTCTGTACGAAGAATTCGGTGTCCGACTCGATGGTCGCCGACCGGGGGTGCTTGTACGGGAACGCCGCCACGCCGACGCAGAAGTCACCGGCCTGGCGGATGAGCCTGACCAGATCCTCCGCGTAGCCGACCCCCTCCGGGTGCTTCACCCACTCGTCCAGCGGGTCGCGGCCCGGCGGATCGCCCCGCAGGGCGAGCATGTTGCGTACGCCGGCGTCGGCGAACCTGCCGATCAGGTGACGAAGCTCACGGATTGAATGATTCACGGCGGTGAAGTGCGCCACCGGCGTGAGCGTGGTCTCGTGCGCGAGGCGCTCGACGATGTCCACCGTGCGGTCGCGGTTACCGCCGCCTGCGCCGTACGTCACCGAGACGAACGTCGGCCGCAGCGCCTCCAACTCCCGGATCGCCCGCCAGAGTTGGCGCTCGCCCTCGTCCGTCTTCGGGGGGAAGAACTCGAAGGAGAACGACCGCTCCCCTGCCGCGAGCAGGTCACGGACCGTGGGGACGCGATCGGGGAGCCGCGAGGGCAGACCGAGAGCCATGGCACCAAGGGTACAGGGATGAGTCATTCGATCAACGGCGGTTAGGCTCGTGAGCATGACCCCTTCCGCAGCACCGCTCGACCACGTCCGGCCCGAGGTGGACCGCTCGATCCGGGAGTTCCTGGACCGGCAGCGCCCGCTGTTCGACGACCCGCAACTGGCCGTCCTGCTGTCCACCGCTGAGGGCTTCCTCACCGGCGGCAAGCGGCTGCGCCCCGCCTTCTGCTACTGGGGCTGGCGGGCGGCGGGCGGGGGCGAGGAGCCGGGGCTGCACATGGCGGCCGCGTCGCTGGAGCTGCTGCAGGCCAGCGCGCTCATCCATGACGACGTGATGGACGCCAGCGACGTGCGCAGGGGGATGCCGTCGGTGCACCGCCGGTTCGAGCAGGTGCACGCCGACTCCGGCTGGCACGGCTCGGCCGAGCAGTTCGGCGAGGGCGTGGCCGTGCTCCTCGGCAACCTGCTGCTCGTGTGGGCGGGCGAGATGTGGCGGACCAGCGGCCTGCCGGCCGAGGCGCTGGCGGTGGCCCAGCCGGTCCACGACCACATGCTCACCGAGCTCATGTGCGGGCAGTACCTCGACCTGCTGGAGCAGGCGCAGGGGGAGAGCACGTTCGAGGGCGCGCTACGGGTCGCCCTCTACAAGAGCGGGAAATACTCGGTCGAGCAGCCGCTGCGGCTGGGGCTGGTGCTCGCCGCGCGGGCGCGGCACGACTGGATCGACCGACTCTGCGCGCAGTACGGCACGCAGGTCGGCATCGCCTTCCAGCTCCGCGACGACGTCCTCGGCGTCTTCGGCGACCCCGCCGAGACCGGCAAACCCGCCGGGGACGACCTGCGCGAGGGCAAGCGGACCATGCTCATCGCCCGGGCCCTCGCCGAGGCGTCGGACGTGCAGGCGCAGGCCGTACGGAGCCTGCTCGGCGACCCGGACCTCGACGCGCGGGGCGTCGAACGACTCAGGTCGGTCATCGAGGACACCGGCGCCCTCGCGGCGTGCGAAGGCATGATCAAGCGCTACCTCGACGACGCGCTGCACGCGCTGGAGCAGGCCCCGATCGACGAGACGGCTCGTACGGCACTGGCCGCCCTGGCCGTCGCCGCCACCACCCGGCGCACCTGACATGGCCTAAAGCAGCCTAAAGCGAGACGCCATCCAGCCGGGTCCGGAACTCGGCGGCCGCCGCCCCGGGGTCGTCGGCCTCCGTGATCGCCCGGACGACCACGACGCGGCGAGCGCCGTACGCCATGACCTCGTCGAGGTTGCCCAGGTCGATGCCGCCGATGCCGAACCACGGCCGTGCCGTACCGAGGCCGGCGGCGTGCTCGAGCAGCGCGGGGCCGGGGGCCGGCCGCCCCGGCTTGGTGGGCGTCGGCCAGGTCGGACCGCAGCAGAAGTAGTCCACCCCCGGCTCGGCCGCGGCGGCCGAAGCCTCCGCAGCCGAGTGGGTCGACCTGCCGATCAGCACCTCCGGCCCGAGGATGTCCCGGGCGATCGGCACCGGCAGGTCGTCCTGGCCGAGGTGGAGGATGTCCGGCCGGGCGACGTGTGCGACGTCCGCCCGGTCGTTCACCGCGAGCAGCGCGCCGTGCCGGTCACACGCGTCGCGGAAGACCTCGAGCAGGGCAAGCTCCTCGCGCGCCTCCAGGCCCTTCTCCCTGAGCTGGACGATGTCCACCCCGCCGGCCAGGACCGCGTCGAGGAAACTCTCCAGGTCGCCGCGGTCCCGCCTGCCGTCAGTGCAGAGATAGAGCCTGGCCTGCGCGAGGCGCTGTCGCCGGATGTCGTTCATCCGACCAACAATGCCATGAGGCGGACGGTCAGAATCCCAGTGCCTGAGCCCTGCGCTTGACCTCGGTGTGCCGGCCCGCTCTGATGGCGTCGATCGGCGACCCGGGAAGCGAGTCGTCCGGGGTGAACAGCCAGCGGATCGACTCGACCGAGTCATACCCTGCGTCGGCCAGGACGGTAAGCGTGCCGGGGAGCCCCTTCAGCACGTCGCCCGCGGCGATGAACACCGCCGGGACCTGTGGCTCGCCACCGCCCCTGCGGACGCCTACGAGCTTCTTGTCTTTGAGGAGTTGCTTGACGCGGCCGATGGTGAGCCCCAGGCTCTTGGCGGCCTCGGAGAGGGGGAGCCATTCCCCCACGAGCTGGTCGGTTTCCGGGTCGATCTGTGCAACAGTAAGTGTCACGAAACCACCATTACCACAGCCGCGCGGCCGCGAAACACCTTGTTCAGGCCATGATGCAGTCGCGGAGCGAAACGGCCGGGTCCGCCAGCTTGACCAGGTCGAGCCGACGGCCCCCTTCGATGATGCGGCGGCCCTGGACCACGTCGCGCGGCCGGTCCACCGTGAGGAGGGCCGTGAGCCCGTCCTCCCTGGTCAGCCAGCACACCGTCCATTTCGCGTCGGTGCGCGGGTCGCCCCGCCACAGCAGCCGTACGGCGGGCCCCTGCCATCCGCTGGACGGGTGCCCGGCGAACTGGACCATGCGGCCGAACTGCTCCGACCAGAAGTACGGCACGGGATCGTAAACCGCCTCCTCCCCCAGCAGCGTGGCAGCCGCGGTGTCGGGGGCGCCGAGCGCGGTGTCCCAGTGCTCGACCCGCAGCCGCCGGCGGAACCGGCGCGACCACCAGTTCGCGCAGTCGCCGACCGCCACCACACCGGGCAGCGTCGTCTTCAGGTGCTCGTCGACGAGCACGCCGTCGTCCAGTTCGACGCCCGATCCCTTCAGCCACTCGACGGCGGGCCGCACTCCGACACCGGTCACCACCACGTCCGCCTCGACCCGGGCGCCCGACATGAGCGTGACGCCGCCGGGGTCGACCGTGCCGACAATCGCGCCGAGCCGCAGTTCCACGCCCGCCTCGGCGTACCAGGGGATGGTGCGGGCCCCGACGTCCGGGCCGAGTGCGGCCGCGAGCGGCGTCTCGCCGGCCTCGATCACGGTCACCGCGCAGCCCGCACGTGCCGCGGCGGTCGCGACCTCGGCGCCGATCCAGCCGCCGCCGATCACCGCCACCCGGGCCCCGGAGACCAGCCGCTCGCGCAGCGCGATCGCGTCGTCGATGGTGCGCAGCACGTGCTGGCGGCCCTCCCCGCGCAGCCGGATCGGCGTGGCGCCGGTGGCGATGACGAGGCCGTCGTAGTCCACCTCGCCCTCGGTCGTCTCCACCACGCCGTCGCGCAGGCCCTTGGCCGCCGTGCCGAGGCACAGCCGTACGTCCAGGGCGTCCAGGTCGGAGTCGACCACCGTGGAGTCGGTCTCGCCGAGCAGCACCGCCTTGGACAGCGGCGGCCTGTCATATGGGCGATGCCGTTCCTGGCCGATCAGTGTGATCCGCCCGGCGTACCCCTGGGCGCGCAGTGCCTCGATGCTCCGTACGCCGGCCAGGCCGGCCCCCACCACCACGACGTGATCCACATCTTGACCATAGATTGTCAACCCGCGCATACGCCAATGCCGATCCGGTAACGAGTTCGGCAAATGCTAGGCTTGAGGCCGTAAGACGCGCGGGAGCCCGGCGGTTCCGGGCTGAGAGGAGAGCGGAAGGCTCTCGACCGCCAGACGACCTGATCCGGGTAATGCCGGCGAAGGGAGCGGGCAGTGCCTGAGCTGGTGACCACGCCGGATGTGATCGTGGCGGGCGGCGGCATCATCGGGCTGTCGGTCGCCTGGCGTACGGCACGGCGGGGGTTGTCCGTCGCCGTGGTGGACCCCGACCCGGGCGGCGGCGCCACGCACGCGTCGGCCGGAATGCTGGCACCGGTCAGCGAGGTCACCTACACCGAGGAGCCGGTGCTGCGGCTGGGCCTCGCTTCGCTGGCGCTGTGGCCGTCGTTCCGCGACGAACTGGAGGACGACAGCGGCGTCGATCTCGACTACCGGACCGACGGCACCCTGAAGATCGCCCACGACGCCGACGACATGGCCTACCTGGACGAGCTGGCCGTCTTCGAGCGGACTCTCGGCCTCCGGGTGGAACGGCTGACCGGGCGGGAGTGCCGGAGGCTGGAGCCGATGCTCTCGCCGTCGATCCGCGGCGGCATGCTCGCCGGGGACGACGCCTGGGTGAACCCCCGCCTGGTGACGCGTGCCCTGCGCACCGCGTTGGAAAGGGCCGGCGCCGCGGTGGTGGCCGATCGTGCCGTCGCGCTCACCGCGCGGGGCGTACGGCTGGCCTCCGATAGGGTCGTCGCCGCGCCGCGCGTCGTCGTCGCGGCCGGCCCGTGGTCGCCGGAGCTGCTGCCCGGGCTGCCCGTACGACCCGTCAAGGGGCAGATCCTGCGGCTGCGCGGGCCCGGGGGATTTCTCACGAGGTGCGTGCGCGGGCTGGTGCACGGGTCGCCCGCCTACCTGGTCCCGCGCGGCGACGGCGAGATCACGCTCGGCGCGACCATGGAGGAGCTGGGCTTCGACGGCCGGGTGACGGCCGGCGGGGTGTATGAGCTGCTGCGCGACGCCCACGAGCTGGTCCCCGGGCTGACCGAGCTGGAACTGGCCGAGACGACCGTGGGCTTCCGCCCGGGAACGCCGGACAATCTGCCGCTCATCGGGCCCGTTGACGTGCCCCTTGACGTGCCCGGAAAGGCCGACGTTTTCGCGGCGACCGGCCACCATCGGAACGGCGTCCTGCTCACCCCGATCACGGCGGAGGCCGTCGCGGCCTTCCTGACCGGCGAAGCGGCGCCGGAGGTCGTGAAGTCCTGCGATCCCGGGAGGTTCGCCGAATGAGGTTCCCTGAATGAGGTCCGCTGAATGAGGGTCATCGGATGAAGGTCATCGTCAACGGGGTCGAGACCGCGCTGGACGACGAGGCGACCGTGAGCGTCGCCGTACGCACCCTGACCGGGCAGACGGCGGGTGTCGCGGTGGCGTTGAACGGCGAGGTGGTGAGCCGGAGCGCGTGGTCGTCGACGCGGCTGTCCTCCGGTGATCAGGTCGAGGTGCTGACGGCGGTGCAGGGAGGTTGACGGCGGTGCAGGGAGGTTGACGGCGGTGATCGACGACGTGTTCGTCCTGGGCGGGGAGAAGTTCTCCTCCCGGTTGATCATGGGAACGGGCGGCGCGCCCTCACTGGAGGTGCTCGACCAGGCGCTGGATGCCTCCGGGACCGAACTGACCACGGTCGCGATGCGACGGCTCGACCCCGCGACCCGGGGATCGGTGCTCGACGTACTGCGCGCCCGGGGCATCAAGACCCTGCCGAACACGGCGGGCTGCTACACCGCCGGGGAGGCCGTGCTGACCGCCCGGCTGGCCAGGGAGGCCCTGGAGACCGACTGGGTGAAGCTGGAGGTCATCGCCGACGAGCGGACGCTGCTGCCCGACCCGATCGAGACGTTCGACGCGGCCGAACGGCTGGTCGCCGACGGGTTCACGGTGCTTCCGTACATCGGCGACGACCCGGCGCTGGCGCGGCGGCTGGAGCAGGCCGGCTGCGCCGCGGTGATGCCGCTCGGTGCGCCGATCGGCTCCGGCCTCGGCATCCGCAACCCCCACAACATCGAGCTGATCGTGGAGGCGGCGGGCGTCCCGGTGATCCTGGACGCGGGCATCGGCACGGCCAGCGACGCCGCGCTCGCGATGGAGCTGGGCTGCGACGCCGTACTGCTGGCCAGCGCGGTGACCCGGGCCCAGCGGCCCGACCTGATGGCCGCGGCGATGCGCTCGGCCGTCACGGCGGGACGGCAGGCCCGCCTCGCCGGGCGCATCCCGCGGCGGCGGTACGCCGAGGCCTCCTCCCCCGCCGTGTCGTAGCGGCCCTGCCGGTGCGCCGTCATGTCCGCAAGGCCATGCCGCGGACGCCCGGGAACGGTCATGGAACGGCCAGCGAACGGTTAGGGATAGGTCTCGTTTTGGGATTCGGGCATCCTGCGGGTGGCAAAACACCCGTAAACTCTGGCGGGTGGACACGACGCTAAGCGATCCGCTCATCGGGCAGCTGCTCGACGGGCGCTACCGCGTCGAGTCCCGGATCGCCCGGGGCGGCATGGCCTCCGTCTATCTGGCCCTGGACGTCCGGCTCGAGCGCACGGTGGCCGTCAAGGTGATGCACCGCTCGCTCGCCGAGGACCCCCAGTTCGTCCGCCGCTTCATCGGCGAGGCCAAATCGGTCGCCGGGCTGTCGCACCCCAACATCGTGCAGGTCTTCGACCAGGGCACCGACGGAGCCAACGTCTATCTGTCGATGGAGTACGTCCCCGGCCGGACGCTCCGCGATGTTCTGAGTGAGCGCGGGCGGCTGCCGGCCCGCGAGGCCCTGGAGATGGTCATCCCGGTCCTGGCCGCGCTCGGCTCGGCCCACCAGGCCGGGCTCATCCACCGTGACGTCAAGCCGGAGAACGTGCTGCTGGCCGACGACGGCCGGGTGAAGGTCGTCGACTTCGGCCTGGCCCGCGCCATCGAGGCGACCAACCAGACCAAGACCGGCATGATGATCGGCACGATCGGGTACATGTCGCCCGAGCAGGTGACCACGGGCCAGGCCGACGCGCGCAGCGACGTGTACGGCGTGGGCATCATGCTGTTCGAGCTGCTCACCGGGCGGCAGCCGTACGAGGGCGAGTCGCCGATGTCGGTCGCCTACCAGCACGTCCACGACAGCGTCCCCGCGCCCTCGTCGATCGCGGCGGACGTGCCGCCGTCGCTCGACGCGCTCGTAGCGGCGGCCACCGACAGGGACCCGGCCAGGCGCCCGGCGGACGCCAACGCCATGCTGATCGCCGCCGTCGAGACGCACCGCGGGCTGCCGCGGACGGGTCAGACCGGTCAGCACACCGCCCCGCACGGGGTGCGCCACAGCACAACCGGTCAGCATCCGGGCGCGCATTCTTCGGGCGGCTTCCAGGCGCCTCCCCCGCTGGTCTATGTCGGGGAAGGAGCCGGGGGCGGCAGCGCCGGCCACACGATGATCCAGCCGCGGTCGGAGCTGCCGACCGACGCGGGCGGTTCGGCCGGTTCGGCCGGTCGGGCCGGTTTCCTGCGGCGTCGGTCCAACTGGTTCGTCATCGGCCTGGCCCTGGTCATGGTCGCCGGGATAGCGTTCAGCGGCTGGTGGTTCTCACAGAGTCGTACGGTCACGGTGCCCGACCTGGTCGGCCAGAACATCGTGCTGGCCAAGCAGGCGGCGCTGAAGGACGGCTTCGAGGTGAAGGTCGGCAAGGCCAGGTTCGACGACAAGGTGGAGAAGGACAACGTCCTCGACACCGAGCCGGGCCCGGGAGCGGAGGTCACCAAGGGGTCGGTGCTGACGCTGATCCCGTCGGCCGGTCCGGAGACCATCGCGGTGCCCGACGTCGCCAACCTCAGCGAGGCGGAGGCCCGGGCGAAGATCGCCGAGGTGGGGCTGACCGTCGGCCGGGTGAGCAAGAAGGAGAGCGACACGGTGCCCCGCGACCAGGTCGTCGGCACCAACCCGTCGGTGGGCAAGCGGGTCAAGAAGGGCGGCAACGTCAACCTGGTGATCAGCCTTGGCCTGCTCATGCCGGACATCACCGGCATGACCCGCGACGAGGCCGAGAAGTTCCTGCGCGACAAGGGCTTCAACGTCCAGATCGACGAGACGGCCAACGACGCCCAACCGGGCACGGTGATCGGGCAGGACCCTGCCGGCGGCACGCCGGTCGAGGCGGGGATCGAGGTCCGCCTGACGGTCTCCAAGGGGCCGGACAACGGCTGGCACTGGCCCTGGGACAACAACGACTCCGAGCCTCCCGGCGAGGTCGTCGTGGTCCCCGACGTCCGGTTCAAGGCGTTGAAGGACGCCACGCGCGAGCTGAGGGCGGCAGGCTTCAAGGTCAAGACCCGCAAGCTGGTCGGCACCCGCCGCGTCATCCAGGAGAGCCCCAGCGGCCACCAACCCCCAGGCTCCACCATCACCATCTGGCACTGAGTGTGAGCACCTGAACGAGGAGATGCCGCACCGATCACGCTCCGGACCAGGCGGCGGTGCAGGGTGAGGATGCCGCAGCCCTTCGAGCGGCTGCGTGAGTCAGGTCTTCTCCCGAACCGGTAGTCAACCGAACGTGATCGGGTCGCTCGTTCGGGCGAGAGCGCCGAGGAGGCGGAGGCGGGCGAGGCCGCCGTCGGGGTAGATGTCGAGTCGCACATGGGTGACCGTACGGACGTCGTCGAGGCGGAACCGGTGCCTCGTGTCCGGCTGGAGCCGGGTTCTGGGCAGCAGCGGGAACCAGGCGCCTGCGTCGTCGAGCGAGGCCCGGCGCGCGTCGATTCCGCTCAGCGACGCCGCGCCCGGGGCGTTGTAGATCAGGTTCGCGGTGTCCAGTTCGGCGACGGCGACCATGCCGGGGCCGGCCAGCGCCACGATCAGCCAGTCGTTGCCGCCGCCGCGCCGCCTGGCGGTCTCCCAGCCCTCGGCCTGATGGCGGGCCAGGCCCGGGGCGATCACGTTGTTGGGCGACGAGTAGAACTCGTCCGAGCAGGAGACGACGCGGGCCCCGTTCTCCAGCGCGGCGAGATCGACGGTGAGCCCGTCCAGGAACGTCCGGTCGGGCACCACCTCGCCGTGCACCCGCAGCCGGGCGACGCCGCCGTCGGGGAAGATGTTCAGCCGCACGTGCGTGAACCTACGGGGATCGGCGACCGGGAACTCGTGTACGGCGTCGCCGGACAGCGGGCTTTTCGCCACGATCTCCACCCACCCGGTCAGCTCGTCCACCGACGGATGTCCCTCGGCCGCGCACGCCTCCACCGAGGCGTACGGCGGGTAGTTGCCCTTGAACCAGGCCGTGTCGACGACCACGCCCCGGATGATCCCGGGCAGGCCGAGCCGTACGATCGCCCAGTCATGGCCGGGCCCGCGCCGTCGCCGGGTCTCCCACCCGTCGTAGACCTGCCCCTTCGGGCCGAACGTGTGCGGGCGGAACTCGGGCCGGCCCGGCCTGGTCAGCGCTTCCCGCTCGGCGAACGATTCGTCGCTGGCCGCCACGACCGCCCCGCCGTACGTCCGCAGGGCGAGATCGGGCAGCCGGGTGAACGGGCTCACATCGACTGCGTGCCGCGAACTTCCTAAAACCGTGCTCATGATCCGACCAGGAATCGCCCGCGAGGGGTAAGGAAATCGACGGGCACGCCGCGCAGCCAGGTCGTACGGACGACGCCGGTCAACGTCCGGCCGTGGTAGGGCGTGACCGGATTGCGGTGATGCAGCGCGGCCGCGTCGACGGTGAACTCGGCGTCGGCGTCGAAGGCCACCAGGTCGGCGTCGGCGCCGACGTCGATCACCCCCTTGTGCGGCAGGCCGACCAGCGCGGCGGGCCCCTCGGCCATCCAGCGAACGATCTCGAGCAGTCCGCATCCACGCGACCGGGCCTCTGTCCACACGGCGGGCAGGCCGAGCTGCAGGGAGGAGATGCCGCCCCACGCGGCGGCGAAGTCGGGGACCTTCAGGTCGGGCGTCGACGGGGAGTGATCGGAGACGACGCCGATGAGGACGCCCTCGGCCAGCGCCTCCCACAGGGCGTCGCGGTTGGCGGCCTCCCTGATCGGCGGACAGCACTTGTACGCGGGCCCGGCGACCTCCTCGGCGGTGAGCGTCAGATAGTGGGGGCAGGTTTCCGCGGTGATCCGTACCCCGTCGCGCCGGGCCTGTCTCAGTGGCTCCAGGCAGGCGGCGGCCGACACGTGCACGATGTGCACGCGGGCGCCGGTCGCGGCGGCCGACTCGATCACCTGCTCGACGGCCCGCCGCTCGGCCTCCTGCGGCCGTGATCCCAAAAAATGCGCATATTTCGGGCCAGGAGGGTCACACAGCAGCGCGGAATCCTCGGCATGCGCGATCAGCAGCCCGTCGAAGGAGGCCACCTCGGCCAGCGCGTCCCGCAGGCCGGCCCGGTCCAGCGCGGGGAACTCCTCGACCCCCGAAGGGGACAGGAAGCACTTGACCCCGAACACCCCGGCGTCGTGCAGCGGCCGCAGGTCGGCCAGGTTTCCGGGGATCGCGCCGCCCCAGAAGCCGACATCGACGTGGCACTTCCCCTGCGCCGCCCGGCGCTTGGTCTCCAGCGCGGCCACGTCGACCGTGGGCGGCAGCGAGTTGAGTGGCATGTCGACGATCGTGGTGACCCCGCCGGCCGCCGCCGCCCGGGTGGCCGTGGCGAAGCCCTCCCAATGGGTCCGGCCGGGCTCGTTGACGTGCACGTGGGTGTCCACCAGCCCGGGCAGCAGCGCCACGTCGCCGAGGTCGACCACCTGCCGCGCGTCCGGCACGTCGGCGGTCACATCGTCGTACGCGTGCAGCGCGGCGATCTTCCCGTCCCGTACGGCCACCGCCAGTGCACGCTCCCCCCCGGCCGTGACCACCCGCCGTGACCTCACCACGAGCTCGAACACGCCCCCCTCACCCCCAGTCCGTGATCTTGCGAATTCTCGCAGGGATCGCCTCCGACCTGCGATTTTCCCATCCGTAATCTTGCAGAAACTCGCACCCCTGCCTCCTGACCTGCCCCGACACCGTCCGTGATCTTGCACAGGCGCGTACGTGGACCTGCCGCGCTCTGAGTAGACGTACGGCACCGATCGTCCGGGCCGACCTTCAAGCCTCCCCCAGGAGGCGGCGGTGGGCACGCGCCCCCGCCTCGGCCGCCGCCGCGTCGGAGACCGTACGGAGTTCGCCGTCCTCGACCACGGCCCGGCCGCCGACCAGGAGCCGGGCCAGCGGCGGCGTCTGCCCGTACGCGAACGCGACCACGGGGTCGTCGACGGCGGCGTGGAAACCGCCGGTCCGCCACAGGGCGATGTCGGCGAGCTTGCCCGCCTCGAGCGACCCGATCTCGGTGGCCCGGCCGAGGCACCTGGCCCCGCCCATGGTGGCCAGCTCCAGCGCCTGGCGGGCGGTCAGCGCGCGCGGGCCGTACCGGGCGCGCTGCATCAGCATCGCCATCCTGATCTCACCGGCGAGCGGCGTCATCTCGCTGGAGGCGGCGCCGTCCACGCCGAGCCCGACGGGAGCGCCCGCCCGCAGCAGGTCCGAAATGCGGGCGATGCCGGCGCCGAGACGACCGTTGGAGGAGGGGCAGTGGGCCGTGCCGGTGCCGGTCTCGGCGAACCGGCGCACGTCCTTGTCGGTGAGGTGGACGCAGTGGGCCAGCCAGACGTCGGGGCCGAGCCAGCCGAGACCGTCAAGGTACTCAGCCGGGAGCATGCCGAACTGCTCGCGGCAGTGCTCGTCCTCGTCGGCGGTCTCGGCGAGGTGCGTGTGCAGCCGTACGCCATGGGAGCGCGCGAGCTCGGCCGAGCGGATCATGAGATCGCCGCTCACGGAGAACGGCGAGCACGGGGCGACCGCGACACGCACCATCGACCCGAATGACGGGTCATGATATTTCCGGATCGCCTCCTCGGTGGCTCGCAGAATGTCATCGACATCCTCCACGATGTCGTCCGGCGGCAGCCCGCCCTGCGATCTCCCCCGGTCCATCGAGCCCCGGCACGGATGGAACCGCGACCCGACCCGTCGCGCGGCATCGATCTCGGCCTCGAACAGGTCGCCGCGGCCCTTCGGGAAGATGTAGTGGTGGTCGGTCGAGGTGGTGCAGCCCGACTTGGCCAGCCAGGCCAGCCCCGCCGTGACCGCGCCCGACACCACCTCGGCGTCCATCCTCGCCCACAGCCGGTAGCTCGCCACCAGCCACTCGAACAGCGTTCCGTCGGGCGTCACTCCTTGGGCGGCCCACTGGTAGAGGTGGTGATGGGTGTTGACGAGCCCCGGGGTCGCCAGGCAGGCGGCGCCGTCGATCCGCTCGGCCCCCTCGGGTACGGCTGCCGCGGGGCCGGGGCCCACGGCGGTGATCCGGTCTCCTTCGACGACGATGTGGCCGGAGGGAATCTCCTCGCCCACCACAGGCGCGATGTAGGCGTTCTCGATGACGAGTCGGCGGACTGCAAGATCACGCAAGGAGAACTCCAAGGTCAGGCGGCATCGGTGCGAGTTTCTGCAAGATCACGGCGAGGGGGTGGGGGTGGCGGCGAGCCGGACGGCGTCGAGGATCTTCTCGTATCCGGTGCACCGGCACAGGTTCCCGGCCAGGGCCTCGCGGATCTCGGCGTCGTCCGGCACTCGCCCCGCCGCCCGCTCGACCAGCGCGTGCGCCTGCACGATGAGCCCCGGCGTGCAGAACCCGCACTGTACGGCTCCCGCCGCCAGGAACGCGCGCTGCACGTCGTGCAGGCCGCCCTCCCCGTCCGCCGGGTCGTCCCCCGAGGCCAGGCCTTCGACCGTGACCACCTCACGGCCCTCGGCCTGACCTGCCGCGACCAGGCAGGCGCAGACCGGCGTGCCGTCCAGATAGACCGTGCAGGAGCCGCACTCACCCTGTTCGCAGGCGTTCTTGGCGCCCGGCAGGCCGAGCCGTTCCCGCAGCACGTAGAGCAGGCTCTCGCCCTCCCACACGTCGTCGGCGGCCATCTTCCGGCCGTTGACGGTGACGTTCACCCTCACCTCGCGCCCCTCCCCGCTCGCAGGTAGTCGTGCCAGGCCCAGCCGAGCGTGCGGCGGGCCATCACGGCCAGGGCGTGCGACCGGTAGGCGGCCCGTCCCCGCACGTCGTCGATGGGCGCCGCGGCCTCGACCACCAGTTCCGCGAACCGCTCGGCGACCCGCGGGTCGAGCGCGGTGCCGCCCGCCCCGCCGCCCGCCCCGCCGAGGGTCCAGTCGAGCTCGCCCGCCAGGAACGCCTCGGCCGCCACGGCCCGCAGCGGCGTCGGCGCGGCCGAGCCGATCCCGGTCCCCACCCGCCGATTCTCCGGGTGGAGCGCGATCGCGAACGAGCACACCGCGATGACCATGGCGTTCCTCGTGCCGACCTTGGAGAAGTACTGCGGGCCGGCGGCGGTGGGCACCCGCACCGCGCGGATCAGCTCGTCGGGGGCGAGCGCGTTGCGCTTCACCCCGGTGTAGAACTGCGCGATCGGGATCAGCCGCACCCCGCGCACCGACTCGGCCTCGACGACCGCGCCGGAGGCCAGCAGCGGAGGGTGGCCGTCACCGGCCGGGGAGGCGGCGCCCAGGTTGCCGGCCAGCGTGCCGCGGTTTCGGATCTGCGGCGAGCCGACCGTACGGGACGCCTGGGCCAGCCCCGGCAGCACCTCGCCCAGTTCGTCGATCAGCCGGGCGTAGGTCACCCCGGCGCCGACGCGGATCCACTCCCCCTCCCGCGACCGGCTGCCCTCCCTCGACCAGCCGGCCAGCTCGCCCACGGGGTTGAGGTCGAGCAGGGCGGCGGGGCGGCCCCTGTCGAGGTTGATCTCCACCATCACGTCGGTGCCGCCCTGGATCGGCGTCGCCTCCGGCCGCTCCGCCTTCAACTCCAGTGCCTCGGCCCAGGTCCGGGCGCGCAGAAAGTCCATCGGCTACTCCCAGGCCGGTCCGGCGGCGGGTGCGTCCTCACGCAGGACCGTGCCCTCGATCAGTCCGTACGGCCGGTCGGCGGCGAGGAAGATCTCGCCGTCGTTGTCCAGCCCGAAGTGCGACAGGTCCACCTCGAAGTGATGCTTGTTCGGCAGCGAGAGTCGTACCTCGCAGATCTCGGGGCATTCGGCGAGCACTCGCGAGCCCATGGCGTAGAGGGTCTGCTGCAGCGACAGGCTGTAGGTGTCGGCGAACGCGGCGAGCAGGGCCCACCGAGCCGTTTCATGAGACTTGTCCCAATAGGTGGGGAAGTCCGCGTGCCGCCACGACGCCGCGACCTCCGTGGCGAGGATGCGGTCGCGGGTCTCGGTCAGTGTCGTGTACTTGTCCTTGGCGAAGCCCCAGAACTCCGAGTTCGTGGTGTTCATGACGACGAGGCCGCGCAGCCCGGAGACGACCCGCTCCCCCGATCCGTCAACGTGCGCCACACAGGTGCGGGTCTCCCGCCCGGCCCTGGCGAAGGAGTGCCCATTCGAACCGTTGCGCTCCCAGGTGTACTCCTCGATCGCGACCCGGGCATGACGGACGGCCGACTGGGTGCCGACGAAGTGCCGGGCCAGCAGCAGCGCGAAGTCCTCGATCGCGCCGATGCCGTGTTTCTTGGCGAACGCATAGACCGTGTTCTTCTGTGTGTCGGTGGGCAGCACGGCCGAGTTGTCCCCGCTCAGGTGGACCTCGGTCATGTCACCGGACAGCGTCGCGCTGACGTTGAGGTCCTTCACTCGGTGGGCGTCCCCGTGCCGGGTGACCTGCACCACTCTCGTCTCTGCCTTGCCGTACCTGTTGGGTCCCAGGACGACCACGATCAACTCCCCCGGTAGGTCGAATAGGCGAACGGGCTCAGCAGCAGCGGCACGTGGCAGTGCTCGCCGGCGTCCCGGATGGTGAACACGACGCTCACCTCGGGGAAGAACGCGCCCTCCCCCAGGTAGGAGCCGGTGTCGAAGACGAGCCGGTAGGTCCCCGGGCGCGGATCCTCATCGGCCAGCCATTCCCGGCCGAGCGGCGACCAGGCGCTGATCCGGCCATCGCCGTCGGTACGGCCCTCGGCCACCGGGACGAAACCATGCGCCGCGCGACGCGAGAGCCGTACGAACACGTCCTTGGCGGGCCGCCCGGCGGCGGTGTCCAGCACATGGGTCGACAGGCTCATCGCACCTCCTGCCACAGCTTGGCCAGCCTGAGGTCGACGATCTTGCCCAGCTCCTCGCGGACCACCGCGCGCTCGGCCTCGGCGTCGTTGGCGAGCCGCGCCCGCAGCAGGCCGAGCATCTCCTCGGCGCTCCGCCCGGTCGCGCAGACCAGATAGACGTGGCCGAACCGGCTCTCGTAGGCGGCGTTGCCCTCGCGCAGCGCGTCGAGCACCTTCCGGCCGGCGTCCGCCGTACCCGCCTGCTCACCTCGCGACCAGGCGGCCTCCCGGTCATCGCCGGCGGCCCGCTCGCCGATCCGGGGGTGCGCGGCGAGCGCCTCGAGCACGTCGGGCCAGCTCAGCGCGGCCATCGCCACCTCGCCCGCCCGCCGCAGTCCGTCGAGATCCCGGTACGGCCACCGCTCGGCGACCGCCGAAACCCAGGTGGCGGACGCGCAGCAGGAGCGGAGCTCCTCCCGGCTGACTTCTCGCATGCTTGCAGTACACAGCGGCCCGACGGCCCGGTCCAGCAGCGCGAAGTCCCAACCCGCCGCCTCCGCCACCGCGGCCGTTTGTAGGTTGTGACAAAGCGCCGGTCGCGACCAGGCAGAGTTCCCTGGAAGTCATCTGAAAGCCGGCCGGACCACCAGTCGGGGCGTCACTATCTCGGAGGTCGCAATGACTCCTTCCAATCTCATCGGCGGCCATGTCTTCGTCGCCGGCGGCCTGGCCACCGGCGGCCTGCGCCACGCCTCGAAAATCGGCGCCGAGATGATCCAGGTGTTCGTCAGCAACCCGCGCGGCTGGGCGCTCAGCGCGGGCGACCCCGCCGAGGACGCCAAGCTGCGCGAGTCCGGGATGCCGGCGTTCGTGCACGCCAACTACCTGGTCAACTTCGGCTCGCCGACCGAGGCCACGCTGGAGAGCTCGGTGACCGTCATCCGCCACACACTGCGCAGGGCCGCCGCGATCGGCGCACTCGGCGTGGTCGTGCATACGGGGTCGGCCGTCAACCAGTCCCGGGAGGAGGCGATGCGCCAGGTGCGCGAGCACCTGCTGCCACTGCTGGACGAGATCCCCGACGACGGCCCCGACCTGCTGCTGGAGCCGATGGCCGGGCAGGGCCGGATGCTCTGCGCGACCGTCCAGGACCTGGGGCCCTACCTGGAAGCGCTGGACTTCCATCCGAAGGCGGGGGTGTGCCTGGACACCTGCCACGCATTCGCCGCCGGTCACGATCTGGCCGCCCCCGACGGCGTACGGCTCACGCTGGACGCGCTGCACGAGGTCGCCCCCGGCCGGCTCAAGCTGATCCACGCCAACGATTCCAAGGACGCCTGCGGATCGAAGCGGGACCGGCACGAGAACATCGGCGCCGGCCATATCGGGGCGCGGCCGTTCGCCGACCTGATGCGCCACCCGGTCGCGGCCGGCGTGCCCCTCTGCGTGGAGACGCCCGGTAAGGAAGAGAAGCTACGGGAGGACATCGAACTGCTCAAGAAGCTGCGCTGAACGGCGGCTGAACGGCGGCTGACCGGCCTCCGACCGCAGGAGATCGCGGCGCGATCCGGCGCCCCCGTGTGGCCGGATCGCGTCCGCGTACTCCCCACCACGCCGGACCGGGCCCTTCCCCCCCGAGTCGAGCCCGGCCCTGTGACCTTGAGGTCAGATCTCGCTCACCTTGTCGGCCACGCGGCGTGTCTTGCAACGCTCGAAAGACTACGAGGAGTAATGAGGCCGCCGGGAGGCCCTTCAGACGAGCGGTCTCCAGTTCGCGCCATACGGCCCCGGCGATCGCGACGAGCGGACCATCCCGAGCGACGAGCGGTCCCGGAGAACCCGGTAGCGCGCCACGAAGATCAACGGAACTGGCCGACGAGCAACTCCCGGACCTGCCGGGTGTGCCTCCTGCTCACCGGCAGCACCTCTTCCCCCACCTGGAGGACCATCCGCCCGGCGTCGAACCGCATCTCGATCACGTGCCTGGCGTTCACCAGGGTGCTGCGGTGTGCCCGGATGAAGCCCGAGCCGCCCCAGCGCCGCTCCAACGCCGCCAGAGACATCCGTACCAGGTAGTTGGCGTCGGCCGTGTGCAGGCGCACGTAGTCGCCCTGCGCCTCCGCGTAGCACACGTCCTGCTGCGCCACGAACTTCGTGCGCCCGCCCAGCTCCACGGGGATGACGTCGTCCGGGTCCGTCTCCCCCTCACCGGCCGCGACCGCCGCCGCCAGTCGCCGTACGGCCTCTGCCAGGCGTTCCGGGCGCACCGGCTTGAGCAGATAGTCGACGGCCTCCAGCTCGAACGCCTGGACGGCGCAGTCATGGGCGCTCACGAAGACCAGCCTCGGCGGCATGGGGAAGCCACCGATGAGCCTGGCCAGATCGAGACCGTCGAGGCCAGGCATGCGGATGTCCAGGAACACCCCGTCCAGCCGTTCCCCCGCGGCGATCATCTGGACCATGTCCTGGAGGGCCGTCCCGCTGTCCGACGCCGTCTTCACCTGCTCCACGCGGGGGTCCCGGCGGAGGAGATAGGCGAGCTCGGACAGCGCGGGGACCTCGTCGTCTACCGCAAGGACGCGTAACATGGCCACCACCGTGCCTGTAACCGACTGGTTACGCAAGTGATACCTGAAGCTAGACCAGCGTGGGCCGCGGGCGGGTCTTGGGGATGCGGATCTGGATCTTCGTTCCCGCGCCGGGTGCGGTGTCGACGACGAGGCCGTAATCGTGGCCGTAGATGCGGCGCATCCGCAGGTCGACGTTGCTCAGCCCGATCCCCTTCGGCTCCTCCCCGAGGATGGCGCGCACGTGCTCGGGGTCCATGCCGACCCCGTCGTCCTCGATCGAGATGTGCGCCTCGGCTCCGGCGTCCCTGATGACCACCCGGACCTCACCGGGCATGCCGTGCTTGATCGCGTTCTCGACCAGCGGCTGCAGGCACAGGAAGGGCACCGGGACGCGCAACACCTCGGGGGCCACCTGCACAGTGAAGCGCAGCCGGTCGCCGAATCTCGCCTGTTCCAGCACCAGATAGCGGTCCATGCAGCTCAGCTCGTCGGCGAGCGTGGTGAAGTCCCGGGTGCGGCGCAGGGCGTAACGGGTGAAGTCGGCGAAGTCCAGCAGCAGTTCGCGGGCCCGCTCCGGCTCCGTCCGGACGAACGACGCGATCGTGGTCAGCGAGTTGTAGACGAAATGCGGCGAGATCTGCGCGCTCAGCGCCCGCGTCTCGGCCTCGAGCGTCCGCCGCCGGGACGAGTCGAGCTCGGCCAGTTCGAGCTGCCCGGAGACCCAGCGGCCCACCTCGGTCGCCGTACGCACAAGCGAGGGACCGGCCTCCGCGTCGTAGGCCACGAGGGTGCCGATCATCCGCCCCGCCACGATCAGCGGCACCACCACCCCCTCCCCCGCGACCCCTTCCCCCGCGCCCATCTGGGGCCGGCCGGCCCGCGCCGCGGCCCGGGCCTCGGCGAGGATCGCCTCATCCCCCGGCGCGCCCTCACCGTCCCGGGCGAGGACCCGGTCGAGGGACGTGATCGCCATCGCGGACGTGCCGAGCAGGGCACGCAGGTGCCGTACGGCTCGGCGCGCAGAATCGCGGTTCAGGCCCGCCCGCAGCGAGGGCGCGGCCAGCCCGGCGATGTGCAGGGCGAGATGGGCCGCCTCGCCCGCCTCCCCGGCCAGGCCGTCGCGGCCGGCCCGCCGTCGGCCCAGGCCGTACCCCGCGAGGGCGGACATCCCGCAGAGCGGCAGCCACAAGGCTGTGAGACACAGGGCTGTTGACACGCGGGCCAAAATAGCGGCTGGCAGAGCTCAGGGTGGGCCGTCGCCCGGGTCCTCCTGATATGAGTAGCGCTGCTCCTGCCACGGGTCGCCGATGTTGTGGTAGCCGCGATCCTCCCAGAAGCCGCGCCGGTCCTCCAGGAGGTACTCGATGGCGCGCACCCACTTCACGCTCTTCCAGGCGTACAGATGGGGGACGACGAGACGGACCGGATAGCCGCGCTCGGGCGTGAGCCGCTGCTCGTCGAGCTCGGTGGCGAACAATGTGCTCGGCCGGTCGAAGTCACCGAATCTCAGGTTCGCGCTGTAGCCGTACTCGGCCCAGATCATGACGTGGCGCACGCCGGGGTCGGGCGGGACCCGCTCCAGGAGCGCGGCCGCCGGGATCCCGCCCCACTCGTTCCCCATGATCGAGAACTTGGTGACGCAGTGGAAGTCGGCCATCACGGTCGTGTGGGGCAGCCGGGAGAACTCCTCCCAGGTGAACTTGTGGTCATCCCCCGACGCCGTGGCGCCGAAGACCTGGAACCGCCAGGTCTGGGGGCGGAACGCCGGCACCCTGCCGTAGTGGAGGATCGGCCGCCCCCTCGGGATGTACTGGCCCGGGGGCAGGCGGGTCTCCACTTCACGTATCTCCGGTTCACGTATCTCCGGGTCACGGATCTCCGGTTCGGGAATCTCCGGCACGCAGCCATCCTGCCACCAGGCTTCTGACCGGTTCCCACCGGTCCCCTCCGCCGGGCCCCTCCTGTTCGGACACGAGGCATGCGATATATTTCGACCATGCGCACCGCTTCTGCGTTTTTCGTGTTTTGGTATGGCGACGGACCCGTGGGGACCGCTCGCCCGCAAGCGCTGCGCTGACAGCCAGGCGAACGAAGGCCCCGGGTCCGGATGGACCCGGGGCCTTCTGTTTGTTACGGAAATACCCGCCAGAAGTCCGCTCAGAAGAAGGAGTGATCATGGTCATCGTCATGGCCCCCGAGGCCACGCAGGACGACGTCGAGGCGATCGTCGAGCTCGTCGCCACGGCCGGGGGTGAGGCCTTCGCCAGCCGGGGCGTGAGCCGTACGATCATCGGGCTGATCGGCGACGTCGACCAGTTCACGGCGCTGAACCTGCGCGGCATGCGCGGCGTGGCCGACGTGGTGCGCGTGTCCGCACCGTACAAGCTGGTGAGCCGCGGCAACCATCCCGAGCGGTCGACGGTGACCGTGCGCGGGGTGCCGATCGGGCCGGACACGGTGACGCTGATCGCCGGGCCGTGCGCGGTGGAGACCCCGCAGCAGACGCTGGAGGCGGCCCAGATGGCCAAGGCCGCCGGCGCGACGCTGCTGCGCGGGGGGGCCTACAAGCCGCGCACCTCGCCGTACGCCTTCCAGGGCCTGGGCGAGGCGGGCCTGCGCATCCTCGCCGACGTCCGGGAGGAGACCGGGCTGCCGATCGTCACCGAGGTGGTGGACGCCCACGACGTGGCGCTTGTGGCGTCGTACGCCGACATGCTGCAGGTCGGCACCCGCAACGCGCAGAACTTCGCGCTGCTGCAGGCCGTGGGCGCGGCCGGCAGGCCGGTGATGCTCAAGCGGGGTATGACGGCGACCATCGAGGAGTGGCTGATGGCGGCCGAGTACATCGCCCAGCGCGGCAACCTCGACATCGTGCTGTGCGAGCGGGGCATCCGGACCTACGAGACCGCGACCCGCAACACCCTCGACATCTCGGCCGTACCCGTGGTGCAGCGGCTGTCGCACCTGCCGGTGATCGTGGACCCGTCGCACTCGGGCGGCCGCCGCGACCTCGTGCTGCCGCTGACCCGGGCCGCGATCGCGATCGGGGCCGACGGCCTGATCATCGACGTGCACCCCAACCCCGAGCAGGCGCTGTGCGACGGCCCCCAGGCCCTGGTCGACGGCGACCTGGCCGAACTCGCCACCGTCATGCGCGACTTCCCGGCGCTGGTGAACCGCACCCTCACCGTTTCTCCAGCGATGTCTCCGGCGATGTCCACCGCCGCGACCCCGGTGTAGCGGCGTCTACTGCTGGAAGTCGTCCAGCTTGTACGGGCGGATCGAGTCGGCGAGCTGCACGGCGAGTTCTTCGGCGTCCAGACGCCGCTCGATCTGCTTGAGATCCTCGATCTTGGCGCGGGTCTCGGCCGAGCGGGGGGCGAGCAACGTGCAGCAGTCCTCGTCGGGCAGTTCGGAGATCTGCAGCGTCCCGATCCGCCGCGCCTCCGCCATGATCTCGGTCTTGTCGAGGCCGATGAGCGGGCGCATGATCGGCAGGTCGACCGCGTTGTCCTGGGCCGTGATGTTGGTGAGCGTCTGCGAGGAGACCTGGCCGAGCGAGTCGCCCGTGATGAGCGCCTCGGCGCGGATGCGGTGCGCCACCTCCTCGGCGGTCTTCAGCATCAGCCGCCGCTGCGCGATCACCGCGAGGCGGTCCTGCCCCGACGCCTTGATCGACTGCTGGGCCTTGCCGAACGGCACCACCCACAGGCGCGACTTCCCCTGGAACCTGTCCAGGTTGCGGACCAGCGCGTACGCCTTGTAGATCGACTCGGAGGTGGTGAACGGGATGCCGGAGAAATGCAGGAAGTCCACCCGCAGACCCCGGCGCATCATCCGGTAGGCCGCGACCGGTGAGTCGATGCCGCCGGACAGCAGCGCCAGTGCCCGCCCGCTGGAGCCGACCGGCAGACCGCCCTGCCCGGGCAGGCCCCCGGTGAACAGGAACGCCTCGTCCTTGTCCACCTCGATGTGCACGGTCAGCTCGGGACGACTCAGGTCCACTGGCAGGCCATAGGTGTCGTTGATCGTGCCGCCGACGAGACGGTCGAGTTCGTTGGACCGCAGCGGGAAGCGCTTGTCCCTGCGCCGCGACCGTACGGCGAAGCGCGCGTTCCTGGCCACCTCGTCGGAGTCCTTGATCAGCTCGATGGCCGCCTTGGTGATGGCCTCGGGGTCCTTGGCAATCCGCCGGGCGAGATGGACCAGCACGATGCCGGGCACGTCGGACACGCGCTTGGCCACGGCCTCGGCGACCTCGTCAGCGGTCCCCTCGGGAAGGAAGAGCGCGATCACGCCGTGCCGCTGCCGGACCTCGACGCGGTAGTCCTTGAGCGCGCCCTTGATGTTCGACCGCAGCCGCATCTCGAAGAGCTCGCGGTTCCTGCCCTTCAGGACCACTTCGCCCAGCTTGAGCAGCACGCATGGCTCGCCCAGGGCCGATCCGGCCGTCACTGACATTCCGTTACCTACCTCCGGCAGAGCACAACGCGGGAGCCCACTACTTTAGTCCGCCACACACCGAACAGCGCCGCCGAACAGCGCCGCCGAACAAGACCGAGTAGAGACGCGTACGGCTCCCGCTGATGGTGGCGGGAGCCGTACGATCACGGAGCCGTACGATCAGTCGGCGCGATCAGCCGAAGAAGACCTCGGCCTCCTCGTAGCGGGACACCGGCACGGTCTTCAGCTCGGCGGTGGCGGCTTCGAGGCTCACCCGGACGATGTCCGTACCGTGCAGGGCGACCATCTTGCCGAAGTCGCCCCCGTGGACCGCGTCGATCGCACCGAGCCCGAAGCGGGTGGCGAGCACGCGGTCGTAGGCGGTCGGCGTGCCGCCGCGCTGGATGTGGCCGAGGACCGTCGTCCTGGCCTCCTTGCCGGTGCGCTTCTCGATCTCCTTGGCGAGCATCTCGCCGATTCCGCCGAGTCGTACGTGACCGAACGCGTCGAGCTCGCCGCCCTGCAGCGTCATCTGCCCCTCGAGCGGGTGCGCGCCCTCCGCGACCACGATTATCGGGGCGTACCGCGTCTTGAACCGGGACTCGACGTAGGCGCAGACCCTTTCGATGTCGAACGGCTTCTCCGGGATGAGAATGACGTTCGCCCCGGCGGCCATGCCGGCGTGCAGCGCGATCCAGCCGGCGTGGCGGCCCATGACCTCGCAGATCAGGGCGCGGTGGTGGGACTCGGCCGTGGTGTGGAGGCGGTCGATGGCCTCCATCGCGATGTTCACGGCGGTGTCGAAGCCGAAGGTGTAATCGGTGGCGTTGAGGTCGTTGTCGATCGTCTTGGGCACGCCGACGACCTTGACGTCGCGGTCGAAGAGCTGCTTGGCGACGCCCAGAGTGTCCTCGCCGCCGATCGCGATCAGCGCGTCGACGCCGGCCGCGGCCAGGTTCTCCTTGATCCGGTCGACGCCGCCGTCGATCTTGATCGGGTTCGTGCGCGAGGAACCGAGGATGGTCCCGCCGCGCGGCAGGATCCCCCGGACGGCCTGGACGTCGAGCGGCATGGTGTCGCCCTCGAGGGGGCCACGCCAGCCGGCCCGGAATCCGACGAACTCGTGCCCGTAAACGCCGATGCCCTTGCGGACCACGGCGCGGATCACCGCGTTCAGCCCGGGGCAGTCGCCGCCTCCGGTAAGGACTCCAATGCGCATGACGGGTTCCTCCATAAGGGAATACACGGCCAGACTGGTTCGGTACGCCGTGTCGACGCACCGCATTCTGCCCCAGCCTACCGACATTGGTATAGACCAAAGCGAGGTTACGTGACAGAACTCACCACGGCCAGCACCCCTACCCAGCCGACTCCCAATCACTCAGTGTCCCACGGTGGGGGACGGGAGATGGGCGTGCTGGCCATCGACGCCGGCACGACCGGGGTCACCGCCCTTGTCGTGACCGGGGACGGGCGGATCGACGGCCGGGGGCATGAGGAGTTCGCCCAGCACTTCCCGCATCCCGGCTGGGTCGAGCACGTGCCCGAGGAGATCTGGCAGGCCACGCTCGCGGCCTGCCGTACCGCCCTGGATGCCGCGTCCACCCGGCCGTGCTGCGTGGGGATCGCCAACCAGCGGGAGACGGCGGTGCTGTGGGACCGCACCACGCTGGCCGCTCCGCGCCGCGCCGTCGTCTGGCAGGACCGGCGCACGACCGCCATCTGCGAACGCATGCGCGAGCACGAGCCGCGCGTGTCGGAGCTCACCGGCCTCCGCCTCGATCCCTACTTCACCGGCACCAAGCTGACCTGGCTGGCGGAGAACGACCCACGCGCCTGGGACGGCACGGCGACAGGAGATGTGGCCGTCGGCACGGTCGACTCCTACCTGATCGCCCGGCTGACCGGCGGCACCCGGCACGTCACCGATCCGTCCAACGCCGCCAGGACGCTGCTGTACGACATCGTGGCCGGCGACTGGTCTGCGGAGCTGTGCGACCTGTTCGGCGTGCCGCCGGCCGCGCTGCCGCGGATCGTGCCCAACTACGGCGAGATCGGACGGACCTCACCGGAGGCGTTCCTCGGGCTCGACCTGCCGATCACCGGCGTGGCCGGCGACCAGCAGGCGGCGCTGTTCGGCCAGACCTGTTTCTCCCCCGGCGACGTCAAGTGCACGTACGGCACAGGCTCGTTCATCCTGGTCAACACCGGCGGGCGGATCGTACGGTCGGACGCCGGGCTGCTGACCACCGTCGCCTGGCAGTCGCCGTCAGGGGAGATGACGTACGCCCTGGAGGGGTCGATCTTCGTCACCGGAGCCGCGATCCAGTGGCTGCGCGACGGACTGGGACTGATCGAGGCCGCCGGCGACTCGGAGTTCGCCGCGGCGAGCGTGCCCGACTCCGGCGGCGTCGTGTTCGTGCCGGCCCTGACCGGGCTCGGCGCGCCGTACTGGGATCCCGGCGCCCGCGGGACCATCCTCGGCATCACCCGCGGCACCCGCGCCGCCCACCTGGTGCGGGCCACCCTCGACGCGATCGCCTTCGAGGTGCGCGACATCGTCGAGGCCATCCGGGAGATGGGTGTCGAGACCGCGGTGCTGAAGGCCGACGGCGGCGCGAGCGCCAACGACCTGCTCATGCGTCTGCAGGCCGACCAACTGGGCACGCCGGTCGAGCGGCCGGTCATCCAGGAGACGACGGCACTCGGCGCGGCGTTCCTGGCCGGGCTGGGCGCGGGCGTCTGGTCCTCCCCCGAGGAGTTGCGCGAGACCTGGCGGCTCGACCGCCGCTTCGAACCCGCTCCCGACGACGGCAGGGCCTACGCCCGGTGGAAGCGGGCGGTCGAGCGGACCCGCGGCTGGGCGGCGGAGGAACATTGACAGTGTCATGATGACAGTGTCATCGTGGAGCCATGGACGAGACGTGGACGATCGGCGAGCTGGCGCGGCGGGCGGCGGCCCTGCTCGCCCCATCGCGGCCACCCGTCGATGGCACACGCGCCGACGGCATGGCCACCGGCGGTGGCGACGGCGGTGTCAACGGCCGCGTCCGCGAGGTGCCCAACGAACGGCTCATCCGGTGGTACGCGACGATCGGGCTGCTCGACCCGCCACTCGCCCGCCGGGGCAGGGTCGCCATCTATGGGCGACGCCACCTGCTGCAACTCGTCGCGGTGAAACGCCGTCAGGCCGACGGCCTGTCCATCGCGGCCATCCAGGCGGAGCTCGCCGGGGCGACCGACGCCATGCTCCAGCGGATCGCCGGTCTCCCCGCCGATCCGCCGGTCGAGGCCGCGCCCGCCTCCCGTGACCGCTTCTGGGTCCGGGACACCGCTGCCACCGCTGCCACCGCTGCCACCGCCGCCACCGCCGCGCACGCGATGGCGGCACCGGCGCCGGCACCTGAGACGGAACCGGCGGCCGGAGCCGGCTCACCGGACGGCGTCGTCTTCGGCGTACGGCTCACACCCGGGGTGACGGTGATGCTCGACGGGGCCGGCCGTACCCCCACCCCGGACGAGGCCGCCGCCATCCGCCTGGCGGCCGGTCCGCTGCTGGCCGCCCTCACCGAACTCGGTCTCACCCGCGAAGGGAAGAAATCGCCATGACCGTTCCCATCACGCATCTTCGGCCGGAGGAGTGCCGTCCGGCGCAGGACGCCGGGCTCGGGGCCCTGGAGACCGAACGCGGCAACCTGCCGCTCGAAAGCGTCGACGTCACGGCCCGCGTGACCGGGCTGGTCGCCGGGGTCGAGGTGACGCAGACGTTCCGCAACCCGTTCGACGTCTCGCTCGAGGCGACGTACGTCTTCCCGCTGCCGCCGAGGGCGGCGGTCACCGCGTTCCGCATGGAGGCCGACGACCGGGTGATCGAGGGCCTGCTCAAGGAGCGCGCGCAGGCGCGGGCCGACTACGACCGCGCCCTCGCCGAGGGCAGGCGTGCCGCGATCGCCGAGGAGGACCGGCCCGACGTCTTCACCATCCGCGTCGGCAACCTCTCGCCCGCGGAGCGGGTCACCGTACGGCTCACGCTGAGCCAGCCGCTGCCGTACGAAGACGGCGCCGCCGAGTTCCGCTTCCCGCTGGTCGTGGCCCCGCGCTACGTTCCCGGGGTCCCGCTGGACGGGCCACCTGCCGGTTCCGGCGTGATCCCGGACACCGACGCGGCGCCCGACGCGTCCCGGATCTCCCCGCCGGTGCTGCTCCCCGGGTTCCCCAATCCGGTACGGCTGTCGCTCACGGCGACGGTGGATCCTGCCGGGCTGGGCCTGCGGGAGATCCGCTCCAGCCTGCACGAGGTCGTCCGTGAGGGCGACACGATCAGCCTTCGGCCCGGCGAGCGGCTGGACCGCGACTTCATCCTGCGCCTGGCGTTCGACGCATCCACCTCACTCGCCCTGGTGCCCGACGACGCCGACGACGGCGACGATGACGGGGAGGGCACGTTCACGCTGACCGTGGTGCCGCCGGCGGACGCCTCGGCCGCGGGCATGCCTCGCGACGTGGTACTGCTCCTCGACCGGTCGGGCAGCATGATGGGCTGGAAGATGGTGGCGGCCCGGCGGGCGGCGGCCAGGATCGTCGACACGCTGACCATGCGGGACCGCTTCGCCGTGCTGGCGTTCGACAGCGTGGTCGAGCGTGCCTTTCCCGGCGGGCTGGTGGACGGCTCCGACCGCAACCGGTACCGCGCGGTGGAGCATCTGGCCCGGCTGGAGGCGCGTGGCGGCACCGAGATGCTCTCGCCCATCGAGGAGGCGCTCGGCCTGCTCAGCGCCGCTGCCGGTGAGCGGGCCGGTGAGCGGGATCGCGTGCTCGTCCTGGTGACCGACGGCCAGGTGGGCAACGAGGACCAGATCCTGGAGCGAGCTGTGGGGAGGCTCGGCGGGGTCCGCGTGCACACCGTCGGCATCGACCGGGCGGTGAACGCCGGTTTCCTCGGCAGGCTCGCCCTGCTCGGCACCGGCCGCTGCGAACTGGTCGAGTCGGAGGACCGGCTCGACGAGGCGATGGAGCACATCCACCGCAGGATCGGCGCGCCACTGGTCACGGACATCGCGGTGCGTCCCGAACCGCCGAACCCTGGGGGATTCGACCTCGTCCCGGGCACCGTCACGGACATCTGCTCGCTCTTTCCCGGCGTGCCCCTCACCGTCTCCGGCCGCTATCGGGGACGGCCGTCCGGGACGATGACCGTACGGGGCCTCACGGCGGACGGCGAGCCGTGGGAGCGGCGGGTGACCGGTCACCATGCCGACAGCCCGGCGGCACGGGCGGTGTGGGCCCGGGCGCACCTGCGGGAACTGGAGGACCGGTACGCCGCCGGCGATCACTCACTGGAGGATCGGATCGTGACGACGTCACTGCGGTTCGGCGTGCTGTGCCGCTTCACCGCGTTCGTCGCGGTCGACTCGCGGGTGACCGCCGACGGCCGCCCGGAGCACCACGTGATCCAGCCGGTGGAGCCACCGTCCGGCTGGGAGATGCCCATGGGCGCGCCGATGGCGCTGGGAGCGGTCAGGTTGATGGCTGCCAGCACTCCCATGACGGCCCCGATGACAGGCCCGATGTCAGGCCCGATGTCAGGCCCAATGTCAGGCCCAATGGACGCCGAGGCCGCGATCGCCTTCGCTCCGCCGCCTCCCGCCGGCTCCGTCCGCCGGCCCAGTCGTGGGTCCTCGGTAGCCCCTGGGCACGAGGCCCCACACTCGCCCGAAACCGAACTCGACACCGAACTCGACACCGATCTCGACGTCGTTCTCGTCACCAATCTCGACGCCGTCCGGCCGCTGCTGGCCGAGGAACTGGCCCGGCTCCGCGCGGTGGAGACGACGCTGCCCGAGCGGGAGTTCCGGCGCTACCTGGCCGATCTGGGCAGCCGCCTGCGGGTGATCGCCCACATGGCCGGCGCCCACGCCGAGCTGTCCGCCCTCGCCGAGGATCTCGAGAGGGCGGAGCGGCCCGGCACCCGGCCGGACGACCTGCTGCGGCGGGTGATCGACATGCTGACCGCGCTCACGAGCGCCTCCGGTTCCCGGGCCTTCTGGAAGCGTTCCTGACGCGACTCACTCCTCGCAACTGCCGTGTCCGTGTAGGTCGATCATGCGCGCCGGTGTTTCCTATTGTGGGAGGGGCCGATGTAGGTGAAGGCCCAGCGGTCGGGGCCGATCTGGCGGCGTATGTAGCGGTCGGGGTGCCGGTAGCGGTCCCGGTTGTGATGTTGGCAGGTGGGGCCGAGTTTGGCGAGGTCGGTGCGGCCGCCGTCGCTCCAGTTGTCCACATGATCGACCTGGCACATGCTCGCCGGGAGGGGACAGCCGTCCACCATGCAGGTGGCGTAACGAGCCAGGACGGCGCGACGCTGGGCGGGGGTGGCCAGCCGGACTTTGCGGCCCATGTCCAGGACCTGCCCTTGGGCGTTCATGATCAGGCGGATGAGAGAGGATGTGCGGGCCAGGCGGTGGACGTCGGTGATCGGCAGCAGGTGCCCGGTGGACAGCAGCAGCCCGGGCAGGGTCCGCAGCACGACCTGCCATGGCCAGTCCCCGACCTCGAAGGGCGTGCCCCCGCGGTCCATGCGTTCGCGGTTCATGCGTTCGCGGTCCGTGGGTCCGGGATCATAGGCTCGATCGGTCCCGTCCATGTCGTCGCCTCCATCGGAGACGTCTGGGCTGCCGATCATGTCGGCGCTGCCGCTCCCGCCGCGAGCGCCCCTCCTGGGATCGTCTCTGCCGGGTCTGTCCCTGTCAGGTGTGTCCCTGCGGTGATCACATCCGACGGGGGCGTCCCTGCTGGGATCGTCCAGTCCGTGATCGCCGGGAGCGCCTATGGCCGGATCGGTCTGCGTCGGGGGGCTCTGCTCGTCAGGGTCTCCTCGACCGACGGTGGCAGGGCCGGTGATGGGATTCGCCCGGGTCGGGCCGACACCGGTGGTGCCTGCGGCGTCGCCGCCGTCACCGGCCTGGGTGCCGATCCCCGTGCCGCTGCCGCTCCCCGACTCGTCGCCATTCCCGGTCCCGGTGCCGGTCCCGGTGCCGGTCCCAGTGCCGGTCCCAGTGCCGGTATCCCCTGCTATCAGGCCGTCGGGCGCGAAGCCTCCCGGCACGAGATCTCCGGTGTCACGCTCCCGGCAGGCGAGGCCCTCAGGTGCGAGATCACGAGTTCCGTTGTCTTCAGAGCCGCTGCCTTCAGAGCCGCTGTCTTCGGTCCTGTTGTCGTCAGATCTGCGGCTGTCGCGTTGGCCGTCGACGCCGCTGTCGCCGAGTGGGGCATTATCGGCGGCGGGGGCACCGAGGTCACCGGACACTTGATCAGCAGGCATGCGATCATCAGCTACGCGGTCTACGGATGCGGGATCCTCAGTTGTGGTGCTGTCGGCTGTGGTGGCGCCGTCGGGCAGGAGATCGCCGACTACGTGGTGCATCACCGTGTCGTCTGTGGGCGCGTGATCGCCGGGGGTGGGATCGCCGGAGACGGGGTCGTCGGGCAGGGACTCGGCGTTGACAACCACCAGCAACTCGGCGGTGATCTGCTGCTCCAGCAGCGCGATCAACGCGTCGGCGTTACGCACCCGAAGCGGCCGATCATCACCCTTGGCCCTGGGCTTGGCATAGGCGTCCAGTAGCGCCCGCAGCCGGGCGGCGGCCTCCCGCGGCAGACGGAACTCCCCCTCCACCCCACCCGTACCGGTCTCCCGCAACAGCAGAAACCGCGCGTCGTAGTCGGCGTTCGCGTCCTTGATCTCCCCATCGGGATCCAACACCGCCCGCAGATACCGCCCCGCCTTGGCGATCTCCTCCGACCCGGCCGAATCGGCCAACTCCAGCAGAATCCGCTCGGCCTTGACCGCGTCCTCGTCGCTCAACCCCGCGGTGACCGCGCAGATCGCCGACACTGCCCCCTCCGTCAAGCCCCCCGCGGCATAGCGCCGCCGGACCTCCGGCAACCGGTCCAGCTCGCCGCCGAGGGCCACGATCCGGTTCGCCGCCCGGCGACTCATCCCACACACCGACCGCAGCCAGGTCCTGGTGGAGACATGCCCATGCTCACGAGCGGCTCCAGCGGCATGCACCCGCGCGACCCGGGCCGCGACCGCCGCCTCCAACCGATCCCGCGCGAACGCCAACTCCTCCATCTGAGCCAGACACTGCTGCGGCGAGTCCGGCACCGCAATCAACGCCAACGCCAACGCACTTTCCCGGACCTGACTCACCAACGGCCACGACGCCCCCGCACCACCGTCCCCATCCTGCTGACCATCCTGGGCCTGGGCGCCATCTGCGGGCTGGGCGGCTTCATCATCGGCGCGCCCGGCCCCGTGGTCAGTCCCGAGGCCGGCAGCGGAACCATCCACGGTGCCGTCGACCATGCCGGCGTCGCGCTCACCCGGACACACACCGTTCAAGGTCACACCGTTCGTGAATGCCGCGTCTGAAAGTGCGGCGTTCGGCGGTACGGCGTCCGGGGACATAACAGGGACGGCGGCAAGCCAGTCGGGCCAATCGGCCCACGATGCAGCGTCCGCCGAACCGCTACTCGCAGCACGCGCCTGCGCCTCGGCTTCCACAGCCACCCACCACTGCGGCCCCAGTAAGGGTTCGGCATGGGAACGTGGCACATCCGGGCCGAACGGTTCCTCGTCGAATCCTTCCCTGGGTTTCGTCTCCCACGCCGCCGGCATCGGCCCCTCCCCTCTGCCATATTGTTTCGAACATCTGTCGCAATTCTTTCACAGGAAACTCGAAAATGACAACAGTCCCGCCCAAGAAATTCAAAGAAATTACGAGAAGTAAATTGGTATTTGTGCACTATCTACGTGATGTCACATGAACAGCATTCACCCCACTTTGGGCGTAGACGCGCGGCTGTGGCCGCATGCGGAGGCTGTCCCTGACGAGACTCACCGCCTGTGCGGCAGGACATGGACGTCAGCGGGGATGCTGTGGTCGTCCGCCGGGTTCGGGTAGGCGCATGACGTCGGACGGCGGAGTGGGGACGGGACGCCGCGGCTCCCGTACTCCTCCGGTGTCGGGCCGGTCGTCCCGCCCTCCGGCGGGAACGGGCAACCGGCGGCGTAGCACTCGCTTGACGAGCCCTTTAATACCCATATATCTCGAACGCATAGGGTTGCGGGGTGAGTTCCATCGTCCCGGGCAGTCCTGTTGTGCTGGATGGGGGCCTGGCCACCCGGCTGGAGGCGCTCGGCTGCGACCTCGATGACGAACTGTGGTCGGCGAAACTACTGGTCGAAGAGCCCGATGTGATCCGCCGGGCGCACCTCGACTATTTCCGGGCGGGTGCGGACGTGGCGACCACGGCGAGCTACCAGGCGAGCATCCCCGGCTTCGTCCGGCGTGGCCTCACTCCGCGCGAGGCACGCGACCTGATCCGCCTGTCGGTCACGCTCGCCGTCCAGGCCAGGGACAAGCACGGTGCCGGGTTGGTGGCCGCGAGCGTGGGACCGTACGGCGCGTTCCTCGCCGATGGCGCCGAGTACACCGGCGACTACGACCTCGACGAGGACGGCCTGGCCGAGTGGCATCGTGAGCGCTTCGAGATCCTCGCCACGGCCGGGGCCGACCTGCTCGCCTGCGAGACGATCCCGTCGCTCACCGAGGCGCGGGCGCTCGCGCGCCTGCTGTGCGAGACGCCCGGGGTGCGGGCGTGGGTGAGCTTCTCCTGCCGGGACGGGCGGCACATCAGCGACGGGACGCCGTTCACCGAGTGCGCCGCCGTCTTCGCCGGCCTGCCGCAGGTCGTCGCCGTGGGCGTGAACTGCACGACACCCCGCTTCATCCCCGACCTGATCGCCGAGGGCGCGACGATCGTCTACCCCAACTCCGGCGAAACCTGGGACGCGGCGCGGCGCCGCTGGCTCGGCCTCACCGATCCGGTCGAGTACGGCGAGGCCGCGGCGGGGTGGCATGCGCTCGGCGCCACCCACGTCGGCGGCTGCTGCCGTACCACCCCCGAGCACATCCGCCGCATCCGCGAACGCCTCCGGAGCCGCTAGCCGACGGCGACGGGCTCCTCGGCTCGGGTGGCGAGCGGGATCTCCTTGAGGAACAGCGCCACGAGCAGCGCGGCGGCGACGAACGGCAGGCTGGCGAGGAACACGTCGTCGATGGCCTCGGTGAAGGCGACCAGCACGTGCTCCTTCACTGGCGACGGGAGATGCTGGATGGCGGCGACGTTGTTGGCGTCGATCCCACCGGCCGGTGCCCGCCCGCCGAACTGCTCGGCCAGATAGTGGGTGAGCCGGCTGGTGAGCACGGCGCCCATGACGGCGGTGCCGATCGCGGCTCCCATCGAGCGGAAGAACGTGGCCGAGCTGGTCGCGGTGCCCATGTCCGACCGGTCCACCGCGTTCTGGATGGCCGTGACGACCGTCTGCATGGTGAACCCGAGCCCTGCGCCGAAGAGGTACGCGTAGATCGCGACCCGCCAGTACGGGGTGTCCACCTCGATGGTCGACAGCAGCCACAGCGCGATCAGGAGCACGGCGGCGCCGATGATGGGGAACCTCTTGTAGCGGCCGGTCCGGGTCATGAGGTTCCCCGAGGTGATCGAGGTGGAGAAGATGCCGAACACCGCGGGCAGCAGCGCCAGCCCCGACATGGTCGGCGACATGCCCTGGACCGCCTGGAGATATACCGGCAGGAAGATCATGCCGCCGAACATCGCGAGCCCGCCCAGGAAGTTGAAGGCGTTGCCGACACTGAAGATCGAGTTGCGGAAGAGCCGCATCGGCAGGATCGGCTCGGCCGCCCGGAGCTCGACGAGCACGAACAGGGCCGCCAGCGACACGAATCCGGCGAGTAGCGCGAGGGCTCCTGGAGCGGTCCAGCCGAGCTCGCCGCCGGCCCAGTCGAGGTAGAGCAGGAAGCACGACACCCCGGCCACGATCACCGCGGCGCCCAGGTAGTCGACCTTGTGTGCCCGCCGCACTGTGGGGATCTTCAGCGCGACCGAGGTCACGATCAGGGAGACCACGCCGATCGGGATGTTGATCCAGAAGATCCAGCGCCAGCCTGGGCCGTCGGTGAAGAAACCGCCGAGCAGCGGCCCCGCGACGCTGGACACGCCGAACACCGCGCCGAAATATCCCTGGTAGCGGCCGCGCTCACGGGGCGGGATCACGTCGCCGATGATGCTGAACGCCAGAGCCATGAGACCGCCGCCGCCCAGGCCCTGGAGCGCGCGGAACGCGATGAGCTGTCCGATGTTCTGGCTCAGCCCGGCCAGCGCGGAGCCGACGAGGAAGATCCCGATGGCGGTCTGGAAGATCATCCGCCTGCCGTACAGGTCGGAGATCTTGCCCCAGAGTGGGGTGGACGCCGTGGAGGTGAGCAGGTAGGCCGTCACCACCCATGACAGCTTGTCGAGGCCGCCGAGTTCGCTGACGATGCGCGGCAGGGCGGTGCCGACGATGCTCTGGTCGAGCGCGGCCAGCAACATTCCCGCCGCCACTCCGGACAGCACGACAAGGATCTGACGGTGGGGCAGATATTCCGAGACTGTCTCGCGGTCTACACGAACGCTCACGCAGGCTCCCTCCTCACCCGAATGCTCACGCAGGCTCCCTCCTCACCCGGGTGTTCCCGGGACAGGCGACGGACAGAGCCACGCTACCTTCCCGGTTCGGCTGTATCAGGAGGTTCGGCTTTATCAGGAGGATTTACGGGCGGCCCGGGCCATCTCGACTTTCGCGCTGGCGGCGTACTTGTCGACGTACTCCTGGCCGGACAGCTCCATCAGCGCATACATGATCTCGTCGGTGACCGCGCGCAGGACGAGGCGGTCGCCCTCCATGCCGTAGTAGCGGGAGAAGTCGAGCGGCTTGCCGTACCGGACGCCCGGGCGGATGCCGAATCGGGGGAACAGCCGGCCGGGCGGCATCATCTCGAACGTGTTGACCATGGCCCAGGGGATCACCGGCGCACGGGACTCCAGCGCGAGCCGCGCGACACCGGTCTTGCCCTTGTAGAGCCGCCCGTCCGGAGAACGGGTGCCCTCCGGGTAAATGCCGAGCACCTGGTTCTCCCCAAGGACGCGCAGGCCGGTGCGGAGCGCGGCCTCGCTGGCCTTGCCGCCGGAGCGGTCGATCGGCACCGTGCCGACGCCGGAGAAGAAGGCCCGGCTGATCAGCCCCTTGAGTCCGCGGCCGGTGAAGTACTCGGCCTTACCCAAGGAGATCACCTTGCGCGGCAGGAACACGGCCCCGAAGAAGTGATCCGCGAACGACAGGTGGTTGCCGGCCAGGATCACCGGTCCTTCCTTCGGCACGTTCTCCACCCCCTCCGCCCACGGGCGGAAGACGAAATGGAGAATCGGCCAGAGGATGGCCTTGACCACCCAGTAGAACACGCGGGCACCCCCCTCGGGTAAGACGTGAAGTCATCTTCGCACGCCCCGCCCACTCGCACTAACGATGCCTTACGTGGGACTATCGGGCGGTACACCCCACAGGATCGCTCCGGTGACAGGGAGGCTCACCCCCATGCCAGTGCTGCCCGGCGCCGAGCCGTACCACCACGAGGGGGGCGATGTCGGAGTTCTGCTGTGTCACGGATTCACCGGGTCGCCGCAGTCGATGCGCCCATGGGCCGAGCACCTCGCGGCGGCCGGGCTGACCGTGTCGCTCCCCCGGCTGCCCGGCCACGGCACGACATGGCAGGAGATGAGCCGGACGCGGTGGGAGGACTGGTACGCGGAGGTGGACAAGGCGTTCGCCGACCTGCGCGGCCGGTGCGCCGAGGCGTTCGTGATGGGCCTGTCCATGGGCGGCAGCCTGGCGCTGCGCCTGGCGGAGGTGCACCGCGACGCGGTCCAGGGAGTCGTGGTGGTCAACCCGTCCGTGGTCGGCGACACGCCGCTGCTGCGGCTGGCGCCTGTCGTGAAATGGGTCGTGCCCTCGATCCCCGGCGTGGCCGGCGACATCAAGAAGGCCGGCGTGGCCGAGCTCGGCTACACACGCACTCCGGTGCGCGCGGCGGCGACGCTCCCCCGGCTGTGGAAGCTCGTCCGGGCCGACATCCACAAGATCACCCAGCCGGTTCTGGTGTTCCACAGCCGCGACGACCATGTCGTAAAACCGGCGAGCACCGCGTTCCTCCGCGCCAGGATGGGGCAGAACCTGGAGATCAGGGAGTTGACCGACAGTTATCACGTCGCGACGCTCGACAACGACGCACCAATGATCTTCGAGGGCAGCCTCGACTTCATCCGCTCGCACGCCTCTGTACCCTTGACGAAGGACTTGTGAACCGGGACCGAAGTGACGCCGCAGAGTGACGAGGACGAGGTCTGGCGTCAGATCGTCGCCTCATTCAATGAGACAGCCGAGGACGCCTCGGCCACGCAGCCATGGCCTGATCGGGAGAACGTCGCCGACGACGACAGCGAAACGCAGAGCGTGGACGCCTCAGACGCCGGAAAGGCACCGGGAAAGGCGCCCTCGGAGGACGAGGATCACTACATCCCGCCGCCGCCACCGCCGCTCCCGCCCGCTGACCTCGTCAGCAGGCTCTCGTGGGTCGCGCTCTTCGGTGGCCCGGCCTACCTCTTACTCGCCGCGATGCTCGGCTGGTCGATGGACGGCTGGGTCGTCTTCGCCGCCGTGGCCGCCTTCATCGGGGGCTTCGTGACCCTGGTCGTCCGCATGGGCGACGGTCCCCCGACCGACTCCGGGTGGGACGACGGCGCGGTCGTGTGACCTGCCCGTCCGGTCTGGTCCGGGTGGCCTGATGGCGGGCCGAACCGTTCGACGAGGTCGGTGTAGTGGCCCTTCGCGTCGAGCACGTGCCCGACGGCCACCGTGAGACCGGTGACGTGCGCGACCGCCTGCAGCCGCACCGTCCGTTCGCCCACGTCACCCTTCTGGGGCGGGGCCTGGCCGCGGATGACCGTCCACCTGGAACCGCTGCGGCGCAGCAGAAAGCCCTCGGCCGGGTGCGCCGGGTCGTAGCCGGCCGCCCAGAACGTCCCGTCCCCGTCACCGGTCACGCCGTACAACTCCGCCTGGCCGGGCAGCGTCTTACCCCGGGACCGCGCCTTGCCGTCGGAGCGGGGGCGCTCGCGGGACCATTCCTTGCCGTCCCACCTGAGCACGAGCGGCGCGATCGTGTCGTCGTCGCCCTCGTAGACCCCGCCTACGGCGATCGCGCGTTTGCGGCTCTGGGCGTAGACGTCCCGCAGAAATCCGCCCTTGATCTCCGGCAGGTCCACCGGCTTCCACCGGCCGCCGGACAGCCGCATCATCAGCGGCCGGCTGCCGGAGTCGCCGACCGCCCATCCGTCGGACTTCCCCGCCAGGGCCACGCCGTACATGATGCCGTCAGGCCCACTCCTGGTGGTCCAGCCCTTGCCCGCACCGCCGCTCACCGCCATGAAGGCCCTGCCGCCCCGGCTGCCGACCGTCACTACCCTGCCGAGGGAGGCGGCCACGGCACCGAGCCAGTCACCCACGCGGAACTGCGGCACGTCGACCCGGTCGAACCCGCCCGGCGATCCCTTCGCCACGTACGGCAGGCCGTCGTGTCCGTCTCCCACCACCCAGATCTCACTCGGCGAAACGGCGGCGACCGACCGCAGATGCCCGGCCCCGGTGGCGTCCCCGCGGATGGCCACGTCGGTCCAGGAGACACCGTTCCAGTGCGTGATCACACCGCGGTTGCGCCAGGTGTCCCACACGTTCTGCTGGCCCACGGCCCAGATGTCCTTGGCCGACAGGCCCGCGACATCCGACAGCGAGGCGTCCCCGGCGAACCTGCCGGTGGAGGCGCCCTGGGCGACCTCGTCCGGCTGGACATGTGTGTGCGCGTGCGCCACCGGTGTGGCGCGTAGGAGATGTCCGGCCAGCAGGCCGGCGAACAGCACGCACCGCGGCACCGCACACCGTTTCCGACGGCGGGTCATCTCACAGATCGTACGTGGACCGGTGCACGGCCGCGACCTGACCGGGCCGCCCGGGGCCCGTCACAGGGGGCGCAGATCGGCGACGACCGGGCGGTGATCGCTGGCGGCGCGCAGGTCGCCGGGTGGAACGTCCGGGCAACCGCACGAGACCACCGACAGCCCGGCGCCGGCGAAGACCGCGTCGATCCGCCTGCCGGGGGCGCGGGCCGGGAATGTCGCGCCGTCGCCGCCCTCACCGATGAAGCAGTCCGCGTAGCGGCCGGTGAGGTAACGCCAGGCCGGATCACCGGGCTGCTCGTTGATGTCCCCGGCCAGCACCGGTAGCGCCCCGAACCGGCGGGCGGTCCGCTCCAGGATCGGCACGATCTGGGTCGCGTGGCGCAGCCGGGCCCCCGCGACCAGGTCGAGGTGCGCCGAACACACGGCGTACCGCGTGCGCTCTTTCTCCACGACCGCGACGGCGACCGCCCGCCACTCCAGCCCCGCGAACCAGCGCAGCCGCCGGCCGCTCCCGTGCAGGAGCCGTACGGTCGGGCCCACGAACACCGCGACCCCGCCGACGCGCCCGCCCGCCGCGACCGACATCCCGGCGTCGCGGGCGAGTTCGCGGCGCCGACGCCGCCAGCGCAGAAGGCGGGGGGCTTCCTGGAGACACAGCACGTCGGGCCGGAACGCCCTGATCACCCTGACCAGGGCGGCCCGATCATCCCGCAGGGATCGGATGTTGTACGTGGCGACTCGCAACACGCGGATGCTCGCGTGCTCAGCGGCGCCGGGCGAGGTCCGCCGCCCCGACCACCCCGGCGGACGGGCCCAGCTCGGCGACCCTGATCTCGGCCGGCGGACGGTGGCCGCGGCCGGTGAGCCGCTCGGCGAAACCGGCGCGGACGTTGTCCAGGAACAGGTCGGCCGCGCCGGAGACGCCGCCCCCTATGACGAAACGGCCGGGGTCGAGCACGGCGGCCATGTCGGCGAGGCCCTGGGCGAGCCATCCGGCCAGCCCGTCGAACGCCGCCTGGGCGGCCGGGTCGCCGCGGCGGGCCGCCTCGGTCACGTGCTCGCCCTGGATGCCGTCCGCCGACCCGCCGGCGAGTTCGAGCAGATGCGGCGCCGACGACGGGTCGGCCTCGGCGGCCCACCTGGCGTCGGCCAGCAGCGCGGTCCCGCTGGCGTACCTCTCCCAGCAGCCGAGGTTGCCGCAGCCGCAGGGGCGGCCACCGGGCACCACCTGGGTGTGGCCGAACTCGGCGCCCATCCCCCACCTGCCGCGGTAGAGCTCGCCGGCCAGCACGATGCCGCCGCCGATGCCGGTGCCGATCGTCACGCACACCACGTGGCTCTCTCCCCGGCCGGCCCCGAAGCGGTACTCGCCCCACGCCATGGCGTTGGCATCGTTCTCGACCACCACGGGCAGGCCCACGAGCTCGCCGACCTTCTTGCGCAGCGGCTCCTCCCGCCAGGCGAGGTTGGGCGCGAAGCGGATGACCGACCTGGTCTCGTCCACGAATCCCGCGGCCCCCACCCCGACGGCCGCCACCACGTGCCGCGAGGCGAGCTCGGACACCGCGTCGGCGATGGTCAGGGCGACCTTCTCGGCGCTGCCGGCCGGCGTGTGCCGCAGGGTCCGATCGAGGATGTCGCCATCCTCGTCGACGACTCCGGAGGCGATCTTGGTGCCGCCGACGTCCACGCCGATGGTCAGCGCCATGCCGCGGTTCCTCTCTGATCTTCTCTAACCGAGGTCGATGTGCTCCACCCGCCTGTCGTCCGGACGGGAGTCATCCGGCTGCGAACGCTGCAGGGACTCGACCATCTGCCGGAACGCCGTGACCAGCTCGCCGCCGGCCGCCATCAGGTGACCGGTGAAGTCGCCGCCCACGCCGTGCTCCCGGCTGTGGTCGCGCTGGGCGGCGATCACTCGACAAATAGGGCAGGCGCGGCAAATGTACTCCTCGTCGTGATTCTCGGCGACCGCCTCGCTCCAGACGTCGTCGGTACGGCTGCCGCCGCCGGAGCCGAAGGCCGCACCGAACCCGCTCATACCGCCCTTCACCAACCCCTTGCCGAGCTCGCGGCCCACCCGCTGCTGGACGGCGTCGAACAGCTTCAGCGCCTCCTCGGCCGCCGAGCCGAGCGGGTTGGTCTTGCGGGTTTCGTCATTGATATCCGTCATCTCGCCCCTCCTGCCTCGAACCGTACCCGGAGGACGCCGCCGCGGAGTGCCGCCGAGGCGATCTTTCTCCGGGACAGGGCCGCCGGAAGCGTGATGACGCGGCGGTAGGAACCGGCCGTGATGATCAGGTCGTAGCCCTTGCGGGCCAGATCGACGTCGTCCCGGTCGGCGAGTGGCAGCGCCAGGGCGAGTTCGTCGGCCGTCATCCGCATCGGGGGCGCGATGCGGGGACGGGCGAAGGGGTCGTCGCCACCGTACAGTTCCTCGCCGAGCCGGGCGAGCGCCACCGGGCCGACCGGCTCGGCGGGAAGGTAGGGCGCGATCCGGACGGGCAGCGGAGCGAACGACTCGTGCACGACGTCGAGTTGCCGTGCCTGTGCCTGCGCCCACGTCCGCCGCCACTCGTCGGCGCCGTCGGCGGGGAAGACCCGATTGGCGATCACGCCGTCCACCCGGTAGCCGTACAGGCTGAGCGAGGTGAACGTGCGGCGGGCCTCGGCGACGACGACGGCCTCGGGGGTCAGCACGAGCCGCACCGAGGCGTCCTCGCCGGTGAGCAGTTCACGGACCTCGAGCAACCCCCGGTGCAGCCGCTCTCCGGCGGAGATCACCTCCCCTTCGGGGGCGCTGACCCGCGCGACCCGCCGGATGACCGGCGACACCACCCCGAGCAGCCGCCTGCCGAGCGGGAGCAGACGGTTGACATGCCAGTCGAGCGCCTCCGGCAGGGCGAGCAGGCGCAGCGTCTCGGCGGTGGGGGCGCAGTCCACCACGAGCACGTCCCACCCGCCGGAGCGGGCCTGCTCGCGCAACTCCAGGAGCGCGATGACCTCCTCGGCCCCCGGCAGCACGGTGAGCTCCTCGGAGGTGATCTCGTCGAGGCCCAGCTCCCCCAGCACCCTGCCCGCGTAGTCGCGCAGTTCACCCCAGTGCCGCTCGAGCGACTTCTGAGTGTCGACCTGCTGGAGGTAGAGCCCGGGGGCCGCCTCGACCGGCTCGGGCTCTCCGGAGGCGGGCGCGGCGAGCGCGTCGGCGAGCGAGTGCGCCGTGTCCGTGGAGACGACCAGCGCCTTCAGCCCTCGCCGGGCGGCGAGCATGGCGGTGGCGGCGGCCGCCGTGGTCTTGCCGACTCCGCCCTTGCCTGTGAAGAGGAGGACCCTCATCGGCCCTCGACGCGGCGCCTGAGCCCCTTGAGCGCGGTGTCGATGATGACCTTCTCGGCTCTGCGCTTGATCATGCCGATCATGGGGACCTTCAGGTCCACCGCGAGCTCGTAGATCACCTCGATGCCGTCGCCGGACGTGTCGGCCAGCCGGTAGCCGCCTGTCAGGGCGGAGACCATCCGCCCGCCCTCGGCGATGCGCCAGCTCACCCCCGCGTCGCCGTCCCAGTCATAGGCCAGGACGTACTCGTCGCTGATGACGCCCGCGTCGAGGACGAACCGGACCCGGGAGGCCCGGCCGTCGTCTCCCGTCTCCAAAATCTCCGCCGACTTCACCTGGCCCGCCCACTCCGGGTAGGCGGCGAAGTCCGCGATCACCGCCATCACGGACGACCGGGCGGCGCCGATCGTGATGCTCGAGGAGGTGCGATCAGCCATGCGCCAACCGTACTTCACGATCCATGCTGAACTGGTGTGCCCGGGCCGTGTGAATACCGCTGGAATTCCGGTGTGCACACCTGTTTGGACGCCTGTTGGACGCCTGTTGGACGCCTGTTGGACGCCTGTGTGGATGCGGTGCGGATGCCGGGGATAACGCCTGGGTGACGGAACTACCGATGCGTAACTTTCGCGCGATAGCGTCCGGTGAGACCCGAAGAGCGAGCCCTGCACAAAGGAGTGGCCGTGCGCGAGTTCAGCGTTCCCGTGCTGGTCGACGTCCCCTCGTCCGCCAACTGCACCGACGTGGTGTTCCAGCGCGGCGCGGACGAACCGGACGTCGTAGTCATCCGCCGCAAGGACGGCGATGGTCCGGACGCCCCCTGGACCCCGATCACCGCATCGGAGTTCCGCGACCAGGTGGCGGGTCTCGCCAAGGGTCTGATCGCGGCGGGGATCGAGCCCGGTGACCGGATCGCACTCATATCGCGTACGCGCTACGAGTGGACGCTGATCGACTATGCCATCTGGGCGGCGGGCGCCGTCTGCGTTCCCATCTACGACACCTCAGCCGTGGAGCAGGTGAAGTGGATTGTCTCCGACAGCGGGGCCAAAGCGGTCTTCGCCGAGACTGCGCCACACGAGGAGACGGTACGGGAGGCCGTGCCCGGCCTCTCCCTGCTGTGGGGGATTGACAGCGGCGGCCTCGACGCGGTCCGCGAGCTCGGGACCGAGGTCACCGACGAGACGCTCGCCGAGCGCCGCTCGTGCCGGGGCGGGCGCGACCTCGCCACCATCATCTACACCTCCGGTACCACGGGCATGCCGAAGGGCTGCAGGCTCACCCACGACAACCTGCTGTTCACCGCCCGCAATGTGGCGCAGGGGCCGCTTGAGCAGATGTTCGAGGTGGACGAACGCTCGGCGCTGCTCTTCCTGCCGCTCGCGCACAGTTTCCCCAGGATCATCCAGGTCGTGCTGCTGGAGACGGGCACGGTCATGGCGCACACCCCGAGCATGAAGAACGTCGCCCCCGACCTCCAGTCGTTCAAACCCACGTTCCTGCTGGGCGTGCCGCGGGTGTTCGAGAAGGTCTACAACGCCGCGGAGCTCAAGGCCACCACGGAGGGCAAGGGCAAGATCTTCCAGGCCGCCGTGGCCGCGGCCGTCGCCTGGAGCAAGGCCGAGGGCTCCGGCGGAGCCGGCCTCGGGGTACGGCTCAAGCACGCGCTCTTCGACAAGCTCGTGTACGGCAAGCTACGCGCGGCGACCGGCGGCGCGCTGACCGCCGCCGTCTCCGGCGGCTCCGCCCTCGGCGACCGGCTCGGCCATTTCTTCCGGGGCGTCGGGATCGAGGTGTTCGAGGGCTGGGGGCTCACCGAGACCAGCGCACCCTCCACGGTGAACATCCCGGGCGCGAACAAGGTCGGCACGGTCGGCAAGCCGTTCCCGGGGGTGAGCGTCAAGATCGCCGACGACGGCGAAATCCTGGTCAAGGGCCGCCATGTCTTCGACGGCTACTGGAACAACGAGCGCGCCACCAAGGAGTCCATCGACCCCGAGGGCTGGTTTCACACCGGCGACGCGGGCGAACTCGACCAGGACGGCTACCTGCGCATCACCGGGCGCAAGAAGGAGATCATCGTCACCGCCGGCGGCAAGAACGTGGCCCCCGGCCCGCTGGAGGACGCGATCCGGGCGCACCGGCTGGTCAGCCAGGCCATCGTCGTCGGCGACGACCGGCCGTTCGTCGCGGCGCTGGTCACGCTCGACCCCGAGGCGCTGGAGCAGTGGAAGCAGACCGCAGGCAGGGCGGAGGTCGTGGTGACCGATCCGGCCCTGGTGGCCGAGGTGCAGACCGCCGTCGACGCCGCCAACCGGATGGTCTCCAGGGCCGAGCAGATCAAGAAGTTCGTCATCCTCGACACCGAGCTGAGCGAGGCGAGCGGCCACGTCACGCCGAAGCAGTCGATCAAGCGGAACGTGGTGCTGCGCGACTTCGCCAAGCAGATCGACGAGCTGTACGGCTGAGCCGTACGGACCAGGTCGAGGACGTCAGAGCAGGCCGGCGAAACGGGCCGCCACGCTCTCCCAGTTCCACTCCCGCTCGACCCAGGCCCGGCCCCGCTCCCCCATCGCCCGTGCCCGGGCGGGGTCGGCCAGCAACCCTGCGAGCGCGTGGGCGATGTCGCCGGACGAACGACCGTCGACGACCAATCCCGTCTCGCCGTGCCGTACTGCGTCGGGCGCACCCCCCGAGGAGCCCGCGACCACGGGCAGGCCCGTCGCGGACGCCTCCAGATAGACGATGCCCAGGCCCTCGACGTCCAGACCGCCCAGCCGCGTACGGCACGGCATCGCGAAAACGTCGCCGGCGGCGTAGTGCGCCGGCAGCGCCGCCCACGGCACCGAGCCGGTGAACACGACGGAGCCCCGCAGACCGAGCCGGGAGACCGCCCGCTCCAGCGCGGCGCGCGACGGGCCGCCGCCGACCAGGAGCAGCACGGCGTCCGGCACCCGCCGCAGCACCAGCGGCCAGGCCCGGATCAGCATGTCCTGCCCCTTGCGCGGCACCAGACGGGAGACGCAGACCACCACCGGCCGATCCCCGAGGGCCAGCGCCCGGCGCACCTCGTCCCGGCCCGTTCCGGGACGGAAGACGGCGGTGTCCACCCCGGGGGCGAGCCGTACGAGCTTGGCTTCGGGGACGACCGGTGCGAGCCGGCGGCACGTGTAGTCGCCGAGATAGGTCACCGCGTCGGCGCCCGCGCCGATGCGGCCCAGCAGCGCGCCGGCGACGGGCAGGCGCGCCCAGGACGCCTCGTGGCCGTGCGTCAGCATGACCACGCGGGCGGCTCCGGCGGCGCGCAGCGCGGGGGCGAGCAGGCCGAGCGGCGCGGCCGCCCCGAAGACCACGGTCGCGCCGTCGTCCACGAGGGCGGCCGCTCTGGCGGCGACGGCGCGCGTGGGCAGCATGAGCGTGGTGGGATGCCTGACCACCTCGTACGGCTGCCGCGCGTCGAAGCCCTCGCACCCCTTCCATCGCGGCGCGTACACGACGACCGAGTCCGGCGGGAGACGGCAGGCGAGGCCGTGCACGAACGCCTGGATGCCGCCGGGCCGGGGCGGGAAGTCATTGGTGACGATCAGCGTTCTCGCACCCATCCCCTGCCCACACCTCTCACCCGAAGGCCACGCAGAGCATTGTCGCGGGTGGACGGTCATGGGTGCGAGTCATCGCGAGATCACGGTGGGTAGGTAGGCCAGCCAGGATCGGGTGAGCTCGACGGTCGAGACGCCGAGCGTGGCACGCAGCGCGGCCTCGATGCCGGCGGGGCCGTTCGATCCGGTGCCCATCGCGGCGCGGTAGAGGGCCACGAGCCGGTTCTCGCCGAATCTCTCCGCGATGTACCGGCAGGCCAGCCAGGCCTCCTCGTACGCCTGGGCCCGCCGCGGCGAGCCTGCCGCGAAATCCGCGTGATCGGGCAGCGCGCGCGGCGGCGCCCCGGCCCGCAGGTCCGCCGCCAACTCGGCGGCGATCTCGCGGGCCGTGAGCCCGCTGCCCGAGTAGCCGACGTAGTCGGCGAATCCCTCCACCAGCCAGGCGGGCATGTCCCCGGTCTCCGCCGCGTCCGTGGCGACATGGGTGAGCTCGTGGGTGATGACGATCCGGCGACCGGCCGCCGACAGGCGGGCGAAGCCGGACGGCTCGATGATGACGCGGCCCGGGCCCGCGAGCGCGGCGAGCCCTGCGACGCGCGCGGGCGCGGCCAGCACCGCCGCCTGCTCCGTCGTGGCCGGCACCAGGACCACCGCGTCGACCGGTCGCCCCCAGACGCGGGCGACCGTACGGCTCCCGCGGTCGGCCTGATCGGCGAGCTCGCCGATCAGGCCGCGCCGCCCGCCGACGACCACGACGTGCTCGCCCCGGGCCAGCGACGCCCCGGCCCAGACGCCCGGATGCTCACCGGCGATCGCCCGCGCCCGCGGCAGCAGGCGATCGTCCGGTGCCGCGGCGGCGGGCAGGACCAGCAGCCCGATCAGGACCGCCGGCCTGACCAGTGCCGCCGACCTGACCAGTGCCGACAGCCACGCCAGGGCACGGATCCGGAGCATGCCGAGCATCGTACGGGTGTCACGAGTGCCCGGGGGGCGCCGCCGATCGTCGTCAGGTCCCGGGTCGTACGGCTCCGGCGAAGGTGCGCCTGCGGTAGGAGTCGAGCCTGTCGATCCGCACCCGGGCGCCGCTGTGCGGCGCATGGATCATCTTGCCGTTCCCGACGTACATGCCCACGTGGCCGCCGCCGCTGGTGAAGATGAGGTCACCGGCCTTGAGATGCCGCCAGGAGACCTTCTTGGGCACGGCGCTGCGTATGGACCACGTCGTGCGCGGGAGCCGTACCCCCGCCTTGCGCCAGGCGAACTGGACCAGGCCGGAGCAGTCGAACGCGCTGGGCCCGGTGGCGCCCCACCGGTAGGGGTCGCCGATGTGCCGCTTGGCGGCCTTGACGGCCCGCGCGGCCTTGGCACGCTGACGCGCGGCCCGGCTCGATTTCGCGCCGGCCGGCGGCTCTGCCGCCTTCTTCACCGCGTCCTTCTTGGGGGAGGCCGGCTTGGGGGAGGCGGCCCGTTCGGCCGCCGCGGGGGTCACCTTCGTCACGGTCACCGTCACCGTGTCGTCGGCCGACACCGGTACGGCGAAGGCGGAGGATGTCAGCACGACGCCTCCGAGGACGAGGCAGACACGACGGGACAGTTTCGCGGGGGTGGTAGACAGGATCTCTCCTAGGGTCTTCCGCTCACGCCTACCGGGTTAGCTGACGGGTTCGGGCGGGGAAGTCGCCCTACGGCGCCCAGGTCGTGTTCACCTGACGCGCAGATTCACCCCGGACCCCCTGGACTCGAGGGGTCGTTGGTTCCCCGGCTCCGTGCCTCCTGACTGCACGGACTCGGCAGATCACCGGACTGCATGCGGGAGCGGGACGCGGAGTCCCGTGCTCGCCGCGGCCCAGAAGCTATCCGGACGCGTCCGCGAACGGCAAAGCCCACTCCATCAAATGGAAGATCCATTAAGAGTTGCGTAAAAGAAATCCGCAGGATACCCGGATGAAATCCCGCTAAATGTGACACTGCTCACATTTAGCGAAAAGAGATCAAATAGCGACCTCAGGGACGTACGGCACCAATGGGACGATACTCGGAAAGTGTGACGACTTTCACAACGTCCCCGGTCTGGGGTGCGTGGACGACCTTGCCGTCGCCCGCGTAGATCCCGACGTGGCCGTAGCCCGAGTGCCACAGCAGGTCGCCGGCCTGCAGTTCGTCAAGCGACACCCGCCGGCCGCTGCCCCACGCCCACTGCTCGTAGCTCGTGCGGGGCAGGTGCACCCCCGCGGCCGCCCAGGCGGCCTGGACGAGCCCGGAGCAGTCCCACGCGCCCGGTCCCGTCCCGCCGTACCGGTAGGGCTTGCCGATCTGCCCGTACGCGAACTGCAGCGCGGCGAGCGCGTTGCCCGAGGCGGGTCCGGCGTAGACGGCTCCCGCGCTGTTCGGGTTGCCGGCGTTGAAGGCCCCGAGCTCGCGCAGCAGTTTGGTCTGCTGATCGACGAGCTTTTCGACCTGCTCCTTCTCCTTGGCCAGGTCCTTCTTGACCTTCACGGCCGAGTCGTAGGCCGACTTCTTCTTGTCCCGCCGCCGCTTGAGACCGGAGACGGCGCTCTCGTACTGCTCGAGTTTCCTGGCCCGCTCCTGCGAGAGCTGGTCGAGCGTGGCCATGCCGCTGAGGGCCGATTCGGGGTCGGAGCCGTAGAAGACGCCACTCCACGCGAGATCGCCGAACTGGTAGTCGCTCACCGCGATGGAGACGACCCCGTCGCGCAGCGCGTCCACCTGGGTGGCGTGCTCGCGGTACTCGTCGTTCGCGGCGGCGTACTGCTTCTTGGTCTTCTTCCACTTCTCGGTGGCCGCGTTGTAGCGGTCCACGAGCTTGTCGGCCTGCTCGTTCAGCTTCTTCAGCTTCGCCTTGGCCTGGGCGACGGTCGGCTTCGGATCCGCCTGTGCGTCCATGTTCGGCAGCAGCAGAAGCACGCCGACCATGCCGACGGCCACCGGTAAGCGCCCTCGCACCAAGGCCCCCTCGAGATCGTCCCAAGCCTGGCGCGACTCTACTCATGCGATCTTGAAGCTTCAACCCGGGCGGGCAGGCCGACCCCCATCCCGGCTGCCCGCACCGTCCAGTCAGCCGTCCAGTCAGCCGTCCAGTCAGCCTCGGCCGAGACGGCGAATCAGCAGCAGCGCGGGCACGGGCCTGGCCCCCATGCGCCGTACGGAGTCGGCCACCTCCCGGTCCGACGACACCACCGCCATCGACCGACCCTTCGGCTCAGCGCGCACCAGTCGCCGGATCAGGTCGTCGGCGATCTCCCCGGGTGCGCTGAACATCACCCGGACCCCGCGCGGCGCCGACACGTGGACCGGACCGTCCAGCTCGGCGCCGTCGAAGACGCACGTCACCTCCACGCGGGCCTGTACGGCCAGGCCGCCGAGCCCGGTGAGGAGCCGGGTCCGCTGGTCGGCCAGCGTGAGCGACGGATAACCCGTCTTGGTCACGTTGTATCCGTCGATGATCAGATGCAGGTGGGGGATCGCGAGAAGCTGGTCCAGGAGCTGGGGATCGTCGTCGGCGAGCGCCCGGGCGGGGACCGCCGTGACCCCCGGCGCATCCGGGGCCACCGCCGCCACGGAGTCGGCGGGGCGGCTGATCGTCGTAGGCAGGGCGAGTTCCTTGCGCAACCCGGCCACCGTCCCCTGAAGCGCGTCGAGGAGCACCCGGATGCGGACCTCCTCCACGCTGCGGCCCTCCCTGGCCGCCCTGCGTGAGGCTTCCATCTGGCGCTCGGCGTCCGCCAGACGCTCCTTGAGCCTGCGCACCTCGCTGTCCGTCGCGCCGCCCGCCTCGGCGGCCCTGGCCCTGGCCTCGGCCGCCTCCGTCTCCAGTTCTGCCGCCCTGGCCTCCGCCGCTTTGACCCGTTCCCTCGCGTCGTGCAGTTTGCGGCGCAGGTCGGTGTTCTCGCCGCGCAACGTCTTGAGCTGCTCGCGGACCCGCTCGACCTCTTCCCTGGCCGCGGCGCGCTGCGCGGCCAGCTGCTCGCGCAGCCGGGTCTCCGCCTGCTCACGCTGGCTGCCGAGCGACGCGGCCCGCTCGATCTCTTCCCGTGCCTGTTCCACGAGGTCCGGCCAGCCCGGAGGACGGGTCAGGTACGCGGCCGCCGCCACCAGCACCGGATCGGCCGCCGGAGGCGCGGCGCCCTCGGCGAGGCCCGCCACCAGTTCGGGCCAGGCCGCCTCGACCGCCTCGGCTACAAGCTCGCGGAATTCCTTGTCGGCCTCCAACTGGGCGGCGATCGGCGCGGCGCCGAGTCGGGCGCGCTTGCGCGGCTCGAACTTCGCGATGCCGCGCAGCGGCGACGGCACGGCAGTCGCCGGCATCTTGCCCAGCACCTGCGCCGCGACCTCCACGACGTGTAACCGGACCCGCTCTGGCAACGGACGAGACAGGCCTTCCCCGGCTGAACTCATCACGTCGCTCGCTCCTCATCGTGTCCTTTTTCCAAGGGTACGGCTGCCGCGCCCGTGGCCGTTCCGGGGTCAGTGGGACCGGAGAGGCGAATGTCGGTCGCGGTCTCTATGGTCATGACGTGGACGCGGTACAAGGCACCATCGACGATCTCGGCACTCCCCTGCGCGAGGTGACGTTCGTCGTCTTCGACCTGGAGACCACGGGCGGCTCCGCGGCCGAGCACGCGATCACCGAGATCGGCGCGGTCAAGGTACGCGGCGGCGAGGTGCTGGGCGAGTTCGCCACGCTGGTCGACCCCGGCGGCCCCATTCCGCCGTTCATCTCGGTGCTCACCGGCATCACCGACGCGATGGTCGTCGCCGCGCCGAAGTTCCCCGAGGTGCTGCCGAGCTTCCTGGAGTTCATCACCGGCACGGCCCTGGTCGCGCACAACGCGCCCTTCGACATGTCGTTCATCCGGGCCGCCTGCGCGGCCGGCGGCCATCCCCCGCCCGCCAACCCGGTCGTCGACACCGTTGACCTCGCGCGGCGCGTGCTCACCCGCGACGAGACCCCCAACTGCAAGCTGGCCACGCTGGCCCGGTTCTTCCGCAGCCCCAGCGAGCCGTGCCACCGGGCGCTGGCCGACGCCCGGGCGACGGTCGACGTCCTGCACGGCCTGATCGCGCGGGTCGGCTCGCTCGGCGTGCAGACGCTGGAGGAACTACGCGGCTATTCCAGGACGCCCACGCCCGAGCAGCGGCGCAAGCGGCACCTGGCCGAGGGCGTCCCCGGCGTCCCGGGCGTGTACGTCTTCGAGGACGCCAAGGGCGAGGAACTCTACATCGGCAAGAGCACCCACCTACGCAACCGCGTCCGCAGCTACTTCACGGCGGGCGAGACGCGGCCACGGATCAGGGAGATGGTCGGTATCGCCGAGCGGGTGCGGACGATCGTGTGCGCCACCGCGCTGGAGGCCGAGATCCGCGAGCTCAGGCTGATCGGGTCGACCAAACCACGTTACAACCGGCGATCGCGCAACCCGGAGCGGGTGGTCTGGCTCAAGCTGACCGACGAGCCGTTCCCCAGGCTCAGCATCGTCCGCGAGGTGAAGGACGACGGCGCGGCCTACCTGGGCCCCTTCGGCAGCGCCCGCTCGGCCGACGACGCCCGCGCCGCCATGCACGAGGCGCTGCCGCTGCGACGGTGCACCGAGCGGCTGTCGCCGCGCACCCGCCGCAGCGCGTGCGTGCTGGCGGAGATCGGACGCTGCGGCGCGCCCTGCGACGGCCGGGAGAGCCGGGAGGCGTACGCCCGGCACGTCAGCGCGGCCAGGCACGCCATGGAGCAGGATCCGCAGGTCGTCTTCTCCGCGATGGAGGAGCGCATGCGGCACCTGGCGGCCGAGCAGCGCTACGAGGAGGCCGCCGCCGAGCGCGACCGGCTGGCCGCCTACCTGCGTGCGGCGGCCCGCATGCAGCGTCTGAGGTCGCTCACCGCAATCTCGCAGATGGTCGCCGCCTCCCCCGCCTTCGACGGCGGATGGGAGATCCACGTCATCCGGTACGGCCGGCTCGCCGCGGCCGGCGTGATGCCACGCGGCGCCCACCCGACCCCCTACGTCGAGGCGCTGGTCGCCACGGCCGAGACCGTCACGCCCGGCCCGGGGCCCACCCCGGCCGCCGTGGCGGAGGAGACCGAGTGTCTGCTTCGCTGGCTCGACTCCCCCGGCGTGCGCCTGGTCCGGGTGGACGGCGTGTGGTGCCTGCCCGCGTACGGCGCCGCCCGCTTCATGAAGCTGCTCGACCGACCGTGCTCATGAGCCGGTTCCACCGACCGTGCTCATGAGCCGGTTCCACCGACCGTGCTCATGTACCGGTTCCACCGACCGTGCTCATGTACCGGTTCCACCGGTAGTGTCGAATTCGCACGTCATGGCACGAAAAAGCACAGGAGAGAAGCCGAATGGTCACCGCGATCGTCCACATCAAGGCGGATGTCGACCGGATCCCCGAGGTCGCCTCGGCGATCGCCGGGCTGGACGGCGTCAGCGAGGTTTACTCGATCACCGGCGAGTTCGACCTCCTGGCGATGGTCCGGGTCCAGCGCTACGACGAGGTCGCCGAGGTCGTGCCGGGCCGCCTGAACAAGGTGCCCGGTGTCCGGCACACCGAGACGCACATCGCCTTCCGCGCCTACTCCCGGCACGACCTCGACGCCGCCTTCTCCATCGGCCTCGACGCCTCCGAGTGACCCTTCGGGCCGCACGTGAGCGGTGACGGCAGGCGAACGGCCCGGGTGGGGAGTGCTCCCCGGCCCGGGCCGTACGGTGTGTCAGATTGTCGGCTTCGGCGGCTCAGTGGAGCTGCTTGTGCTCGCCCGCGCCGACCGCCGCGTGTTCCTCTTCCTCCTCGTGGAAGGGGACGTGATCGGTGCCGTAGGCCTTGCTCATCTTGGCGCGGAGCCTGCCGAGGCCGCTACGCAGGCCCTTCGGCGGGACCTCCTCGCCGTCGACGCCGCCGTCGATGATCGGGATCTCCTTCTTCCCGCCGCGGATGTGGGCCGCGATGTCCTCGGCCGCAGGCGTGTGAACCTCGATGTACTGCCCGTCCGGCATCCGCTTGATCACGCCGGACTCCACGCCGTGGGACAGCACCTCGGCGTCCTTACGCTGCAGACCGATGCAGATCCGGTACGCGACGACGTACGCGATCGCCGGACCGATGAAGATGGCGAACCGCCCGAAGATCGTCGTCGAGTACAGGCTGACGTGGAAGGTGGCCGAGATCTCGTCGTTGGCGCCCAGCAGCCACAGGACGCCGTAGAACGTGATGCCCGCCATGCCGATCGCGGTGCGGTGCGGGTTGTTGCGCGGCCGGTCGCAGACGTGGTGCTCGCGGCGGTCGCCGGTCACCCACTGTTCCAGGAACGGATAGAGCGCGAGACCCGTCATGACGATGCCGAGCGGCACGAGCGCCGGGATCAGCACGCTCATGGGGAACGTGTAGCCGAAGAGGTTGAACTCCCATGCGGGCATGATTCGCAGCGCGCCTTCGAGGAAGCCCATGTAGAAGTCGGGCTGCGATCCCGCCGAGATGTCCGCCGGCGTGTAGGGACCGTACAGCCAGATCGGGTTGATCTGGGCGAACGTTCCCAGCAGCGCGATCACCCCGAAGGTGAACAGGAAGAACGCCCCGGCCTTGGCCATGAACGCCGGGTAGAACGGGGCGCCCACCACGTTGCTCTCGGTCCGGCCCTTGCCCGGCATCTGGGTGTGCTTCTGCACCCACATGAGGATCATGTGGGCGGAGATCAGCGCGAGCAGGATGCCCGGGATGAGCAGGATGTGTAGCGAGTAGAACCGCGAGACCACGTCGTGGCCCGGATACTCGCCGCCGAACAGGAAGAACGAGACGTAGGTGCCCACGACCGGCACCGAGATCGCGACGCCCTGGGTGATCCGCAGACCGGCGCCGGAGAGCAGGTCGTCGGGGAGGGAGTATCCGGTCAGGCCCTCGACCAGCGCCAGCGAGAGCAGGAGCACGCCGATGAGCCAGTTCAGCTCACGCGGCTTGCGGTAGGCGCCGGTGAAGAAGACCCGGAGCATGTGGACCATCATCCCGGCCACGAACAGCAGCGCCGCCCAGTGGTGCATCTGCCGGATCAGCAGCCCGCCCCGGACGTCGAAGCTGATGTGCAGCGACGAGGCGTAGGCCTCGGACATCTCCACGCCGTACAGCGGGGCGTAGCTGCCCAGGTAGGTGGTGTGGCCCATGCTCGGCTTGAACCAGAACGTCAGGAACGTCCCGGTCAGCAGCAGGATGATGAACGAGTAGAGCGCGATCTCCCCGAGCAGGAAGGACCAGTGGTCGGGGAAGATCTTCCTCAGGTTTCGCTTGAGGAAGCTGCCCGCGCCCAGGCGGTCGTCGAGGAACGTCGAGGTTCCGGCGATGGCCTTGGGGGGAGCGTTCATGACTTGGTCTCCCTTGCTTCCGCCTCGGCGTCGCCGCGCTCCCAGAAGCTGGGCCCGACGGGGACGTGGAAGTCGGACTTGGCGATGAGGTAGCCCTCGTCGTCGATCCCGATGGGGAGTTGCGGCAGCGGCCGGGCGGCCGGGCCGAAGATGACGTTCGCACCGTCGGCGGCGTCGAACGTCGACTGGTGGCACGGGCAGAGGATGTGGTGCGTCGTCTGCTCGTACAGCGCGGCGGGGCAGCCCACATGGGTGCAGATCTTCGAGTAGGCCACGATGCCGTCGTGCGTCCAGTTCAGGTTCGTGCGCGACTTGAACTCCTCAGGCCGGAACTTGAGCAGGATCAGCGTGGCCTTGGCCAGCGCGTTCAGATCATGCTCGTAGCCCTCGGGGACCACCGAGAGGATGCCGCCGGGCGAGTTGAAGTCCGCGGCGCGGATCGGCTGTCCGGTGCCCTCGACCACGAGCCGGCGCGGCTTGCCGTTCTTGGTCGGCTCGCCCCACACCGTGTGCCGCAGCACCGTGCCCGGCAGTGGGCCGAGGTCCTTGAGCAGCACCAGCGGGGCCAGGCCCAGCGGAGCGGCGGCCAGCAGGAGCGTACGGCGCAGCAGCCCGTGCTTGACGAAGCCGCTCTCCTCGGCGCCCTTGAGGAACGTCTCCTTGACGTACTCACGGGTCTCGGAGTCGGAGGCCATCGCGTGACGCTCCTGGACCAGGTTGTACTTCGGCATGATCCGCCGGACCCAGACCGTGATGCCGATCGCCAGCGACAGCAGCGCCAGGGTGAGCGTGCCGCCCAGCGCGAGGTTCGACGTCGCGGTCCTGTCGATGTCGCCGACCTGGAACGCGACGTACGAGGCGATGAACGCCACGCCGGACAGGAAGGTGATCGTGAACAGCAGCGCGACCACGCGCTCGGCCCGGCGAGCGCTCGCCGGATCCTGCGGGATGACGCCGGGCTCGCCCTCCGGCGCGCGGATGGGCTCTTCGCCGACGCTCGGTCCGGCGGCCTGCGGCGTGCCGATGACGCGCGGTGGGACGCGGTTCTCCGGCTGCTCGATGGTGTTGTCTGTCATGCCTTCACCCGCCGCCTCTTAGCGGTGATCCAGATCGCGGCGAGGGCGAGGAGGCCGATGCCGGCGATCCATGCCACGAGGCCCTCGGTCACCGGGCCGATCCGCATGAGTCCGGAACCGCCCGGGTCGACCTGCTGCCGCACGTGAGTGATGTAAGCGATCATGTCCCGCTTCTGCTCCGGGGTGATCGTCGTGTCGTTGAAGACCGGCATCGCCTGCGGGCCGGTGATCATCGCCTCGTAGATCTCCGTCGGAGTCGCCGGGTTCAGCGTCGGCGCGTGCTTGCCGTACGTCAGCGCACCGCCCGAGCCGGTGAAGTTGTGGCACTGGATGCAGTTCGCCCGGAACAGCTCACCGCCCCTGGCCGGGTCGCCCTTGGCCGGGTCGACCTGCTCGGCGCCCGGGATGGTCGGGCCGCCGCCCAGCGACTGGACGTAGGCCGCGAGCTGGCTGATCGCCTCCTCGGTCGCCCACTCGGGGCGCGGCTTGCGCAGTGCCTGCGGGCCGGAGTCGGCCATCGGCATCCGGCCGCTGCTGACCTGGAAGTCCACGGCCGCGGCGCCGACGCCGATCAGCGTGGGAGCCTTGCTGCTGCCCTCGGCGTTCATCCCATGGCAGCTCGCGCAGTGGGCCACGAAGAGGCTCTTGCCCTGATCCGCGTCGTCAGCCTTGCCGGACGCGATCGCGGCGTCAGCGGTGCTGCCGTTCGGCGCGGCAAGGGCGTACCCCCCGCCGAGCAGACCAAGCGCGAGCGCCACGACGGCTACTCGCGCGAGGGGATGGCGCCGTCGGGCGGTGGTGGAGTTCACCGAAATTCCCGTTCCGATCATTTGATGATGTAGATGGTCGCGAAAAGGCCGATCCAGACCACGTCGACGAAGTGCCAGTAGTAGGACACAACGATCGCGCTGGTCTGCTGCTCATACGTCAAGCGCTTCGCGGCGTACGTGCGTCCCAGGATGAACAGGAACGCGATCAGGCCACCCGTCACGTGCAGTCCGTGGAAGCCCGTGGTCAGGTAGAACACCGACTCGTACGGGCCGGCCGAGAGGACGTGTCCCTCGCTCGCGAGGTTCGCGTACTCCCAGAGCTGCCCGCCGATGAAGAAGGCGCCCATCAGGAAGCTCACGATGTACCAGAACCTGAGCTTCTTGACGTCGCCCCGCTCCACGGCCCACACGCCCAGCTGACACGTGACACTCGACAGGACCAGGACGGTCGTGTTGAACGTCGCGAACGGGACGTCGAGGTGAGCCCCCGGCCAGGGCTGATCCTGTCCGAGGCTGACCGAACGGATGGTGAAGTACATCGCGAACAGCGCCGCGAAGAACATGAGCTCAGAGGACAACCACACGATGGTCCCGACCTGAACCAGGTTCGGCCGGCTCGACCCGTGCGGTCGTGTCGTCGTAGTAATTGCGGATGCTGTCGCCACGCTCGACATTATTGCGGCTCCCCAGGTCGGGTCGGCCCACGACCCCCCATTAGGGTCAGCTCAAGCCCCGGAAACCAGCACAGTACGGCAATGGCCTCGGGGCGCTGCGGCCCCGCTGCGGCGCCGGTAGCATCACGATGACCATACTCCGCGATTCGACAGTGAGCGTGACATGAGGGTTCTCGTCTACAGCGACGACGCAGGCACCAGGGAGAAGGTGCGGCTGGCCATCGGGCGGCGTCCCGCCGCGGACGTGCCTCTCGTCGAGGTCGTCGAGTGCGCGACCCAGCCGGCCGTGGTCAGGTACCTCGACTCGGGGGACATCGACGTCGCCGTTCTGGACGGCGAGGCCGTCCCGGCCGGGGGCATGGGGATCAGCCGCCAGGCCAAGGACGAGGTGCACGACTGCCCGCCGATCGTGCTGCTGATCGCACGGCGCGACGACCGGTGGCTGGCCAACTGGTCCAGGGCCGACGCGGTGGTGGCACAACCCCTCGATCCCGTCGTCCTCGCCGAGACCGTCGCCGACCTCCTGCGGCGCAGGCTCGCCTCAGCCAGGGGATGACACCGGTCTCCGCCAACGACCCCAGCCTCTGACAAGGGAAGAACATGGACCTGCGCACCACCTGGCCCTCCGTGCTGAGTGCCCTCATCGCCGGAGAGAACCTGACGTCGGAAGAGACGGCGTGGGCCATGGGCGAGATCATGTCGGGTGCGGCGACGCAGGCGCAGATCGCCGCGTTCGCGGTCGCGCTGCGCGCCAAGGGGGAGACCGTCGCCGAGGTGGCGGGACTGGCCCGCACCATGCTCGAGCGCGCCACCCCGCTGTCCGTGCCCGGGCCGGTCGTCGACATCGTCGGCACCGGCGGCGACCGGGCGCACACCGTCAACGTGTCGACCATGGCCGCCGTGGTCGCGGCGGCGGCGGGCGCGCGGGTGGTCAAGCACGGGAACCGTGCCGCGTCCTCGCTGTGCGGCGCCGCCGACGTGCTGGAGCACATGGGCGTGGTCCTCGACCTGCCGCCGCAGGTCACCGCCAAGGTGGCGGTGGAGGCCGGCATCGCGTTCTGCTTCGCGCAGGTCTACCATCCCGCGCTGCGGTTCGCGGGACCGACCCGCAAGGAGATCGGCGTGCCGACCTTCTTCAACTTCCTCGGCCCGCTGACCAACCCCGCCCGGCCCGCGGCGCAGGCCATCGGCGTCTACGACGCGCGCATGCTGCCGGTGGTCGCCGGGGTGTTCGCCGAGCGCGGCGTCTCCGCGCTGGTGTTCCGCGGCGAGGACGGCCTCGACGAGCTGTCGACGGCCGCGCCGTCCACCGTCTTCGTCGTGCGCGACGGCGGCGCGACGCAGGTCCGCTTCGACCCCGCTGACATCGGCGTCCCCCGGTCGCGGGCGGAGGACCTGCGCGGCGGCGACGTCGACTTCAACGCGGGAGCCGTACGGGACATGGTGAACGGGAGGACGGGCCCGGTGCGCGACGCGGTGCTGGTCAACGCGGCGGCAGCGCTGGTCGCGTTGGACATCGCCCTCGGCGAGACCGACGGCGGCGACCTGGTCGCCGACATGGGTGCGGCGTACGCGCGCGCGGCCGAGGCGGTGGACTCCGGCCGGGCGGCGGCCACGCTCGACCGGTGGGTCGAAGCCAGCCGCTCGCCCGGAGCCTGACGGGATAGGGTCCAGGCCGGGGATCCCTCCTCACCCGGGCCGTGCGCTTGTACATCCACGCCACCGAGATGGCCTGTGCAACGAATCCATAAAAAGTACGCGTCTATTGCATAGACGCACTACAACGAGGCTGCGGTGTCGGCGCGCAGGCGGCTCGACTTGAGCCACTGCGGCCATGAGTTCTCCCAGTAACTCCAGCCGTTGGTCGGGTCGACCGGTCGCGGCGAACCGGTGACGATGATCGGATCGCCGAGCAGGGTGTTGTTCATGAACCACTTCGCGTTGGCCGGGCTGAGGTTGATACAGCCGTGGCTCACGTTGGAGCTGCCTTGGTCACCGACCGACCACGGCGCCCCGTGGACGTACTCCCCCGTGTCGGAGAACCGCACGTTGCTGTAGGTGGTGGTCTGGTAGTAGCCGGACTGGCCGGGGCCGGCGTCCGGCGAGGTCATCACGGTGACCGGCTCACGGGACATCGCGAGATGGATCCCGTTCGTCGTGTAGTGCCGCATCACGCCGCCCATGCCGGCGCTGATCGGGAGGTCCTTGATGACCTTTCCGTCGCGCCGGATCTTCATGTAGTGGGACTGGGTGTCGGCGACGCTGATCTGCGACCGTCCGATCTGGAAGTCCCGGGTGTAGTCCTGCTTGCCGTACATGCCGTCGGCGCCGCGAACGCCCGCCAGACGTGCGATGAGGCGCACCTTGGTGTGAGCCGGCCAGTAGTTCTTCGGCCGGAAGACCACGCGCTTGTTGTCCAGCCAGTGCCAGGCGCCCGTGATCGGCTTGGAGGCCTGGACGACGAGGTTGCGTTCGATCGAGACACGGTCGGCGACCGGCTGGTCGAAGGTGATCATGATCGGCATGCCCACGCCCACCGTGAGGCCGGTCTCCTTGTTGGGGAGCAGGGTCTTGATGTCGAAGCTCTTGCGGGCCGGTTTCGTGGCGAACTGGCTGGTCCGCTCGGCTGAGGCGCCGCCCGTACCCGTGACGACCGCGTGGACGCGGTAGGAGACGCCTGGAGCCATCGGGCGCTCGCTGTGCCATCGGGTACGGTCCGCGCTGTAGAAGCCCGCCACGGGCCGTCCAGCGGCCTCTACCGTGACGTTTTTCAGCGTGCCCCCGGCCGCCCCCACCATGATGGGCAGTTCGGGAGGCAGATCCCGTGCCCCGTCGATCGGGAAGATGTTCACCGCGGCCTTGGGTGCCTTGTCGTCGTCAGACGAACCCGAACATCCGGTCAGCAGCACCAGCAAGGCCAACGCCCCCGCAGCAGCTCGCACGTCGGTCCCCCTCCGCCGGTTCGGTTTCGAAGGTTATTCCCCCTCCGCTGGAGGGGGTCGACCCGATCCCGGCAAAGATCTTCCGAGTGCTCGCCGCCACGAGGGCGTTCTTGACCTGCTACTGGCTTGGTTCTCCTGGGATGCGGCTCAGTGTGAGAAGTTGCCTCGGTAGTACTGGAACACGAACCCGACCATGCTCATCACGGTGGCGAACAGGCCGATGAAGAAGAGCCACCAGCCGATCGCGAAGCCGAAGAAGGTCAGCGCGGCCGACAGGCACAGGAACAGCGGCCACCAGCTGTGCGGACTGAAGAAGCCGACCTCTCCAGCGCCGTCGCTGATCTCCGCCTCCTTGTTGTCCTCCGGCTGGTCACCGACCCGGCGGGAGGTGAACAGCAGGTAGTAGCCGATCATGAGGCCCAGGCCACAGGAGATCGCCAGTGCCGTGGTGCCGGCCGGTTCCTTGGACCAGAGCCAGTAGACCGCGTCGATGGCGGCGAAGAAGACGCCGACGAGGATGAACATCCATCCCTGGATCCTCATATCTTCTCCTCCACCAGTTCAGGCGCGGGCGGCGGCGCGAGGTGCGGGTACTTGACGTCGAACGCGGGACGCTCGGACCGGATCCGCGGCAGCGACAGGAAGTTGTGCCGCGGCGGCGGGCACGAGGTGGCCCACTCCAGCGAACCGCAGTAGCCCCACGGGTCGTCGACGGTGACCTTGGGCGCGTTCTTCCAGGTGTGCCACACGTTGTACAGGAACGGCAGGGTCGAGGCGCCCAGCAGGAGCGCGCCCGCCGACGAGACCATGTTGAGGTCGGTGAAGCCGTCCACCGCCGAGTAGTCCGCGTAGCGGCGCGGGAAACCGATGACGCCCAGCCAGTGCTGCACGAGGAAGGTGAGGTGGAAGCCGAAGAACAGCGTCCAGAAGTGGAACTTCCCGAGCTTCTCGTTGAGCATCTTGCCGGTGAACTTGGGCCACCAGAAGTAGAAGCCCGAGAACATCGCGAACACCACGGTGCCGAAGACCACGTAGTGGAAGTGGGCCACGACGAAGTAGGTGTCGGTGACGTGGAAGTCCAGCGGCGGCGACGCCAGGATGACGCCGGTCAGCCCGCCGAACAGGAACGTCACCAGGAACCCGATGGCGAACAGCATCGGCGTCTCGAACGTCAGATGGCCCCGCCACATCGTGCCGACCCAGTTGAAGAACTTCACTCCGGTCGGGACCGCGATGAGCAACGTCATGAACGAGAAGAACGGCAGCAGGACCTGACCGGTGGCGAACATGTGGTGCGCCCAGACCGTCATCGACAGGCCGCCGATCGCGATCGTCGCACCGACGAGGCCGACGTAGCCGAAGATCGGCTTACGGCTGAACACCGGCAGCACCTCGGTGATGATCCCGAAGAACGGCAGTGCGATGACGTAGACCTCGGGGTGGCCGAAGAACCAGAACAGGTGCTGGAACAGCATCGGCCCGCCGACCGAGGAGTCGAAGATGTGGGTGCCGAGCTTGCGGTCGGACTCGAGGGCGAGCAGCGCCGCCGCGAGCACCGGGAAGACCAGCAGAATCAGGATGCTGGTGATCAGGGTGTTCCAGGTGAAGATCGGCATCCGGAACATCGTCATGCCCGGGGCGCGCATCGTGATGATCGTGGTGATGAAGTTGACGGCGCCGAGGATCGTGCCGAGACCGGACAGTGCCAGGCCCATCAGCCACAGGTCGCCGCCGAGCCCCGGAGAGCTGACCGCGTCGGACAGCGGCGCGTACGCGGTCCAGCCGAAGGACGCCGCCCCGCCCGGGGTGAAGAACCCGGCGACCGCGATCGTGCTGCCGAACAGGTAGAGCCAGTAGCTCACCATGTTCAGCCGGGGGAACGCCACGTCGGGCGCCCCGATCTGCAGCGGCATCAGCTCGTTGGCGAAGCCGGCGAACAGCGGCGTCGCGAACATCAGCAGCATGATCGTGCCGTGCATGGTGAACAGCTGGTTGAACTGCTCGTTCGTCACGAACTGCAGGCCGGGCTGCGCGAGCTCGGCCCGCATGACCAGCGCCATCACGCCGCCGATCAGGAAGAACACGAACGTCGTGATCAGATACATGTGCCCGATCACCTTGTGGTCCGTCGAGGACAGCCACTTGGCGATGATCGAGCCCTTGCGGTACGGCCGTCCGGCGGCCCCGGCGGCTCCCTGGATGGCGGTCACTGCGCACTCCCCGCCTGGCTCTTGATGAACTGGTCGAACTCCGCCTGGGGCACGAGCTTCACGGAGAACAGCATCTTGCTGTGGTCGACACCGCAGAGCTCGGCGCAGCGGCCGATGAAGACGCCCGTCCGGTCGAGCGTCGTGATCTCGAACTCGTTGTGCTTGGGCCCGGGGAACACGTCCTGCTTGAACAGGAACTCGGGCACCCAGAACGAGTGGATGACGTCGGGCGAGTGCAGGTCGAAGTGCACCCGGCTGTTGACCGGCAGCACGAGCTGCGGGCCCTGCGGGTTGTCCTTGTCCTGCTTGCTCAGGTCGACCGGGATGCCCGCGGTGACCACCTTCTGGCCCTCGTACTCCGTGGTGAAGCGCCAGCTCCACTGGTAGCCCTCGACGTACACCTTGACCGGGGCCGTGTTCGAGACCTTGGTGATCTCGGTCTCGTCCCTCGCGGTGAAGAAGAAGAACACCGCCACCATGATCACGGGTACAACCGTGTAGAGGATCTCGATCGGCAGGTTGTACCGCACCTGCGGCGGCAGCGCCTCGGTCGAGTTCTTCTTCTTGCGGTGGAACACGCAGGCCCAGAAGATCAGGCCCCAGACGACGACCCCGGTGGCGAGAGCCGCGATCCAGCCGCCGTTCCAGAGCGTCTGAGTAATCTCAGCCTGCTTGGTGATGCTTTCCGGCATGCCACCACGGGACCACTCATCGATCGCCTCGTTGCTACACGCCGTCGCGGACGCCACCAGCAGCGCCACTGCGGCGGCGCCGGGCAACCGGCGGCGCGTCCACGGTCGCCGTGTCGTACGGCGGGTCGGACTCACGGATCGCCTACCCCACAGATGAAGCCCAAGAGGTCCCCTCCTGGGCGGTTTTCCAATTGACTCGGGTGTCACCAGCAGGAGATTCTCGCCGGTGTGCCCCTTTACTTCGTTGAGTTCACGCTTGGGGGACACATTAGCGCGGACCCGCCGCGCCCCTCTGAGCAGCCCCCGTTAGTGTCCTAACTGTGCCTTATCTGGACGCTGCTTCGACCGAACCTCTCCATCCCGCCGCCCGTGACGCCCTGCTCGCGGCGATCGACGCCGGTTGGGCCGATCCCGCCCGCCTGTACGGCACGGCACGCCGCGCCCAGATGCTACTGGAGCAGGCGAGAACGGAGGTAGCCGAGGTCCTCGGCGCCCGTCCGGACGAGGTGTCCTTCACCTCCTCCGGCACTCAGGCCGTCCACCTCGGCGTCCTGGGCGCGCTCCGGGGGCGGCAGCGGGCCGGCCGGCATCTGGTGACCGGCGCGGTCGAGCACTCCAGCGTCCTGCACGCCGCGGAGGTCCACGAACACGACGGCGGGACCGTCGAGGCCGTGGGCGTCGACCGCACGGGCCGGGTCGAGGCCGCCGCGTTCGCCGAGGCCGTCTCCAGGCCCGGTACGGCTCTGGCCTGCCTGCAGACGGCCAACCACGAGGTGGGGACGCTGCAGCCGATCGCGGAGGCCGCCGAGGCCTGTCTGACGGCGGGCGTGCCGCTCCTGGTCGACGCGGCCCAGTCGGCCGGCCGCCTGCCGATCCCCGGCGGCTGGTCGGTCCTGGCCGCCAGCGCTCACAAGTGGGGCGGCCCGGCCGGCGTGGGCGTGCTGGCGATACGCAAGGGCACCCGCTGGCGCTCGCCGTACCCCCAGGACGAGCGGGAGCGACGGCGCGTGCCCGGCTTCGAGAACGTGCCGGCCATCGTGGCCGCCGCGGCGGCGCTGCGCGCCCGCGTGGTGGAGGAGGCGGCGGAGGGACCCCGCCTGTCGGCCCTGGTGGACCGGATCCGCGCCGAGGTGCCGCGCCTGGTGCCGGACGTGGAGGTCATCGGCGACCCGGTACGGCGCCTGCCGCACGTCGTCACGTTCTCCTGCCTCTACGTCGAGGGCGAGGCGCTGCTGACCGAACTGGACCGGGCGGGCTTCGCGGTCTCGTCCGGTAGCTCCTGCACGGCGAGTACGCTTCGGCCATCACACGTTCTGGAGGCCATGGGCGTGCTTACCCACGGAAATGTCCGGGTATCGCTGCCTCGTGGCGTGACCGACGACGACATCGATCGCTTCCTCGGGGTGCTTCCGGACGTGGTACGGCGGATCCGGTCGAGCTTGGGAGTCCAGTGATGTGGCGGAGACGGACGGGCGGCGCGAGCGGCGGGGACGGGCGGGACCTCGCCGAAAGGAGCGCCGACGCCGGTGCCGACATGAGCGGCGCGGCCGAGCCCGCGCTGACGATCGACGCGCTCGGCCGCAAGTGCCCGATCCCGATCATCATGCTCGCCGAACGGATCAATCAGGTGGCGATGCGCGACGTGATCGCCGTGCTGGCCGACGACCCCGCCGCCTTCACCGACATCCCCGCCTGGTGCCGCCTCAAGTCCCATGAGCACGTGGCCAGCTACGAGCTGCCCCATGGCGGCTGGTCGATCCACGTGCGCCGCAACTACTGAACCCGATGAGCCCGCGTCGCGGCGATCAGGAGTGGTGGCACCTCACGTTCGCGGCCACCTCGTCCGCGGCCGTCCGGCCGTACGACGAGGCGAACCGCTCAAGGAAGGCCCGCTGCCCCAGTTCGTACTCCTGGCAGCCGACCCGCTCCAGCACGTGCGTCGCGGTCAGGTTGCCGATCTGGCCGCAGCGCTCCAGGGGCAGGCCCCACGCCAGGCCCGCCAGGAAGCCGGCCCGGAACGCGTCGCCGACGCCGGTCGGGTCGGCCTTGCCCAGTTCGGGCGCGGGCGGGATGTGCAGCGTCGGCTCGCCCCGGCGGTCGATCCTGGCGCCCTTGGGCCCGAGAGTGGTGACCCGGACGCCGACCCGCTCCAGGATCTCCTCATCCGACCAGCCGGTCTTCTGCGAGATCAGGCCGAGTTCGTAGTCGTTGCTGAACAGGTAGGCCGCGCCCTCGACGAGCCGGCGGATCTCCTCGCCGGGCATCCGGGCGAGCTGCTGGGACGGGTCGGCGGCGAACGGGATGCCCCGGTCGCGTGCCTCGTCGGTGTGCCGCAGCATCGCGTCCGGGTCGTTGGGGCTCACCAGGACCAGGTCGAGCCCGCCGGCGCGCTCCGCGATCGGCCCCAGCTCGATCTCCCGTGCCTCGGCCATCGCGCCGGTGTAGAACGACGCGATCTGGTTGTGCTCCTCGTCCGTGGTGCACAGGAACCTGGCCGTGTGGTGCAGCTCCGAGACGTGGACCGAGGCGCAGTCGACGCCGTGCCGCTCCAGCCAGGACCGGTAGTCGGCGAAGTCGGCGCCGACGGCGCCGACGAGAATGGGGGAAAGACCGAGGCAGCCCATCCCGAACGCGATGTTGGCCGCGCATCCGCCGCGCCTGATCTGCAGATCGTCGACGAGGAACGACAGCGACACCCGGTCGAGCTGTTCGGCGATCAACTGGTCGCCGAAACGGCCGGGGAAGGTCATCAGATGGTCGGTCGCTATGGAACCGGTGACGGCGATGCGCACGGGGTGTTCTCCTCGTTGTCAGCATCTCGGGATGGAAGGAGTGCGGGCGGGGGATCCAGGGGGTTCTAGATCGCCCAATCTGTCGAGCGTACCGTCTCCGGCATGACGACGCCCCGTACGGGAGACCCGTACGGGGCGAGGCATCGATCTGTCACCCGGTCGACAGCACGACCTAGTTGAACGAGTCGCCGCAGGCGCACGAGCCCCCGGCGTTGGGGTTGTCGATCGTGAAGCCCTGCTTCTCGATGGTGTCGACGAAGTCGATGGTGGCTCCACCCAGGTACGGCGCGCTCATCCTGTCGGTGACGACGTTCACACCGTCGAAGGACGACACGATGTCGCCGTCCATCGAGCGGTCGTCGAAGAAGAGCTGGTAGCGCAGGCCGGAGCAGCCACCGGGCTGCACGGCGACGCGCAGCTGCAGGCCCTCCTCGCCCTGCTGCTCCAGCAGGCTCTTGACCTTGGCGGCGGCCCCGTCAGTCAGGATCAGGCCCTGCTGCGTGGTCTCGCTGCTCTCAACCGTCATGTGCTGACTCCCGCGGTCTGCGCCAACCGCCCACCCGGGACGGTCGTTTACTTCGGTTCTACTAGACGCTACCAACACGCGCCGCCCCTCACACATTCCGCGGGGTGGTACGGGGGTCACCGGGACACGACGAGCGTGTGCAATGATTAGTCGTCAATCCGACGATAAGTCCCCGAGGGGGTGTGGTCGTGACGATCACTGAGACCGGCGTTCCGCTCTTCGCCCTGGGTCGCGGCGCCGACCCGGACAGCGAGCGCGGGGTCGACTGTCCCGGCGAACTCCCGCCGGCGTCCGACCCGGCGCTGGTAGAGCGCGCCCGCGTCGCCAAGGAACGGCTCGGCGACCGACTGTTCGTGCTGGGGCACCACTACCAGCGCGACGAGGTCATCCAGTTCGCCGATGTCACCGGCGACTCGTTCAAGCTGGCCCGCGAGGCCGCCGCCCGGCCCGGAGCCGAGTACATCGTGTTCTGCGGCGTCCACTTCATGGCCGAGTCGGCCGACATCCTGACCGCGGACCCGCAGAAGGTCGTGCTGCCGGACCTCGCCGCGGGCTGCTCGATGGCCGACATGGCGACCTTCGACCAGGTCGAGGAGTGCTGGGAGGTCCTTGAGGACGCCGGCGCCGACCGGGTCGTACCGATCACCTATATGAACTCCAGCGCGGACATCAAGGCGTTCTGCGGGCGGAACGGCGGCGCCGTGTGCACCTCCTCCAACGCCGAGCGCGCGCTCACGTGGGCGTTCGAACAGGGCGACCAGGTGCTGTTCCTGCCCGACCAGCACCTGGGGCGCAACACCGCGGTGCTGGAGCTGGGGCTGTCGCTGGACGACTGCGTGGTCTACAACCCGCACCGCCCGAACGGCGGACTCACCGATGATCAGCTCAAGAACGCGAAGATGATCCTGTGGCAGGGACACTGCTCGGTCCACGGCAGGTTCAGCCCCGCGGCCGTCGACGAGTTCCGTGAGCGCATCCCGGGAGTGAACATCCTCGTTCACCCGGAATGCCGTCATGAGGTCGTGACCAAGGCCGACTTCGTCGGATCCACCGAATACATCATTCGCACCGTACGGGAAGCCCCGGAAGGCTCGGCCTGGGCCATCGGCACCGAGCTGAACCTGGTCAAGCGGCTCGCCGGGATGTTCCCCGACAAGAGCGTCTCGTTCCTCGACAAGACCGTGTGCTTCTGCTCGACGATGAACCGAATCGACCTGCCGCACCTGGTCTGGGCGCTGGAGTCCCTGGCCGACGGCAAGGTGGTCAACCAGATCACGGTCGACCCCGAAACCACCCACTGGGCCAAGGTCGCCCTCGACCGCATGCTGGCGCTGCCCTAGCCGTCACAGGCCGGCGTCACAGACCCGGTGCACCCCAGACGGGGAACCAGCTCGCGAGGTCCGGCTCGATCTTCAGCTCCTCGGCGAGGACCCCGCGCACCTGAAGCTCCAGGGCGTTGTCCCGGCGGGTGTCCCCCGCCGGGACGAAGGGGTAGAAGGTGCCGCGCTTGTAGAGGTAGACGATCGCGAGCCGCCGGCCGGACGGATCGGCGAAGGTCACCAGCGAGCACAGCAGCGACGGCCCGAACCCGGCGGACTCCAGCGACGAGTTGGCCGCGTGGAGGTCGGTGACGAGCGCGGAGACGTCCGGGTCGCGCACCACGACCCAGGTGTAACCGTAGGAGTCGCGGACCAGCTCGGACTTGCCGAGCAGCGCCTGAACGTCCTGCTCGAGCCGGGCGAACGCGCCGCCTTCGGCCGCGCGGAAGGAGACCGAGCCGATGCCGACCGGGGTGAAACCGGTGGCCGCCTGAAGGGTGACGGCGGCGGCGGGCAGCGCGAACAGCGCGTCGAGATCGGGCTTGGCGGGCTTCGATCTCCCCAGCAGTGCGTCCAGCCATCCCATTGTCGCCAGCCGATCAGCGGTTCAGTGCCGCGGAGATCCGGGCGAGCTGCTCCAGGCGGCGCTCCAGCGGCGGGTGCGTCGACAGCAGCGAGGCGATGCTCTGCCCGGAGACGGCGGGGGCGAAGAAGAACGCGTTGAACGGCTGCGCCTCGCGCAGGTCCCTCGTCGGGATCCTGGCGATCTCTCCACTGATCTTGGTCAGCGCGCTCGCCAGCGAGGAGGGCCGCTGCGTGAGCAGCGCTCCGGCGCGGTCGGCGGCGAGCTCCCGGTAGCGCGACAGCGCTCTCGTCAACAGGAAGCTCACCGCGTACACCAGACCGGAGACAAGGAAGATGATCGCCCCGATGGGCGGGCCGTTGTTACTGCGGCGGCCCCCCGCGAGGCCGGTGTACAGCGCGAACCGGGTCATCAGCCCGGCCACGATGCCGAGGAACGACGCGATCGTCATGACGGCGACGTCGCGGTGGGCGACGTGCGACATCTCATGCGCGATCACGCCCTCCAGCTCCCGGGCGTCCAGCCTGCGCAGGATGCCGGTGGTCACGCACACCACCGAGTTCTTCTGGTTGCGCCCGGTCGCGAACGCGTTGGGCATGTCGGTGTCCGCGATCGCCACCCGGGGCTTGGGCATTGCGGCCATCGCGCTGAGCCGGTCGATGATCCCGTGCAGCTCGGGGGCCTCCTGCGGGGAGACCTCACGCCCGCCCATCGCGAAAAGCGCGATCTTGTCGGACAGGAGGAACTGCGCCAGCAGGAGTCCCGCGGCGACCACGAGTACGGCGATCGCCCGCACACCGAGAGCCACCAGCACGGCCATGAACGCCACGTAGACGAGCCCGAGCAGGAACATCGTCACGGTCATCCGCACGGTCAGGCCGCGGTCCGGGACGAATCGCGTCGCAGCCATCATCCAGGGATGAGCCCGGTGTCACCGAGCATCTCCCGCACCTCCTCGATCGAAGCGTCGGCGGGCGGCAGGATCAGCTCGGACGGCTCGAGCGAATCCGCCGGCAGCGCCTTGCCCACCTGCCGGACCTTGTCCAGCAGCGCGTGCAGTTTGACGCGGAACACGTCCTCGTCATCGGACTCGATGGCGGCCTCGAGCTCGCCGTCGAGCTCGTTGAGCACGTCGATGTCGGCCTCGACGATCTCGACCTGGCCCTCTCCCATGATTCTGACGATCACAGGCCCTCCCCCGGCTGGCGCAGCTGCTGGGTCTGCCGCGCGGGCTGTCCCATCTGGCCCGGCTGTCCGGCCTCGATCGCGCCCTGCGGCGCGGGGCCCTGGCCGAGCTCTGCCTTCATCCTGGCGATCTCCAGCTCCACGTCGCTGCCGGCGCCCATGCGGTCGAGCTCGGCCTGGATGTCGTCGCGCTGACCGGTGAAGTCGTCCAGGGCGCCGCTGGCCAGCAACTCGTCGATCGCGCCGGCGCGCGCCTGCATCTGCGCGGTCTTGTCCTCGGCACGCTGGATGGCCAGGCCGACGTCGCCCATCTCCTCCGAGATGCCGGAGAACGCCTCGTTGATCCGCGTCTGTGCCTCGGCCGCCGTGTAGGTGGCCTTGAGGGTCTCCTTCTTGGTCCGGAAGGAGTCCACCTTCGCCTGCAGTCGCTGGCTGGCGAGCGTGAGCTTCTCCTCCTCGCCATGAAGGTTGTTGTACTGGAGGCGGAGATCGGCGATCTGCGCGTTCAGGCCGTTGCGTCGCGTGAGCGCCTCGCGCGCAAGGTCTTCCCGCCCGGCGGCGAGCGCCTGCCGGCTCTGGTTCTCCAGCTTGGCCCCCTGCCCCTCAAGCTGGTTGATCTGCAACTCGACCCGCTTGCGGCTGGTCGCCACGTCGGCCACACCCCGGCGGACCTTCTGCAGCAACTCGAGTTGCCGCTGGTACGAGTAGTCCAGCGTCTCTCGTGGATCTTCCATCTTGTCCAAGGCCTTGTTGGCCTTGGACTTAAAGATCATGGAAAGTCTCTTCATCACGCTCATGCGCGTCGGCCGTCCCCTTCTCAAGGTTATGCATGGCGAAACCGCCTGGGTTCACCCTACGCATAACGCGCGAGGGCGTCACTAAGTTGCACTCCCGGTAGGCTGGACGCCGTGTTCCGACGTCGTACCCAGACCTCCGCCGACGACTCTCCCGCTTCTGTAGAGGATCCTAAGTCCGGGCAGACTCCCGGCAAGGGCCGTCCCACGCCGAAGCGGAGCGAGGCGCAGAGCCGCCGCCGCTCGCCGGTCACCGCCCCGGCCAACCGTAAGGAGGCCTACCGGATGCAGCGCGAGCGCGACAAGGCGCTGCGCGCCAAGCATCGCGAGGCGCTGCTGCGCGGCGACGAGCGGGCTCTGCCGGCGCGCGACCGCGGCCCGGTACGGAAGTTCGCCCGCGACTGGGTCGACTCCCGGCGTCTTCCCGGGCAGTATTTCCTGCCCGTCGTCTTCATCATCATGCTGCTGTCGATGGTGCCCGCCACGCCGGCGATCCAGAGCGCCGTCCTTCTCGTCTACACGCTGTCCCTGCCCGTGGTGATGGTGCTCGTACTGGGCAGCGCCTTCTACGTCGGGCACCGGGTGAAGAAGGAGGCCGCCGCCAGGTTCCCCGGCGAGAACCTCCGGGGCGTGGCCTTCTACGCGGCGATGCGGTCGACCCAGATCCGCCGGCTGCGCTTCCCAAAGCCGACGCTGCTCCCCGGCGGCGTGCCCATTCCGCCCAAGGACTGAGCCCGGAAGTCGATCGAAGGCCGATCTGCCCGTGAATGCGCGGGAGGTCGGCGATCGATGCGTTTTCGATCTGTTCTAGGATCTTGCCGAGCTTCCACTCGAGGCCATACGCTCCCGGAAATCGTATACGAAGTGTTCCGGGCGTTATGTCCCCCCCATGGAGGCCCACACATGACCGCGTCCAAGGCAGCCGTCGCACTGCTCGCCGCCATCGCGTTGACATCGGGCTGCGGCCTGTCCGAAGACTCCCCGGCGGCCTCCGCCTCCGGTTCCTCCGGAGACTCGGGCACCATCAAGATCGGCAGTGTGAACGCCCTGAGCGGGCCGGTCACCTTCCCCGACTCCTCATCGGCGGCCAAGGCGGTGTTCGACCGGGTCAACGCCCAGGGAGGCATCAACGGACGCGAAATCGAGTACATCGTCACCGACGACAAGGGCGACCCGGCGGCCGCCGCCCAGGCGGCCAGGGACCTGGTCACCAACCAGGGTGTCGTGGCCCTCGCCGGCTCGGCCAGCCTGGTCGACTGCGCGGTGAACGCGCCGTTCTACACGCAGTCGGGCATCGTCTCGGTCCAGGGCACCGGAGTCGACCCGACCTGCTTCAGCTCTGCCGCGATCTCGCCGGTCAACGCCGGGCCGTACCTCAACACCGCGATCAACCTCTACTACGCCTCAGAGGTGCTCAAGCGGGACAAGGTCTGCTCGTTCCTCGCCATCCTCGGCAACACCAACGACGCGTACGGCCAGGCCATCGCGAGCTGGACCAAGCTCACCGGCAAGAAGCCCGTCGTGGACGATCGCACGGTCAAGCCCGACTCCGACCCGACGCCGTTCGTGCTGCGGGCCAAGAAGGAGGGCTGCCAGGCCGTGCTCTACAACGGCACCGAGCCGATGGCGATCGCGTGGATGAAGGCCGTCAAGCAGCAGGACATCACCGGCGTCGACTGGCTGATGACCACGGCGCCCTACACCGACGCGGTGGCCAAGGCGCTCGGCACGGACGGCGACGGAATGTACGCCAATGCCGAGTTTGAGCCGTTCACCCAGGCCGACTCCTCCGCGCTGGCCGACTGGCGGTCGCTGATGACCGAGAAGAACGTGCCGCTCACGTCGTTCGGCCAGGGCGGCTACCTCGCGGCCACCCACCTGGTGGACACCCTCAAGTCCATTCAAGGCCCGATCACCCGTGAGTCGGTCGCCAAGGCGTTCAAGGAGCTGAAGCCGATCGAGTCGCCGCTGACCGGCACCCCGTACGAGTTCGGCGACGCGGCCGGGCACATGTCGAACAAGGCCGGGAAGATCGTTCAGCTCGATGGCGGGCAGTGGCGGGTCGTCACGCCCGACTGGGTCCGCTATCCGGGGACGCTCGGCTGATGCTCCAGGGCGTCGTCTCCGGGCTGGCCGGGGGCGGTACCTTCGCCGCCCTCGGCCTGCTGCTCACGGTGATGTACCGGCTGACCGCGACCGTCAACCTGGCGATCGCGGCGACGGGCGTGGTCGGGGTCTACGTCATGGCCCTGCTCGTCCAGGCCGGATGGCCGTACGGCGCGGCGGCGCTCGCCGGGATCGTCGCGGGCGCGCTGGCCTCGGTCTGCTGCGGGCTCATCATGACCCGCTGGTTCGCGACCGGCGGCCCGCAGATCCGCACCGCCGTGTCCATCGCGCAGCTCATCGGACTCATCGCGCTGGCCTACATCTGCTTCGGCGACGAGCCCCGCGTCCTGCCGAACCCGGCGGACGGGCGGGTCGCCACGGTCGCCGGCGTGACCATCACCCTGGGCTCCGTCATCCTGATCGCGCTCGCCGTGCTGATCGGCGCCGGCATCCACGTCCTGCTCACCCGTACCTCGCTGGGGCTCCGGCTGCGGGCGAGGGCCGAGCGGCCGATCACCACCGAACTGCTCGGCATCGGCACCCGCGCGCTCACGGTGACCGTCTGGGGTCTGTCCGGGGCACTGGCCTCGATCGTGCTGCTGCTCGTCGCGCCGGTGCGGTCGAGCGACATCCTGTCCCTCAGCATGCTCATCGTGCCCGCCTGCGCCGCCGCGCTGGTCGGCGGACTGCGGCTGCTGAGCGGGGCGCTGCTCGGCGGGCTCGGCCTCGGCCTTCTCGAAGGCGCTCTGGCGGGATCGGCCTCCGCCCAGCAGTACCGCGACGTGGTGCCCTTCGTCGTCATCCTGTTCATCCTCGTCTGGAACCAGCGCGGGGAGGTATGGGATGCGGCGCGCTAGAACCGTTCTCGTCAGGACCGGGGTCGTCGGCGTCTTCCTGGCCGGGCTCTGCTACGGGCTGGCCGCCGGGCTGCCCGCGTACTGGGTCTTCCTCGCCATGTCCGCGGTGATCTCCGGCGTACTGCTGCAGAGCCTCGGTGTGGTGGCCGGGCACGCGGGCATGGTCTCGCTCTGCCAGATGGCGTTCGCCGCCATCGGCGCGTGGACGACCGCCCAGCTTCACGTCTGGGGTGTGCCCGGCGGGCTGTATGTCTGGGCGCCGCTGGCCGGGCTCGCCGCGGTGCCGCTCGGCCTGCTGATCGGCCTGCCCGCACTGCGGCTGCGCGGGGTGCACCTGGCCATCGTCACGCTGGGCTTCGCCGCCACCGTGGACGTGGTGCTCGCCGCGACCTCCTTCCCCGGGACCGACCGCGGCGTCACGGTCACGCGTCCGGCCGGTCTCACCTCCGACCGGCAGTACTTCCTGTTCTGCTGCGCCGTCTTCGCGATCGTCGGCATCGCGCTCAGGCTGGTCAGGGGGACCCGGCTCGGCGCCTCCTGGCGGGCGCTGCGCGAGTCCGAGCGCGCCACGGCCGCGGCCGGCACCAGCGTGCCGGGGGCCAAGCTCGGCGCCTTCGCGGTCAGCGCCTTCGTCGCCGGGCTGTCGGGTGCGTTGCTGGCCGGGCAGCTCGCCATGGTCGTCTCGAGGAACTTCGACCCCGGCCAGTCGCTCGTCATGTACGCCGTCGCGATCATGATGGGGGCGCACCATCCGGAGGGCGCGCTGATCGGCGGCGCACTGGGCGTGGCGGTCGCCGAGATGCTGCGCCGCTTCGGTGTCCCCCAACAGTGGTCGAACGTGATCTTCGCGGTCGGCGCCGTACAGGCCCTGACCCAGGGAGCGGGGATGAGCGACGCGATCCGGAGGGTGCTGCACAGGGTGCCGCACAGAGTGGCACGCGGGCGCCGCACTCACCCCGCCACGGCCGGGGCGCCTGTTCCGGTGGCCGCCGGGGCTCCGGCGGAGGCGCCGGCCGACGCCGCGGCACCCGCCGTCCCGGAGGCGACCGGCGGCGCACTGGAGGTCACCGGACTGACCGTGCGCTACGGACAGGTCACCGCGGTGGACGCGGTCGACCTGACCGTTCCCGCCGGAACCGTCGTCGGACTGGTCGGGCCCAACGGGGCGGGGAAGTCCTCGCTGGTCGACGCGGTCAGCGGCTTCCTGCCGGGATCGGCCGGCACGATCACGGTGAGCGGCGGCCGGGTGGACGGCCTGCCCGTGCACCGCCGCGCACGCGCCGGGCTGCGCCGCACGTTCCAGCAGGACAGGGTGCCCACGGGGCTGACCGTGCGGGAGTACCTCAGGTTCGCGGCCCGCCGCCCGGTCACCGACGCGGACATCGCCGAGACGCTGGCCGGGCTGGTCGAGGTCGGGCCGGACGGGCCGATCTCCGCGCTGGACGTCGGCACCCGGCGACTGATCGAGGTCGCCGGCGCCCTGCTGGCCCGCCCAGCGGTCGCCGTGCTGGACGAGCCCGCCGCGGGGCTCGGTCACGCCGAATCGGCCCGGCTGGGCGAGTGGCTGGCATCCGTACCCGCCCGCTACGGCTCGGCCGTCCTGCTCATCGAGCACGACCTCGACCTCGTGCGCCGGGCGTGCGCGAGGGTGACCGTGCTCGACTTCGGCCGGGTCATCGCCGACGGCCCTCCCGCCGAAGTCTTCACCCGGGCGCATGTGCTTCGCGCCTACCTTGGAGAGGAGATGGCCGCATGACGCTCGCCCTGGACGACCTCACTGTGGCGCGCGGCGGGCAGCCGGTCGTGCGCGGCGTCTCACTCACCGCCGCGGCCGGACAGGTCACCGTGCTGCTCGGCCCGAATGGCGCGGGCAAGACCACCCTGCTGGAGGCCGTCTCCGGCATCCTCCCGGCGGCCGGCGGCCGGATCCGGCTGGCCGGGCGGGACATCACGTCCTGGCCCCGCCCTCGCCGCGCCCGGCAGGGCCTGGCCCACGTCGAACAGGGCCGTGCCGTCTTCGCCACCCTCACCGTGCGGGAGAACATCCGACTGGTCGGCCCCCTCGACCGGGCGCTGGAGCTCTTCCCCGAACTGGAAAAGCGCCTCGACGTCCGCGCCGGACTGCTGTCGGGCGGAGAGCAGCAGATGCTCGTCCTCGGCCGGGCGGTCGTGGGCGGTCCGTCCGTACTGCTGCTGGACGAGATGTCGCTCGGCCTGGCGCCGGCCATCGTGCGGCGGCTGCTTCCGGTGCTGCGCGGGCTCGCCGCCGGCGGCTGCGCGGTGCTGCTCGTGGAGCAGTTCGCACACGCCGCCCTCACGGTCGCCGACACGGCATACGTGCTGGCGCACGGCTCCCTCACCTACGGCGGCCCGCCCGAGCCGCTTCGTGCCTCCGACGAGGCTCTCGCCTCGGCATACCTGGGAACCGCTCCGCCCAAGAGCTGATCTCCGTACGGTCGGGCCCCGCACCGGCCCCGGGTTTCACCGCCATGCGCGATGACCGCGGTCACACCGCCATCTGCGGGCGCACTAATGTCGGGGGCATGGAATTCCGCCATCTCGGCCGCAGCGGCCTCATGGTCAGCGAGATCAGCTACGGAAACTGGATCACCCATGGTTCGCAGGTCGAGGAGGACGCGGCTCGCGCATGCGTGCACGCGGCCCTCGACGAAGGCGTGACGACGTTCGACACCGCCGACGTCTATGCCGGTACGCGGGCCGAGGAGGTGCTCGGGCGGGCGTTGGAGGGCGTACGCCGCGAGTCCCTGGAGATCTTCACCAAGGTCTACTGGCCCACCGGGACCGGGCCGAACGACCGCGGACTGTCCCGTAAGCACATCATGGAGTCCGTCAACGGCTCGCTGCGCCGCCTGCGGACCGACTACGTCGACCTCTACCAGGCGCACCGCTTCGACGTCGAGACGCCGCTGGAGGAGACGCTCCGCGCCTTCGACGATCTCGTACGGCAGGGCAAGGTGCTGTACGTGGGCGTCAGCGAATGGACGGCCGACCAGATCGCACGGGCGCTGAAGATCGCCGACGAGATGGGCTTCGACCGGCTCGTGTCCAGCCAGCCTCAGTACTCGATGCTGTGGCGGGTCATCGAGGCCGAGGTCGTGCCGCTGTGCGAGAAGGAGGGCCTGAGCCAGATCGTCTGGTCGCCCATCGCACAGGGCGTGCTCACCGGCAAGTATCTGCCCGGCCAGCCGGCGCCCGCCGGTTCGCGCGCCACCGACCCCACCGGCTCCGGCTTCATCGGCCGGATGCTCGACGACGAGTTGCTGCGCCGGGTGCAGGAACTCAAGCCGATCGCCGCCGACCTCGGACTCACCATGGCTCAGCTCGCGGTGGCCTGGGTGTTGCGCAACCCCAACGTGTCGTCCGCCATCGTCGGAGCCACACGTCCAGAGCAGGTGCGCGACAACGTGAAGGCCTCGGGGGTCCGGCTCGACGACGAGACCATGCGCCGGATCGACGAAGTCCTCGGCGACGTGGTCGAGCGGGACCCGGCCAAGACCGTCAGCCCCGCCACGCGGCCGTAGCCGATTCGGACCACGTCAGGCGGGGCGCAGCGACATCCCCGCATACTCGACGCGGTCCTCCTCCAGGAGCGTGACCTGCTCCACCCCGTTTTCGAGCAGGTCACGCCACGACTCTCCCAGCCACGACTCGGCGTCCGACTGGCTGGTGAAGATCTCCCGCGGCAGCGCCCGGTCCGTCATCTCGGCGCCGTTCGCGTCCTCGTACCGCCACCGCCATGTCATGCCCATCCGCCCCTTCCCGCCGAACCAGTCGAGCACGCACGTCTCATCGACCCTATGCGAAAGGAGCGCCGGATGGAGGTCCGCCTGGAGGGAACCGGGGGCCCGGAGGGCTGGCCCGCGCCGGACTGCGGCTGCGCCTCCTGCGGCCGCCTCGCCCCCGGCCACCGCGCGCCCGCGTCGATCGTGATCGACGGGCTCGTACGGCTCCCACCCCAGACCGGCACAGCACAGGGCGGAGTGGTACCGGACGGCTATCTCCTCGCCCACGGCCCCGACGGCTACGAGATCACCGGCCCCGACCGGAGCCGGATGCTCTACGCGCCGTCCGATGCGGGCATCCCCGATGCCCCCCGGCGAGGTGACGGCCTCGATGAGCCCTGTCCCCGGGAACCCTTCGACCTGTTGCTCATCGACCTGCTCGACGAGCCGGAGCGCCTGGGCGATCTGCGCCGCCGCGGCCGGGTCACGCCCGAGACGCAGATCATCGCCGTACACCTCGACCATCGTGTCCCCTCCGAGAGCGAACTGGCCCGCAGGCTCGCCCATTGGAGAGCAAGAGCCGTACCGGACGGGACCGTGTTGCACACCCGGGACAGGGACGTGAGCACCCTCACCGGGGCATCGGCGTCGAGCATGGCGAGGCGGACGCTGCTGCTCGGCGGCGCCCGCTCGGGCAAGTCCGAGGAGGCCGAACTGCGGGTGGCCGCCGACCCCGACGTCACCTACGTCGCCACGGGTCCCTCCCCCGGCGACGACCCCTCGTGGCTGGCCAGGGTGAAGCTGCACCGGGATCGCCGTCCCCGGCACTGGCGGACCCGTGAAACCACCGACCTCGCCTCCGTCCTCGCCACAACGGACGGCCCCGGGCGGACACTGCTGATCGACGGCATCGGCACGTGGCTGGCCGCGATGTTCGACGAGTGCGGGGCGTGGCCGGGCTCGGACTCCGGCAGGGTTTCCGACGGGATTTCCGACGGGGCCCGGGCCGAGGTGAGGCGGCGATGCGACGAGTTGGTGGCCGGCTGGCGGCGCACCCGGGCGCGGGTGGTCGCGGTGAGCGACGAGGTCGGGCTCGGCGTTGTCCCGGCCACCGTCGCCGGCGGGCTGTTCCGCGACGAGTTGGGCCGCCTCAACCAGCGACTGGCCCGCGAGTCCGAGGACGTCGCGATAGTGATCGCCGGGCGCCTGCTCGACCTCCCCATCTGACCAGCCCATGCCGGGAGGCCCACGGCTTCGATCGGCCGGGGGCCTACGATCCTGGCTCGTGGCGAATCCTCCCGACTCCGAGAAGCGGACCCAGGCGAGCACGCAGTCGAGCACGCAGTCGAGCACGCAGTCGAGCACGCAGTCGAGCACGTGGTCAGCCGGTCAGCTGACCGCCGCGTGGCGATTCGCGATCGGAATGCTGAGCGTGCTCCCCGTGCGGGCCGTCGCCGTCGTGGACCGGCGGCTCGCCCGCCGGTCGATGACCTTCGCCCCCGCGGTGGGGGCGCTGCTCGGGCTCGCCGCCGCAACGGTCCTGGTCGTGGCCCGCTGGACGGGCGGCACCGCGTTGCTGTCCGCCGTCCTCGCGGTCGGGACGCTCGCCTGGCTCACCCGCGGCCTCCATCTCGACGGCCTCGCCGATCTCGCGGATGGCCTGGGCAGCGGCAAACCCGCGGGGCAGGCGCTGGCCATCATGAAGCGATCCGACATCGGCCCGTTCGGTGTCGTCACGCTGGTGTTCACCTTGCTCCTGCAGGTGGCGGCGCTCACGGCGCTGACGGAGTCATCTCCTCTTTCGGCCGGAGCGTGCCTGGTCACCGCGTGCACGACCGGCAGGCTCGCCATCACCTGGGCATGCGGGCAAGGTGTGCCCGCCGCCCGGCCGGAGGGTCTCGGCGCGCTCGTCGCGCGGGCCGTGCCGCTGAGCCGGGCCCTGCTGTCGACCCTCTTCTCCGTCGGCGTCTCCGTCGGCGTCTCTGTCGGCGTCTCTGTCGGCGTCGTGGTCATGACGCGTCCGGGACTTCCCCCCGTCGAACCGCTCAAGCCGCTTGTGGCCATGGCGGCGGGGCTGGTGGCCGCCACGCTGCTGCGCCGCCGTGCCGTACGGCGGCTGGGCGGCATCACCGGCGACGTGCTCGGCGCGCTGTGCGAGTGCGCGACGACCGCCGCCCTGCTGTGCTGCGCGATGCTTCTCCCCTGATGACCGGCCCGCCGACAATCCGCGTGCACCAATCGGGTCATCCGATGACCACCCGTTTGTGCGCAGCGAAGAAAGCATGGATAGCATCGGCTCACGTGACCACTGTGCGCGTCAATGCATCTGAGACGGTCTCCATCGAGACCGGTGCACTCATAGTGGGCGTCCACGCGACTCCGGACGGCCCCACACCGGCTCCCGGCTCCGAGGGCTTGGACCAGGCTCTCGACGGCCGGCTGACCGAAATCCTCAACGCGGTGGGCTTCACCGGGAAGGCGGAGGAGATCGCCAAGATCCCGACGTTCGGCGCGCTGCCCGCGCCGGTCGTGGTCGTGGTCGGTCTCGGTGACCGCCCCGATGGGGACTACCGGCTGGAGACCCTGCGCCGCGCCGCCGGCGCCGCCGCGCGTTCCGTCGCCGGCACGGCCACCGCCGCCTTCGCGCTGCCCGCCACCACCGCCGAACAGGCCGAGGCCATCGCGATCGGCGGCCTGCTCGGGGCATACGGCTTCACCAGATATCGCACCGACGGTGAGCGCAAGGCGCCCGTGGGCGAGCTCGTGGTGCTTTCGAGTGCCCCGGAGGCCGAGGAGGCCGTCCGGCACGCGACGGAGATCGCGGCCTCGGTCAACCTGGTCCGTGACCTCGTCAACACGCCGCCATCGGATCTGTCGCCCGCCCGGTTCGCCGAGATCGCCCAGGAGATGGGCGGCCAGGCCGGCCTGTCGGTCGAGGTACTCGACGAGACCGCGCTCAAGGAGGGCGGCTACGGCGGCATCGTCGGAGTCGGCCAGGGATCGGCGAACCCGCCGCGGCTGGTCCGCCTCGCCTACGAGCACCCGGAGGCCGCGCGGACCATCGCGTTCGTCGGCAAGGGCATCACGTTCGACTCCGGCGGCCTGTCGCTCAAGCCCACCGCCTCGATGGTCTGGATGAAATCAGACATGGGCGGCGCGGGAGCGGTGTTCGGCTCGCTCCTCGCGATCGCCGGGCTCGGCCTGCCGATCAACGTGGTCGGCTACCTGTGCCTCGCCGAGAACATGCCGTCGGGTTCGGCGCAGCGTCCGTCCGACGTGCTGCACACCTACAGCGGCAAGACCGTGGAGGTGCTCGACACCGACGCGGAGGGCCGCCTGGTGCTGATCGACGGCATCGCCCGCGCCGCCGAGGACAACCCCGAGCTGATCGTGGACGTCGCCACGCTGACCGGGGCGCAGATCGTCGCGCTCGGCTGGCGCACGGCCGGTGTGATGGCCAACGAGGACGCGCTCCGCGAGGAGGTCGTGGAGATCGCCGGGGCGCGGGGTGAGGGCGCCTGGGGCATGCCGCTCCCCGAGGAGTTGCGCAAGGGCCTCGACTCCCCGGTCGCCGACATCGCCAACCTGCAGCCCGAGCGCTGGGGCAGCATGCTCACCGCGGGCATCTTCCTGCGCGAGTTCGTGCCCGAGGGCGTCCGCTGGGCGCACATCGACATGGCCGGTCCGGCGTTCAACAACGGCGAGCCGCACGGCTACACGCCGAAGGGCGGCACCGGCGCGGTCACCCGCACGCTCGTCGGCATCGCCGAGCGCTACGCGGGCAGGCGTTGACGGGTGCCGCGACGCGGCGGCCGTCCGCGCGGGCGGCCGCCGCGACCGAACCACGATCTTCATGGACAAATGAAAAGATGCTGTCGGACCCATCCGGTGGCAGGAAACCCAGCGAGGAGCATTCCAGTGGCTGATGGCAGCGGCCCCTTCGACATCGTCGTCCTAGGTGGCGGTAGCGGTGGTTACGCATGTGCCCTGCGGGCGGCCGAGCTCGGCATGAACGTCGTCCTCATCGAGAAGGACAAGGTCGGAGGCACCTGCCTGCACCGCGGCTGCATCCCCACGAAGGCACTGCTGCACGCCGCCGAGTTGGCCGACCAGGCCCGCGAGGGCGCTTCCTTCGGCGTGCGGACCAGCTTCGAGGGCATCGACGTGCCGGCCGTCCACGCCTACAAGGACAAGGTGATCAGCGGGCTCTGGAAGGGCCTCGCCGGTCTCATCAAGAGCAAGAAGATCACCGTCGTCGAGGGTGAGGGCCGGCTGGCCGGCCCCGGCCGCGTGGAGGTGGGCGGCCAGGTCTACGAGGGCCGCCACGTCGTGCTGGCGACCGGTTCGGCCCCCAAGTCGCTGCCCGGCCTGGACATCGACGGCGACAAGATCATCAACAGCGATCACGCGCTGGTCCTGGACCGCGTGCCCTCCTCGGTCGTCGTCCTGGGCGGCGGCGTGATCGGCGTGGAGTTCGCCAGCGTGTGGCGGTCGTTCGGCGCCGAGGTGACGATCGTCGAGGCACTCCCCCACCTGCTGCCGCTCGAGGACGAGTCGAACTCCAAGCTGCTCGAGCGGGCCTTCCGGCGTCGCGGCATCAAGTACGAACTGGGCGTCAGGTTCGAGAGCGTCAAGACCACCGAAACCGGCGTGGTCGTCACGCTGGAGAACGGCAAGACGCTCGACGCGGAGCTCATGCTGGTCGCCGTGGGCCGCGGGCCGGTCTCGGCCGGCCTGGGCTACGAGGAGGCCGGCGTCCGTATGGAGCGCGGCCACGTGCAGGTGGACGAGTTCTGCCGGACCAGCGTGCCCGGAGTGTACGCGGTGGGCGACCTCATCCCCACCCTGCAGCTCGCCCACGTCGGCTTCGCCGAGGGCATCGGAGTCGCCGAGCACATCGCCGGCCTGAACCCCGTGCCGATCGACTACGACGGCGTGCCGCGCATCACCTACTCCGAGCCCGAGGTCGCGTCGGTGGGCATCAGCACGGCCGTCGCCCGTGAGCGCGGCCATGACGTCGTCGAGCTCACCTACAACCTGGCCGGGAACGGCAGGAGCAAGATCCTGCAGACTCAGGGCGAGGTCAAGGTCGTCGCCGAGCGCGACGGCCGGGTCCTGGGGGTGCACATGGTGGGCGGCCGGGTCGGCGAGCTCATCGCGGAAGCTCAGCTGATCTTCAACTGGGAGGCCACGGCGAACGACGTCGCCCAGTTGATCCACCCGCACCCGACCCAGTCCGAGGCTCTCGGCGAGGCGATGCTGGCCCTGGCCGGCAAGCCACTCCACGTCCACAACTGAACGAACGCGAGAGAAGACGAAAAATGCCGGTCTCCGTAACCATGCCCCAGCTCGGTGAGAGCGTAACCGAGGGCACCGTCACCCGCTGGCTGAAGAACGAAGGCGACCACGTCGAGACGGACGAGCCGCTGCTGGAGGTGTCGACCGACAAGGTCGACACCGAGATCCCGTCGCCGTCGTCGGGCTACCTGACCAAGATCCTCGTCGCCGAGGACGAGACGGTCGAGGTGGGCGCCGAACTGGCCGTGATCGACGCCGACGGCGCCGGTGCCGCTCCGCAGCAGGCCCCAACTCCCCAGCAGGCACCCGCCCCCGAGCCCGAGCCCGCCCCCGAGCCGGCCCCGGCGCCCGCGCCTGAGCCCGCTCCGGCCCCGGCTCCGCCCATCTCCTCCATCCCGCAGCCGGCCCCGGCAGCACCGCCCGCCCCGCCGGCGCCGCCCGCCCAGCCCGCTCAGGCCGCCCCGGTGACCCAGCCGACGCCGCTTCCGCCCCCCGGCGAGGCGCCGTACGTCACACCGCTGGTGCGCAAGCTGGCCGCCGAGCACGGCGTCGACCTCGACTCGTTGACCGGCACCGGTGTGGGCGGCCGGATCCGCAAGCAGGACGTGATCGAGGCGGCCCGCGTCCAGCGCGAGCGCGCGGCGGCGGCCGCTGCCGCGCCGCAGCCGCAGGCCCCCGCCGCGGCCCCCGCGCCTGTCCCGGCGCAGGCCCCGGCTCCGGCCCAGCCGGCCGCACCCGCGGCGGTTCAGGTGGACACCACGCTGCGCGGCACCACCGAGAAGATGTCGCGGCTGCGCAAGGTGATCGCCGACCGCATGATGGAGTCGCTGCACACCTCGGCGCAGCTCACCACCGTCGTCGAAGTCGACGTGACCCGGATCGCCGCGCTGCGGGCCCGGGCCAAGAGCGCCTTCGAGGCGCGCGAGGGCGTGAAGCTGTCGTTCCTGCCGTTCTTCGCGCTCGCGGCGGTCGAGGCGCTGAAGGTCCACCCGAAGCTGAACGCGGTCATCGACGATGAGACCAACGAGGTGACCTACCACGACGTCGAGAACCTCGGCATCGCGGTCGACACCGAGCGCGGCCTGATCGTCCCAGTGATCAAGAGCGCGGGCGACCTGAACATCGCGGGTCTCGCCCGCAAGATCGCCGACCTGGCCGAGCGCACCCGGACCAACAAGATCACGCCGGACGACATCGCCGGCGGCACGTTCACGCTGACCAACACCGGCAGCCGCGGCGCGCTGTTCGACACCCCGATCCTCAACAAGCCGCAGGTCGGCATGCTGGGCACCGGTGCGGTCGTCAAGCGCCCGGTCGTCGTGGACACGCCCGAGGGCGAGGTCATCGCGGTCCGGTCGACGGTGTACCTGGCGCTGACGTACGACCACCGTCTGGTCGACGGTGCGGACGCCGCCCGCTTCCTCACCACGATCAAGCGCCGCCTGGAGGATGGCCACTTCGAGAACCAGCTCGGCCTCGCCTGAGCTGAGGCCCTCCCCTCGTTTCGACGTGGCCGTCCCGTGTGCGCACGGGACGGCCACGCCCGTTCGAGAACAGCGCGGCCGCGCCCGTTTCCGCGGGTTCGGCCATCCGCCTCCGGCACCCCGCCGTACCCTGGGGAGACCGTCGAGCTGACTGACACAGGAGTGGGCATGAGCCGAATCGGGCAGTCGCACATCGTCGCCATCGGGGGCGGGTCGTTCCGGCCATCGGAGCGGTACGGCTTCATCGAGCCGACCGCGCTCCTGCGCTACGTGCTCGATCTGACCGGCCAGGACCGGCCCAGGCTCGGGCTGCTCGCGACCGCCACCGGCGACGACTCCGACTGGCTGCTGAAGATGTACGGAGCCTTCAGCCGCTGGGACGTCGAGGTCAGCCACCTGACGGTCTTCCCGATGCCCAACGTGGCCGACCCGCGCGAGTGGATTCTGGAGCAGGACGCGATCTATGTCAGCGGCGGCAGCGTGGCCAACCTCGCCGCGCTGTGGCGGCTGCACGGGCTGGACGAGGCGTTCGCCGAGGCCTGGCGGTCAGGTGTCGTCCTGTCCGGGCAGAGCGCGGGGGCGCTGTGCTGGCACGTCGGTGGCAACACCGACTCCTTCGGGCCCAGGCTGCGTCCCTGGGCCGAAGGCCTGGCGCTGCTGCCGTACTCGTGCGGCGTCCACTACGACTCCGATCCGCAGCGCAGGGCGCTGCTGCACGAGTCGGTGGCCTCCGGCGAGCTTCCGGAGGCGTACGCGGCCGACGAGGGCGTGGCGCTCCACTATGTCGGCACGGAGTTCATCCAGGCGGTCAGCGTCTCCCCCAAGGGTGCCGCCTATCGCCTGGAGCGCGACGGTGCGGGTGTGAAGGAGTGTGCGGGTGTGAAGGAGTTCCGCATCGAACCCCGCCTGCTGACGTCCACTAACCTTGAGCCGTGAAAGGCTTGGCCATCGTCCGCATGGGCGTCGACGTTCCGTACGAGCAGGCCTGGAACCTGCAGCGGGTGCTGCACGGGCGCCGGGTGGCGGGCGACATCTCGGATCTGTGCCTCATGCTGGAGCACGCGCCCGTCTACACGGCGGGCAAGCGGACGCTGCCGCACGAGCGGCCGGCCGACGGCACCCCGGTCATCGACGTCGACCGGGGTGGCAAGGTCACCTGGCACGGGCCGGGGCAGCTCGTCGGCTACCCCATCATCCGCGTCGACGACATCGTCGCCTATGTCCGGCTGCTGGAGGAGGTCCTGATCCAGGTCTGCGCCGACTTCGGGCTGGCCGCCCGGCGGGTCAAGGGCCGCGGCGGCATCTGGGCGCCGGGCGATCCCGGGCACGGGCTGCCCGACCGCAGGCTGGGCATGATCGGCGTCCGGATCGCCCGCGGGGTGACCATGCACGGCTTCGCGCTCAACTGTGTGAACGACCTGAGCTGGTACAACCGGATCATGCTGGGCGCCGACGCCGACGCCGGGGTGACGTCGCTGTCGGCGGAGACCGGCCGCCGCATCACGGTCGACGAGGTCATCCCCTTCGCCGAGAAGCGCCTCGCCGAGGCCCTCGGCGTCGAGCCGTACGACCTGTACGAAGAGGATCTTTCGTAGCGGAGGAGAGGGAGACGTCCCGTATCACGTGGTGCGGGCGGGTAATAGGCTGGGGTCCGTGAGCGAGCGAAGCGCGCGAGCCTACAAGGCAAGGGTTGTCGCATGACGGTTGCACCAGAAGGCCGGAAGCTCCTCCGCTTGGAGGTCCGCAACAGCCAGACCCCGATCGAGAAGAAGCCGCCGTGGATCAAGACGCGGCTCCGGAACGGTCCCAACTACAACGAGATCAGGTCGCTGGTCCGTGACGCCGGCCTGCACACGGTCTGCCAGGAGGCAGGCTGCCCCAACATCTCCGAATGCTGGGAGGATCGCGAGGCGACCTTCCTCATCGGCGGCGACCAGTGCACCCGGCGGTGCGACTTCTGCCAGATCGACACCGGCAGGCCCGCCGACTACGACCGGGACGAGCCACGCCGCGTCGCCGAGTCGGTGCGTCAAATGGGCCTGCGGTACGCCACGGTGACCGGCGTCGCCCGTGACGACCTGCCGGACGGGGGCGCCTGGCTGTACGCGGAGACCGCCCGGCGGATCCACGACATGGTCCCCGGCTGCGGCGTCGAACTGCTCGTGCCCGACTTCAACGGCCACCGGGAGCAGCTCGAGGAGGTGTTCTCCGCCCGGCCCGAGGTGTTCGCGCACAACATCGAGACGGTGCCGCGGATCTTCAAGCGGATCCGCCCGGCGTTCCGGTACGACCGATCACTGGCAGTGATCACCATGGGCCGCGAGGCGGGGCTGGTCACCAAGTCGAACCTCATCCTCGGCATGGGCGAGGAGCGCGAGGAGATCAGCCAGGCGCTGCGCGACCTGCACGAGGCGGGCTGCGACCTCGTCACGATCACCCAGTACCTGCGGCCGAGCCCGCGTCACCACCCCGTGGACCGCTGGGTGAAACCGGAGGAGTTCGTCGAGCTTCAGCATGAGGCCGAGGACATCGGGTTCGCCGGCGTCATGTCTGGGCCGCTGGTCCGCTCGTCCTACCGCGCCGGCCGTCTCTACCAGCAGGCCATCGCCGCGCGGACCACCACCGGGGGCGCCGGCTGACGTCGGCGGGTCTCGTTTTCATTAATCCACCACGGAATTTGTATCCTTCACACCATGGCGAAAGACGCAGCGACTCCGGGCCGGCTCAAGCAGATCCGGATGGTCGCCCAGATCATCAAACGGTCGAACCCCAAGGGCATGCCGATCGTCTACGCCTCGGCGTTGGGCACGCTCCTGGTGTTCGTCGTGCTCGGAGTGCTCTTCGGGTGGACCTGGTACGTCTTCGGCGCCTTCTCCGCCCTGCTGGTCGGCATGATCGTCTTCAGCCGGCTGGCGCAGAAGGCGCAGTATTCGTTGCTGCACGGACAGCCCGGTGCGACGTACGCGATCCTGCAGGGGCTGCGCGGCACCTGGTATGTGGAGGAGAAGCCCGTCGCGGTCAACCGGGACCAGGATCTGGTGTTCCGTGTCGTCGGCTACCCCGGCGTCATCCTGGTCTCGGAGGGCCCGTCGAGCCGCGTCCAGCGCATGCTCGTGGCGGAGAAGAAGCGCGTCCAGCGGGTCGCCATCGACGTGCCCGTCTACGACGTCCAGTGCGGCGACGCCGAGGGGCAGATCCCGCTGGCCAAGCTGTCACGGCACATGATGAAGCTGCCGCGCAACCTCAAGAAGCCGGCCGTCTTCGAGGTCAACAACCGGATGCGCGCGCTGACGCCCGCGGTGCCGATGCCGAAGGGCCCGCTGCCGAAGGGCATCCGGATGCCGCGCGGCCCCAAGACGCGCTGAGAGATGAACTGAGGGATGACCGGGATGGACGTCGTCGGCAGGCGGCCCGTCTCCCCCGCCGAGACGTCCCGGGCCAACCGCGGCTGGTGGGACGGCGCGGCCGACGACTACCAGGCCGAGCACGGCGGTTTCCTGCGTGACCACGGCTTCATCTGGTGCCCGGAGGGGCTCGACGAGGCCGACGCCCGACTGCTCGGCGACGTCACGGGGCGACGTGTCCTCGAGGTCGGCTGCGGGGCCGGACAGTGCGGCCGGTGGCTCGCCACGCAGGGTGCGATCGTCACCGGTTTCGACCTGTCGTACCGGCAGTTGCAGCATTCGCGGCGGATCGACCTCGCCGTCGGTACGGCCCTGCCCGTCGTGCAGGCGGACGCCGAGGCCCTGCCGTACCGGGACGGCTCGTTCGACCTGGCGTGCTCGGCCTTCGGTGCGCTGCCCTTCGTCGCCGACGCGGGCGCGGTGCTCACCGAGGTGCGGCGGGTGCTGCGGCCCGGCGGGCGGTTCGTGTTCTCGGTCAGCCATCCGATCCGGTGGGCGTTCCCCGACGATCCCGGGCCGCGCGGACTGACGGCCGACCGTCCGTACTTCGACCGGGCTCCGTACGTCGAGTTCTCCGACGGCACGCCGTCCTACGTGGAGCACCACCGGACGATGGGCGACTGGGTGGGCCTGATCGCCTCGTCCGGCCTGGTCCTCACCGGACTGGTCGAGCCGGAGTGGCCCGGGGGGCACGACCGGGTGTGGGGCGGCTGGAGCCCGCTGCGCGGCCGCGTCCTCCCCGGCACGGCGATCTTCCAGACCGTCAGAGATTGACCACGACGGTGCCGGAGGCGCGGTCGTGCAGGCCCCGGCGGTCGCGATCCCAGATCAGAGCGGGTACGGCGAGGCACAGCAGGAACGTGCGCAGCAGCACCGCGGGTAGCGGCGGCCGACCGCCGTTGAGGGCGGCGACCCGGATGCGCAGCAGTCGCATGCCCAGCGTCATCCCGACCGTGCTCACCAGCAGCACGTACTCCAAGGCGAATACGCCGAGGCCGACCACGCCGACGTCCTGTCCCTGCTGGCGCAGCAGGCCCCCGGCGATGGCCCAGGAGCAGATCAGCCAGTCGACCAGGACGGCCCCGATCCTGCGTCCCCATCCGGCGACCGCGCCGCTACCCGATTCCGGCAGGCCGAGCCGTACACCGGGGTGTCCCAGGTCGACGCCGGCGGCCCGGACCCCGCCCAGCCAGGTCTGCGTCCATCGCGGTTGGCGCTCGTTCATGGCTCCTCAGCCTATTCACGTTTCACGCCGGGTGGCGCGCGGGGATGGCCGGTGACCTTAACACCGGCGAAACAAACGAGACATGGCACGGAAACGGCTCGCGCATATTTTCGGGTCTGCCGGCCGATGACCCTTGGAGGTTCGAGAGTGTTCAACTCCGCCGATGACGTCCTCAAGTTCATCCGGGACGAGGGGGTGCAGTTCGTAGACGTCAGGTTCACCGACCTGCCGGGCACGACGCACCACTTCACCTTCCCCGTCGAGAACTTCGGCGCGAACGTCTTCACCGACGGCCTGATGTTCGACGGGTCGTCCATCCGCGGTTTCCAGGCCATCCACGAGTCCGACATGCTGCTGCTGCCGGACCCGTCCACCGCCGTGCTCGACCCGTTCCGCAAGCACAGGACGCTGAACATCAACTTCTTCGTGCACGACCCGCTGACCCGGGAGGCCTACAGCCGCGACCCCCGTAACGTGGCCAGGAAGGCCGAGGAGTATCTCCGGGGCACCGGCATCGCGGACACCGCCTACTTCGGCTCCGAGGCCGAGTTCTACATCTTCGACGACGTGCGCTTCGAGACCCGGGCGAACGCGGGTTACTACTTCATCGACTCCGTCGAGGGCGCCTGGAACACCGGCAAGGCCTCCGAGGGCGGCAACCTGGGTTACAAGCCGCGTTACAGGGGCGGTTACTTCCCGGTCCCGCCGATGGACCACTTCACCGACCTGCGCTCGGAGATGGTCCGCAACCTCATCGAGGCCGGCATCGAGACCGAGATCCAGCACCACGAGGTGGGCACGGCCGGCCAGGCCGAGATCGACTTCCGGTTCGGCACGCTGCTCAAGACGGCCGACAACCTGATGCTGTACAAGTACATCGTCAAGAACACGGCGATGCGGCACGGCCACACCGTCACGTTCATGCCGAAGCCGCTCTTCGGTGAGGCCGGCTCGGGCATGCACTGCCACCAGTCGCTCTGGAAGGACGGCGAGCCGCTGTTCTACGACGAGGTCGGCTATGCCGGGCTGTCGGACACGGCGCGGTACTACATCGGCGGCCTGCTCAAGCACGCCCCGTCGCTGCTCGCCCTCACCAACCCGACGGTGAACTCCTACCACCGCCTGGTGCCCGGTTACGAGGCCCCGATCAACCTGCTCTACTCGCAGCGCAACCGCTCGGCCTGTGTGCGCATCCCGATCACCGGGTCGAACCCGAAGGCCAAGCGCATCGAGTTCCGCGTGCCCGACCCGTCGTGCAACCCGTACTTCGCGTTCGCGGCCATGCTCATGGCCGGTCTGGACGGCGTCCGCAACAAGATCGAGCCGCCGGAGCCGCTCGACAAGGACCTGTACGAGCTGCCGCCCGAGGAGGCACTCGGCGTCGCCAAGGTGCCCGCCTCACTCGAGGAGGCGCTCGACAACCTCGAGGCCGACCACGAGTACCTGCTCGAAGGCGGGGTGTTCACCCCCGACCTCATCCAGACATGGGTCTCCTACAAGCGGGACCACGAGATCACACCGCTCCGCCTCCGCCCGCACCCCCACGAGTTCGAGTTGTACTACGACTGTTGAGCCCAGATCGCTTGAAAGGCCGTCGGCCCGGCCCTCGCAGAGGGTACGGCCGATGGCCTTTCTCATGTGCTCCCGTGACCGGGCGGCAACGGATGCACGTACGTCCGGAGCGTGAATCGGAGTTGATCACTCAGGCTGATCCGGAGACGGCGCCGCCAAGCCCTCCTCCTGGTCGCGGAGTGCCGCCACGATCTCACCGAGAAGAAACTGAACCTTCGGCTCGACCGCACGGCCGTGATAAACGCTCTCAACGAGGTCGAGGCCCTCTTCTACTGTAGAGAAGCCGAGTTGCCGGTAGAGGAACATGATGTCGTCCGCATCGTTTTCCACCCGAGAAGAGAAAAGCTTCATCGCAAGCAGGTAGCGTGCCGACGCGACATCCACAACCAGCGAGTCGCTGGAGTAATATCGCCGAGCATCTGGATCTGGGCCAGGTAGGAAGCCTTTCACAGCATCGTTGAGCCAGTCCTTGGCCAGGCCACGGCGTTCGGCCACAGCCAGCGTCGCCTGGCGGACCACCTCTGTCGGCAGGAATACCGCGTCGAGATCCCTAGTAGACCTCGCGTTGTCGTAGGCCACAGCAATAGCTGCGCCTCCGACGAGAAACAGATCAGCCTTGGCTCCACGTGTGTCCAGCTCTGCGCTCAGCTCATTTAGAAGCTCTAGGATCTCATCCCGGCCAAGCCCGACACTCATATGCGCTCCAGTGCACTTCGGGTGATGAACACACCGCGCTTTCGAAAGGAGGAAGGTGACTCCACCAAGGCACGCGGGTGCAAACCGCGGAGTTCCGTGACGAACCACCACGGCAGTGCTTCCCTCTGCGGATCACGAGCCCATGACGGTACCGGCCACCTGTCGTTGCGCGCGAGGTGTTCCGCCAAGGCAGCAAGGGCAGCATCGACCCGGGCATCTCCCACCGGGGATGGCGCATCGTCCCACATCTGGCTAGCAGCCACCACCCCATCATGACGGAGGACGCTCCTGTAGTCGTCGAGCATCTGGATGATGGAAAAGCGCCAGACACGGCTGAGCGGCTCACCTTCAGCGACCATCTGAGCAGCCGCCGCAGCAGCATCCCCCACCGTTCTGAAAGCGCTAAGCCTGTTCATCTCTGTACGGTACCTCGACATCAAGGCCGCACAACGGACAGAGATCAGCACGGTGCGATCAAACCAGAGGCCGCCACGTACCGCCATCCTTTTCCAGGATCGAGAGGTCAAGATCTCCGGTGGCCACCATCTCCCGCATCCGCGCCACGGCCGCCGCCCGCCTCCCCCGGTCGACGATCTCCCGCAGGGCCGCGTTGACCGTGTCCTTCTTGGAAGAAGAGCCAAGTAGTCGCGCGGCCTCCGCCAGGGTCTCGTCGTCGATATCGATCACGATCTTAGCCATCACGCATCTCCCCGTCTCTCCGTACCTGAGGCTCTCAGTGGCCCGCCTGCGCGGCCCGGGGCTCCTTGAGAGTAACCTCGTGCAACCCGAGAAGACGGACTCCGGAGGGCGTGCGGACCACGGGCCAGGCCCGTAAGGTGTCGTCCTACGTCGAATCGCAGGTCAAACGCTGGGAGACGTTCGTGGTGAACGAGGCTGAGCTGCGGCATCTGCGCCGCTGCGTGGAACTGGCGACCGAGGCTCTGGAGGACGGCGACGAGCCGTTCGGCTCCGTGTTGGTCGCGGCGGACGGGACCTCGCTGGCCGAGGACCGCAACCGGGTCGCCGGCGGCGACCGGACCCGGCATCCGGAGTTCGCGCTGGCGCGCTGGGCCGCGGCGAACATGACCCCCGAGGAGCGAGCCGGAGCGACGGTCTTCACCTCGGGCGAGCACTGCCCGATGTGCGCCGCCGCGCACGCCTGGGTCGGCCTGGGCCGCATAGTTTACGCGACCTCTTCCGAACAGCTCGTGTCCTGGCTCGCCGAGCTGGGCGTCCCCGCTGCGCCCGTACGAGCACTGCCGATTCAGGAGGTCGCCCCCGGCATCGTGGTGGAGGGCCCCGTTCCAGAACTGGCCGAGCAGGTACACGCCCTGCATCGACGCTTCCATGGGTAACGCTTTGGCCGAAACGGCATGGGCGCTTTGTCGTGAATGCGTAAGATGTACTCATATCGGGGATATCGTGGGATCTTGAGAGTGGTCTACCGCTTGAGCTTGACTGGTCTGGCTATGACCCATGGGTCCACCGAATACGTACTGTAAGATCACACCAGAACCTCACTCCTGGGGTACGGCATGGCCGAACACGTGCCCGCTCCGTCGAAGCTCGATACCTCGGTGCCACATCCCGCCCGCATCTACGACTACTGGCTGGGCGGCAACGACAACTTCGAGGCCGACCGCAAGGTGGCCGAAGCCACCGTCGCGGCATTCCCCGGAGTCGTCCAGGCCGCCCAGGGTAACCGCGCGTTCCTGGGCCGGGCCGTACGGTTCCTCGCGGAACAGGGCATCACCCAGTTCCTGGACATCGGCACCGGCATCCCCACCCAGGGCAACACCCACGAGGTCGCCCAGGCGGTGAACCCTGCCGCGAGGGTCGTCTACGTCGACAACGATCCCATCGTGATGGCCCACGCCCGTGCGCTGCTACGCGGCACCCCGGAGGGCAGGACCGCCTACATCGAGGCCGACCTCCGCGACCCCGACAGCATCCTGAAGCATCCGGACACCCTGGCGACCCTCGACTTCACCGAGCCCATCGCCATCGTGATCGTGGGCACACTGATGTTCATCAGGGACGAGGACGACCCGTTCGGCGTCGTCAAGCGGTACACCGACGCCGTCGTGCCCGGCAGCCACCTCGCTGTCTCCCACATCACCGCCGACCTCGCACCCGAGACCATGGAGGCCGCCGCGAAGGCCTACAACACCGGTCCCACACCGTTCACTCCGCGTACCGCCGCCGAGATCACCCGGTTCTTCGACGGCTTCGAACTCGTGGACCCCGGTCTCGTGGCGGTCTTCGACTGGCGTCCCGACCCGGACGAGGGCCCCTCCCCGGTGACCCGTCAGGCAGGTTTGTACGGGGCCGTGGGCAGAAAGCTCTGACCGGTCCGCGAGACGGGCGACGGCGTCACCGGGGACTGACGGATCCCTGCTTTCCGGTCGGGCCGGCGTCGCCGCCGGCGCGGGAGCGCAGGCCGGCGACACGGCGCAGCATGTCCCACCAGAAGGGCGCGCCGAACAGCAGAGCCACAGCCGTGATGAGGAAACCGGGCCAGTGACCGGGTGTCGACAACCGCTGCCACCAGGCGTCCCAGTTCCACGCCCAGGACGGGCTGTCGCCGCCGTCGCCCATCGTCACGCCGACGGGCGCGTTGGCGAAGATCTTCACGAACGCCGGGGTGCTAAGCACGTCGGTGACGCAGGCATAGGTGTCCTGCCTCGGCCCGCACTCCTGCCGGATCGGGGCCAGCGCCTCCGGCCCCGACTGGGCGAACGCGCTCACCTCGCTGCGGTAGGCGTTGTCCCTGAGCAGGTTCTTGCCGTACTCCAGGGCGTCCATGCCGAACAGCAGCGTCACGGCGATCCCGAGCGCGGCCACCACCCAGCGGACGTAGCGCCGGTAGAGGATGCTGAGCCGTTCCATCTCGCCGTCGAACCACTCGCCGACGCCGCGGCGGAACGTCTCGACGTCGTGCTCCACCCGGTCCCAGACCGCTTTGAGCGGGCGGTAGATCGGGCTCTTCATACGGTCGAGGTCCCGCATCAGCGCCTCGATCCCGCCGTGCTCGGTCGCGATCTCCATCACCGCGACCGCGAACCGGACCGGGGGGATGTCGGCGATGGTGGTCTTACCACGCTTGACGTGGTCGATCTCCCGCAGTCGCTCGTGCAGGAGATCGGCCAGCGACCTGCCGGTCCGTTCCCCGTCAGCGGGTGCGGGCCCCGGGGTGAACGGCGGCCGCGGGTCCCTGCCGAACGGCAGCCGCGCGAAGACCCCGAGCACGGTCGCGGGCAGCCGGGAGCGTCCCTGTGCCGGCGGCGGCAGCAGCTCCATCAGGGGAGCCCGAAGCCTGCGGCCCAGCCCCTTGAACGCGCGCAGGAGGCGGTCCAGCAGCCGGACCGGCCGCGCTTCGCCGTCCGGCCGCTCCGCGCCGTCGAGCGTGTCACGCAGGTACGCCCAAAGGAACTTGCTCCGAATCGCCAGCAGCCGGACGATGCCCTCGTTGATGCCGCTCACCAGGAGCGACAGCAGCAGGAAGGCCAGCACGAGGCCGATGGCGAGGTCCGCGTAATACGAGATCAAAGCGATCACCCGCACCGTTGATACACCGCTCCACACCGCATCGGCAACGTTTTGATCAAAGCGGCATGGGTGCTACGCACCGAATATGTAAGATCAAGTAAAACCTCCCCCTTGGAGTCCGGCATGGCCGACGACGCACCCGCTCCCCCGAAGATCAACACCTCGGTGCCACACCCCGCCCGCATCTATGACTACCTACTGGGCGGCAAGGACAACTTCGAGGCCGACCGCAAGGTGGCCGAAGCCACCGTCGCCGCCTCCCCCGGGGTCCTCCAGGGCGTCCGGGACAACCGCGCCTTCCTGGGGCGGGCTGTACGGTTCCTCGCGGAACAGGGCATCGGCCAGTTCCTGGACATCGGCACCGGCATCCCCACCCAGGGCAACACCCACGAGGTCGCCCAGGCGGTGAACCCCGCCGCGAGGGTCGTCTACGTCGACAACGACCCCATCGTGATGGCCCACGCCCGCGCATTGTTACGCAGCACCCCGGAGGGCAGGACCGCCTACATCGAGGCCGACCTCCGCGACCCCGACAGCATCCTCGACCACCCGGACACCCTGGCGACCCTCGACTTCACCGAGCCCATCGCCATCGTGATCGTGGGCACGCTGATGTACGTCGATGACAAGGAAGACGCCTTCGGCGTCGTCAAGCGCTACACGGACGCGGTCGTGCCCGGCAGCCACCTGGCGATCACCCACGTCACCGCCGACTTCGAGCCCGAGAGCCTGGAGGCCTTCGCGGAGGCCTACAACAGCACCCACGAAATGCTCACCCTGCGCACCCGCGCCGAGATCATGCGCTTCTTCGACGGCTTCGAGCTCGTGGAGCCCGGCATGGTGGGGCTCTCCCAGTGGCGTCCGGCTCCGGGCGAAGACTCCTATCGCCGCACGCACGGCGCGTACGGAGCCGTGGGCCGTAAGCTCTGACCGCTCCCTCTCACCTCGGTCCTCGACTCGGCTCAGTCCTCATAGAAGACTCGTTCCACCACCGCGCGGGCCCGGCGGGTCACCCGCCGGTAGTCGTCGACGAAGTCCTCCGACCCGTCCGGCGGATATCCGAGGGTCCGCGCGACCAGCGTTCGCTCCTTCACCAGGGTCGGCACGCTGTCGCCCGCCCGCCCGCGCACCAGCATGATCGCGTCGCGGATGCGGGAGGCCAGCCGCCACGCCCGCGCCAGCTCCGCCTCGTCCGCCGGGCCGAGCAGGCCCTCCTGGACCGCCGCCCGCAGGGCCTCCAGCGTGCGGGTCGTCCGCAGCTCCGGTACTGCTGCCGCGTGCCGGAGCTGGATGAGCTGGGCCGTCCATTCGACGTCGGCCAGGCCGCCCCGGCCCAGTTTGGTGTGCAGGGCCGGGTCGGCCCCGCGCGGCAGCCGCTCGGCCTCCATCCGCGCCTTCAGCTTGCGGATCTCCCGTACGGCCTCGGGCGAGACGCCTCCCACCGGATGGCGCAGCGGGTCGACGAGGTCGACGAAGTCACGGCCGAGCGCATCGTCTCCGGCGCAGAAGCGGGCGCGCAGCAGTGCCTGGGCCTCCCAGTGGGACGACCATCGGCTGTAGTAGGCGCGGTAGGAGGCGAGCGTGCGGACCAGGGGACCCTGCCGTCCCTCCGGCCGCAGGTCCGCGTCGACGTGCAGGGGCGGATCGGGGGCCGGCAGCGCGAGCAGCCTGCGCAGTTCCTCGGCGACCGCGTGGGCCGCCTGGGCCGCCTCCCGTTCTGAGGCACCCGGCCGGGGCTCATGCACGAACATCACGTCGGCGTCGCTGCCGTAGGAGCATTCCATGCCGCCGAGCCGTCCCATCGCGATCACCGCGATCCTGGTCGGGAGGTCGGCGCCGCCCGGCATCTTGTCGCGCACCGCGTTGAGGGCCGCATCCAGCGCGGCCTGGATCGTCACGTCGGCCAGTGACGACAGGACCCGGCCGACCTCTTCGACGTCGATCAGCCCGGAAAGGTCGGCGCACGCCGTGCGGAGCAGCTCCCTGCGGCGCAGCGCGCGTACGGCGGTGACCGCGCTCTCGGTGTGGGCGCCGTGCCGGCCGACCGCCGCGGCGGCCTCGGCGGCCAGCGCCGCGGCGGGCCGTACGCCGAGCTCGGCCGGCGAGCCGAGCATGGCGACCGCCTCGGGTGCGTGCAGCAGGAGCCCGGTCACGTAGCGGCCGGTGCCGAGCAGGTGGGCAAGGCGCTCGGCCACGGCGGTCTCGTCGCGCAGCAGCCGCAGGTACCAGGGCGTCGAGCCGAGTTTGTCGCTGATCTGGCGGAAGCCCAGCAGGCCGGCGTCCGGGTCGGGCGCGTCGGCGAACCAGCCGAGCATGACCGGCAGCAGCGTCCGCTGGATCGCGGCCCGCCGGGAGACGCCGCCGGTCAGTGCGGCGATGTGCCGCAGCGCGCCCTCGGGGTCGGCGTAGCCGAGCGCCTCCAGCCGGGCGGCGGCGGCCTCCGGAGAGAGCCGGGCCTGCGTCTCCGGCAGCCGGGCGACCGCCTGAAGCAACGGCCGGTAGAACAGCTTCTCGTGCAGCCGCCGCGCCTGGCGAGCGTGGCGCTTCCACGTCTCGGTGAACTCCCCCGCCGGGTCGGCCGTCATGCCGAGGCCTCGGCCGAGGCGGCGCAGGTCGGCCTCGTCGGCGGGCACCACGTGCGTGCGGCGCAGCCGGTGGAGCTGGAGCAGGTGCTCGACCCTGCGGAGGAAGGTGTACGCCTCGGCGAGCGCCTTGGCGTCGTCCCGCCCGACATATCCGCCCTCGGACAGGGCGGCCAGTGCCGGGAGCGTGGCGCGGCGGCGTAGCCGCGGGTCGGTGCGGCCGTGCACGAGTTGGAGCAACTGCACGGCGAACTCGATGTCCCGCAGCCCGCCCGGACCGAGTTTGATCTGCCGGTCGGCCTCGCCGGCCCGGGCGTTGGTCCGCGCGTGGGCCTCCACGCGGCGGCGCATCGCCTGCACGTCCTCGACGAAGCCGTCCCGGGCCGAGGCCTGCCAGACCAGTTCGCCGACCGCGGTGACGTACGCGTGGCCGAGTTCGAGGTCGCCGGCGACCGGCCGCGCCTTCAGCAGCGCCTGGAACTCCCAGGTCTTCGCCCAGCGCCGGTAGTAGGCCAGGTGACTGTCGATGGTGCGCACCAGCGGGCCGATCCTGCCTTCCGGCCGCAGGCCGGCGTCCACCTCCCAGAGGGATCCCTCCGCCGTGCTCGCCGAACAGGCCCGCATCATGGCCTGGGCGAGCCGGGTGGCGACGCGAAGCGCGTGGGTCTCGTCGACGCCCTCCGCCGGCTCGGCCACGAAGATCACATCGACGTCGGAGATGTAGTTGAGCTCGCGGGCGCCGCACTTGCCCATGCCGATGACGGCGAGCCGGACGTCTCCGGCGTCCTCGGTCTCGGCGCGGGCGATGGCGAGAGCGGCCTCGAGGGCGGCGGCCGCCAGATCGGCCAGCCCCGCCGTGACCTCGATGAGCGACGCCTCACCCAGGACGTCGCGTGCGGCCAGCCGCAGCAACCTGCCGCGGTAGGCAACGCGCAGCGCGTCGAGGGGATGCTCGTGGCCGGCTTTCACGGCCCGCGGCAGTTCCTCGTGCGGCGGCGCCGTACCACCCGCGTCGTCGGTATCGCCCAGCCGCCTGACGTCGGCCGGGTGCCGTACGACGTGCTCGGCGAGGGCGGCGCTCAGGCCGAACACGCGGAGGAGCCGACGGCGCAGGCCGGGATCGGCCCGCAATGCGGCCGATATGCCGGGATCTCTTTCCGCCAGGCGGCTCAGCGAGGTGAGCGCGAGATCGGGGTCGGCCGCGGCCGCGAGGTCGTCGAGCAGTTCGAGGTCATCGGCCGCCCCCGGGCCGAGACCGCGCAGCAGCCGCTCGGCCCTGGCGCCGTCGGCGAAGCCGAGTGCGGCCAGGCGCCCGGCCGTCGTCCGGAATCGCGGACCGGAGCCCACCCCGCCCCCCTCAGAGGACGGGCAGATAGCGGTCGAGCTCGAACTGGGTCACCCGGCGGCGGTACTCCCGCCACTCGGCCCGTTTGTTGCGCAGGAAGTAGTCGAAGACGTGCTCGCCCAGCGTCTCGGCGACCATCTCACTGTGCTCCATCGTCGAGATAGCCTCGTCCAGCGACTGCGGCAGCGGCTGGATGCCGAGGGCCCGCCGTTCCCGGCTGGTCAGCGCCCACACGTCGTCCTCGGCCTCGGGCGGCATCTCGTACCCCTCCTCGATGCCCTTCAGCCCGGCGGCCAGAATCAGCGCGAAGGCCAGATAGGGGTTGCACGAGGAGTCCAGCGAGCGGAACTCGACACGGGTCGAGGCACCCTTGTGCGGCTTGTACATCGGCACGCGGACGAGCGCGGACCGGTTGTTGTGGCCCCAGCAGATGTAGGAGGGGGCCTCGCCGCCCGCCCCGGCGATCGCCTCGGCGCCGCCCCACAGCCGCTTGTAGGAGTTGATCCACTGGTTGCACACGGCCGTGATCTCGGCGGCATGCCTCAGCAGGCCGGCGATGAACGACCTGGCGGTCTTGGAGAGCTGATAGGCGGCGCCCGCCTCGTGGAACGCGTTTCGGTCGCCCTCGAACAGCGACATGTGGGTGTGCATGCCTGAGCCGGGATACCTGGTGAACGGCTTGGGCATGAACGAGGCCCAGATGCCCTGCTCCAGCGCGACCTCCTTCATGACCAGGCGGAAGGTCATGATGTTGTCGGCCGTCGTGAGCGCGTCGGCGTACCGCAGGTCGATCTCCTGCTGGCCGGGAGCGCCCTCGTGGTGGCTGTACTCGACGGAGATGCCCATCGACTCCAGCATCATGATCGCCTGGCGGCGGAAGTCGTGGCCGGCGCTGTGCGGCGTGTGGTCGAAGTAGCCGCCGTCGTCGATCGGCTCCGGCAGGCCGCCCTTCTCCGGTCTGCCGCGCAGCAGGAAGAACTCGATCTCCGGGTGGGTGTAGAAGGTGAAGCCCATGTCGGCCGCTTTGGCCAGCGCCCGCTTCAGCACCCAGCGGGGATCGGCGTGGGACGGCGACCCGTTCGGCAGGAGAATGTCGCAGAACATGCGGGCGGCACCCGGGTTCTCGCTGCGCCACGGCAGGATCTGGAAGGTGGACGGGTCGGGTTTGGCCAGCATGTCCGACTCGTATACCCGGGAGAAGCCCTCGACGGCCGACCCGTCGAACCCGATGCCCTCGGAGAAGGCGCCCTCCAGTTCGGCCGGCGCTATCGCCACCGACTTCAGGAAGCCGAGCACGTCGGTGAACCACAGCCGGATGAACCGGATATCCCGCTCTTCCAGTGTGCGGAGGACGAATTCCTGCTGGCGGTCCAAGACGTACCTCTCGGAAAATCACACGTCGGATCTCCTACCAGTGTGCCCGTCGCGTGTTTCACGCGGGTTACGAAGCCGCTCCCCTGAGCGGCCGTAAAACGATTGGCGTCGCCTGAGCGGATTGACCAAGGATGGGCCCGTGACAACTGTGATCGACGGCTTCCTCCGGTCGAGGCTCGGCGGTCTTCCCCGGCCGTTCTGGGTGCTGTTCGCCGGCACCATGGTCAACCGGCTCGGCACGATGGTGGGGCCGTTCATCGGCATCTATCTGACTCAGACCCGTGGTCTGTCGCTCGCCGCGACCGGCCTGGTGCTGACGATGTTCGGCGTGGGGTCGATGCTGTCCCAGCCCCTCGCCGGGTGGCTCGCCGACCACTTCGGCCGCCGGGTCACGCTGACCGGCGGCATGACGGCCACCGCGATCACCATGCTCGTCCTCGGTTACATGACCAGCATCGCCGGCATCGTCGCGGCGATGCTCGTGCTCGGCCTCGTGATCGACGCCTACCGCCCGGCCTCCCAGGCGCTCGTCGCCGACCTGATCTCTCCGGAGGACCGGCCGCGGGCGTTCGGCCTGCTGTTCTGGGCGGTCAACCTCGGGTTCGCGATCGCAATGGTCTCCGGCGGATGGCTCGCCCGTTCCGGCTTCACCCTGCTCTTCTGGGTGGACGCCGTCACCTGCCTGGTCTTCGGCGTGCTGGTCTGGCGGGCCGTCCCGGAGACCCGCCCGGCGACCGCACAGGCCCGGGGCGGAGGATTCCGCGAGGTGCTGCGCGACCGGCTCATGGTCGCCTTCGTGCTGACCAGCCTGTTGTACGGCATGGTCTACACCCAGGCGCACACCACGCTGCCGCTGGCGATGACCGGCCAGGGCCTGCCCACCAGTGCGTACGGCACGGCGATGGCGGTGAACGGGGTGCTCATCGTGATCGTCCAACCGGTCATGAACACCTGGCTGGCGCGGCGCGACCCGGCCAGGTGGCTGGCGGCCGGCTACGCCGTCGTGGGCGCCGGATTCATGCTGCACGCCCTGATGTCGTCGCTGGCGGGACACGCGGCTGCCGTCATGGTCTGGACGCTGGGCGAGGTCCTCACCGCGGGGATCCCGGGGGCGATCGTGGCCGCCCTGGCCCCCGCGCACCTGCGCGGCCGCTACTCCGGCCTGTACGGCTTCGCCTGGTCGGCGGCCACGTTGCTCGCGCCCCTCGCCGGGACCTGGCTGCTCGCGGTCGGCCCGGGACTGCTGTGGCCGGTGGTCGGCGGGCTCGCCCTGCTCGCCGCGGCCGGGCAGCTCGCGCTGGGGCGGGCCATCCGCCGCCGCGGCGCCGCCGCGCAGAGCGAGGATGCCCAGGGCGCCGGCGCTGCGCACGCGACCACGAAAGCGTGATCCTCCGGTGGGCAGGATGGAACGCGCCAGTACATAATCCATCCAATTATGGACGAGAACTCCCCGGTTTTCCCCGCGCGGGCGGTCGCCTGGATAATGGCCGCGGCCGCGCTGGTCCTGACGATCGTGGGGATTTCGGTCCAGCTCCGGATCCCCGCCGAGTGGCAGCCCCGGCCGCCGCTGAGCCCGGACTTCGGCGTCGCGCTCACGTTCCCGCTCACCGGGGCGGTCCTGGTGTCCCAGCGGCCCCGGTTCCGCACGGCCTGGCTGATCTGCGTGGGCGGCCTGCTCGGGTCGGGGAACGTGGCCTTCACCGCGCTCATGTTCCATTGGGCCGCGCAGGACGAGATGCGGGCGGCCATCGTCGCCCGGGCGGTCCAGCTCATGTGCTGGGCGGTGGCCGGCCTGCTGCTGGCCATCATGGTTCCGCTGTGCTCGCCCACCGGCCGGCTGCCCTCGCGCCGCTGGATCCCCCTCGCCGTGCTGGGCGTCGCCGCCACCGCCGCCGAGTTCGGGCTCGCCCTGCTGCGGCCCGACCCCGACCCCGCCGCGTACCCCTGGCCGGAAGTGATCCACAACCCGCTGGAGGTCCGGGCCCTCCTCCCCTACTACCAGCCGGCCCAGACGGTCCTGCAGTACGTCATCAGGTTCTGCGTGGTCGCCTCGCTGGCCTCGCTGGCGCTGCGGCTGCGCCGCGCCGACCCGGTCACGCGGCGGCAGATCGCCTGGCCCCTCACCGTCTTCGCCGGGTACGTCGTGTTCTACCTGCTGGGTCCGGACTGGTGGATCCCGGCGACGGTGTGGACGGCGCTCATCCCGTTCGCGATCCTGTTCGCCGCGCTGCGCTACCGGTTGTACGGCATCGACACGGTGATCAGCCGGACCTTCATCGCGGCCGGGCTGCTGGCCATGATCAGCGCCGTCTACTTCGGGGTGGGGGCCGTCTCCAGCCTCGTGGCCTCCGGCTACCACCAGGTGGCCGGACTCGCGGCGGCCCTGTTCGCCGGCGCCTTCTTCCAGCCGTTGCGCCGCGCCCTGCAGCGCGTGATGGACCGCGCGCTGTACGGCAGGGTGGGCGACCCGGCCCTGCTCGCCGAACGGCTGACGCAGGAGGTGCGGCGGGCCGACCCGGCCGACGCGCTGTCCGCGGTGGTCACGGTGGTGCGGGACGGCCTGGCCGTCGACGGCGTGGCCGTCGAGATCACCGACGGACGGCCGCGGTACGTCGAAAGCGGCGAAGTCGGCCCGGACGCCAGACGGATCCCGCTCGTCTGGCACGGCGAGCCGGTGGGACGGCTGCTGATCGGCAGGCCGGGGGCGCGGCGGTTCGCCGCCGCACACGACGAACGGGTGATCACGACACTGCTCCCGTATGTGGCCGACGTGGCCCACGCCGTACGGATGGCGGCCGATCTGCAGCGGTCACGCGAACGCATCCTCGCCGCCAGGGAGGAGGAGCGGCGACGGCTGCGCCGCGACCTGCACGACGGCCTCGGCCAGACCCTCGGCGCGATGGCCATGACGATCAACATGGCCAGGATGAGCCTGACGAGCTCCCCTTCCGCCGCCGACGGGCTGCTGCGAGACCTGCGGGCCGGCATGGACGCGGTCACCGGCGACATCAGGGAGCTGGTGTACGGCCTGCGGCCGCCGGCCCTCGACGACCTCGGCCTGGCAGGAGCCGTACGGGCGCTGGCGGAGGAAACTCTCCCCGCGGCGCCTTCTCTCCCCGCGGCGTCGGCCACGCGATCGGAGAAGGCGCCGCGAGTCGAGGTTCGGCTCGGTGACGAGATGACCGGGCTGCCCGCCGCCGTGGAGGTCGCCGTCTACCGCATCGTCCAGGAGGCGCTGAACAACATCCGCAGGCATGCGAGGGCCACCCGGGTGGTGATCACGGCGGAACGGCGCGGGACCGCCGGGGCGGGGAGTGACGGCGCAGCGGGGAGTGACGGCGAACTGCGCGTCCGGGTCGCCGATGACGGCATCGGCCTGCCGCACCACGTCCGGGCGGGGGTCGGTCTGTCATCGATGCGGGAGCGGGCCGCCGAGCTGGGCGGCAGCTGCGTGGTGATCTCCCCTGACACCGGCGGCGCCGTCGTGGAGGCCCGTTTCCCGCTGACCGGCTGACCCCGGGGCCGGACATGGGCGGTGTCGCCCGGCCGTACGCTTACCGATGCCATGGTGATATTTCGTGCTCTCGGGCCTCTTGAGGTAATCGTCGAGGGCGAGACCATCGACCTGGGCGGGCTGCGGCAACAAGCCGTGCTCGCCCGGTTGCTCGTGGCCGGGGGACGTGCCGTACCGATCGGCATACTGATCGACGAGCTGTGGCCGGGTGAGCCCCCGGTCCAGGCACTGTCGACCATCCAAGGCTACGTCTCGCGTCTGCGGCGGGTACTGGAACCGCACCGGGCGCCACGGCAGGAGGCCGGCGTCCTGGTGTCGGCGCCACCCGGGTACGCGCTGCGCGCCCGCCCGGAGGACGTCGACTGCTGGTGGTTCGGGCACCTGGTGAAAGTCGATCACGGCGGCGATCCGGCCGAGACACTCGATCGGATGGAGAGCGCGCTCGCTCTGTGGCGTGGCCCGGCGCTCGCCGCGTTCCAGGACCTGCCGTGGGCGCAGGCGGAGGCGCACCGGCTCGACGAGCTCCGCCTGCTCGCGGTGGAACGGCGTGCTGATGCCGCCGTACGGCTCGGCCGTACCGGCCCGCTCATTCCCGACCTGGAGGCCCACGCCTCGGCACACCCACTCCGCGAGGAGGCCTGGCGGCTGCTCGCGCTCGCGCTCTACCGGGCAGGGCGGCGCGGGGACGCGCTGGGCGCGCTGCACCGGGCGAGAGAGGTGCTGCGCGAGGAGCTGGGCCTGGATCCCGGGCCCGCGCTCCAGCGACTCCAGCAGGACATCCTCGCCCAGGCCCCGCACCTCGGCTGCGCCCTCCCGGCCCCCGCCACGTCCTCCGCGCCCGCGCCCGCGCCCGCGCCGGAACCGGCCCCGGACCTGGAGACGCATGCGCCGCTGCGCGTGCTGATCGCCGACGACCAGGGGCTGGTCAGGATCGGGCTGAAAGTGATCCTCGCGAGCGAACCCGGCCTCGAACTCGCGGGCGAGGCCGAGAACGGCGAGCAGGCGATCGCGCTGACCATGGCGACCCGGCCTGACGTGGTGCTCATGGACATCCAGATGCCACGCCTGGACGGCCTGGCCGCGGCCCGCCGGATCCTCACCTCCGGCGCGCCGACCAAAGTGATCATGATGACCACGTTCGGCACCGACGAGAACCTCTACGCGGCGCTGCGGGCCGGGGTGAGCGGCTTCATGCTGAAGACGTCGCCGCCCGAGCAGCTCATCGCCGCGATCCGGGCCGCCGTCGCCGGTGACGCGCTGCTGGACCCCGCCGTCACCACACACCTCATCGCCGCCTTCGCCGGGCGCAGCGACCGCGGCGTGCCCCAGGGCCTGTCGGACTCCGACGTCGACCTGATCAAGCTGATCGCCCGGGGCTTCACCAACCGGCGGATCGCGATGACACTGGGCGTGCCGGAGCGGGAGATAGCCCACGAGATCACGGGCCTGCTGCGGCGGCTGGAGTTGGTCGACCGGGCGCAACTCGTGGTGCTCGCCTACGAGAACGGCCTGATCAGCCCAGGCTCGGCCGGGACCTGAGCGACATCTCGATCCGACTTATCGTCGCTTTGACGACAATAATTCGCACGATTTAGGGTGGACCCGTGGCTCAACTTCGCATCGCGCTCGCCCAGACCAATCCCGTCGTCGGCGACTTCACCGGCAACGCGGACAAGCTAGTCGAGTGGACCCGCCGGGCCGCGGATCGCGACGCCCACCTGGTCGTCTTCCCCGAGCTGTTCCTGACCGGCTATCCGGCCGAGGACCTGGTGCTGCGCTCGTCGTTCGTCGAGGCGTCGCGGTCCGCGCTGACGGCGGTCGCGGCCCGGCTGGCGGCCGAGGGGCTCGGCGGGCTGCCGGTGGTCGTCGGCTACCTCGACAGAACCGACGGCGACAGAACCGACGGCGACCGGACCGATGGCGCAGGAAAGCCGCTCAACGCGGCCGCCGTTCTGCACGGGGGCGAGGCGGTGATGACATCGGCCAAGCACCACCTGCCGAACTACGGTGTGTTCGACGAGCACCGCTACTTCGCGCGCGGCAACCGGTTACCGATCTTCAGGCTGCACGGGGTCGACGTGGCCATCGCGATCTGCGAGGACCTGTGGCAGGAGGGCGGCCCGGTCTCGGTCGTCGCCGAGGTCGGCGCGGGGCTGCTCGTGGTGCCGAACGGCTCGCCGTACGAGACGGACAAGGACGACGTGCGGCTGGAGCTGTGCGCGCGGCGGGCCAGGGAGGCGGGCTGCGCGCTCGCCTACGTGAACATGGTCGGCGGCCAGGACGAGCTGATCTTCGACGGCGACTCGCTGATCGTGGACGCGCGCGGCGAGCTGGTCGCCCGCGCCCGGCGATTCGAGGAGGAGCTGCTGGTCACCGATCTCGAGTTGCCCGAGCTGACCGATCTGCCCGAGGAGGCCGCCGACCCGGGGGACGGTAGCGAGATCACCGTCGAGCGGCTGGTGCTGTCGGCCGCGCCGGTCGAACCGTACCGCCCCGAGCCGCCGGTGATCGCCGATCGCATGGACGACCTGGCCGAGATCTACCAGGCGCTGGTTCTCGGTGTGCGCGACTACGTCGCCAAGAACGGCTTCCGCTCGGTCATCCTCGGGCTGTCCGGCGGCATCGACTCCGCGCTGGTCGCGACGATCGCGGCCGACGCGATCGGGCCCTCGCGGATCCATGTGGTGCTGATGCCGTCGCGATACTCCTCCGACCACTCGCTCGCCGATGCCGAGGAACTCGTGCGCCGCCAGGGACTGAAGGCGCGCGTCATTCCGATCGCCGACATCGTCACGGCCTTCGAGAAGGAGATCGACCTCAGCGGCCTGGCCGCCGAGAACCTTCAGGCCCGGGTGCGCGGGATGCTGCTGATGAGCCTGTCCAACGAGCACGGCCACCTGGTGCTGACGACCGGCAACAAGAGCGAGCTGGCCGTCGGATACTCCACGCTGTACGGCGACTCGGCCGGCGGCTACGCGCCGATCAAGGATGTGCTCAAGAGCCTGGTCTGGAAGCTGGCGCAGTGGCGCAACGCCCAGCCCGGCGGCCCGCCGATCCCGGAGAACTCCATCACCAAGGAGCCGAGCGCCGAGCTACGGCCCGATCAGCGCGACACCGACTCGCTCCCGGCGTACGACGTGCTCGACCCGCTGCTGCGCGACTACGTGGAGCGGGACATGGGCCGCGACGAGCTGGTCGCGGCCGGCCACGACCCCGAGCTGGTGGCGCGCATCCTCCGGCTGGTGGACCTGGCCGAGTACAAGCGCCGCCAGTACCCGCCGGGCCCCAAGATCACCTCGAAGAACTTCGGCCGGGACCGCCGCCTGCCCATCACCAACCGCTGGCGCGAAAGCCGGTGAGGGCTTCGTCCACTATGCGTTCGGCCACGTCCTCGGACGGCTCGACGCCGGATCTGTGCCACTTCGTGTACCACATCATGGCCCCGGAGAGGATGGCCATCGCCATCTCCTCGTCGAGGTCCGCGCGCAGCTCGCCGGTCTCCATCCCCCGGCGGAGGACGCCGCGCAGGGCGGCCCTGCGCGGCTCGAGGGCGATCTCCCGGAAGCGCTCCGCCAGACGGGGGTGCCGTTCGGAGTCGCTCATTGCGATGTTCATGATGCAGCGGGTGCGCTGGTGGCTCGACTCCTCGCGAAGCACTCGGAGATAGGTCACCAGATCGTCCCGGACCGACGTGCCAGACAGTGGCGGGATCGGCGGCTTGAGCGTCGCCAGCGCGTCGACGACCAGGTCCTCCTTGTTGGACCAGCGCCGGTAGATGGTGGTCTTCCCGACGCCGGCGCGGGCCGCGATCGCTTCGATGGACAGCTCCGCCACGCCGATGCCCTCGCCGAGCAGGTCGAGGGTGGCGTCGACGATCGCCTTCTCCGCCTTCTCGCTGCGCGGGCGGCCCGCCGGGCGGGCCGTGCCTTCAGCCGTCTGCCGCATGTTCATCGCCCGTTCACACTACCGCCGCCTCTCTCTCGGGTTCGGCCTTCACCACCGGCGGCACGGCCTGAGCCGTACGGCCCGGCATCCAGCGGGCGACCACGAACGTGCCGATCAGAGCGACCGCGGCGGAGCCGAGGGCGGCCCAGTGCACGCCTTCGACGAACGCGTCGTTCGCCGCGTCCATCAGGCTCGCACCGTGTGGGCCGAGGCGGCCGGCCACGCCCGCGGCCCCCGAGATCGACTCGGTCACGAGGTGGCGGAACTGCTCGGGAACGGCACCCGCCCCGGCCTCCATCTCACCCCGGTAGACCGCGGACAGGATCGCGCCCAGGACGGCGATGCCGAGCGTGCCGCCGACCTGCCGGACGACGTTGCTCATCGAGGACCCCACGCCGGCCTTCTCCCTGGGCAGGGCGTTCATGATGGCGGTGGTCGCCGGGGGCATGAGGTTGGCCATCGCGGCGCCCTGGACGAACCCGAGGACCAGCAGGATCCAGACCGGGGTGTCCACCTCGACCAGCGCGTACGCCGCGAGGCACAGGGTGATCACCACCATGGCGGCCGTGCCCAGCGCCTTCGCGCCGTACCTGTCCACCATCCGCGCACTGGCCGGCGAGAAGATCAGCTGGGCGATCGCGAACGGCAGCACCAGCCCCCCGGACTCCAGCGGGGAGAATCCGCGCACGATCTGCCAGTAGAAGGCCAGGAAGAACATCACGCCCATCGCCGAGAAGAACACCAGGCCGACGCTGGAGATGGCGGTCGTGAAGGCCGGGTTGCGGAAGTGGCGCACGTCGAAGGCCGGGTGATCGATCCGGCTCTCGTACCAGACGAAGGCGGCGAGGATCGCCAGGCCCGCCAGCGACGGTACGACGACGGAGACATCGGCGACCGTGCCGAGATCGCTGATCCGCACGATGCCGTAGACGAGACTGACCAGACCGACGATGGACAGCAGCACGCCGACCGGGTCGAGGCCGGCCTTGTCCGGGTCCCTGGAGTCCGGCACCAGCGCGGTGATCAGCCCCAGGGCGACCAGCACGATCGGGACGTTGACCAGGAAGACCGAGCCCCACCAGAAGTGCTCCAGCAGAAGGCCGCCGGTGATCGGGCCGATCGCGATCGCGATGCCGACGCCGCCCGCCCAGATGCCGATGGCCTTGCCCCGCTCATGGAACGGGAAGACGTTCGAGATGATCGCCAGGGTGGCGGGCATGATGGCCGCGCCGCCGAGTCCCATCAGCGCCCGCGCGCCGATGAGCTGCATCGGATCCTGGGCGTAGGCGCTGACCAGCGACGCGAGACCGAACAGCGCCATGCCGGTCATGAGCATCCTCTTACGCCCGTACCTGTCCCCCAGCACCCCGAAGGTGAACAGGAGACCGGCGAACACGAGCGTGTAGGAGTTCATCGCCCACTCCAGCTCGCTCTGGGTGGCCCCCAGGCCGTGGACCGGGTCCGCGATCGTCTTGATCGCCACGTTGAGGATCGTGTTGTCCAGCACTACGGCCAGCAGGCTGAACACCATCACGCCGAGGATCTGCCAGCGGCGCGGGTGCCCGGAATGCGGTTCCATGTAATCCCCGTTACTTCGCTACACGATTTCGATACGAATGAGTTTCGCAACGGGAGCGTAGCGCAACCACTATTCGATACGCAACGGGACCGTTTCATAATTGGACCGCATAATGTGGGTCGGCCGGTGACGTGGCCCGCACGCGCTGGAACGGCACGGCCACCAGGACCAGCAGCACGCCGACGGCTCCCGCCACCCCGAGCGCCCAGGCCGGGCCGTACGCGTCGAGGATTCCGCCGACGACCGGGCCGGCGCACGCCCCGCCGACGGTCAGGAACATGCCGTGCAGGCCCATGGCCTCCCCCCGCGCGGCCGCCGGGACCCGCCGGTTCACCGCGTCCACCGTCGCGGACATCGCGGGAGCGCACAGCACCCCGGCCGGCAGCAGCGCCGCGAACAGCCACCACCACGGGCCGCCGACCAGCCCGACGGGCGCGGTCAGCGCGCACATCGCGCCCATCATCACCAGCGGCGGCAGGCCTCGCGGCAGCCCGCCGTACACGAAACCGCCCACCAGCGAGTAGCCGCACCACACTCCGAGCACCAGGCCCGTCCAGGCGGTCGCGTCGTCGGCCTTCAGCATCGCGACCACGGACAGCTCGGTCGCGGTGAGCACGAACGTCAGCGCGGACACCGCGCCGAGCAGCGTGACCAGGCCCGGCCGCAGCCACTGCCGCCTCGGCACCGCCGCCTTCCCGGCGGCGGCCTCCTCCGGCGAGCGGGTGGGCGGGTTCAGCAGGTACAGCCCCACCCCCGAGCCGACCAGGCCGGCCGCCACCCCGTACATCGTCGCGGTGCTGGAGAACGCGGTCACGCACGCGACGGCGAGGGCGGGGCCCACCATGAACGCCACCTCGACGGCCATCGAGTCGAGGGCGAACCCGGTCTGGTGACGCTCGGGTGGCACCATCGCGGCCAGGCACTGCCTGATCGCGCTGAAGACGGGCTGGGTGAACACTCCGGCCACCAGTGCGCCCGCCACCAGCGCGGGAAACGGAAGGGCCGGGGCGGTACACCAGAAGCACAGCTGGACGAACGTGGTGACGGCCACCACCGGTCGCAGGCCGCGCCGGTCGACGAACCGGCCGGCGAGCGGCGCACCCGCCGCGGCCCCGAGCATGCTCATCGCACCGACCATGCCCGCCTGGAAGAACCCCAGCCGCTGGGTGTTGAGCACGTGCAGCGTGAGGGTCATGCCCGTGCCGGTCAGCGGAATCCTGGCGACCAGGCCGACCAGCAGCAGTGTGCGCACGCCCGGCAGTGCCAGCACCCGCCGGTAAGGTTCAATTGCCATGTTGGTTACTTACCTCCGCAGGGTATTGTGCCGTGCGGACCAGCCACATCCGTCACACCGGGGGGTGTTCTATCCATAGCCGACATGCAATGATCTGACTGTCCGGGGACGCCACAGGGGCGCCACGAGGCCTGGAGGTAACCATGTCCTCTGAATCCGCAGTTTCCGCTGTTCCAGCCGTTTCCAGCCCGCCCGCCGCCCTCTACGGCGGTGCGTCGAAGCGCAGGGTCACGGTCCGCGACATCGCGGCGGCCAAGGAACGGCACGAGAAGTGGCCGATGGTCACCGCGTACGACGCGATGACCGCCGGAGTGTTCGACGAGGCGGGCATCCCGGTGATGCTCGTCGGTGACTCGGCGGCGATGGTCGTCTACGGTTACGACTCGACGCTGCCCGTCACCGTCGACGACCTGATCCCGCTCACCGCCGCGGTGGTCCGCGGCTCGTCACGCGCCATGGTCGTCGCCGACCTGCCGTTCGGCTCCTATCAGGCCTCCCCTCAGCAGGCCCTGGAGACGGCCGCACGCTTCATGAAGGAGGCCGGGGCGCACGCCGTCAAGCTGGAGGGCGGCCACCGGGTGCTCCCCCAGGTGGAGTTGCTCGTCTCGGCCGGCATCCCGGTCATGGCCCACCTCGGCCTGACCCCCCAGTCGGTCAACGCGCTCGGCGGCTACCGTGTGCAGGGCCGCGGCCAGGCCGGCGACGAGCTCATGGCGGACGCCAAGGCGCTGGAGCACGCGGGCGCTTTCGCCGTCGTGCTGGAGTGCGTGCCGACCGACCTCGCCCAGCGGGTCACCGCCTCGCTGAGCATCCCCACGGTGGGCATCGGGGCGGGGCCGTACACCGACGCCCAGGTCCTCGTCTGGCAGGACCTCATGGGCCTCACCCCGCAACCGGCGAAGTTCGTCAAGAAGTACTTCGACCTCGCCGGCGAGATGGGCCGGGCGGTACGGGCGTACGCCGACGAGGTCGTCTCCGGCGTCTTCCCCACCCCCGACCACAGCTACCGCTGAGTCGTCACCGATCGGCCAGGGTGGCCGGGTCGGTGTTGGAACCACACACGATCACGGCCACCCTCTCGCCGTCGCCGGGCACGTACGCGGCGCGCTCACGCCGCGCCCTCGCCGAGAGCCTGTTCGAAGTCGGCCCACAGGTCCTCCGCGTGCTCGATGCCCACGGCGACCCGGACCGTTCCCTCACCGATCCCCGCGGCGGCCAGCTCGGCGGGGCCGAGCGACCGGTGCGACGTCGTCGCCGGGTGCATGACCAGCGTCTCCACGCCGCCGAGCGAGGGCGCCAGCAGCGCGAGCCGTACGGCACGCATGAAGGCCTCCCCCGCGGCGCGCCCGCCGGCCAGGTCGAACGAGAAGACCCCGCCGAAGTCGGGCAGCAGCTTGGCGGCCAGGCCGTACGACGGGTGGGACGGCAGGCCGGGCCAGTGGACGGCGGCCACGGCGGGATGCTCGGCGAGCCGCGTCGCCAGCACCCGCGTGTTGGCGCAGTGCCGCTCCATGCGCAACGGCAGCGTCTGAAGACCGCGCAGGACCAGCCACGCCGCGAACGGGTCGGCCGTCACGCCGAGCTTCACCGCGTATGACCAGACCTCGCGGTACAGCTCGGCCGAGGCGAAGACCGCGACGCCGGCCAGGACGTCGGAGTGGCCGGACAGGTACTTGGTGGCCGAGTGGACGACCACGTCGACCCCGTGCTCGATCGGGCGGCACAGGGCCGGCGAGGCGAAGGTGTTGTCCACGACCGTGACGAGCCCGGCCTCGCGCGCCGCGTCGCACATCCCCGGCAGGTCGGCGACCTGCGTCATCGGGTTGGCGATCGTCTCCAGGTAGAGCAGGCGGCTGGTGGGCCGTACGGCGGCGCGCACCGCCGCCGGGTCGTCCTCGGTCACGTAGGTGATCTCGACCCCGAAACGCGCCGCCAGGTCGGCCAGCATGGCGGCGGTGCCGCCGTACAGCGCCCGCTGCGCGATCATATGGTCGCCCGGCCTGAGCAGGCCGAGCAGCACCGAGTTGATCGCACCCATCCCCGAGCCGGTCCCGACGGCGGCCACACCGCCCTCCAGACCGGCGACGGCCTCCTCCATCGCCCGAACCGTGGGGTTGGAGTGCCTGCCGTAGACGAAAGCGCCGTCGGGGCGGCTCATCCCGTCCGCGAAGACCTCAGGGTTCGCCAAGGCGAATCCCGAGGTCTGGTAGATCGGCGTCGAGATCGGCCTGCCGCCGTTCAGATCGGGTCGGGGGAGATGGACCGCACGTGTTTCCGGATGAAGAGGGCTCATGCCGTCAAGGCTAGGACGTGATCCTCACACGTCGGTGATGCGGAGGCCGGCGTGGGCCTTGTAGCGCCGGTTGATCGAGATCAGGTTCGCGGTCAGCGCCTCCACCTGGTGGGCGTTGCGCAACCGCCCCCCGTACACGCCGCGGAACCCGGGAATGCGCGCGGCCAGCGCCCGCACGGTGTCGGTCGCCTCGCGGTCGTCGCCGAGCACGAGCACGTCCAGGTCGATCCGCTCGACGGCCGGGTCGAGCAGCAGCACCGCCGAGACGTGGTGGAAGGCCGCGACCACGCGGCTGCCGGTCAGCACGGCGGCCGCCTGCTGGGCCGCGCTGCCCTCCTCGACGGGCAGGGCGTAGGCCCCCCGCTTGTCGAAGCCGAGAGGGTTGACGCAGTCGACCACGATCTTGCCGTCGAGCTCGTCGCGAAGGGACTCCAGCAGGGCTCGGTGGCCGTCCCAGGGAACGGCGACGATCACGATGTCGGCCTCGGTCGCGACCACCGCGTTCTCCGCGCCCCTCACACTCAGACTCCGGGCCGCCTCCTCGGCCCGCTCCGCGCTGCGCGAGCCGATCAGAACGGGGTGACCGGCCAGCGCGAACCGGCGAGCCAGTCCCCTGCCCTGGTCACCGGTCCCGCCGAGGATGCCTATGGTCAGCCCGCTGACTTCAGGAAGATCGATGTTGTGCTCAGCCATAAGGCCAGATGATGCCAGCCCGCTAACAGTTGCCTACCACCGGGAGTCCCAGTACGCGGGAGGCCAGCCACCCGACGGCCAGCGGCGCGCCCTCGACCGCGCCCAGGACGTGGCTTCCGGCGGGCAGGCCGGCCCACAGCACCTTCGCGCCGCCCGCGCAGTACTCGTCACGCAGCGTCCGCCCCACGCCGTACGGAATGATCTCGTCGCCCTTGGCGTGGTAGAGGAACATCGGCACCCGGGGCATGGACGCGCCCAGACGGTTCTCCTGGAGTCGCGCCTGCCACTCCGGCAGGTGCATGACGTCGGTCGTCGTCAGTTCGGCGAGGCGCCGTCCGGCGAGCCGGTCGCGCAGGTCGGCGACGCAGGCGTTGCGCGCCTCGGCGAACAGCGCGGCTCCCTCGGGGGTGAGGTGGCTGTTCAGCGACAGTTCCGGGTAGGCGGCGTCGAGCCCGGCACCGGCCGCCGCGGCGAGCCCGAAGTCGGGGGTGCCGTCGAGGTGCTCGCCCACGGCCAGCAGGTCCGCCGGCACTCCGCCCGCCGCGACTCCTTTGAGCCGCAGCTCAGGGGCGTACGACGACTGGAGCTGGGCCGCCCACCCGGCCGAGGCGCCGCCCTGCGAGTAGCCCATGACCACGACCGGGGCATCCGCGGACAGACCCGCTCCGGGCACCCTCGCCGCCGCCCTGATGGAGTCGAGTACGGCATGGCCCTGGGAGACGCCCACCATGTAGGTGTGGTCGCCCGGCGTGCCGAGCCCCTCGTAGTCGGTCACGGCGACCGCCCAGCCCTTGAGCAGCATCAGGCTGATGATCGCGAGCTCGGCCTCGGTGCCGCGCGCCATGGCCGCCGAGGGGGCGCACCGGTCGCCCATGCCGTGGGTCCCCACGGCGTACCCGGCGATCGGCCGCTTGCCGAGCGAGTGGGCCGACCTGGGCACCAGCAGCGTGCCCGAGACGACGTTGGCGGCGCCGGTCGCGGAGGTGGACCGGTAGCGCAGATGCCAGGCCTTCACCGGCACCTCCAGCAGCTTCCCGGGCGCGAGATAGACGGTGGTGGGAACGGCCTCGACGACGTCTCCGGCCGAGGCCGCCTCGGCGGCGGCGCCGCCCACCTTGGGGCCGAGGAGGGCCGGCAGGAGTAGGAGTGCCCCGATCATGGGCATGATGGCGCGAACACGAAGATGCATGTGCCTGCCTTCCGGCAACTGGTTTGCTGTTCGACGACGCGCCGTTGGGCCGATCGTTACTTGCAGGTAACCCGTTGTCAAGAACCCAATCGGCGGGACCTCACCCCGTGTTGTCAGGCACCATTGCCGCATGGACGCCGCATCCGTGAGCCTGCTCCGCGATCTGCTCGCCGGCTCTGGCTGGGTGGAGCGCACCCGCGAACTGGGGCTGGCGCTACAGGCCACCCGGTCACCCGGCGGGCTGCTCGTCGTCGGCACACCCGACGAGGAGCCCTGGCATGTCGCCGCACACCTCGACGACGAGGCCGGGCTGTCCGGGCTCCCCCAGCTCGCCCCCACCCTCGTGCGCTGGGAGCCGCCGGTGAACGCGCCGCCCCACCTGCGCGTCGGACTGGACCGCTTGCGGGACGCCCGGCGCGGGGAGACTCTCTTCGTGGTCACTGAACAGCAGGCCCCGGTGCCGCTGCTGGAGCGGGTCGACGACGCGCGGCGCACCGGCGCGACGATCCTCGCCCTGGACGGCGGTGACCCGGATCTCGAGTCACTGGCCCACGACGCGATCGCCTTACCGCCTGACGGCGGCGGGCCGCTGAGCTTCGACGGCGCTCAGCATCTCGTCAGCATGGCGGCCGGGGAGACTCGGCGGCTCGGCCTACGGGAGCGGCTCGCCCGGTTCGCCGACCGGATCAGCGGGCCGCGAGTGAACGAGTGAGCGAGCGAGTGAGGGAGCGTGACAATGTCCACTCTCATCACGATCATCGGCATGATCGGGGCCGTGGTGCTCCTGTACGGCTACGCGATGGTGTCGGCGCGGAGACTGGCCGGGGACGGGCTGCCGTACCAGCTGCTCAACCTCGGCGGCGGGATCGCACTTATGATCAACAGTGCTTACCATTCGGCCTGGCCGTCCGCGATCCTCAACATGGTGTGGGGCGGGGTCGGGGTCGTGGCCATCGGCCGGGTCGCGGCCAGACGCGCGGCCGGGCACGCGGCGGGGAGGCGGCCCGGCCCGTGACCGGTCAGTCTCCTTCCCAGTCCCTGTCCTGCTCCGCCCAGGCCTTGTTGCGTTCCGCCGCCCGCCGCAGGGCATGGGCGGCGACGTCCTCCGACTCGTAGGGGCCGAGCCGGTCCTTGTTGGGGCATCCCTTCTCGGGTTCGACTCGCATGTGCTTCAGGCAGAACCACCATTGATCGCTCACGCCCTAATCGTGCCCCCTCGCGGCGGAACTAGACTTGTCCGCATGACGACGCTGCTCCGCCCAGGGCGCATTTCGCCCACCCGCAAGGTCCCCGCCCATATCGTCCGGCCGGAGTACGTGGGGAAGGCCGAACCCAAGAGGGGCGACAGCGACGTCCAGACCCCGGAGACCATCGAGAAGATGCGGATCGCCGGACGTATCGCCGCGCAGGCCCTGGAGGAGGTCGGCAAACACGCGGTCCCCGGCGTGACCACCGACGAACTCGACCGTGTCGGCCACGAGTTCCTCTGTGACCACGATGCCTACCCCTCGACGCTGGGTTACCGCGGCTATCCCAAGTCCCTGTGCACCTCCATCAACGAGGTGATCTGTCATGGGATCCCGGACGACACCGTGCTGCGGGACGGTGACATCGTCAACGTGGACATCACCGCCTACATCGGCGGCGTGCACGGCGACACCGACGCGACGTTCCTGGTGGGCGAGGTCGACGAGGAGTCCCGGCTGCTGGTCGAGCGGACCCGTGAGGCGATGATGCGGGCGATCAAGGCAGTCGCCCCCGGACGGCAGCTCAACATCGTCGGCCGGGTGATCGAGGCCTACGCCAAGCGCTTCGGGTACGGCGTGGTCCGCGACTTCACCGGCCACGGGATCAGCACGTCGTTTCACTCGGGGCTGATCGTCCCGCACTACGACGATCCGTCGCTGTCGGTGACCATGGTGCCGGGGATGACGTTCACGATCGAGCCGATGCTCACGCTCGGCACTATCGACTACGAGATCTGGCCCGATCAGTGGACGGCCGTGACCAAGGACCGCAAGCGCACCGCCCAGTTCGAGCACACGATCCTGGTCACCGACTCGGGCCGCGAGATCCTCACGCTCCCCTAACCGGTCATTCTGCCGGTGAGGCCGGGAAGCCGCTACTCCGCCGTCGCGTCCCGCTTGTTCAGCTTGCTCAGGTAGTCGTTGTAGGCGTCGAGATCCGCGTCACCGGTGCCGCCGGTCTTCGCGGCGACGGCGTCGGCCCGCCGTTCGGCCCGGCGGGCCGCCCGATCGTCCGCACGCCACCACTGGAAGCCGAGTGCCAGCAGCACGATCAGCGTCGGGACCTCGCCGAACGCCCAGGCGATCGCTCCGCCGGTCTCCTGGTCCGCCAGGGAGGAGACCCCCCAGGTCCGGCCGAGTTGATCGTAGTAGCCGGCGGCCAGGACGGCGCCCATGCTCATCACGGCGATCCCGAAGAACGCGTGGAACGGCATCGTGACCATGAGCAGCAGCAGACGCCCGAAGTGGGGCAGCTTGTTCGGCGCGGGGTCGACCCCGATGATCACCCAGAAGAACAGGCTGCCGCTGAGCAGGAAGTGCGTCATCATCGCGATGTGCCCGATGTGCTCCTGCATCGCGGAGGCGAACAGCTGAGTGAAGTACAGCGCGAACGTGGAGACGATGAAGATCGCCGTCGCGATGGCGGGATGAGTGAAGAACTTGACGACCCGGCTGTGCAGGATCACCGTGATCCATTCACGAGGCCCTCGGTCGCCCTTCCGTACAGCCGGCCTGAGCGCGCGCAGCGCGAGCGTGACGGGCGCGCCCAGCACCAGGAAGATCGGAATCAGCATCGAGAGGATCATGTGCTGGGTCATGTGCACGCTGAACAGCACGGGCCCGTAGCGCGCGACACCGCTCTGGGTCGTCAACACCATGATCACGATGCCGAGAAGCCAGCTGACCGTACGCCCCCACGGCCAGCGGTCGCCGCGGCGGTAGAGCCGTACGACTCCGGCGAGGTAGAGCCCGGCCAGCACGACGGCGAGCGCGGCGAAGAACAGGTCGAACCACCACAGCGTCAGCAGGTTGCCCAGGGTGAGTGGAGGCGGCACCAGGTAGCCGAGCAGTTCGAACGCCCGGTCCAACGGCACCTCGACCGGCGGCGGAGCGGTGCGCGACAGCGCGACGGCCAGGCCCATCGTGGCCGCCATCACCAGGATCTCACCGAGCGCCAGCCCCAGGAACGCGTGCGGCTCGCCGGAGGCCAGGCGGGGCAGGGTCCGCCTGCGATGCCGCCATCCCACGAAACCGAGCAGCACGAACGCGGCGATCTTGGCCAGCAGGATCAGGCCGTACGACGAGGTGAACAGCGCGTCGACCGAGGCGAGCCGGGCGGCCACGCTGGCGAGGCCGGACACTCCGACGCCGATGAAGCACCATAACGCCATGCGGGAGAACCGGTCGGCCGCGACCGCGAGGTGACGTTCTCCACGCAGCGCGTGCACGGACAGGACGGCCAGCCCACCCACCCACGGTGCCAGGAACAGCAGGTGGAACGCGACCGAGGTGGTGGCGAGCCCGTGGTTGGGCGACGAGGCGGAGTGACCGGTGAGTGCCGGCGGGAGGAGCGTCACGAGCGCGAGGGCCAGCAGTCCGGCGGCGACACCCGCGGTGATCGCGTTCCGGGCGAACAGGGCGATGGCGACGCCGAAAAGAACGACCAGGGTGAGCGCGACACCCTGTGATGTCTGGCTCGCGTAGCTGGTCAGCATGGCACTGTCGATGAGCTCGCTGACCGGCTGGCCGAACGTGTTCGAAGCGCCGAAGACCAGCGCACCGGCCGCCCCGGCCGCCCAGGCCAGCGCCGTCCAGGAGGCGGCCCTGACATAGAACTGTGCGGTCTCGCCGAGCAGGCCCTTGTCGCTGGGCAGGAAGGTCGCGGCGGCGGCCAGCAGGCCCACGGTCAGCACGCCGGCAACGTCCACGGTGAGCTTCGAGATGGGCAGCATCCACCGGGTGACCACGCCCTCGTCGGGCAGGCCGGGAATGATCCGCGGGGTGGCCGCGCCGCTGAGGATCATCGTGATCGCCAGGGCGCCGACCGCCGCGCACAGCGCCGCGAGGGTCAGGCGCGCGGCCCGGTTCACGGCTTCTTCCGCAGACTGAGGAACAGTCCGATGCCGACTCCGGCGATCCCGAAGATCACGGCCCAGGCCCAACCGGGAATGGTCGTCTCCTGAGCGTCCTGAGCGTTCTGGGCCACCGACGTGGCCGCCGGGGCGGCCTCGCCGGAGCCCCCTTGGGCGCCTTCGACGCCCTGGGGGCTTTCAGACCCCTGGGAGCTCGCGGAATCCGGCGCGGCCTCGGACGCACCGGGCGAGCCGATCACGGTGAAGGGAATCTCCCCCTCCACCGGGTGCCCGTCGGTGGAGACGACCCGCCAGGCGATCGTGTACTTGCCGGGGGGCACCGACGGCGCGACCGCCTGGGTCACCTTCGGCCCCTCGACGACGGGAGCGCCGCTCTCATACCGCTTGCCGCCCGGGCCCTGCACGACCACGACGGGGAAGCGCACAGACTCGGTGAACTCCAGGGTCACCTTGCTCAAGGTCTGAACCTGGGCGTTCTTCGCCGGATCACTGCTCCTGAGTGAGGTGTGGGCCCACGCCGGGAGGGCGAGCACCACTCCCAGCGTCAGCGTCACGATCAACCCGGCGACGGTGGCGAACGAGTATTTTCTCATGGCAGCCCCAGGCTACCCAGCCGGGTGGCCGGTCCGTCAAAGGCCCACACAGGCAAGGGCCCGATGGTAGGCTGCCGTGCTCGCCTCGTGATCGCCCAGGCGGCCCAGCGTCTCGGCGACGGCCTGCCAAGTCTCGGCCACCTTCCGCGTGGCGGGAAGACGCTCCAGACACCCGGTGGCGGACCCCAGCTCGGCGACTGCCTCCTCGTCCTGCCGCCGCATCCAATACGCCTGGCCGAGCACCAAGTGGGCGTCAGCGAGCAGGGCACTGTTGGTTCCCTTGGCAGCCTTCTCCCTAGCCGCAAGCGCATGCGCGGCCGCCTCTTCCGGTCGACCGAGACGCATCTCAGCGCGAGCGAGGTCGAGCAGACAGTGGGCGACGTCCGCCGTACCAGCGGACGATTCTCTCAGCTCTCCCAAGGCACGTAGCGACAGGTCCCGAGCTGCTCGTGCCTCCTCGGACCGTACACGAAGCAGGAGCATGCTGTAATCGGAACGCAGACGAGCGAGATTCCGCGGCTCTCCGTTCTCCGATTGAACGGCCAAGGCTCGTTCGACGAGGGACATCGCCTCCTCGCCGGATCCGATCGCCTCCATGATCATCGCAGCATTCCAGCAGGCGGCCACGATGGAACGGGGCGTGCCGAGCGACTCAGCCGCCGCCAGCAACTCGTTGGAGAACTGCCTGGCGCGAAGGAGATCACCTCGCTCGATATAGGCGAACAGGAGCGTGGAGCCGAGCTCGACCAGGCCATCAGTCCAGGTTGGAGTAGCCACGGCCAGCCCCAGCGTCTCTTCGCCGATCCGCACCGCAGCCTGGAATTCGCCGAACTCGCGATAGCACCGGCAGAGCGCGATCGCTATCTGGACGCGGCGCTCCGGGGACTGGGCTTCCGTGTCCGCTTCGCGAAGGGCGGTCAGAACGGCGATCGCCTCCGGGAGGTCGCCGCAGGCCTCCGTCGCCAACGCGTACCCGTACCGCGCGTCCTGCTGGAGAGATGCCAGGCCGGCAAGGCTGTTGTCCTTGAGCAGTTCCGCGTACCGACGCCTGGCCTCGGCCAAGTCTCCGTTCTCGAGAGCAAGACGGGCGAAGCGCAGCCCAAGTTCGAGCTCTTCCATCTGCTCGGCGGTGACGCCGTTGACCAGGAAGGTGAGCGAACAGTCCAGTTTCTGGGCGAGTAACTCCAGGACCGCTGGGGTCGGAGTCCGCTTCCCGCTCTCGATGAGGGACACGTAGCTGTCCGACAACTCGGGATGGGCGAGCTGCGCCTGAGACAGACCCCGCTGCCTACGGATCATCTTGATCCGCTCACCGATCAAACCTTGACTGGTCACGTGCACCTCTAGAGAGAATGTAGGCCCGACAGTTAGTCCCTTATGGAAGGACTCTCATGCGCCGCCTCGTCCTGCTTGCCATGACTGCCCTGGTATCAGTCAGTCTGGTCACTGCGGCCAATGTTACGACCGCGAACGCCGACACGTCATCACTGTCTGAGTACGCTCTTCGCGGCTGCTGCTAACTCGTTACCCGCCGCCCTGGTCGCACACCAGGCCGGCCCGGCACCTCTCCCCCCGCTGGTCCTCCCCTTGTCCCCTGGAGAGGACCAGCGGAGGGAGAGGTAGAGAAGGAGCGCCGAAGCGATCCAACCGGGACAGGCGAAGGTTCCTGGCCAGGAGAGCACGCTCGATGACCCTGAGCCATCCCGCTCAGCGTGTCCTCTCGTCATGTGCCCGCCTCGCCATTAACCGAAGACCGGAATTTGCAATTCAGTGCTGTCCGAAACCACCGATGCCCAGCCAAAAGTAGAGGATATCTAGACGGGAAAAGTAGCATTTACCTGATCTACCAGGAGCGGTCGTTGATCCACCTTTACGGATACCGCGCCATCAAGTGGAGTTCGATAGACGCATGAAGCAATCGGATGAAACCGGCCAGCTTCAACCCTCAGCGCGCCGCCTTCGGGTGCTTGGCCCTGTGCTGGCATGGCATCAGCAGCGGAGAGCCGAACTCGGACCTCCCTTGCAGCGAGCCGTCCTCTGCATACTGGCAGCCCAGGCCGGCCAGGTCGTCTCGAAGGAACAACTGATCGGCGGCCTGTGGAGGGAACGCGTACCGAAAACTGCCGAGCAGAGCATCTACACGTACGTCGCCGGGCTGAGGCGGGCACTGGAACCGGATCGCGGTCCGCGCGAGCCTTTCCAGTTACTCGTGAACCGACCGGGAGGGTACGCATTACAACGCGGACGGTTTCATATCGATGCCGAGGAGTTCGAGGACCGGATCGCCGAGACTCGCCGACTCCTGACCAAAGGTGATCGTCGAGGATCGCTGCGAGAATTGGAGACGGCCCTGCGGTTATGGACCGGACCGGCGCTGTCCGGAATTCCCGGCCCATTCGCCGAGGCGGAACGGGCCCGGCTGGAGGAGCTTCGCCTGATCACGGTTGAGGATCGCGCCGACATCCTGCTCGGACTGGGCCGTCACCAGGAAGCTCTCCCGGCATTACATGACCTGGTCGGCGAACACCCCCTCCGGGAACGGGCCAGAGAACTGCTGATGCTGGCGCTCTACCGCTCCGGTCGGCAGGCCGATTCGCTGGCCGCCTACCTGGACATCCGCCATCTCCTGGCGGAGCGGCTCGGGGTGGATCCGGGTGAGAGCCTGCAGAGGCGCTATCACGCGATCCTGCGGAGCGGCCCGACGCTCGACTCGGCCGACCCCGATCAGGGACAGATCAGGCTCGGCTCCCGGTCACCGCTTCACACGGGGGATCCCGAGGCTCCGGTGCCGCGTCAACTCCCCCGCGCCATGGACGGGTTCGTGGGCCGGACCGATGAGTCCGTGCGGCTGCGTTCACTGCTGGCTCCCGGGGAGAGCGCCCCGCCGCAGGCCGTGGTCGCCATCACCGGCCCCGCGGGAGTCGGCAAGTCGGCGATGGCCGTTCAGTCCGCCCACGCCGTCGGCGATCACTTTCCGGACGGCCTGCTCTACGCCAACCTGCTCGGCGCGACACCGGGGGTCGAGCGGCTGAAGCCGATCGACCTGCTCGGCAGGTTCCTGCGCGCCCTCGGTGTGCGCGCCGAGGCCGTACCGCATGAGGTCGACGAGGCGGCGGCCATGCTGCGGGACACGCTGGCCGGGCGACGCGTCCTCGCCGTACTCGACGACGCGTCCGGCCCCGATCAGGTGCGCCCGCTGCTGGATCTGCCGTCGGGGAACGCGGTCCTGATCACGAGCCGGGAGTCGTTCGCGGCGGTGGACAACTGCGCTCAGGTACGTCTCGGCATGATGGTCCGCTCGGAGGCGGTCACCATGCTGGCCAAGCTGATCGGGGCGGGGCGCGTCGCGGCGAACCCCGCCGTGGCGGCCCGGCTGGTGGATCTCTGCGACGGCCTGCCGCTGGCCCTGCGACTGGCCGCGGCCCGCCTGATCGACCGGCCGCACTGGGGCGTGCGGCACCTGGTCGAGCGGCTCGAAGACCGGGGCCGGATCCTGCACGAGCTGGAGTCGGGCGACATCGCCGTACGGTCGAGCCTGGAGCTGAGTCATGACACGCTCTCGCGCAGTTCCCGCCCCCTCGATCGCCTGGCGGCCCGGACACTGTGCCACCTCGGCATTCTCCATGTGCCAGACGTGACTTCGCATGTCGTCGCGGCCCTTCTCGACGCCTCCGTCGACCAGGCGGAGAGGTCGCTGGAACGCCTGACGGAGGCGCACCTGCTCGAGTCGCACGAGTTCGGCCGTTTCCAGCTTCATGACCTGGTGCGGCTGTTCGCGATGGAGCTGGCGGAAGATCATCTGACCCATGAGACTCGATCGGGCGCACTCAGCCGGGCTCTCGGCCTCTACGGGGTGACGGCGCGCCTGGCCACCCGGCTGGTGGACCCCCACCGTGTCCAGCCACCTTGGCCCCACACCGGCCCGCAACCGGCCCCTCTCTCGAGCAATCAGGATGGCCATGCCTGGATGGAGCGCGAGCGGGCGAACGTTCTCGCGGCCGCATCCCAGGCCATGTCGGCACCAGACGACAGTGTGGCCAGCATGGGCGCATACGTCGGTTTCTCGCTGATGTGGCACCTGTATCGCGCGGGTCATCGAAATGAGAATCTGCGGACCAACCAACAGGCTCTCGAGGCGGGGCAACGCCTCGGCAACCAGGAAATCATGGCGCTCGCCCACGGCTACGTCGCCATGACGCTCACCCGCATGGGCCAGGCGGCCGAGGCGTTGCCCCATCAGCTCGCCGAGCTGGAACTCCAGCGCGGCCTGCGGAATCGGTTCGAGGAGATGCGGGCCCTCGGCAACCTGAGCGTCGCCTATCTCAACTTGGAGCGATACGCGGACGCTCTCGAATGCTCGGAGATCCAGTTCGCGATCGCCCGGGACATCGGTGCGGATGTGGGGCAACGACATGCTCTGAGCATGCTCGGCTGTGCCCACCGAGGCCTGGGAAACCTGAGTGAGGCCGGCGCCACGCTCAGCGAAGCGGTTTCGCTGTCGCGGGCGGCGGGAGACCAGTTCCACGTGTCTCACACGCTCAGGTGCCTTGCCGAGGTCCGCCTGGACCAGAATGATCCCCTGTCGGCGAAGACCTTGCTCGAGGAGGCTTTCGCCATCGGCCGGGAGATCAGGAACCACGATGCCGCGCCATGGTGTCTCACCCATCTCGCCACGGCGAACCGGCTTCTCGGCCAATTCGAAAGTGCGGTGGCCTACGCCACTGAGGCGGTCGCGGTCGCACGTGCGATCAATGACAAGCGCCGGGAGGAGATGGCGGCCTGGGAGCTGTCAACGGCCCAGGAGGCCCTAGCGGCCGGCGCTCAGGGCCAGGAAGAGGTCGATCCGGTCGGCCATCGATGACAGGTCCTTGCCGGTGAGCTCCTCGATCCGGCGTACCCGATAGCGGACCGTGTTGACGTGCACGTGCAGCCGCTCGGCGCAGCCGTTCCAGGATCCCGCGCACTCCAGAAACACCTCGAGCGTCCGCACCATCTCGGCGCCGTGACGCCTGTCGTAGTCGGCCAGCGGACCCAGCAGCCGTTCGGCGAACGAGCGACGGATGTCGCCCGGCACGGTCGCCAGCAGCAGCGCATGCGTGTAGATCTCGTCACTGGTGGCCACTCCCCCGCCGCGTGCCTCGGCCATCCGCCTGGCGTGCCCGGCCTCCTCCAGCCCGCCGCGGATCGCCTGGGCTCCGGTCAGCGCACTGCTCACGCCGACGGCCGCGACGATGTCGGGCAGCTGCGCGGCCAGCAGTTCCGTACGCTCCCGCAGCCGCGCCGCCAGCTGACCCGCCGTGCCTTCTGCTAACGGGACCAGTGCTACGCATTCCCCAGACGACTCCCCGGACTCGGTGCGAACCGCCGCGACCACCCGCCGGTCCAGTATTTCCTCCACCACCCGCCCCCCGAGCAGGGCCGGATCCGGGCCACCGGCCGTCCCGGCCTGCCGCACGGTCCCCTGCCGCGCCGCCGCCGTGGCCGTCACCACTGCGTACGGCTCGGCCGCGTCGATGCCGCAGGTCCGCAGCCGGGCGGACAGCTCGGCCGGCTCACCTCCGGCCCACGCGAGCGCGACGAGTTCCTCGGCCAGCCGCCGCTCGACCCGGCGGCCCTCCTCGAACCGGGTGCGGGCCATCGCCACGCACGACGCCAGCTCGAAGCCGATCTCGGCCTCGACCTCGCCGTGGCACACCAGCGCCCACCCCGCGGCCCGGTGCGACCGGTCCACCGCGAACAGCGTGAACGTCCCGCCGTCCCGCACGACCGCCGGCAGGCGGACCGCGCCCAGATAGGCGCGGGCCAGCCGTACGGCCATGCCCTCGGGGAGGTCACCCGCGATCATCGAGCCGACGGCCGAGACCACGGCCGCGGTGACACCCAGCTCGTTCTCGATCAGCGAGAACAGCTCCTCCAGCCCCACTCCCTCGGCCACGGCGGCGACGATCCGGCGCCGGCGGCCGAGTTCGCCGCGCAGGTCTCCGGCCCGGATCCCGGCCAGCCGCCGGCCCACGAGGTCGGTGATCTCGCCGAACGACACCTCGACCGGCACCTCCAGCAGCGGCAGGCCCCGGTCACGGCAGGCGGCCACGAGGTCGTCGGGGATCATGCCGAGCCAGGCGTCGCCGGCGCCGAGGGCGACCACTCCGGCATCGGCCAGGGCGGCCACGAACCGTTTGGAGTCCGCGGCCTGCCGCCGCCACATGAGACCGGTCAGTACGAGCTCGCCCCCCGTCAGGTAGCGCGTCGGGTCGGGCAGGTCGGTGACGAGGACGTCGCTGATCTCACGGTCCAGCGACTCGTCCCCCGTGAGGAGGCCGAGGCGGAGCTCCGCGACGGCGAGCAGATCCCTCAGCAGCACACAGCACAGCGTATTCGGCGAAACCGAATATTTGGAGAAAGCTACAAGCGTCGATGCCGCCCGTCACCACGATTCCATGGTGTACGTCGATAGGCCCGGCCGATTCGCGTTGGTGTACTGCGGACATGACCATTGAGACCGGGCGCCGCTCGGGCGTCGGCGAGAGCGTCCTGCGGCCGGACGGGACGCTCAAGGTGACCGGCGAGTTCGCCTACGCCTCGGATCTGTGGCTGGACGGCATGCTGTGGGGGGCGACGCTGCGCAGCCCGCACCCGTCGGCGTGGATCCGCTCGGTCGACATCGGTCCCGCCCTGGCCATGCCCGGTGTGTTCGCCGTACTGACCCACCGGGACGTGCCCGGCGAGAAGTCTTACGGCCTGGAGCACCGGGATCAGCCGGTCCTCGCCGTCGACCAGGTCCGCTACCAGGGAGAGCCGGTGGCGCTGGTGGCCGCCGACCACCCCGAGACCGCCCGGCGGGCCGCCGCCGCGATCGTCGTCGAGTACGAGCCGCGCGAGGCGGTGGTCGATCCGATGCGCGCCGCCTTCGACGCGGACTGCCCCGCCGTACACCCGAACGGCAATCTCGTACGGCACCAGCCGGTCAGGGTGGGAGACACCGAGGCGGCCGCCGCCGGGGCCGAGGTCGTCGTCACCGGCGAATACGAGGTGGGCATGCAGGACCAGGCATTCCTCGGCCCCGAGTCGGGCCTCGCCGTACCGGCCGAGGACGGCGGGGTGGACCTGTACATCGCCACCCAGTGGCTGCACGTCGACCGGGACCAGATCGCGCCGTGCCTCGGCCTGCCGCCCGGCAAGGTGCGGCTGTCGCTCGCCGGGGTCGGCGGTGCGTTCGGCGCCCGCGAGGACCTGTCGATGCAGATCCACGCCTCGATGCTGGCGCTGCGCACCGGCAGGCCGGTCAAGATGGTGTACGGCCGCGAGGAGTCGTTCCTCGGGCACGTCCACCGCCACCCGGCGCGGATGCGCTACGAGCACGGCGCGACGCGCGACGGCCGGCTGGTCTACGTCAAGGCCGAGATCGTGCTGGACGGCGGCGCGTACCGCTCATCCACTCCCGCCGTCGTCGGCAACGCCGCCTCCCTCGGCGTCGGGCCCTACGAGGTGGCCGACATCGAGATCGACGCCTACGGCGTCTACACGAACAACCCGCCGTGCGGGGCGATGCGCGGGTTCGGCGCGGTCCAGGCGTGCTACGCCTACGAGTCGCAGATGGACCGGCTGGCGGAGGCCTGCGGGCTGTCGCCCGTCGAGATCCGGACGCGTAACGCGGTCTCCCAAGGCTCCAGGATCGCCACCGGCCAGCTGATCGACACACCGGCGCCGCTCGCCGAGATGCTCGCCGAGATCGCGGCCATGCCGCTTCCCGAGCCGGTCGCCGTCCCAGCGGACCTGCGGCTGCTGCCGGGTGGCGTCTCGCAGACGACACACGGCGAGGGGGTGCGCCGGGGCGTCGGCTACGCCGTCGGCCTCAAGAACATCTGCTTCTCCGAGGGCTTCGACGACTACTCGACGGCCCGGGTCAGGCTCGAGTCACTGGCCGGCGAGCCGCACGTGCTCGTACATACGGCCGCCGCCGAGGTCGGCCAGGGCCTGGTCACGGTCCAGGCCCAGATCGCCCGCACCGAGCTGGGCATCGACCGGGTGACCGTCGCCCCGGCCGACACCACCGTCGGGTCGGCCGGCTCCTCCTCGGCGTCCCGGCAGTCGTACGTCACCGGCGGCGCGGTCAAGACCGCCTGCGAGGCCGTACGGCAGCGCCTGGACGCGATGCGGGCCGAGCACCCCGGCCTGCCACTCGACGAGCTGCTCGAGCGGTTCGGTCCGATCGAGGAGACGCGGGAGTACCGACATCGGCCGACGGGGCCGATGGACCCGGTCACCGGCCAGGGCGACACGCACACCCAGCTCGCGCTGTGCGTCCACCGGGCCGTCGTCGACGTGGACGTCGAGCTCGGCCTGGTCAAGGTCGTCGAGCTGGCCGCCGTCCAGGACGTCGGCAAGATCCTCAACCCCCTGGCCCTGGAGGGGCAGATCCACGGTGGCTCCGCCCAGGGGCTCGGCCTGGCCCTGATGGAGGAGATCCAGGTGCGCGACGGGCGGGTGCTGAACCCCTCGTTCACCGACTACCTGATCCCCACCATTCTCGACATGCCGCCCATGCGGCTGTCGATCCTGGAGAACCCCGATCCGCATGCGCCGTACGGGCTGCGCGGCGCCGGGGAGCCGCCCACGCTGTCGTCGACCCCGGCGGTGGCGGCGGCCGTGCGGGCCGCGACCGGCCTGGCGCTCCCCCGCGTCCCGATCCGCCCCGAGGACATCGCGCTCACGCCCGCCTCGATCTCCTGATCTCAGGTGATGTCGCGGGGATCGCAGGCGACGCCGTTGCCGTCCACGTCCTTGTACCAGTAGTACTCGGGGTGCACACCCTTCGTGTACGGCCCATAGCCGCTGGCGGTGGCTTCCCGGCAACTCGCGAACCTGGGGTCTGTCTGCCCGCCTGTGCTCGCCACCTGGGTGCCCACCGGTTGGGTGGTTCCACCGGCCGTCGACAGTTGGCCGTCGGACTCTATGGGAGCCTGAGTGAACGCCGGCTGGGTCGACTGATCGGCGGGCTGGATCGCGGGATCGGTCTGCGGCTGGGTGAACGCGGGCTGGGTGGGCTGATCGGGCTGGGGCTGCTGGGGGGCGGCGGAACCGGTCAGCAGGGTGAGCAGCGTGTCGGCCTGCTCCTTGGTGAAACCGGCGATGGCCAGGCTGTCCTGGTCGATCTCCTGAGCGACCCGGGGGGCCGCGACCACCTTCTCGCCCGCGACGACCGCGAGCTGCTGCTTGACGGTCTCCCGGGTGAGGTCGGCGATCTGGTCCAGGTTGGCCGGGGACAGGACGAGCCGCAGGGAGTAGCTGCCGTCGTTCTCCGCCACCTCCTCGATCTTCTGCACGGTGGTCACCGTCACGCCGGGATCGAGCTGGTAGCACATGGTGCCCTGGGCGTCGGGGACCCCGTCGGTCTCGGTGCAGGGCGCGGCCCTGACCCCGACCACGGGAGCGAAATGCACGGGCGTCGCCAGTTGACGCAGCGACACCTGCGACAGAGGTGCCGCGTCCGGGTTACGGGTCATCACGACCGCCACCGCGCCGAGAGCACCGGTCATCACGACGACCAGGCCGAGCGCGACGATGAGGGCGAGTGTCGTCCCCCGGGCGGCCTGCGGCTCCTGCGGCCCCTGTGCACGCTTGGGCGCCTCCGGCTCCTGAACGGCGCCCTCGGGCCGATCTCCGCCTGCCTCCGGGGCCCCGCCTGCCTCCGCGCCCACGTGTGCTTCCGGGGCTAGGCGTGCTTCCGGGGCTACGCCTCCTGGCCCAGGCTCCTCCTGGCGCTCGTTTCGCATCCCGTCCTCGATCCCTGCCATCGTCCGCAGAGCCTACCGAGGTACACCAAGGGCGCGTAATCAGTAAGCAAAACGACATCCACCCCTACCCCACCCCACCCCACACCCCCCGTGATCTTGCGAATGCCCGCAAGAACGTCCCCTGAGCTGCGCAGACCGGCTTCGTGATCTTGCAGTTTCTCGCAGGCGACCCGTCTGACATGCACTGTCGCGTTAGGTGATCTTGCAGTCATACGCAAAGTGCAAGATCACCGACGTCGTTTTCGCAGCTCAGGGGTGGGACCTGCGAGAAACCGCAAGATCACGAACGGGAAAGTGCCTGCTCACGGCGTAGACCTGCGAGTATTCGCAAGATCACGGGATGGGGGTTGGGTTGGCTGATCGTCAGGAGGCGGCGGGCGACGGGTTCGGCGACTCCTGAGGCGCGGGCGACGCCTGGGGGGCGGCCGACTCGTGCGGGTCCGCGGTCGGCTCCGGCGGCAGCGGCTGGTCTTCGGTGGTGTCCACGGCGCCGCTGCAGGACGCGCCGAACTCGGGGGTGTAGTTCGGGTTCTGCCTGTACTTCTTGATGTACACGGGCAGGCGCGGATCGTCGGCGCCGTCGAGCTTCAACTGGTGGTTCCACGAGCTGGCCACAACCTTGGCGGGCAGCCCGGGGTACGGGCTGAGCAGCATGTAGTCGGCGGACGCCAGCGTCTTCAGCTTGTCCACCTCCGCCTTCGGCAGGTCTGGCTGATAGGTGATCCACACCGCGCCATGCTCCATCGCATGGACCGCATGCTCATTGTGAATGGGCTTGTCATAGATGCCGCAGTTCTGCCAGTACGGGTTGTGCTCGCCACCCGCCGGCGGCGTCTGCTTGTAGGAGACCTTCTCCGGGGTGTGGGCACCACCCTTGTAGTCGTAACTCGCGACGGCGTCGAGCGACTTGCCCGCCCTGTCGTTGACCACATAGAAGGCGGCCAGACCGACCAGCACGACGATGACGAGGCCGCCGACGCCCCACACCAGGAGGGCCGCGCGCCGCTCCTTGCGCTTCTGCTGGGCGCGCATGCGGGCGAGGTGCTCACGTCTCGCCTGCGTCTTCTCCTTCGACATCCATCCTCCAGCCAGCGATCACGGATTATCCCCCTATGAGGTATGGAGAATAGTGGGTATAGGGATAAACACCGCGCAAGCGTGAGGCCGATGTGACCAGACGGCTCCGGGTCTCACCGGCGAGCGCGTGGAGTAGCCTGTCGGCGATGACCACCGATACGGGCCTGTCGCCCGACACCGTCTCACGGCCCAGGAGGACCACGCCGATCCTCGGAGTGATCGCCGTCGTCGTCGCGGTGGTCGCGCTGCTGCTGTTCCTCACCAGGTCGCAGGCCCCGGGCGACGCCTCCTCTGAGGCGGGTTTCGCCCGGGACATGGGCGTACATCACGCCCAGGCGGTGGAGATGTCGTTCGTCGTGCGGGACAAGAGCACGGACGGCCAGATCAGGACGCTCGCCTACGACATCATCACCACGCAGAGCACCCAGCGTGGAATTTTCATGGGCTGGCTCCAGCAGTGGGGCCTCGACCAGGCGTCCCTCCTGCCGCCGATGACGTGGATGGCCGGGCACGGCGGCCACGGCGGAGCCGACGCCGCCACCACCGGCTCCATGCCGGGGATGGCCTCCGACGAGGAGATGAAACGGCTGAAGTCGGCGGCGCCGGGCAAGGACGCCGAGGTTCTGTTCCTCCAGCTCATGATCCGTCACCACGAGGGCGGGGTGGACATGGCCGAGGGCCTGCTGAAGCTGTCCGGCCGGGCCGAGGTGCGTTCCCTGGCCCAGCACATCGTCGACGGGCAGATGGCGGAGATCAAGCAGATGCGGGAGCTTCTCACCGATCGGGGCGCCCAGCCCCTGCCCTCCATCCTCAGGAGGTGATCGGCGCCCAAGAAGTGATCAGGCGCTGAGCTCCTCGGCCAGGGCGGCGGCGAAGGCGTCGACATCGGTCTCGGTGGTGTCGAAGGCGCACATCCACCGCACCTCCACCATCCCGCCGCCGATCTGCTCGTCCCAGTTGTAGAACCGGAACCGCTTGCGCAGCCGGTCGGCGACGTCGGCGGGCAGGATCGCGAAGACCCCGTTGGCCTCCACCGGACGCGGCAGCGTCACCCCCGGCATATCCCGTACGGCGTCGGCGAGCCGTCTGGCCATCGCGTTGGCCTGGCGGGCGCTGCGCAGCCACAGGTCCCCTTGAAGCAGCGCCTCGAACTGCACGGAGACGAACCGCATCTTCGAGGCGAGCTGCATGTACGTCTTGCGCAGGTACGGCAGGCCGCGCGCGGCCGCGGGATTGAGCACGACGACGACCTCGCCCAGCAGCAGACCGATCTTGGTGCCGCCGAACGACAGCACGTCCACCCCGACGTCGGTGGTGAGCGCCCGGAGCGGGAGGTCCAGGGCGGCGGCCGCGTTCGTGATCCGCGAGCCGTCGAGGTGGACCAGCAGCCCCAGCTCGTGGGCGTGATCGCAGACGGCCCTGATCTCGGCGGGCGTGTAGAGCGTGCCGAGCTCGGTCGCGTTGGAGATCGACACCACGCGCGGCTGCGCCCGGTGCACGTCGCCGAAGCCCCACGCCTGGCGGTCGACCAGCTCGGGCGTGAGCTTCCCGTCCGGGGTGGACACCGGGAGCAGCTTCAGCCCGCCGGTCACCTCGGGGGCGCCGCCCTCGTCGGTGTTGATGTGGGCACTCTGCGGGCAGATCACCGCCTCCCACGGGGCGCACATCGAGCGCAGCGAGACCACGTTGGCGGCGGTGCCGTTGAACACCGGGAACACGTCGGCCCCCTCACCGAAGTGCCGGCCGAAGAGGTCCCGCAGCGCCTCGGTGTAGACGTCGTCGCCGTAGGGGACCTGATGGCCGCCGTTGGCGAGGGCGATCGCCGCCAGCACCTCCGGGTGCACGCCGGCGTAGTTGTCGCTGGCGAACGTCCTGGCCGCCGGGTCGTGCCGCCGAACGGCATCCGTTGTCACGAGAAATCTCCATCCTTCGGGATCGGCGCGAGGTCGATTCTGCGGCCGTTGAGTGCGGCGGCGTCCTCGTCCCACAGGCCGGCCACGGCCGCCGCGATATCCCGCACGTCGGTGAAGTTCTTGAACTGCTTGTCGGGAGCGGCGGCCCGCATCGCGTCATGCACCAGCGCGGTCACCACCAGGATCACGGCGGCGGAGGCCGTACCACGCAGCGCGTCGGCGAGCGACAGGGTCCAGGCCTCGGCCGCCGCCTTGGCCGCCGCGTAGGCGGCGTTGCCCTGCGTCGGCTGCTGCGCCGCCCGGGCCGAGACGATGACGAACCGGCCGTCGTCGCCGGCTTTCAGCAGCGGCTCGAACGCGAGCGACACGTTCTGCAGAGTCCGGATCAGCAGGTCGTGCAGCAGGTCCCAGTCCGCGAGCGAGGTCTCGGCGAAGGTCTTCGAGCCGCGCCAGCCGCCGACGAGGTGGACGACGCCGTCCACCCGCCCGTGCTCGGCTCTGATCCGCTCGGCCAGCTCGGCCACGGCCGCCGCATCCAGCAGGTCCACGTTCAGGCACCCCTCGACGCCGGACCGGTCGACCGCGATCACGGTGTCGCCGCGTTCGGCCAGCCGCCGCACCACGGCCTGTCCGGTCGGGCCGCCGGCTCCCGCGACCAAAATCACCCTGCTCATCACGCTCATCACGCTCATCCCTTCCGGTCGACCCGGTTGCTCACGCCCGGATGCCTCTCGTGGTCTCCACCACCTCCGTGAGCTTACGGCGCAGCGCCTCGTAGAACATGCTCAGTGGGAACTCATCGGGCAGCACGGCGTCCACCATGGCCTTCTGCTCGGCCGGCAGCGCGTGCCCACCCTGCCGCCACACCGACGTGGGGTGCGGCTCGACGTACGTCGCGACGAGCTGGTGGGTGGCGAGCCAGTGCGCCGCCTTGGGCCGGTCGATGCCGTCGCGGTAGAGCTTGTCCACCTCGCCGCGCAGGTCGGCGACGCCGTCGGCCACGCGGGCCCAGTCGATGGTGAGCCGGTTGTCGGTCCAGCGGACGATGTCACTCCGGTGCAGGTAGGCGAACAGAAGCTGGCCGCCGAGGCCGTCGTAGTTGCGGACCCGCTCACCGGTGATCGGGAAGCGGAACAGCCGGTCGAAGAGGATCGCGTACTGCACGTAGCGCGCGTGCGGCACGCCCGCCGCCTCCAGCTTCACCGCCTCGCCGAACGCGGTCAGGTCGCAGCGCAGCTCCTCCAGCGCGTACAGCCAGTACGGCATCCGCTGCTTGATCATGAACGGGTCGAACGGCAGGTCGCCGTGGCTGTGGGTCCGGTCGTGTACGAGGTCCCACAGGACGAAGGTGTCCTGGGCGAGGTCCTGCGAGGCGAGCAGACGGGCGGCGTCCGGCGGCAGCGCCAGCTTGAGCGTCCTGGCGGCGGCGTCGCTGACCGCGCGGAACCTCGCGGCCTCCCGGTCGCAGAAGATGGCACCCCAGGTGAAGCTCGACGGGGCCTGCCGTACCGTGACGGTCTCCGGGAACAGCACGGCGGAGTTCGTGTCATAGCCCGAGGTGAAGCCCTCGAACACGATCGGCACGAACATCGGGTTGTCATAGCCGCCACGTTCCAGCTCGGCCAGCCAGTCGGGCCAGACCACCCGGATCCAGACGGCCTCGACATTGCGGTCGCTGTTGCCGTTCTGGGTGTACATCGGGAAGACGACCAGGTGCTCCAGGCCGTCCACCCGCTGGGTGTCGGGATGGAAGGCATTCAGCGAGTCGAGGAAGTCCGGCACACCCAGCCCGTCCGACACCCACGTGCGGAAGTCGGCCACCACCGCGTCGAGGTAGTCGCGGTCGTGGGGGAAGGCCGGGGCGAGCGTGGTCACGTGGTCGCAGATCCGGGAGATCAGCCCGGCCGCGCGGTCCCGGTCGCCGCTGATGGAGCCGTCCTTCGCCTGCAGCGGGCGCAGTTCCTCTACGGCGGCCTTCAGCCGGGCGAACTCCGCCGCCACCTCTGCCCGCGGCGCCGTACGGAACCGCCCGTCCTCGGGCATCCGAGCGGCCCAGGTGACGAGGTTGGCCCACAGCGGGACGTGGTCGTAGTCGCCGATCGAGTCGTCGCCGAACAGGTCGGAGTCGGCCAGCACCACGACGCGGCCGCGGCCGTGCCGTACGGCTGCCGCCAGCGGGCGGCCGGCGGGATCGGCGGTGGGCGAGGTCCGGAACAGGACGGTGGCGCCGTCGGGGAGGGCGGCGAGCGTTCCCGAGCGGTAGAAACAGGCCCGGCGTGCCCGCGCCAGCAGGTCCTGCCCGTCCACCCGGGCGTCCACTCCGTCCGATGGCGGCGTGCCGAGGACCCAGGTGGCGACCCTGTTGTGGCAGTTCGCGGGGTCCTGGACTGTCACGTGCTCGACGGCGACGCCGAACCGGCCGAGCAGGTCGGCGAGGTTGCTGCCGTACTTGTCCTGCTCGCACTCGGCGAGCACGACCAGCCCGCCGCCGGCGGCGACATATGCCTCGACGGCGTCGATCTCCTCGAGGGTGAAGACCGGGCTCCCCGCGCCCGTGGTGCGCTCCCAGCGCTCCCCGGAGGGATGCGCGACCACGAACACGTCGCACGCGTCGAGCAGGCCGGGCGTGACGGGGCCCTCGACGTGGGGACGGACGGTGTGGCCGAGCCGTCGCAGGACCTCGGCGGCCTTCACGTAGCCGCTGTCGTCGGGGTGCGCCGGATTGATGACCTCGGCGATCTCACGCCGGATCGTCCATGCCTCGCTGTGCGCCTCGTCGAACAGGACCGCCGGGAAGGCCTTCATCAAATATCTCCCGTTTAGTGAGCCATCTTCCAAAAAATATACACAAAGGCCGGGCTTCAGCGATAAGTCAGTCGTACGGATGACGTCGGATCACTCTGACGGCGGATGTGCCGCATCCGGGCCGTCACCTATGGTCCCCGGCCGTACAAGAGACGACCCGAAAGGGAAAGATCGATGTTCAAGCCGTCCGACTCGGTGGCCTTCCGGCGCTCGGTCATCGCAGCGACGCTCATCGCCTCGCCGGTCCTCCAGCTCGTCGCGAACCTGGTGGATCCGGGGACGTGGGGCGATGACCGCGAGGTGGTCAGTTATGGCGACAATCCGGCGCTGGCGCAGCTCCAGTCCGCCCTCTACCACTGGAGCTGGTTGCTCCTGCCGCTGGCCGTGATCGGCCTGACGCACCTGACCCGCCGCCGCGGCGCCGTGCTGGGCCACATCGGAGGCGCGTTCGCCGTGCTGGGTTTCCTCAACCTGTCGGCACTGCTGATGGGCGACCCGGTGCAGTGGTGGTTCGGCCGGCACTACCCGCCGGACCAGGCGGAGAAGCTGTTCGACGAGGTGTTCGACCTGCCCGGGGTGATATTCGGGTTCCAGCTCCCGTGGGTGTTCCTCGGACCGATCGGCCTGTTCCTGTTCCTGATCGCCCTGACCCGCACCGGATTCGTCCGCTGGTGGGTCCCCGTGGTGGGACTGCTGGTCTGGATCCTCCCGAACGTCATGGACTATGGCCCGCTCAGCCTGCTCTGGAGCGGCGGCAACCTCCTGGTGCTCGGCTACCTCGGGCTGCGGGTGCTGCGGATGAGCGACGCCGAGTGGGCCGCGCACTATCCGAAGGGCTACCCGTCCGCCGATCCGGGGGCGACCACGCCCGACTCGTACGCGAACACGACCGCCTGAGCCCGGTCACGCAGGTTCAGCTTCATGAGCACGCGGGCGACATGGGTCTTCACCGTGGCCTCGCCGACGAAGAGCGCCTTGGCGATCTCGGCGTTGGTGAGACCACGGGCGAGCATCCGCAGGACCTCGAGCTCACGCGGGGTGAGCTCGGACAGCTGTGGCGGGCGCACCGGCTCGCGCCGCCCGGCGAAGGAGGCGATCACCCGGGTCGTGACAGCCGGGTCGAGCAGCCCGTCGCCGGCCGCGACGACCCGGATGGCCGCCACGAGCTGCTCGGGGGGCGACACCTTCAGCAGGAAGCCGCTGGTGCCGGCGCGCAGCGCGGCGTACAGGTTCTCGTCGGTGTCGAACGTGGTGAGCATGATGATTTTGGGAGGGTGCGGCGTGTCGAGCAACCGCCTGGCCGCGCTGAGCCCGTCCATCCGGGGCATCGAGATGTCCATGAGCACGATGTCCGGCCGGAGCCGCTGCGCCACCGCCACCGCCTCGACGCCGTCGCCCGCCTCGCCGACGACCTCCATGCCGGGCTCGCTCTCGACCACCATGCGCAGGCCCGCCCGGACCATCACCTGGTCGTCGGCCAAGACGACGCGGATCGTCACTTCGTGACCTCGCTCATCGTCGCCCCCTGGGAGATCGGCAGCGCGGTCGCCGCGGTGGACGCCTCCAGTGTGCCCAGAGCCATGATGGCGAGGCCGATCAGCAGGTCGGCCCGGGAGAGGCGGGAAGGCAGCATGAACCGAACATTAATCGCTTTCCGGCGGAGCGCGCATGGACGGCGGCAGGGCGCAATCCGACTGCAAGCGTGCGGCAAGCGCCATGGAGATCAATGGGCTGTATCAACATAGTGTCGGCACGGCTCCAGGCCTTGTCCGGCACCGCCGCCGTTGAGACCCTTGGACTGTTCCCACCAGGCATAGGAGGCCGGAATGCCCCGCCTGTACAAACTTCTCGCGGGGCCGGTGGCCCATAGCGCGATCGCGGCGCCCCTGCTCGCGGCACCCCTGGTGGCGCCTCTGCCGATGCATCCCCACCCGAGCGGATCCACCGACCGCGTGACGCCCGGAGCCGTGCGGGTGGAGTCGTCCTCGCACGTGTCGGTCACGCTGCTCGACGACCGGAGCATCATCAAGCAGATCGTCAGGGAGTACGACACCGAACTGGCCAAGGGCAGCGGCTTCACCGTCACTCCCGACGGTGTCGTCGTCACCGCCACCCAGGTGGTGCGGACCGACCGCGATCCCAGGGTCTACGCCGCCAATCGGGTGTTCGCCGAGTATTTCAAGGTGAAGATCCCGGCGGACTTCAAGCGTCACACGCTCGACGACCCCGACCTCAACCGCCGGCTCCAGGCCTGTTATCCGCCGCAGAAGACCGACTCGACCTGCATCGCCCAGGTCACCACGAACGTGACGGTCTTCCCGTACCTTGATCCCCCCGCGACCGGCGGCCTGCCCGCGCAGATCCTGACGACGGGCGCGGCACCGACCGCTCCGGCGGTGCTCAAGGTCACCAAGGGCGGCGAGAAGGCGACCCTGCCCACCGTGCCGCTCGGGACCGCTCTCGGCGGCGCCGTCGAGTCGACCGACGTGATGACGCTCACCGGCAGACCATCGGCGAAGCTGCCGCCCAAGCTGGACACGGCGCATCTGGATCCCCCGGGCAGCCGGACCTTCAAGGAGAAGGAGAAGGACAAGGTCGCCACCCTGCTGAAGAACGGGGCTGCGGGCGCCGCGCTCATCGACGACGGCAAGAGCGAGGTGATCGGGCTGCTCGCCGGCGGCGGCGACGTCCCGACGACCGTCACCCCGGTCGAGGAGATCCGCACCGCGCTGGTGACGGCCGGCGTGACCCCGCGCCGCGGGCCGGTCGACAACGTCTATGAGACCGCCCTCGCCTCCTATCACAACAAGCAGTTCGCCAACGCGATCCCGGTGCTCCAGCAGGTGCTGAACCTGCGCCCCGACCACGCCGTCGCGATCGACCACCTGAAGGAGGCCAGAGCGAAGGCGGGCACCGGCGAGGACAAGGGCGGCGCCACGGCCAAGCCCACCCCCGTGCCGGCCGAGGAGAGGTCCGCCACGTCCCCGCTGATTCCGTTGGCCGGCGGCCTGGCGGTCCTGGTGGTGCTCGCCGGTGTGGCCGTGCCGCTGCTGCGGCGCAGGCGAGCGGCCGCGGCACAGGCCTCCGACACGCCGCCGCAGACGGTGGAGCCATGGCCCACGCACGCGGTCACGCAGGTCATCGGCCAGCCCGGCCCGGCCGGGAACTTCGCGAGCGCCGGGAACTTCGCGAGCGCTGGGCCCGCCACCGACCCCTCACCGCCCGGCGGGACCTCCCAGCCCTCGGTTCTCTCGGTTCCCTCCGCTCCTTCTGTCCCGTCCGTGGCTTCCGTTCCCCCTGTCCTTCCTGTGTCTTCCGGCGCCTCCGGCACGCCTGGTCCTTCCGGGCCGGCGCGTGGACAGCCGCAGATGAGCTTCTGCACGCAGTGCGGCATGCGGCTGGGCCCGGGGCACCGATTCTGCGGCTTCTGTGGCAATCCTGTGGACTCATGACATGACGGACACTCCCTCGATGCCGCCGTTGACCGGCCGTCAGCTCGGCGACTACCTGATCGAGGCGGTCGTCGGGCGAGGCGGCATGGCCACCGTCTACCGCGCCCGGGACCAGCGGCTGGGCCGGGCGGTGGCCCTGAAGATCCTCGCGCCGCAGTTGTCGCACGACGGGCGCTTCCGTGAGCGGTTCGTACGGGAGTCACGGCTGGTGGCGAGCCTCGACCACCCCAACATCATCCCGGTCTACGAGGCGGGCGAGCGCGACGACCTGCTGTTCATCGCCATGCGCTACGTCGAAGGCAGCGACCTGCGCAAACTCGTCCAGGCGAGCGGTCCGCTGCCGGTGGCCCGGGCCAACACGCTGTTCGCCCAGATCGCCGCCGCGCTGGACGCCGCGCACGCCGGCGGGCTGGTGCACCGCGACGTGAAGCCCGCCAACATCCTGGTGACCCGGGCCGACCACGTCTACCTGACCGACTTCGGGCTGACCAAGAGCTCGTCGGCCGAGGCGGGGCTGACCAGCCACGGGCACTTCATGGGGACTCCCCGTTACGTCGCCCCGGAGCAGATCCGCGGGCTCGCGGTGGACGGACGCAGCGACCTCTACGCGTTCGCCTGCGTGGTCTACGAGGCGCTCGCCGGGCAGCCGCCGTTCCAGCGCGACACCGAGTTGGCGCTGCTGTACGCCCATGTCTCCCATGACCCGCCACCGCTCACGCCGTACCGTCCCGACCTGCCGCACACGGCCAACCCGGTGCTGGCGCGGGCCCTGGCCAAAGACCCTGCCGAGCGGTATCCGACCTGCCGGGAGTTCGTCTCCGCACTCCGCGACGCCATCAGCGGCGGCGAACAGCAGGCGGCAGGTGCAGCGGGCGCGCAACCCTCCCCGCAGTGGCGATCACCGCAGCCGCCGGAGCCCTCCCAGGCCCAGCCGCCCATACAGTCGCATCCGCCCACGCACGCCCAGTCTCACCCGCAGTCCTACTCGCCCACCATGCCGTCTCCGGTCGGCTCCGTGCAGTCGTACCCGCCGGTGGCGCCGGGGCCGGCATCCCATCCCTCTCAGCCGTCACATCCCTCACATCCTTTCCATCCCTCGTATCCCTCACATCCGTCCCATGCGTCGCAGCCGCCGGTGCCCCCTGAACGGCGGGCGGCGGCCGGCGGCGGCCGACGCAGGCTCCCGCTCGGACCGCTGATCGGCGGCCTGGCCGTGCTGCTGTCGGTCGCGGTGGCGGCCACGCTGATCCTCACCAAGGGCGGCGACACCGCCGCCACCTGGAACACCTACCCGGGAAGCACAGCCGCGCCGTTCACCGTGGCCTACCCGTCGACCTGGGGACAGGCCAGGACCAACGCCGACCAGTGGATGATCGCCTCACCGGCCGCCGACGAGTTCGACGCGCTGTTCGCCGTGCCCGGCAACACCGACTGGTCGAAGGTCGACCCAGTGATCACGAACCAGCCGGACCGCGCGGTCGGCGTCTTCGCTCAGGTGAGCAACACGCTCAGCACCTCCGACTCCCCGATGGAGCTCCAGCAGAGCCTGGAGTCGTCGCTCCCGGGAACGGTCGGCTACACCGGTGCTCCGATGCCGACGACCGTGGGCGGCCAACCGGCCTTCAGACTGGACGGGGTGCTCGGCGACCCGGCGCAAAGCGGCCGCCGCCTCGACTTCACCGCCTATCTCGTACGGCAGGGCCAGGACGAGAGGGCGGTACTGATCACCTTCTTCTGCGCGCGCTGCGACCCGCAGCTCATCGATCACATGGTCAACACGGTCGCCTTCACCAGCTGACGGGCCCCGGCCGTCAGCGCGGCACGACCGGCGACCTGGCGGCGGCACGGCGACGCCAGTCGCGCGCGCCGTCGGCGACCGCGTGATGTACGGCGCGGGCGATCCGCGCTCCCCACTCCGAGCGGGGGCCGCCGAACAGCTCCTGCGGGCCCTCCTCCCGTACGGCCACGCACACGGCGTCCGAGGCGGTGCCGGTGCAGGGGAATCCCGTCTCGATCAGTGCCTGGGTCTTGGCCTCGGTGACCGTCATGACCGCGTTGACCAGAGCCGCGTCGCACAGCGCCACCGGGACGGCGACGATGATGTTGATCGTTCCCGGCCGTACGGCGAACGCGTCCGACGCGGCATCCGGCACGGCATCCGGCACGGCATCCGACGGCGCGGCGGCCCAGGTGGGGGTGCCCAGGCCGACGGTGGTCACGGCCTCCACCCCCCCGTCGGCGGCCCACGTGCGGTGCTCGACCATCGCGGCGGTCAGCATCCCGACGCCGGAGCCTTCCGGCCCCATCTCGATCAGATGCTCCACCGGGTCCATCCGCGCGTAGTCCTTGCCGACCTGGGCGTTCAGCACCCACTCCCGGGGCCCGATCCCGCCGCCGAGCATGGCCGAGGAGATCATGCGCCAGCCGGGCCCGAACCGCCACAGGATCGTGCCCATCCGCATGCCGTCCTCCATGCGGAAGGTCAGCGACAGCGATCCCTGAGTCAGGGCGTCGGCCGGGGCGGTCACCGTTCCTCCGGCCGGGTCAGGTGCACCAGCGGCCGGCCGTCCGCGCCGGGCTCGACCTGGACGTGCGCCCCGAAGTGCCGGGCGAGCAGCGGCTCGGTCAGCACCTGCTTGGGCGGCCCGGAGGCGACCGCGCGGCCAGGCGCGAGCAGGACCAGCGTGTCGGCGTACTGCCCGGCCAGGTTCAGGTCGTGCAGCGTCGTCACGACGGTCAGCCGGTCGGCCAGACGCAGCCGGTCGACGAGTTCGAGCACCTGCTGCTGGTGGCCGAGGTCGAGGGCGGTGGTCGGCTCGTCGAGCAGCAGCACCGGGGCCTGCTGGGTCAGCGCGCGGGCCAGCACGACCCGCTGCCGCTCGCCGCCCGACAGGTGGCCGAGCCGCCGGGACGCGAAACCGGTCAGGTCGAGCCGCTCCAGCACCGACTCCGTCACCTCGCGGTCGCGGGCGCTCTCCCGGCCCAGGTAGGGGATGTACGGCGTACGGCCCAGCAGCGCGTAGTCGTACACGCTCATGTCCGGGGGGAGGAGCGGGTTCTGCGGCGCGTAGGCGATCAGGCGGGCCCGGGGGCGGGGGCGCAGGCGACGCGCGCAGACGCCGTCCACGAGCACCTCTCCCGTGCAGGCGATCAGTCCCGCCATGGCTCTGAGCAGGGTCGACTTGCCGGCGCCGTTCGGCCCGATGATGGTCAGCCACTCGCCGCCGCCGACCGACAGCGCGACGTCGGCGAGCACCTCTCGCTCGTCGAGCGTCACGCCGAGGCCGCGCACCTCGATCCCGCCCGATCCCTCGATCCCGCCACTCATGTGTTCACGCCCCTGCTCATGCGGAGGACCGTGACGAAGAACGGCGCGCCGACGAACGCGGTGACCACGCCGATGGGCAGCTCGGCCGGGGCGAGGACGCTGCGCGCGATGAGATCAGCGAGCACCAGGAACGCCGCGCCCCCGACGAACGACACCGGCAGCACGATCCGGTACGACCATCCGGCGAGCCTGCGCACCACGTGCGGCACGACGATCCCGACGAACGCGATGAGCCCGCCGACCGCCACGGCCGACGCCGTGGCGAGCGAGGCGGCGAGCAGCACGATCATGCGGGCACGCGCCGCGTGCAGGCCGAGGCTCACCGCCTCCTCCTCGCCCACCGACAGCACGTCGAGCAGCCGCCCGTGCAGCAGCAGCACGACCGTCGAGACCAGGGCATACGGCGCGATCATCCACACGTCCTCCCAGCCGCCGCCGACGTCGCCGAGGATCCACGCGTAGATCCGCTGCAGCTCCTCCACCTTGAGCTGCTGCACGAACGTCTGGATCGCGGTGAGGAACGAGGTGACCGCGACCCCGGCCAGGACGAGTGTGGCGGTGCCCCCTCCGACACCTCCGGCGCCGCGCCCCGCCGAGCGGCCCAGGGCGTACGCCAGCAGCACCCCGCCGATCGCGCCGGTGAAAGCGGCCACCGGCACGGCGACCACCCCCACCCGGCCGCCGAGGAACACCACGACCAGCGTCACGGTGAGCCCGGCCCCCGCGGCGGCGCCCAGCAGGTACGGATCGGCCAGGGGGTTGCGGAACACCCCTTGGTATCCCGCGCCGGCGATCGCGAGCAGTCCGCCGACCATGGCGGCGATCAGCACCCGCGGGACCCGGAGCTGGAAGAGGATCCCCTGCTCGGCGGGGGTGAGTCCCGGGTCGACGGAGACGAACGGGAGCCGGTCGAGCAGCGCCAGCGCGATGCCGCGCGGCGAGATCCCGGCGGCCCCCGTCAGCAGGCCGAGGGCCAGGCAGACGGCGAGCACGGCCGCCGCGACGAGCAGGGCGAGGCCCCGTGACCGAAGGAGCGTCACGGTCACGTCACTCGGTCGCCGAGCCGTCACCGGCCTTCTGCACGGCCTCGCTCACGGCTTGGGCGAGGTCGACCACCCGGGGGCCCCAGCGGGAGGCGATGTCGTCGTCGAGCTCGACGACGCGGCCGTTCTTGATGGCGGACAGGCCGGACCAGCCGGGCCGCTCGGCGAGGGTCGCCGCGCTCTGGCCGCAGCACTTGGTGTCGCCGAGGAAGATGACATCGGGGTCGGCCTTGGCGATGAACTCGGCCGACAGCTTGGGATAGCCGCCGGCGGCGTCGGGGGCCTCGTCGGCGATGTTCTTCAGCCCGAACAGGCCGTAGATCTGGCCGAGGAAGGTCGTGGACGTGACCGAGTAGGGCGTGCTGTCCAGCTCGTGGTAGTAGGTCAGCCCCTTGCCCTTGGGCGCGGCGGCGATCAGTTCGTCCATCCGCTTGCTCATCCCCTGCGCGACCTCCGCGGCCTTGTCGGGGTTGCCGGTGGCCGCGCCGAGGTCGGCGATCTGGTCGTAGGTGTCCTCCAGCCGGTTCGCGGCCGGCTCCAGGAGCACCGGCACGCCGACCTTGTCCAGCCCGGCCACGACGCCGTTCAGGTCGTTGGCGAGCACGACCAGGTCGGGCTTGGCGGCCACGATCGCCTCGACGTTCGGCTTGAAGCCGGACAGCGACGTCTTGGGCGCCTCCGGAGGGTGGTTCGACTGGTCGTCGACCGCGGTGACCTGGCCGCCGGCGCCGATGGCGTACAGGATCTCGGTGGCGGTCGGGGAGAGCGAGACGATGCGCTCGGGCCGCTTGGCGATGGTCACCGAACCGTTGCCGGCCTCGACGGTGACGGGGAAGGCACCGGCGGCGGCCGATGCGGCGGGGGCGGTGGCTGCGGACGGGGGGGCGGCCGTGTCGCTCGTCTGACCGCAACCGGTCAGGCCGACGACACCCAGCAGCACGCCCGCGACGGCCACGCGTACAGGCCTCACGAGAGAGTCCTCCAGGGGAGAGCCGGGAACCGAGAGACCCGTGAAAACGACGGATCACCCTTTTCCTCGAGGGTTGACGACGTCGGCGGGCCGTACAGGCGACCTGGCTCGTCCCCGGGGGCGGGGATCCACAGTTGCGGGACAGCGCCGGACTCTCACCGGACTTCGCTGCACGGCACGCGTCGGACGTACCGTATCAAGCCGCCGGATCAAGCACCGTCCCAGCCCGGCTCCCGGCTCCCAAATCCCGGCTCCTGGCGGCGGCTCAGCGGAGCTGCCGCTCCGCCTCCTCGATGATCTCCTGCAGGCGCAGGCCGTGGCGGGCGTCCAGCGGGTGCCCGCCGCCGCGGCGCACCGTGTCGGCGAACTGCCTGGCGACCTCGGGGAAGACGCCGTCGCCCAGGTCGGAGCCGAGCAGCAGGGCGCTGCCCGCCCGCCCGTAGACCTCGACCCGGGCGGGCGGCGTCTCGCCGCGGGCGGCCATGCACAGCGACGCCTCGCTCACCGCGCCGGTGGCGTGCTCCAGCAGCAGACCGGCCCAGCCGAGCGGGCTGCCGTGCGCCCGGACGGAGACCACGTCGCCGAGCGCGGCGTCGAGGAGGTCGATCATGTGCGGTCCCACGTCGAGGACCGCGCCGCGCTCCAGCCGCCACGGAGTCGCGAACGGGCCGCCGTGCAGCGCGCCGGAGATGTTCGCCGCGTACCCGCCGAACGGCTCCAACCCGCGCGCCCGTTCCAGGAACTCGGCGGCGGCCCGCGAGTAGCGGAACGTGAAGACCATCTGCGAGGCGACTCCTGCCTCGCAGACGGCGTCGACGAGCCGCCTGGCGCCGTCGAGGTCGGCCGCGACCGGCTTCTCCAGCAGCAACGCCTTACCGGCCAGGGCGGCTTGGACGCCGAGCTCGGCCTGTACCGCCGGCGGCACGCAGAACGCGACGGCCGCGGACGCCTCGAAGAGCTCCTCGATCCGCTCGAACGCCGGGGCGCCGTACCTGCCGGCCAGCTCGACCGCGGCCTGCGGCCTGCGGGCCCACACGCCGGCGAGCCTCGTGTACGGCCCGGCCGCGAGCATCGGGGCGTGGACCGTGCCGGCCCACGGGCCGGCTCCGACCAGTCCCACCGGCACCGGTTCCACCGCGTCCTCCATCGGGCACTCCATCGGGCCCTCCATCGGGGCCTCCATCGCGGTCACGCGGGTGGCGATCAGACGAGTAAGCCGTCGAACTCGCCGTCCTTGACGCCGAGTACGAGCGCGCGGATCTCATCCCTGGTGTAGATCAGCGCCGGGCCCTCGGGATATCGCGAGTTCCGCACGGCGACGCCGCCGTCCGGAAGCTCGGCGAGCTCAACGCAGTTACCGGTCGAGTTGCTGTGGGCGCTCTTCCGCCACGTGACCCCGGTAAGGTCGTTTGCGGGCATCCCGTTATATGTCTGCATTCACATCTCTCTGAGAAGTTCGCCGAGGATCTCGGCGGTGGCCCCGGGCGTGGTGCTCTCCACGCACAGCTGCTCCATGGCCGTCAGGTAGGGATCGACGTCCTCACGCTTGTCCAGGTAGAGGGCGCCCCAGAGCTGCTCGACGTAGATCACGTCGGAAAGGTCGGGCTCCGGGAAGCGGAGGATCGTGAAAGCGCCACCCTCGGCCGCGTGCATCCCGAAGCGGAAGGGCATCACCTGAAGAGTGATGTTGGGCAGCGTGGCCACCTCGAGCAGGTGCTGGATCTGCTCGCGCATGGTCGCCCTCCCTCCGATCGGTCGCTTCAGCGCGGCCTCGTCGATGACGGCCCACAGCCTGGGCCCGTCCCTGTGCGTCAGCCGCTCCTGGCGCTGCATACGTAGATGCACACGTTGTTCGATTACGGCATCCGGAGCGTCCGGATACCCGAGCTGGATCACCGAGCGGGCGTACGCCGCCGTCTGCAGCAGGCCGGGCACGAACTGCACCTCGTAGGTGCGGATAACGCCGGCGGCCTCCTCCAGTCCGACGTAGGTGACGAACCAGTTCGGCAGAACCTCGCCGTACTTGTGCCACCACCCGGGCGTGTTCGCCTCACGGACCATCTCCAGCAGGCCACGCCGTTCGTCGTCGTCGACGACGCCGTACAGCGTGAGCAGGTCTTCGACGTCACGCGTCTTGAAACCGACCCGGCCGAGCTCCATTCGGCTGATCTTGGACTCGGAGGCGCGGATGTGGAATCCCGCCTCATCGCGGGCGAGTCCCCGCTCCTCACGCAGCCGCCGAAGGCTGGCGCCGAGCATGATGCGCCGAACGGTGGAAGCCGATCCGGGCGGATCTATCGACACGTGTTTTTCCTCCGCTTAGTGGGCTTGTTCACAGTCTGTCAAAGATCGCCCCCTTCGTCCCAGCGGTGTTTGGGGGTAACCGTAGCGCTTGCACACCACACTTGCACGTGCATTCGCCCTTGCAGTTGCACGAAGTGTCCAGCATCATGATCTCGTGCAGTCCACGAACCCGACTCGTGGCCAGATTCAGTGGTCGGCGCGCGACTGGTGCCCGCCGATCGGCTGGTGGCCGGAGAACGCACGCGACCTGCTGGAACCCATGCCTGGCCGCACCGGCACACGCATCGGCGGCAGCGCCACCTTCGTCCTGCCGCCCCTGGCGGAGTCGGTGCACTCGGCCCGCAGCTTCGCCGCGGGGACCCTGTCCGGGTGGCACCTGACCGAGCTCCTCGACGCGATGGAGCTGGTGGTCTCGGAGCTCACCACCAACGCGCTGCGGCACGGCCTGACGCTCCTCGGACCGGGAGACCACCGGGACCGCGAGGTCATCCGGCTGTCCCTGATCCGGCACGGCCATCTGGTCACCTGCGCGATCACCGATCCCGGCGCGGCCGTACCGGTCATGCGCGACCCTGCGCCGTTCGAGCCGGGCGGCCTCGGACTCCACATCGTCGAGTCGCTGAGCCTGCGCTGGGGCTGGTCCACCCTGACCCCGCGGGGCAAGGCCGTCTGGGCCGTGCTGTCCGCCCGCTGACTCTCCGATGGGCGATCTGCCGCGAACTCCACCCAGGGCGGGCCCGGATGTGCTGAGATCGGACCGTAACGCCCGAGCGGCATTTCCCCGGAGTCCGGTATGGACGATCAGCTGGTCGGCTGGCTGTCAGCTCTCGACGAAGACAGGCTCGCCCGCGTCCTGGCCAACCGCCAGGACGCCATCGCCGCGCCCTGGCCCCGCCGCCTGGACGCCCTGGCCGTCCGCCTGACCGACGACTTGGCCGTCATGGAGGTCATGCGCGGCCTTCCCCTGCCGCCCCTCGAACTGCTGCAGGCGTGCCTGGTGGTCGGCGATCGCCCGGGCGAGGACGACCTCGCCCGCTTCCTCGGCGTGCGCACCTCCGAGGTGATCCCGTGGCTCGACCACCTTTACGATCACGCCGTCGCCTGGCCCGGTCCGGACGGCCGGATCAACCTCACCCCGGCCGTGGCCCGCTGGTGGACCACGCCGTGCGGCGTCGGCGAGCCGCTCGGGGCCTACCTCGACTCCTGGCGGCTCAGCCCCGACGGACTGCGCCGCATCTGCCGCAACCTCCGGCTGCCGGTGCAGGGAAGCAAACGCCAGATGGCGGCCAGGGTCACGGCGCTGCTGAGCGACAGCGAGCGCCTCGGCTCGCTGCTCCGCCAGGCGCCGTACGGCACGATGGAACTGCTGGACGGCTTCGCCTGGGACGGCCCGATCCGCACCGTGTCCGGCGACCGGTTCATCACGCCGGGAACGCCGGAGAAGTGGGCGCTCGACCACGGACTGCTGTTCCGCGGACGGTGGGACCTCGCTGAGATGCCGCGGGAGGTGTCGCTGGCGCTGCGGGGTCCCGACTACCACGGCCCGTTCACGCCGTACCCACCCGATCTCGCCACGGTCGAGACCGCTCCCGACGAGGTCGAGCACGCGATGAGCCTGGCCGCGCCGCACCTGCTCGACCGGGCCACCGCGTTGCTGGAGAACGTCGGCAAGACCCCTCTGCCGCTGCTGAAGAACGGCGGCGTCGGAGTGCGAGAGATCAAGCGGCTGGCCAGGGAGACCGGCTGCTCGGAGGACGAGACCCGGCTGCTCCTGGAGGTCTCGGCGGTCGCCCGGCTGATCGCATTGGAGGAGCATGCCACGCACGGCGACGGCCCGCTCCCCGTCGGTGCGGGCGCCACGGGCACGGCGCCCGGCTGCCTCGTCGCGACCGACCGGTTCGACGCCTGGCGCCTGGAGGACGCCCCCGCCCGGCTACGCGTCCTGGTGGCCGCGTGGTGGCGCATGGAGCGGTCGTCGCTGCGCCGTGTGGAGGACCGCCACCCGACCGTCCTGGGCGACGACCCCTCCGGTGAGACGATCGCGCGGATCCGGCGGGCGGTGTTCGGCGTGCTCGCGGGGATTCCCGAGGGCCGGGGCTTCGCCACTCTGCGCGAGCTCGTACAGTCCGTCCACTGGCGGGCGCCGATGCTCGACCGGGAACTGCTGGCCGACTGCGCTCCCGCGGTCCTCGACGAGGCCCGGCTCCTCGGCCTCGCCGCCGGACGGACGCTCACCGGCCTCGGCCGGGCGCTGGCCGCGCTGGCCTCCGTCGCCGGAGACGAGGACCGCGCGGGAGTGCCCGAGGTCGAGCACGACCCGACCCTGGTCGAACGCTCCGTCACCGCGCTCGCCGCCGCCCGCCGCACCGCGCTGTTCGGCGCCGACCTGACCGCCGTCGTGACCGGGCCGCCGTCGGTCGAGCTCGCCGCCCTCCTCGACCGCGCCGCCGACCGCGAGTCCCGCGGGGCCGCCTCGGTCTGGCGGTTCAGCCCGGCGAGCGTACGACGGGCCCTGGACGCCGGGGAGACCGCCGACGGCCTCCTCACCGCGCTCGCCGAGGTCGGCACCCTCCCGCAGCCGCTGGCGTACCTGATCCGGGACGTCGGCCGCCGGCACGGCGAGGTGACGGTCTCCTCGGTCGGCTGCATCATCCAGGGCTCCGATCCCGCCCTGCTGGCCGAGATCGTCGCGCACCGGAGGCTGGCCGGGCTCGGGCTACGGCTCCTGGCCCCGACCGTGCTGGCCGGCTCCGCCTCGGCCGGGACGACGCTCGCCGCGCTGCGCGAGGCCGGGTACGCCCCGGTGCCGGCGGGCGACGAACCCGGTGAGGGCGGGCGGCTCGTTCTGCTGCCGGGCGGGCGGGTCGCCGAGCTGGAGCGACCTGTCGTTTCCGGCGTTCCGGACGTACTGCTCGCCGAGCCGTCCCCCGACCCGCGCGAGCACGCCAGGCGTCTGCTCGCCGACGCGGGCGCCACCGGCCCGGGGCGGCAGACCTGGGCCGTCATCGGCCGGATGGCCACCAGGCTGCCGGCGGCCCAGCAGTCGCTCCTGGGCTGTGTGGTGGACCGTGACGTCCGTGCCCTCATCACCCTGTCCGACGGTGTCACCGCGACCATCAGCCACGGCGAGCTGCGCAGCGGCGCCCTCGACGCCTGGTGCGAGGAGGCCGGCGACTACCTGGAGTTCCCTCTCCACGAGATCGCCTCCGTCACCAACGCCCTCTGACCCCCCACCCCGCCCCCATCCCGTGATCTTGCAAATACTTGCACACATTGCCTCTGACCAGGGAGTACAGCATTCGTGATCTTGCAATGCAAGATCACGAAAGGTGAACTCCCAGGCCATCCGTACACTCTGCAAGTTTCTGCAAGATCACGGATGGCGAATCCGCAGGTGAGTCCCTATTCGTGCGAGCAATTGCAAGATCACGCCCATGTTTGTCCTGGGGGAGAGTCAAGGAAGATCTACCGGTGGTTTGCGATCACTTGTCCTTTTTGCCGTTTCTTTCCCTATACTCGTGCGAAACGTCCGTTATTTCCGAATCAACTGCCCCGAACAGCAACGCTGTCGCCATAGACGCGTAAAGGGAACTCCTTCCCCTTCCTCTCCCAGGCCCCCGGGTGTGCCGCGGCATGCCCTCCCCCTCGGGTCTGACGGGGCGAAAGGAACACATGCACAAGCGAACCCGACAAGCGATCACCCTGACCGTCGCCGGTGTCCTGCTGGCCACCGGCACCACCGCCACCGCCCACGCGGCGGCCGGCACACCCATCCGGCGCCCCGCCCCCGACCAGATCCTCCCCTCCTCCCCTCCGAGCCTCGCACAGCCGCCCGCGGAGTCCTCGGCGGCGCAATCCCCCACACCGGCCGGTTCAGCCGCACCTGAGGCCTCTCCGGCAGTCGAGCCGACCCCCGAGCCGACACCCGAGCTTCCCTCCGGTACGGCCACAGCCACGTCTTTCTGGGACGGCGCGACCGCGTCGGGCAAGCCGATGCGGTACCAGACCATCGCCAGCCCCTACTGGCCCCTCGGCACCAAGGTGAAGATCACCTACCGGGGCGAGAGCGCCATCGGCTTCGTCGAGGACTTCGGCCCGGCCGAGTGGGCCGTCGCACAGCACGACATCCCGGCCATCGTCGATCTGTCGGAGAAGATGATGGCCGACCTCACCGGGGTCCGATCCAACACCGTCCACGTCCGGTTCGAGGTGCTCAAGTGGGGCACCGGACGCGTCTACCGCCGCTCGGGCACCGGTTACGACCTGGCAATGGGTCGCTCCTGACCCCGTAGACTGCCAGCGTGGCCGACCCGAAGTTCGAGATCCAGATGCTCCACGACCGCGTCATGATCAGGATCGAGCGGGATACCGAGGAACGCCGCAGCAGCGGAGGCATCGTCATCCCGGCGACCGTCAAGATGGCCAACCGGCTGGTCTGGGGCGAAGTCTGCGGAGCCGGCGTCAACGCCCGATCCGTGAAGACCGGGGACAAGGTCCTGTTCAACCCCGAGGACCAGTACGAGGTGGAGGTGCAGGGCCAGCTCTATCTGGTGCTGCGCGAACGCGACCTGCACGCGGTGGCCACCCAGCAGACCGAACACGGCACCGGTCTCTACCTCTGACCTCGCCGGCCCCGGCTTCACGGCTTCACAGCACGAACGCGCGGGCCATCTGGACGAGATCGATCCCCATGGTCAGTTTGAGCGTCACCCACACGATGGCGGCGGCGCAGGCGAGGGTCAGCAGGCTCGCGACGACGCGGACGAACCAGTTCTGCCGTCTGAGCCAGTCAGTGGCGGCCAGGACCGCGCGCTTGGCGAACTCCAGCAGCCTGGAGGCCCACGGAAACTCGGTGGCCAGCACCGCCAGACCGGCGAACACCACGAGCCAGCCCGGCCCGGGGAACGGCACCATGATCAGACCACTCACGATCATGACGCAGCCGATCACCCCGATCACGACCCGCAGGGCGAGGTGACCTCCTCGCCGCGCCCGCACGCGGTCACGCCACCCAGGCGCCGCCTCGGCCTCCACCTGGCCGTCCCCGGCCCCCGCGCGGTTGTCCCCGGCCACCGCCATCGGGATCACCCCCATCCAGCGGCCAGAATAACCGGGCCGGCCGCCGATCAGCGGGAACGTGACCCGACGCAGGCGACCACCTGATCGGCGATCTCCATCTCCTCGTCGGTGGGGATCACGAGCACGGCGACCTCGGCCCCCTCGGGTGAGATCATCCGGGGGCCGGTCGCCGTCGCGGCGTTCCGCGCCGGATCGATCTCGATGCCGAGCCGGGACAGCCCGGACACGGCGAGCGCCCGGGTCCTGGCGTCGTGCTCGCCCACGCCGGCGGTGAACACGAGCGCGTCCACCCGGCCGAGCACGGCGTAGTACGCCCCGATGTAGCCGCGCAGGCGGTGGCCGTACACCTCCATCGCCAGCCGGGCGTCGGGCGCGCCGGAGTCGGCGAGCTTCCATACCTCACGCAGGTCGTTGGCGCCGCACATGCCGAGCAGCCCGCTGTCCCGGTTCAGCGCGTCGTCGACGTCGGCCAGGCTCATCCCGGCCACCCGGTTCAGGTACGCCGGGAGCGCGGGGTCGACGTCACCCGACCGGGTGCCCATGACGAGGCCCGCCAGCGGGGTGATGCCCATGGAGGTGTCCACGCTGCGCCCGCCGCGCACGGCGGTCGCGCTCGCGCCGTTGCCGAGGTGCAGCACGATCGAGTCGACCTCGTCGTACGGCCTGCCGAGCAGTTCGGCGGCCCGCCGTGACACATAGGCGGTGGAGGTGCCGTGGAAGCCGTACCGGCGCACCCCGAGCTTCTCGGTCCACTCGCGCGGCACCGCGTAGGTGTAGGCGTGCGGCGGGAGCGTGCCGTGGAACGCGGTGTCGAAGACCGCGACGTGCGGCAGGGCGGGGAACGCGCGGCGAGCCACCCGGATGCCCTCCAGGTTGGGCAGGTTGTGCAGCGGAGCCAGCGGGGCGAGATCCTCGATCGCCCGCTCGACCTCGTCGTCGATGAGGGTGGGCTGGACGAACCGGCTGCCGCCGTGCACCACCCGGTGGCCCACCGCCGCCACGCGGTCCAGCGCCGGCCCGTGCTCGGCGAAGGCGGCCAGCACGGCACGCAGGCCCTCCTCGTGGTCGGCGAGCCGCCGCTCCACCCGGACGCCGCCATGCGTGAGAACGCTGGTCTCCTCGCCGATCCGTTCGGCGAGGCCGCGGGCCGTCTCCCGGCGTGACGCCATGTCGATCAGGCGGTATTTGATCGAGGACGAGCCGCTGTTGAGTACGAGGACCTGGTCGATCACGGCGTCTCCTCCCGACCCGGATTGTGCGCCTGCGCCTGAATGGCGGTGATCGCCACGGTGTTGACGATATCGTCCACGGTCGCGCCGCGGGACAGGTCGTTGACCGGCTTGCGCAGGCCCTGCAGCACCGGCCCGATGGCCACCGCGCCGGCGCTGCGCTGCACGGCCTTGTAGAGGTTGTTGCCGGTGTTCAGGTCGGGCACCACGAACACGGTCGCCCGCCCGGCGACCGGGCTGCCCGGCATCTTCGCCTCGGCCACGCTCGGCTCGGCCGCCGCGTCGTACTGGATCGGCCCCGCCACCGGCAGGTCCGGCCGCAGCTCGCGGATCAGCGTGGTGGCCCGGCGCACCTTGTCGACCTCCGGGCCCGTCCCGGACTCGCCCGTGGAGTACGACAGCATGGCGACGCGGGGTTCGACGCCGAACCTGGCGGCGGTCTCCGCCGAGGAGATCCCGATGTCGGCCAGCTGCTCGGCCGTGGGATCGGGGACGACCGCGCAGTCGCCGTACACGAGGACCCGGTCGGCCAGGCACATGAAGAAGACGCTGGACACGATCCCCACACCGGGCGACGTCTTGATGATCTCGAACGATGGGCGGATGGTGTGGGCCGTCGTGTGGGCGGCGCCCGAGACCATGCCGTCGGCCAGCCCGAGATGGACCATGAGCGTGCCGAAGTAGGACACGTCGGTGACGGCGTCGCGGGCCTGCGCGAGCGACATGCCCTTGTGCGCCCGCAGCCGGGCGTACTCCTCGGCGAACTGTTCGCGCAGCTCCTCGTCGAACGGGCTGACCACGTGCGCGTCGTCGATGGCCAGGCCCATCTGGGCGGCCGCGGCCCGGATCTCCCGCTCGTCGCCGAGCAGGGTCAGCTCGGTCACGCCGCGCCGCAGCAGGCTGTCGGCCGCGCGGAGGATGCGTGGCTCGGCGCCCTCGGGCAGCACGATGTGGCGGCGCTGGGCCCTGGCCCGCTCCAGCAGGTCGTACTCGAACATCAGCGGCGTCACCGCGGCGGCCTTGGTGATCCGCAGGCTGCGCAGCAGCGCGGCGGTGTCGACGTGGTCGGCGAACAGCCCCAGCGCGGTGTCGATCTTGCCCTTGGCGTCGGGGGTGAACATGCCCTCGGCCTCCGACAGCGCCTTGGCCGTCTCGAACGTGCCGCCCTCAGTGGCGATCACGGGCAGCCGGATGTCCATGCCGTCGAACAGCCGGGTCACCGGCTCGGGCAGCTCCAGCCCGCCGTTCAGGATGATCGCGGACAGGGCGGGGAACGTCGGCGCCCGATGCGCGGCCAGCAGTCCGGGCACCAGCGCGGCCGCGCGGTCGGCCGGGACGATGACGGCGACGCCGTCGGAGAGCCGGTCGAGGATGTTCGGCAGCGACATCGCCCCGACCATGAGGGCGCCGACCTCCCGGCCGAGTTGCTGCTCGTCCCCGATGAATAATTCGCCGTCGCAGGCAACGGCCAGGTCGCTCACCGTGGGCGCCGACAGCCGCGGCTCCTCCGGCAGGACGTACGCGCCGACGCGGGCGGCGACCTCGTCCACCAGGTCGGGCGTGACGCGGGTGACGATGGTGGCCAACTCGGTCGCGTGCCGCTCGGCGAGCTCCTTCCTGGACATCTCGACCGCGGCGACGATGTCGTCCGGCATGCGGTGCAGCCCGGTCACCACGTTGACCACCGGCGTGCCCAGATTCGCCGCCAGCTCGGCGTTGAACACGAACTCGGTGGGCGCGCCGACGTCGGTGTAGTCGGTCCCGATCACGACGACGGCGCCGCAGCGGCCGGCCAGCGCGCGGTAGCGGGCCAGGATCTCCCCGGTCGCCCGTTCCTCGTCGGCGTGCAGGTCCTCGTAGGTGACGCCCACGCACATCTCGTACGGCAGGCCGATGCCGAACCTCGCACGCACGGTGTTGACCAGGCCGTCCTCCCGGCCCGCCCGGACGAGCGGCCGGAACACCCCCACGGTCTCCACCTGACGGGTCAGCAACTCGACCATGCCGAGGGCGATCGCGCCCTTGTTGCTCCTGGCGTCGCTCGCCGCGACGTACACCCCGATCGCCATAGCATTCACTGGACAAAGCGTATTCGAAACGACGGACCGGCCCGAGCGGGACGGGGGTCCGGACCGGTCCTGGGTCCCGGCATCGAACGGAGTGCTAACGCTCCTGGGCGACCGCCTTGCTGACGGCGTTCGGGCCGTCGTACTGCCGGTCCGGCAGCCTCTCCAGAGCATTGATCACAAGGTCGTCGGCGCCGTGGTCGCGGGCCGTCTGGATCAGCTCCGCCTTGCCGACCGGGTAGTCCACGCCCTTGAGGTGCTTCTGCAGTTGGATCGGGTTCGGGATGTCGGCCATGACGGTCTTCCTTCGTCGACGTCTCCTGCTCTCCCCGCCTACCCGCCGGTTCCCGCATCACTCCCGCGGGGCATGGTGAGGAGGTAAGCGCGCGGCGGGGTGGATCATGAAGGCCGGGATCGACGCCGTGGTCCCGTTGGCGACGGTCGTCGTACCGTACACGGCCTTGCCGCAGGCGAGGTCGACGGCGAGCCGGGCGGCGCTGACCGCCTCCCGCGTGATGTCCAGTCGCGCGGCCGGTTCCCGCCTCCTGTCGGCCTCGGGTCCGGAAAACCCCGTGTAGGCGTCCACCGGCCCGTTCGCCAGCCGGTCGTAAGCGATGACCTTGGCACGGAGAAGCTTCGCCCCCGCGACCGCCGACGCGGTGGCCTCGGGCCGTACCGCGACCAGGATGAGCACTCGTACGTCTTCGGCGAGCATCTCGGACAGTTGCCGATTCTGGATGCCCTGGTCGCCGCCGGCGTTGGCGGAGACGACCTCGCATTTCGGGCAGAGCGCGGCGATCGCCCGCGTGATGGCCGGCCGGTCATAGGTGTCGTACCGTTCCCCCCGCTTGTCAGGGAGCAGCAGACCGACCGTGAAGCCGTCACCGATTCTGCCGACCGCGCCCAGCCCGGTCCCCGAGTATGGAAGCGCCGTGTCACACGCCCGGATGGTCGTCAGGAGGGCCAGGGAAGCGGCGGCCACCACCAGTCGTATCTCCACAGCAATCCCCCGATCGCACGCAGAGCCACCCGGCCATGCCGTACCCGGGCATTTAGGCCATAAAGCCCGAGTTGCCCTGCCGCGGGCTTGCCGCCGAACCTGTTCTGGGCCTTGATCTCCCCGCCTCGTCCCTCGCTCTCACGCCGGATTTACCTTAGGGCCGGACCAGCGCGCCCGCCTTGGTGATCGCCTGACATGTCCGCCTCTCCCCTGGCCGGGACTCCCTGGGACAGACCAGGACACGACCGTCCTGGAGATCTTCCAGGTCGTTGCGCTCCGAGCCGCCGCCGGGGTCCGGATGAGGGTACGGCGCGGCCCAGAAACCTTCGAATTCTCCGGGGATGCGGGTCTGCGCACCCCCCGAGTTGTGAGAGACTGCACCATTGCGGGGCGGTAGCTCAGCCGGTCAGAGCATCGGACTCATAATCCGTGGGTCGTGGGTTCAAGTCCCACCCGCCCTACCACGTTTGATCAGCCATACCCCGCATGACCTGCGGTTTTGCTGTCGATCACGCTTGTCGCGGCATGCAGCTATAGGCCTCCGCGTGCAGTCGCCCGGCTCAGCCCGCTAGGCCACGCCCACGTGAATTTCCTGGGCCGCTATGCCATCGCTTCGTCCGGGCCTTCCGAGGGACCGCGCGAACTCGGCGAGATACCCGATCTTCCCGAGATCAACAGCGGCGCTGTGCGAAGGGAGAGCTGACGGACAGCCTTCCCCGTGGAAGCCGATCAGCGAGTCAGGTCTGTGTCGCGTTCAACGTGGAAGACGTTCGTCAGCTCAGGCAGAACTCGTTGTCCTCGATGTCCTGCATCACGAGGCACGACTCGTTTTCTTCATCGGCGGGCAGGAGCCGCACGCGTTTCGCGCCGAGAGGGATCAATCGTGCGCATTCGGCCTCGAGGGCTGCCAGGCGCTCTGCACCGACGAGTCCGGTGCCGACCCGCACATCAAGGTGCAGCCGATTCTTGGCGACCTTGCCTTCGGGAACGCGCTGGAAGTACAGCCGCGGACCGACACCCGAGGGGTCGCTGCATGCGAACCATGAGTCCCGCTGCTCGGGCGGCAGCGTGCGATTGAAGTCGTCCCAACTGGCGAACCCCTCAGGCGGCGCCGGCGCGACATACCCCAACACCTCGCACCAGAAGCGACCGACACGCTCAGGTGAAGCGCAATCGAAGGCGACTTGAATCTGCTTAACGGATACCATGGGAAAATCCTGCCATAGATAACTATGCATTCCGTAATCACCCACCGTGCACCCTGGCCGGATTGGCGAAGTCCTGAAAGATCCACAGCTCCAGCCTGAACGCCTCGCCCGTCGAAGGGTTGCCAGATAACCCTCGTTATCTCGCAAGACCGAGATCGAATGGCCATGGTGAGCAGGGAATCATCCCTCGCCTTGCGCGATCCTGACTCCGACGACGAGGATTGATGGGGATGCCCCCGCGCCGGGTCCCGAACATCTCCGCGCCCAGTGGGTGCCCGTCAAGGACGAGGACGTATGGGCAGTTCCATCAGGGTCGGGTGCGCCAAGTCCCACCCGCCCTACCACGTTTGATCAGCCATACCCCGCATAACCTGCGGCTTCGCGGTCGATCATGCTTATGCGGACATGCGACCGAGAGCCGCAGAAAGCAGCCGTACGCCAGTGGCCGCGGAACATATGCGGAATGCTCACGACATCTCGCGGAACGATTCCGCCCCGTACCCCGCTCAATGGCATGGATCCCGGCGGTCAGCCAGGGGGGCACCGCCGGCGCTTGCCCCCCGTCACGGGGCCGGGCAGCTGACGCGAATCAATGCCCGATCAAGTACGGTAAGATCGTGTCGCCGCGCACCGAGATCGACGGGCGTCCTCCCGAGATCGACAAGCTGTTGGCCCCCGCGCTGATCAACTATGGTCACGTCACCGTCATGCAGGTTCGCGGCAGATCGGTTCGCGGCCTCGATCTGCACCTGTCCCGCCTGGACGCCGCCAACAGGGAACTTTTCCACGAACCTCTCGACCCCGATCGGGTTCGCGGCTACATCCGGCACATCCTCGCCGACGACGTCGACGCCACCATCCGGGTCACCGTCTTTCGCGACTCCACCGTCTCCGTCATGGTTACCGCCCGGCCACCTGCCGATGCCGCGACCAGGCCTCAAGGCCTCAAATCCGTCGTTTACCAGCGCCCCGTCCCGCACATCAAGCACACCGGGACGTTCGGCCAGCTCCACTACGGTCACCTCGCGGAAAAAGACGGTTTCGACGACGCCCTGCTCCTCACCACGTTCGACCACGTCGCCGAGGCGGGCATCGCCAACATCCTCTGCCACGACGGCGCCGCCTTCGTCTGGCCGGACGCGCCCGCCCTCCCCGGCGTCACCATGCGACTCCTCGGCCGCGCCGGCCTGTCCGCACAACACCGCACAATCCGCCGCACCGACCTGCCCTCCTTCGCCGCGGTCTTCGTCACCAACTCCCGTGGGATCTCCCCCGTAGGCCGCGTCGACGACGTCGAAATCCCCGTCGACCCCGAAATCACCCGACAGGTGCTGGCCCTGTACGGCTCTGTTCCCTGGGATCCGATCTGAGACAACGCCCGCACACGCTTGATCAGCAAGCTCCCACCCGATGACCCGGTGCGGCAGGCGACGTGACGAGCGTGGAACAACGTCTCAGTTGTCGACCTCGATGAGGATTGGATGATGCTGGAGCTTCCCCAGGACCTGCCGATCGTGGAACGCCGCGCCGTCCGGCTCGTCGTACGTGACAGTGCGAATGACATCCTGCTCTTCCACACCCGCGACTGTACGGCGCCGGAACTGGGCACCTGGTGGGAGCTCCCGGGCGGGGGCATCGATGAGGGTGAGACCTATCTCGACACCGCCATCAGAGAGTTGCGCGAGGAGACCGGCATCGTCGCCCACCCCGGCCAGATAGGCCGCCCGACGTGGCGTCGCAGGGCGACCTACCGCCATAGGAACGTCCGCCGCCTACAGAACGAGGTCGTGGTCGAGGTGCGGCTGAGCGTTCCCGGCCCGCCCATCGACGAGTCCGGACGGCTCGACTACGAGAAGGAGGACTACTTCGACTTCCGCTGGTGGCCCATCTCCGGGGTCCTGAGCACTCGGGAGCAGTTCTATCCCCGTAGCCTGCCGGCGCTGTTGACCGCCTTCCTGGCAGGCGAGGAGATCGACCAACCGTTCGAGTTCTGGTCGTGAACCCGCCAAGACAGAAAGATCCGTCGTTCGACATCGGGCAATCGCCGAACGGCACCGGGGTCCAGGCCATCGGGCCGAGGGAAGGTCGGTCAGAGCCTCCTGATCGACCGCGATCACTGACGTATGCGGAATTGATCGCCTAGAGGAGCCGCCTGATCTCGCCGCACGTGCGGTAGAAGCCGCCCCGGCCGGAGGGGCGTACGCTCTCGACCAGGTAGCGGGCGCCGGCCTCGCGGATGTCCTTGGGGAACTGCACGTTCCACGCCTCGTACCCGGGGCTGGCCACGCGGACGCGCAACCGCTCGCCTTCGCGTACGCACTCCACGACCACACCGTCGCCGACGTGAGTGACGGTCTCCAGCACGACCGACGGCTCCACCACGGGCAGCGCCGCGGCGGCCTTCACATTGACGGGCTCGGGCACCGTGCCCTCGCGCGCGGCCGCGATCGCCGTCTCGCTCGCGTCGATGCAGGCCAGGGAGCCATCGGTGGTGACGAGGTAGAGGCGGTCGTCGAGGAACTGCATGGACAGGGCCGACCCGAAACCGGTGCCGAGCTTCCACAGCCGCTCCCCGGAGGCGGCGAAACAGTACACCGAGGACTGGTTGTCCCCCGCGAAGACGTAGCGGCCCCCGGGCGAGGTCGCACAGGAGTAGACGGGCGCGTCGCACCGGTACACGGCCTCGACGCGGCCGTCGCGCTTGGCCAGGCGGTGGACGGTGCGGCGACCGGTCGCGGCGTAGACCGCATCCTCCTCCTGCCAGCCGAACAGCACCTGGTCTGCCGACGCGGTGTGCCAGACGAGAGCGCCGTCGGAGGCGTCATAGCGGGCCACGCCATTGGAGTGGCCGTGATAGACCGCGTCCTCGTCGCACCGGACCATCCAGGCGTAGTCCCCCTGGCCCGTGCGCGCCCACTGGAACTCGTCCTCATAGTCGATCGTCGTGATCCGGCCGCCGCGGTCGGAGACACCAAGGATGCCATCGTGGATGTCGAGCCAGTAAATGTCGACGTCGGCGGCGATCTCGTAGGCCGCCCTCGGCACCTTGCCGCTCAGGTCGTACACCTTGCCGTCGTCGCAACCCGCGTAGATCCAGAAGTCGTCGGCCACGATGCACTTGACGCCGTCCGGCAGGCGGAATCGGCCGGTCACGATGCCGGAGTGCGCGATGGTGTACACGTCGCCGCGCTGGTTGCCGACCCAGCAGTGCTCCTCGTCCACGAAGATGCCGAAGGCGGAGGCTCCGCTGTCGAATCGCCACAGGACCGGCGCCTGCTGGGCCGTGGAGCGGGTACTCGCGACGGTCCTGCGGGTGACCGGCCTGCGCTGGCGCACGCCGCGGACCGCCGGGCCATAGCCCTTGCGCAGCTTCTCGTTGATCTTCTTGGCTGCCGCAGTCCGCGCCTTCTCCTCGGTGGGGAAATCGGTGACCTTCGTCTGGCCCGCCTCGCCGATGCGCCCGTACGTGATGGTCACCTGCGTTCCGGAGACGATCGTCTCGTAGAACTTGTGCGCTCCACCGCCGTCCTCAGACAGCTCAAGGTAGGTCATATCCGCCATCTCCACTTAAGACCGGCTTGATCGATTGATCGAGAGGTTAGGGGACGGCGCCGACAATCCGCGGTAGATCGGCTCGCCGGCCTTCTCCTCTGTTCCTCCGGAATCTGAGATCACCAGGCATGATCGACGACATGAGTACGATTCCTGCCCGGCTCTCCGTCGTCACCCTCGGCACCCGCGACATTCGCGTTGTCCGCGAGGATGCAGCCTACGATTGGGACATGAGCGAAGCCTCACGCGAGATCCCGTTGGAGGAGAAGCGCTTGGCAGCCGGAGCGCATCACCGTTCGCGAGAACCGGGCCGTCGTCGTTTTGGCCCCGGTGGGACGAGGGCGGGGGGTGCGGTGGTGCGCGGCAGCCCTTGACGCGCTCCCCCGCCTGAAGCTGAAGGCCGGAGCACTGGCCCGCAGCCCGTAGCATCGCGCCATGCGCCCGACGAAGGCCGACCTGGAGGCGGCCAGGAACGCGACGATCGACGACGTGATCGGTCCCGGCCTGGACGTGCTCTTCTGCGGGATCAATCCCGGTCTCTACTCCGCCGTCACCGGTCACCACTTCGCCCGGCCGGGCAACCGGTTCTGGCCGGCGCTGCATCTGTCCGGTCTCGTTCCGCGCCGGCTCGCGCCGTACGAACAGCACCTGCTGCCGTCGTACGGCCTCGGCATCACCAACCTCATCGCACGGGCGACCGCGCGGGCCGACGAACTGTCGCCCGAGGAGTTCTGGGCGGGCGCCGCGCGAATGAGGAATCTCGTGAACGAGATCGGGCCGCGTACGGTGGCCTTCACTGGAGTGATCGCCTATCGCCTCGCCTTCGGCCGTCCCCGGGCCGCGATCGGCCTGCAGGAGGAGACGATCGGCGGCGTCGCCGTCCACGTCCTGCCCAACCCGAGCGGGCTCAACGCCCACTGGACGCTGCCGGCCATCGCCGAGGAGATGGCCAGACTGCGCCCGGGACCGCCCGAGCCAAGCCCGCGGGCGAACTCACGTCCGAACGGCCCCGCCGGAGGCGTTCCCTCCTCGTGTGGATCAGAGCACGGCTGAGCTGATTCACCTGGCGCGGCGATAGTGTGGGCCGGTGGCCAGTGATCGGGTGGTGGACGTGTACACCGATGGCGCCTGCCGTGGCAATCCCGGGCCCGGGGGCTGGGGCGCGATCCTCCGGTACGGCAAGCATGAGCGGGAGCTCCGCGGTGGCGAGGCCGCAACGACGAACAACCGGATGGAGCTCATGGCCGCGATCATGGCGTTGGAGACGCTGACCAGGCCCTGCGTGGTCCGGTTGCACACCGACAGTCAGTACGTGCGCAACGGCATCACCAGTTGGCTCGCCAATTGGAAGCGTAACGGGTGGCTGACGGCGGGCAGGGAACCGGTCAAGAACGCCGACCTGTGGCAACGCCTGGAGTCGGCGGCTCAGCGGCATCAGGTCGAATGGCTCTGGGTCCGCGGGCACAGTGGGCACCCGGAGAACGAACGCGCCGACTCCCTCGCCCGGCTCGGCTGCGAGGAAGCGGCGCGTCCGGGAAGCGGAGCGCACCGGCCGTAGGGGCCACCGGCGGGCGAGTCGTGATCGCCCCATGCCGACGGCCCGGACCCGGTGTCGTCCGGAGGTTCCCGCCCGCGCCATCAGGAGCTCAGGACGTGCCGGCGAAGTCGACCTCCCTGGTCGCGACCGTCCCGGCCGTCCGTCCCGGCGCCGCCTGATAGGTCCAGTAGAGGTTCGTGTGCGCGATGACCTGGTCCGGGGACGGCGCTCCCCACGCCGTCTGGTCCTCCGTCGTGTGGGCGTCGCCGACCAGGGTGGCGTCATATCCCCTGGCGAACGCGCCGTGGAGCGTCGAGCGGATGCACGCGTCGGTCTGCGCGCCGACCACGACGAGCTGCCCGACCCCGAGGCCTGACAGCACGGTCTCAAGGATGGTGGCCTCGAAGGAGTCACCGTAGTTCTTCTCGACGAGCGGCTCGGCGCCGCCCGGAGTCAGCTCGGGGACGATTCGCCAGTCGTCACTGCCGCTGGCGAGGTGCTCGTCGGAGTGCTGAACCCAGACGACGGGGATCCCTTCCCGCCGCGCCTTCCCGACGAGGCAGCCGATGTTCGCGACGACCGCGTCGCGCTCGTGCGCCCCCGCTACGACGCCGTTCTGCACGTCGACGACGAGGAGTGCGGTGTTCGGCCGGTTCTCCAGTGTGGTCATGATCTCCTCATTTCGCAAGCTGCCCAGGCGCCGGGGCGAGGTGCTCAACGCCGCCATCTACGAGGCCACGCTGGAGGAGCTGGCCGAGATCGGCTACACCGGCCTGACCATGGAACGCGTGGCCGAGCGGGCCAAGGCCAGCAAGGCGTCGCTCTACCGGCGCTGGCCCTCGCGGATCGAGCTGGTGATGGACGCCGTTTACCACACGCTGCCCGACCCCGCGTCCGCCCCGGACACCGGATCGCTGCGCGGGGACCTGCTCGCGCTGCTCGAACGCACGGCGCGGATGCTGTCCGGGCCCGCGGGAGAGGCGATGCGGGGCCTGCTCAGCGAGGCGCTGGGCGACGAGTCACGGGCCGCCACATTCCGCGCCCACTCCCAGGGCACGGGCAGGAAGATGGCCGGGGAGATCATCCGGCGTGCGGTCGAACGCGGCGAGGTGCGCCCTGAGGCCGTGACCCCGCGCCGCCTCGACGTGGGTCAGGCACTGGTGCGCCAGCACTTCCTGTTCCACGGCCCGCCCATCCCCGAGAGCCTGATCGTCGAGATCGTGGACGAGGTGCTGGTGCCGCTGTTCACGCGCGCCTGAGCGGGTGCGCTACGCGACCGCCTCCGAGATCTCCGCCCAGACGGTCTTGCCGCCCGGGGTGTAGCGGGTGCCCCACCGCTGGGTGGTCTGGGCCACGAGGAACAGGCCACGCCCGCGCTCGTCCATCGTGCGGGCGTGGCGCAGGTGGGGGGCCGTGCTGCTGCAGTCGGAGACCTCGCAGCTGAGCGCGGTGTCGCGGATCAGCCGCAGGCCGATCGGCCCCGTGGCGTATCGGATGGCGTTGGTCACCAGTTCGCTGACGACCAACTCGGTGTTGAACGTCAGGTCGTCGAGGTTCCAGGCGGCCAGCTGACGAGCGGTCATGGTGCGTGCGGTGGCGACGATCGCGGGATCGCAGGGCAGGGTCCAGGTGGCGACGCGGTCGGCTGCCAGGCTGCGAGTGCGGGCCAGGAGCAGGACGGCGTCGTCGCTGGGGCGGGCGGGCAGCAGGGTGTGCAGAACGTCGCCGCATCTTTCCGCCAGGGGACGGTCCGCGGGGGTCAGCACCCGTTGGAGCTGAGTGAGGGCGGCATCCGTGCCGCCGGGCCTTCCCGTGAGGAGGCCCTTGGTGTACAGGGCCAGCACGCTGCCGTCGAGAAGGTCCAGCTCGGCGGATTCGAACGGCGGACCCCCCACTCCCAGAGGCGGCCCGGCCGGAATGTCGAGGATCTCCGCGCCGCCGGCGGGATGAACGAGCACGGGTGGCGGGTGGCCCGCCCGGGCGAACCAACAGTGCCGGGAGATCGGGTCGTAAACCGCGTAAATACAGGTCGCGCTCGTCGGGGGTTTTTCGGATAGGTCCATGGATCCGGCGTCCTCGTCCGCCAGGCCGAGGACCAGGTCGTCCAGGCGGGCGAGCGTCTCGTCCGGCGCCAGGTCCAGGGCCGCCAGGGTGCGGATCGCGGTGCGCAGCCGGCCCATGGCCGCGGCCGCGTAGATGCCGCGCCCGGCGACGTCCCCCACCACCAGGCCGACGCGCGCCCCGGACAGCGGAATCACGTCGAACCAGTCGCCGCCCGCTCCCGCGGAGCGGTAACCGTGGACCACCTCCATCCCGCTGAGGGTGACCGGGTGCGACGGGAGCAGGCTGCGCTGCAGGACGCTTGCGATGGTGTGTTCCCGCAGGTAGCGCCGGGCGTTCTCCATGCACACCGCACCTCGGTCGGCGAGCCCCGCGGCGAGGGCCAGATCGTCGTCGTCGAAGGGGCCTTCTCTTCGCCACCGGTAGAAGGACACCAGGCCCAGGGCGACTCCCCTGGCGGCCAGCGGCACCATCATCGCCGAATGGGCTCCGCCACCATGGATCAACTCGGCTCGAGCGGGATCGTCGGCCAGCCAGCGTGTGTCGTCATCGAGGCGGCGGATGAGCCGCGGCCGCAGGTCGATCAGACTCCGCGCGTGGGGCGTGCCGGCCGGAAAGCGGCCTACCTCACCGATCGGGGTGAAACTTCGCTCCGTCTCACGTGCCGCCCGGAAGGCCATCCGCCGCATGGGAAGCCTCTCGTCCACCATCCGGAGCGACGGCGCCTCACCTCTCAGCACGGAGTCCAGCACGTCGATCGTCACGACGTCAGCCAGCTCCGGCACCACGACCTCGGCCAGTTCCGCGGCGGTGTGAGCGATGTCCAGGGTGGTGCCGACCCGCTCGTTGGCCCGGTGGATCAGCTCGAGCCGGGCGCGGGCCCGGGCCCGGTCCGTCACGTCGATGAGTGAGACGGCCACGCCCAGCGGCCGTCCGGCGGCGTCATGCAGCCGAAACGCGGACATCGACACGACATGCTCGGTGCCGGGATCGCTGCGCGGAAAACCTCTGACCTCTTGTTCGAACACCGGCTCGCCCGTGTCCCGGACGTGGGTCATGATCTTCTCGACCGTCGGAAGATCGAACCCGGGCGCCACCTCGCGGAGAGGCCGCCCCAGCAGCTCGGCGGACGGCAGGCCGCGCAACTCACGCCCGGCGGTGTTGTACTTCACCAGCCGGAAGTCGAGATCGTGGATGTACAGGCTGACGGGAGACTGGCTGAACACCATCGCGAGAGTCGCCTGGTCGATGTCGCGGTCGCGCTCACCAGCCCCGTCAGGCGAGACTGCCCCCATACATCGATTATGCGCCCTGGCCATGCCGGGGCTCAGCGGGCGGCGAGCCGTGCGCCTCGCCGGCATTCATCAGGGCAGTACGCCGCGGCCCTCGCGTACCTCGAAGACCAGTTGGGTCTCGGTCCGGCGCACCACCGGGTAGATGGTCACGTGCTCCAGGATGAGATCTCGGAGACTCTCGGGGGTCGGCACGGCCACGTGCAGGAGGAAGTCGTCGTCGCCGCCCACGTGGAGGACGGACAGCACCCCCGGCACCGTGACCAGCTTGTCGTACAGGCTGCGTACGTGATCACGGTTGTGGCTGCCCAGACGGACCTTGATGATCGCCTGGATGGGGCGGCCGAGCGCACCGAGATCGAGCCGGGCCCTGACGCTCTCGACGACGCCCGAGCGCATCAGCGCGCGCACCCGATAGGCACACGTGGACTCGGCGACTCCCGCCCGGGCGGCGAGCGCGGCGTTGGTCATCCGCCCGTCCTCTACCAGTGCGGCGAGGATGGCCAGATCGGTGCCGTCGAGAGCCACCGGAGCGGGCTGCGGTTTCTTCGGCTGCCGATCGGACATGCGCCTCCTCGTCGCTTGATCTTCACTAATCTTGGCCATCCGCCCCGGTTTCCACAAGAAGCATTGAAAATCACGGCGGATCCACCCATTGTTCGAGCATGATTTCACCTCATCTGCGGCTCGACTCCATCGCGGTTCACGCGGGCCGTGAGGATCTCGTGGAACTCGGCGTCCACGCGCTTCCGATCGATCTGTCGTCCACCAACCCGCTGCCGGACATCGAGGCCGGCGGCCTTTCCTACGAGGCGATGGCCGGCGGAGGCATGCCGTACGCCGAGGGCGGCGCCGTCTACGGGCGCCTGTGGAACCCGACCGTGGCGCGGTTCGAGTCGGCGCTGGCGCGGCTGGAGCACACCGAGGCCGCGGTGGCCTTCTCATCGGGGATGGCGGCGATGACCGCGGCGATCCTCGCGACGACCCGGGAGACGGGCCGGGAGACGGGCCGGGAGACGGGCCGCCGCCACATCGTCGCGGTCCGGCCCCTCTACGGCGGGACCGATCACCTGCTGGCCTCGAGCGTCCTCGGCACCGAGGCGACGTTCTGTACGGCCGAAGGCGTCACCGCGGCGCTCCGCCCGGACACGGCGCTGGTCATCCTGGAGACGCCCGCCAATCCGACCCTCGAACTGGCCGACATACGCGCCGTCGTCGAGGCCTCCGGAGGCGTTCCCGTCCTCGTGGACAACACGTTCGCCACCCCGATCCTGCAGAATCCCGCCGACTTCGGCGCCTCGATGGTCCTGCACAGCGCGACCAAGTACCTCGGCGGGCACGGCGACGTCATCGCAGGTGTCATCGCCTGCGATCGGGAGCGGGCGGCCGCACTGCGCCGGGTCCGCGCCATCACCGGCGCCCTGCTCCACCCGCTCGGCGCCTACCTCCTGCACCGCGGGCTCGCCACGCTCCCGATCCGAATACGGACGCAGCAGGCGAACGCCCAGCGGGTCGCCGCCTGGTTGAGCACCCACCCCAGCGTCTCCCGGATCCACTATCCGGGAATCTCGGACGATCCGCGGGGGCTGCTCGGCCGGCAGATGAAGGGAACCGGGGCGATGATCTCGGTCGACCTCAGCGGCGGCCTCGATCAGGCCAGGCGCCTCACCTCGGCGGTCCGCCTGTTCACCCATGCGGTGTCCCTGGGCGGGGTCGACTCACTGATCCAGCACCCCGCCGCGCTGACGCACCGGCCCGTCGCCCAGGAGGCCCGGCCGTCCCCCGGCCTGGTCAGGCTCTCCATCGGACTGGAGGACCCCGAGGACCTGATCGCCGACCTCGACCAAGCTCTCGGCCAGGCCCTCACCGAGATCCCCGCCCAGGCCCTCACAACCACGCGTCATCCGGTTCCCGCGGCTGGGTGACCGGAGCCGTCAGGCGGGCTCAGGCGGAGCGGCCGGGAACTCTGGCGAGATACCAGTCGGTGAGGTCGACGCTGTCGTCGGCGAGGCGGGCGTCGACCTCGGCCTGGGTCCGCGGCGCCGCGAGGAGCACGTCGTCGCCCGGCCGCCAGTTGGCCGGGCAGGCGACGCCGTCCCGTTCCGCGGTCTGCAATGCGTCGACGAGCCTGAGGATCTCCGGGACCATGCGGCCCGCGTTCATCGGGTAGTAGAGGATGGCGCGGACCACCGACTCCGGGTCGATCACGAACACGGCCCGGACCGCCGCCGTCTTCGACGTGTTCGGGTGGAGCATGCCGTACGACCGCGAGACCCGCGTGTCGACGTCGGCGATGATCGGAAACTTGATCTCCACCCCGAGCTTGTCCTTGATCGCACGTATCCAGGCCAGATGGCTGTGCACCGAGTCGATCGAGTTGCCCAGCAGGGACACGTTCCGGTCGGCGAACTCCTCGGTGAGATCGGCGAAGGCGGCGAACTCGGTGGTGCACACGGGGGTGAAGTCCGCGGGATGGCTGAAGAGCACCAGCCAGCGCCCGGCGTAGTCTCCGAGCCGGACCGGCCCCTGTGTGCTCTCGGCTTCGAAGTCCGGAGCGGGGTCGCCGATGAGCGGCAGCCTGGTGCCCTGCTCTGTCACGACATCCATGATCATTATCTCCTCGCCGGGGGTGAGTGTCGTCTTAGCTCGAGGCGCATTACTCCCTGCCCTCATTGGGACTCTCCGGTGTTCGGTCGGCCACTCCATCTGAGGGACAAGTTTTGACAAGACTCGCGAGAGCAGGACGGCCCGGCGACACTGAGAGCATGCCGGAGCAGGAGGCGGGTCAAGGTCGGATGGGCCGAAACCGGACAGGTCGCGAGGAAGCCGTCGTCGAGTTCGTCCGGCGGCGACCGGCATCCGCGCTGCGACCGCTGATCGCCTGGTACAGCGGCTACCGCGAGGCGGGCGTACCGCCGCGGCGGCATCGCGGCCTGCCTTCGCCGTACCTGACCATGATCATTACGCTGCACGACCCGCTCGTGATCACCGCGCACCCGGACCCACGGACCCCGTCCGGGACGTACGACACGCTGGTAGGCGGGCTGCACACGACACCGGCGTTGATCACACACGACGGGCGGCAGTCCGGCGTTCAGATCGCCTTGACGCCGCTGGGCGCGCGGGCGCTGCTCGGCCTGCCCGCGGGCGAGCTTTCCGGCCTGGATCTGGACGGCGCCGACGTGCTCGGCCGGCTGGCGGCGGAGCTCCGTGAGCGGCTCCTGGAGACCGACGGGTGGGCCGAGCGGTTCACGGTGCTCGACCGCGTCCTCGGCAGAGTCCTCGCCGCCACCGTACGGCCCAGCTCTCCCGCACCGGAGGTCGCACACGCCTGGCGTCTGCTGCTCGCCACCGACGGCGACACGAGCGTGGCCGATCTGGCCGAGCACGTGGGCTGGAGCACCAGGCATCTGAGCCAGCGGTTCCGCACGGAGATCGGCCTCGGCCCGAAGGAGGCGGCCCGGGTGGTGCGCTTCGACCGCGCGCGGTGGATGATGCGGCGCTCGGCGGAGAGCGACGACCAGCGCACACTGGCCGAGATCGCGGCGGCCTGCGGCTACTACGATCAGGCGCACCTGGCGCGCGAGTTCGGCGCTTTCGCAGGGTGTCCGCCGAGTCAGTGGCTGGCCGAGGAGTTCGGGCAGCCGCACTGACCGGTCACGGGCTGGAGCGCTACCAACGGGGAGTTCCGAAACGTCCAAGCCGTGCCGGGGGAACCAGCGGCAGACTCGGGTCCATGACCGAGACCACAGGCACCACGCACGGCACCACACCGGACACCACGCCGCCTCCCCAGGTCTGGCCGACCCTGCGGGCCCGCGACGCCCGGACGCTGATCCGCTTCCTCGTCGACGCGTTCGGTTTCGAGGAGACCGCGGTCTACGGCGACGGCGACCGGGTGGAGCACGCCCAGCTGTCCTGGCCGCCTGGCGGCGGCATCATGCTCGGCTCCGTCCGCGATGTCGCGGACGACAAGTGGGCGCTGCGGCCCGGCACCTTCGGCGCGTACGTCGTCACCGACGACCCCGACGGCCTCTTCGCCAGGGCGACCGCCGCGGGGGCACTGGTCGTCAGCGAGCCGGAGGGCAAGGGCTACGGCTCCCGCGAGTTCGTGGTCCGCGACCCCGAGGGCAACCACTGGTCGTTCGGCACCTACCGCGGCGAACCGCGAAAATGATCAGCGTTGAATGATCAGCGAAGCGCTTCAGAAGCCGGACGGCTGAGCCGAATAGCCGATCAGAAAACGGATAGGAGGGATGAAGCGGACTAATCGCCCATAAGTTGTGAGAGGAACTGGTCCTGATGACGTCAAGCGAGGGGGCGCGATCCGGGGACGAGCGTCCGGTGCTGACGAACCGCCAGGGGCACCCGGTCTACGACAACCAGAACCAGCGCACGGTCGGCCCCCGTGGTCCCGCGACGTTGGAGAACTACCAGTTCCTGGAGAAGATGAGCCACTTCGACCGGGAGCGTGTCCCCGAACGGGTCGTGCACGCGCGCGGCACGACCTCGTTCGGATTCTTCGAGGCGTACGGCACATGGGGGGACGAGCCGATCTCCGCCTTCACCCGCGCCGCGCTCCTGCGGGATGCCGGCGGGCGGACCGACGTCGCCGTCCGGTTCTCCACGGTGATCGGCGGACGCGACTCCTCCGAGAGCGCCCGCGACCCCCGCGGATTCGCGGTGAAGTTCTACACGGAGGACGGCAACTGGGATCTCGTGGGAAACAACCTCGCGGTGTTCTTCATCCGTGATGCCATCAAGTTTCCCGACCTGATCCATGCGTTCAAGCCCGATCCCGTCACCTTCCGTCAGGAGGCCGGCCGGATCTTCGACTTCGTCTCGCAGATGCCCGAGAGCCTGCACATGATCGTCAACCTGTTCGGCCCGCGCGGCATCCCGGCCGACTACCGGCACATGCAGGGCTTCGGCGTCAACACCTACCGGTGGGTCGACGAGCGCGGCGAGACCCGCCTGGTGAAGTACCACTGGATGCCCCGGCAGGGCGTGCGCAGCATGACCGCCGAGGACGCCGCCCGGGTGCAGGCACACGACCTCGGGCACGCCACCCGGGACCTGTACGAGGCCATCAAGCGGGGCGACTTCCCGGAGTGGGAGCTGCTCGTCCAGATGATGAGCGACGACGAGCACCCCGAGCTGGACTTCGACCCGCTGGACGACACCAAGGTCTGGCCGGAGAACGACTTCCCCGCCCTGTCCGTCGGGCGGCTGGTGCTCAACCGGACCGTGAGCGACAACTTCGCGGAGAACGAGCAGATCTCTTTCGGCACCGGGGTGCTCGTCGACGGCCTGGACTTCTCCGAGGACAAGATGCTGGTCGGGCGGACCTTCTCCTACAGCGACACCCAGCGCTACCGCGTCGGGCCGAACTATCTGCAGCTCCCGGTCAACCAGGCCAGGAACGCGAAGGTCCGCACAAACCAACGGGACGCGCCGATGGCCTATCACGTGGACCGGGCCGGGGAGAACCCACACGTCAACTACGAACCCTCGATCACGGGCGGACTGCGGGAGGCGGAGAGTTCCATGCCCGGCGAGTACGGCCCGGTGATCTCCGGACGGCTCACTCGCAGCCGCGTCCCGCGCACCAACGACTACAAGCAGCCGGGCCAGCGTTACCGGCTCATGGAGGAGTGGGAGCGCGACGACCTGGTGGAGAACCTGACCACCGCGCTGTCCGAGTGCGTCCGTCCGGTCGCCGAGCGCATGGTCTGGCACCTGCTCCTGATCGAGGACGACCTCGGGCTGCGCGTCGGCGAGGGCGTGGGCATCACGCCGGGTGACGTCGGGCGCCTCGACCCGCTCCCGGGCCAGAACCTGACGGAGGAGGACCGGCTGCGGCTCGCCAACCTCGGCAAGAACGGCCCGCGCGACGTCACGGGGCTCAAGATGACCCACTGCGTCCCGAACGAGCGGGCGACGACGACCGATAACCGCTAACCTACGCGGGACGGTCGAACTTGTTGGGGAGTGTGCGATTATGAGCGTTGCTGATGCCTTTCGGGATGCCTATGGCGATGAACCCACCGGAATCTGGCACGCGCCCGGCCGGGTCAACCTGATCGGCGAGCACACCGACTACAACGACGGCTTCGTCCTGCCGTTCGCGGTGCCCTGGGGCATCACGCTGGCGGCCCGCCCACGTGAGGACGGCGTCGTACGACTCTCGTCCCGGCAGGCCCCCGGGGATCCGCTGGTCCTCCACGATCTCGACGGTGGCCTCGATCGGGCCCGCGGCTGGGCGCGCTACCCGGCCGGGGTGTTCCGGATCATGCGCGGCGACGGCCTCCCGATCGGCGGTGCCGACATCATGATCGACGGAGATGTCCCGCGCGGGGCCGGGCTGTCGTCCAGCGCCGCGCTCGAGGTCGCCACCGCACTCGCCCTGGACGACCTGTACGGCCTGGGCGTGGCGGAGTCGGAGACGGGCCGCATGGGACTGGCCAGGATCGGGCAGCGGGCTGAGAACGACTTCGTCGGCATGCCCTGCGGGATCAGGGATCAGGCGGCGTCGGCGCTCGGCCGGGAGGGCCACGCGCTGTTCCTCGACTGCCGGTCGCTGGCGAGCCGGCCGATCCCGCTCGACCTGGCGGCGCACGGCCTCCGGCTGCTGATCATCAACACCGGGGTGCACCACGAACTGGCCGACGGCCAGCACGCCCGGCGCCGCCAGGAGTGCGAGAACGCCGCCAAGCGCCTCGGCGTGGCCGCGCTGCGGGACGTCACCGACCTCGCCGCCGCGCTCGCCGAGCTGACCGGGGCGGAACGCGCCCGGACCCAGCACGTCGTGACCGAGAACCACCGGGTCGAGGCGGTGATCGGGCTGCTGCGTGCGGGAGCCGTACCGGAGATCGGCGCACTGCTGAACGCCTCGCATCTGTCGCTGCGCGACCAGTTCGAGGTGTCCTGCCCGGAGCTCGACGTGGCCGTGGAGTCGGCGATCAGGGGTGGCGCCAGGGGGGCCAGGATGACCGGCGACGGCTTCGGCGGGTCCGCCGTCGCGCTCGTCGCCGAGGGCCGCGTCGACCAGGTCCGGGATCGGGTACGGCAGGCCTACGAGGAGCGCGGCTGGGCATCGCCGGCGTTCTTCACCGCGGCTCCGGCCGCCGGCGCCCGCCGCCTCGCCTGACCGGGAATCTCCGGTCGCTTCCTCCCGCTCCGATGCCTTGGCCCGGTCGGCGTGGTGACCGTGAACTTCGGCCGGAAACACGAAGACCCCCGCCCAGTGGGCGGGGGTCGCTCGCTCCCGCGATAGGACTCGAACCTATAACCTGCCGGTTAACAGCCGGCTGCTCTGCCGGTTGAGCTACACGGGACTGCTGTGCGCTGCGTCGACAGGTCCGGAGACCTGTCCGTTCGGGCCTTTCGGCCTTCCCGTGCGGCGCAGAACTAGATTAGCGCACTCGGGGGGGTGCCTGTCACATTGATTGCTGTTGGATAGTCGCGAGCCCTCGGGGTACAAGGGCGGCACACGAGCGCGGAGGTGGAGGATGCGGTACAAGATGATGTTCGCCGCCGGGCTGGCCATCGGTTACGTACTGGGCACCCGGGCCGGCCGGGAGCGCTACGAACAGATCAAGCGCCTGGCGCAACGGGTGGCGGACAGTCCGACCGTGCAGGAGGCGGCCGGATTGGTGGGGGCCCAGGCATCGAAGTTGATGGACCGGGTGCCGTTCCTGCGGAGGCAGGAGCCATGGGAGACCGAGCGGGTGGGCGTGGCGACGGGTTGGCCCGACACCGCCGCCGGACGCACGACCGGAGCCGACCGGACCACCTGACCCCTCTGACGATCTCACCCGTCAGGCCGCCCGGCATCCTCCGGCGCCCCCACCGGCGATCAGACCCCGAGGCTGCGCCGCATTTCCTCCAGGGCCTGTTCGGCCAGCGCGCGCAGTCCGGGATCCTCCGGGTCCAGGCCGGGGTCGAAGATGAACTCCCAGCGCGGCGTGTCGTACCCGGGGACCCGGCGGGCGACGAGACGCACTCCCCCACCCGGGTCGAGGGGAACACGGTGGCTCGCCACGATCGTCGCGGTCACCCGTTCGCGGATCGTCTCGGGCAGCAGGCCCGGCTCGGGCAGCCGCACCGCGTGCACCGCCCCATCGGTCATCGTGATCGTCAGGCCTTCTTCGTCCCAGACCGCCCGGTCCATGAGATGCCAGGGCAGGCGCAGGCCTCCCGGCAGGTGCAGTGCGTGGGTGGTGGCCACGACGTGGCCGTCGCCGGCCGCCCGGGCATGGCTGACGACCCGTTCGCCCGGTTCGAGGGCCAGAGCCGTACGAACCTCGCGCGGAAGACGGCGGAAACCGAACATGGAGGGCACCGGACCAGGCTAACGGGGGCCTGGCCCGGGCCGCACTCCGGCGTCGGTCCCGGTGGCCGCTCCGGATCGTCTGTTCGGGCTCGTCAGTCCAGGTAGTCGCGGAGCATCTGCGCCCGGGTGGGGTGACGCAGCTTGGCCAGGGTCTTCGACTCGATCTGCCGGATGCGCTCGCGCGTCACGCCGAACTCCCTGCCGACCTCCTCCAGTGTCCGGGGATGACCGTCGGCCAGACCGAACCGCAGCTGGATGATCCGCTGCTCCCGCTCGGACAGCGTGGCCAGGATGTCGTCGAGCTGGTCCTGGAGCATGATGAAGGCCGCCGCCTCCATCGGCACGACCGCGTCGGCGTCCTCGATGAAGTCGCCCAGGTCGGAGTCCTCCTCGCCGATCGGCGACTGCAGCGACACGGGCTCCTGCGCGATGCGCTGGATCTCCACCACGCGGTCGATGGGCATGTCCATCTCAGCGGCGATCTCCTCCGGAGCCGGCTCGCGGCCGAGATCCTGGTGGAGCTGACGCTGCACCCGGACCAATTTATTGATCGTCTCGACCATGTGGACCGGAATCCGGATCGTCCGCGCCTGATCCGCGATGGCCCGGGTGATCGCCTGGCGAATCCACCAGGTGGCATATGTTGAGAACTTGTAGCCCTTGGTGTAGTCGAATTTCTCGACCGCTCTGATGAGACCGAGGTTGCCTTCCTGGATCAGATCCAGGAACAGCATTCCGCGCCCCACATAACGTTTGGCGATCGAAACCACAAGCCGGAGGTTGGCCTCGATGAGCCGCCGCTTGGCGCGGATGCCCTCCCACACCAGGTCCTCCAGCTCCGGGCGGAGGAACCGGGCGGCCGGGGTCGCGCACAGCTTGTCCTCGGCGAACAGCCCCGCCTCGATGGCCTTGGCGAGCTCCACCTCGCCCTCGGCCGTGAGCAGCGGAACCCGGCCGATCTCCCGGAGGTAGATCCGCACCAGGTCGCTGGTCGGCGCCCGCTTCCCGACGTCCTCCTCATCGGGCTTGCTGGGCTCCTCGTCCCCCTGTGGTTCGAGGACCTCAACCCCGTTCTCAGCGAGCATGCGCACGACGCGTTCCAACGCGTCGGCCGGCAGCTCGGATCGGTCGAGCGCGGCGGCCACGTCGTCAACCGTGACGCTTCCGCGTTCCCTTCCCTTCGCGACGAGGTCCGCCACCTGCTCTACCGATGGCGGCCTGCTTGGCAACACCGATGCACCCACGCAACACAGTGTGCGGTATAGGCACATGAAAATGGCAGGCCTATTTTTGTCACTCAAGGTAAGGCGATCGACAATATCGAATCGAGATCAAAAATACGTTTGACCGCGGGGAGATCTGGAAATGGTCATTAATTCCGGCTTGGCCGCTCACGCCCCGGTGGCGCGGTCTCGCAACACCCGTCGCTGCTGTTCGAGGGCGACGAGCTCCCCGAAGAGGCGGTTGTACTCCTGCTGCTCCTCGACGGGGTTGAGCCGCTGCAGCCGCGACTTCACCTGGGTGACCGCCCGGCCGACCGCGACCTCCTGGAGCTTGGCCAGTACGGCGGCGCCGTACCGCTCCTCGACGCTCACGTCGGCCCGCAGCGCCTCGACGGCGAACCGGGTGACCAGCGCGGCCAGGTCGATCTCGGCTCCGGAGCCGGACGCGGCGTGGGCGAGGAGATGATCGACCCATTCCCGGCCGCCCGGCCCGCCGGCGACGGTTCCCCCGGCGGCGATGATGAGCCCGTGCAGCGCGACGTGCTCGGGCAACGTGAAGGTGTCCGGCCCGAGCGCGTCGAACTCGGGACCGAGGAGGGCCGGCCGCTGCACGGCGAGCTTGAGCGCCTCGACCTCCAGCCGAACGGCCGGTTCCCGCATCCCGGTCTCCGGGCCCCCCCGCGCCTGCGCGGCCGGCTGCCCGGCCGCTTGCCCTGCCGCTTGTCCGGGCCCACGGCCGACCGGCCTGCCCGGCGTCCCGCCGGGTGCGCGCCCGGCCGTCCCGCCGGCGGACCGTCCGGCGGTGCGTTCCGCCGTACGGCCGGCCACCTGCTGAATGCGCTGGATGACGAAGCGCTCGTCCATGAACCCGAGCCAGCGGTCGAGGTCGACCACGTAGGTCTTCCGCAGGCCCGGGTCCTTGATGGACGCCACGATCGGAGCGGCCGCGTCCAACGCGCCCAGTCGCCCCTCGTTGGTGTTCAGGTCGTACTGCGCGAGCACGCTGCGGATCGCGAAGGCGAACAGCGGCTCCCGGCGGGCGATGAGATCGCGCACCGCGGCGTCGCCCTGCTCGACCCGCAGGTCGCATGGGTCGAGGCCGTCGGGCTGGACGGCGACGAACGTCTGCGTGACGAACTTCTGCTCGTCCTGGAACGCCCGCAGGGCGGCCTTCTGCCCGGCTGAGTCACCGTCGAACGTGAAGATCACCTCACCGCGGAACTCGGCCTGGTCCAGCAGCAGCCGTCGCAGGACCTTGATGTGCTCCTCGCCGAACGAGGTGCCGCAGGTGGCGACCGCCGTGGGCACTCCGGCCAGATGGCAGGCCATCACGTCGGTGTAGCCCTCGACGATGACCGCTTGAGAACGCCGGGCGATCTCCCGCTTGGCCAGGTCGATGCCGTACAGCACCGAACTCTTGTGATAGATCGGACTTTCTGGCGTGTTGAGATATTTGGGGCCGTCGTCCGAATCGAGCAGCTTGCGTGCGCCGAACCCGATGACGTCGCCGGTGATGTCACGGATCGGCCAGACGAGACGACCGCGGAACCGGTCGACCGGGCCCCGGCGGCCCTCCCTCGCGAGCCCACCCTTGATCAGCTCCTGCGGGGTGAACCCACGCGCCACCAGATGCCGGGTGAGCGCCTCCCACTCGGCCGGCGCGTAGCCGACCCCGAAATGCTCGGCGTCGACCCGCTCGAAGCCCCGCTCGGACAGGAAACGCCGCCCGGGAGCCGCGTCGGGTGCGGCGAGCCTGGCGGTGTAGAACTCGGCGGCGGCCCGGTGCGCCTCGATCAGGCGCAGCCGCTCCCCCTGCTCGCGGCCGGGCACGTAGCCGCCCTGCTCGTACCGGAGCTGGATCCCGGCGCGCTGGGCCAGCCGTTCGACCGCCTCGGCGAACGTCAGGTTCTCGATCTTGCGGACGAACGTGATGACGTCGCCGCCCTCGGCGCAGCCGAAGCAGTAGTAGTACCCCCGGGCCGGGGTGACGTTGAACGAGGGCGACTTCTCGTCGTGGAAGGGGCACAGCCCCTTCAGGTTGCCCCCGCCCGCGTTGCGTAACTGGATGTGTTCGCCGACCACGTCGGCGATCGGCGACCGCTCCCGTACGAGCGCGATGTCCTCGTCCCTGATCCGCCCTGCCACGCTGCGAGTCTATGGGGTGTCCCCGACACCTTGGCCGGCGTCCGAGACGGTGCGGAACGAGCGAACGTTCCGATAACGAGAAGGATAGGACTTTCCCGAACCAGTCGTGATGAATGCGACAGTCCCGGTACAAAGGAAGAGTTCGGTAACGTCGACCTGGTGGAGACCATGCGATCGGGGAGAACCGCGGCACTGGTCGCCCTCTCGGGCGCCGCCTGTCTGGCCGCCGCCTGCGGCGCGCCCACCGGAGTGGCCGGGGTGAGCACGCTGCCTCCGGCGTCCCCGGCGGCGGACGCCGCCATCGCCATGGCGGCGGCGGACACCTCACCCAAGGTGGAGGCGCCGGTACGGATCCCGCCGCCCGAGCTGTCCCGGTTCACCTACACCTTCCCCGTCAAGGGTTGCGAGGTGACCTACTCTCGCAAGCTGCTGGTGCTGCCGAAGACCACGATCTGGGCCGCCAGGGGATGCGCGTTCGTCTCGCCGGTCGACGGCGTGGTCCGCGAGGTCAACGCGAACAACCGATGGGCGCCCTCCACCGACCACGGCTGGGAGCGGGAGGGCAGGTTCGTCAGCGTGATCGGCGACGACGGCGTGGCCTACCTCGGCGGCCACCTCGAGTCCGTCGAACCCGGCCTGGCTCCGGGCACCCAGGTCAAGGCGGGTCAGCGCCTGGGCACTGTCGGCAACTCCGGCAACGCCCGTGACCTGGCCACCAACCTCTACTTCGCGATCTCCTGGCCGACGCCGCCGCAGTACTGGTGGATCCGACGCGGCATGGTCGAGCCCTGGCGCTACCTGGACGCCTGGGACGACGGCAACCGCACGCTGTCGCCCCGCCGGGAGACGCTGACGCTGCGCAAGCGCCTCGGCGAGTTCCCGGCCTGCACGCAACTGTGCGCGTCGAAGCCGGGCTCTCCGCCGAAGCCGGAACGCAAACCCAAACCGCCCACGAAGCACCGCCCCAAGGATCCCGAGGTGGTCGTCGTCACACCGAACTGAGTCCGGCCCTGGTCCCGCTCAGTCGGCGATGCCAGGCCACCGCCGAGCCGTCGGTCAGCGAGGCGATCTGGTCGACGACCACGCGCAGCCGGGCCGCGTCGTCTCCGGCGCGCTCGAACTCCGGGCGCAGCGCGGGCACCAGCGTCTCCGGCGCGCCTCGCACGATCAGATGTCCGAGCTCGGCGATCAACTCGCGCTGCCGGGCCCGCTCCGCGTGATGGTCGGCCCGCGTGATGACGTAGTAGGCCGTGACCCCCTTGAGCACCGCGCACTCCAGCCGGGTGGTCCTCGGCACGACGAGGTCGGCGCTGTGGCGGCCCGCCTCGGGCACGGCGTGGCTGCCGTACGCCTCCCGGGTCGCGTCCTGAGCCGATCGGCAGAACCGCCCGATCAGCGAGCTGGTGAGGCGCTTGAGGGCGGCAAGGTCGGCGAGCCCGGCGTCGAACCTCCCCGGCCACAGCGGCCCGGCGACCAGCCGTGCGAAGACCTCGGCCAGCTCGTTCCGGTCGGCGTCGGGGGCGTACCATTCCCGGGTCAGGTCGCAGACGGCGAGCCGTTCCTCGGGGTCGCGCAGCGCCTCGGCCGTGACGTGACCCGAGGTCAGCGCGTCCTCCAGGTCGTGCACCGAGTAGGCCACGTCATCGGCCCAGTCCATGATCTGCGCTTCGAAGCTCGGGGTGCGGCCGGGCGCCCCCTCCCTGACCCACCGGAAGACCGCCAGGTCGTCGGGGTAGACGCAGTACGGCATGCCCTCGGCGGCGCGCGGCACGTCGAGGTCGGGGCAGCCCGGGCCGGCCCACGGATACTTGCAGACCGCGTCGAGTGTCGCCCGGGTCAGATTGAGACCGGCGCCGCGGCCGTCCTCGGTGATGACCTTGGCCTCCAGCCGGGTGAGCAGGCGGAGGTTCTGTGCGTTCCCCTGGAATCCGCCGCATGACACGGCCATCTCGTTCAGAGCCGTCTCGCCGTTGTGGCCGAACGGGGGATGGCCGAGGTCGTGGGCGAGGCAGGCGGTCTCCACCAGGTCGGGATCCCGGCCGAGGAGCTTGCCCATCTCCCGCCCGATCTGGGCGCATTCGAGGGAGTGGGTCAGCCGGGTACGCGGACTGTGCAGATCCGAGTAGTCGGCCGGGGTGACCACCTGGGTCTTCGCGGCGAGCCTGCGCAGCGAGGCACTGTGCAGCACACGGGCCCGATCCCGTTCGAAGGCGCTCCTCCCGGTGGCGCCCCGCGGTTCCGGCACCCATCGTGCGTGGTCGTGCTCGTCGTAACGGGCCATGCATCCTCCTTCCTCACGACACCCCGGCGGCGGGAGAAGGAGCGTACCCGTTCACTACGACAATGAGTCCCGGCGATTCCTCCCGGCATCCCCGGACCTCTCGGCTCACGAGAGTTCCGGGGATGCCGGACCGGAGCTCAACGGCTGTCGGAGCCCTCGGTGGTCAGGGCGGCGCGAGCGGCCTCCAGGCGGGCGACCGGGATCCGGAACGGCGAGCACGACACGTAGTCGAGCCCGATCTCATGGCAGAAGTGGACCGAGTCCGGGTCGCCGCCGTGCTCGCCGCAGATGCCGAGCTTGAGGCCGGGACGGGTCCGCCTGCCCTCCTCGGCCGCGATCCGCATGAGCCGGCCGACGCCGTCCCTGTCGAGTGACTCGAACGGCGACACGCCGAACACCCCGAGATCGAGATATTTGCCGAAAAATCCGCTCTCGACGTCATCCCTGGAGAAGCCCCAGGTCATCTGGGTGAGGTCGTTGGTGCCGAAGGAGAAGAACTCGGCCGCCTCGGCGACCTGACCGGCGGTCAGCGCGGCCCGCGGCACCTCGATCATGGTGCCGATGAGCGCGGACACGCCCGCCTCGGCGAGGATCCCCTCGGCCGCCTCGCGTACGATCTCCAGCTCCTGTACCGCGCCGACCAGCGGGATCATGATCTCCGCCTTCGCGCCGGCGCTCTGCCGTGCCTCCGAAGCACGTGCCGCCTTGGCGATCGCCCGCACCTGCATCTCGAACAGACCGGGGATGACCAGGCCGAGCCGTACCCCGCGCAGGCCGAGCATCGGGTTCTGCTCGTGCAGCCGCTTGACGGCCTCCAGGAGCCTGCGGTCCCGATCGGTCGCCTCGTCGCCGGCCAGGGCGACCTTGACCGACAGTTCGGTGATGTCGGGCAGGAACTCGTGCAGCGGCGGATCGATCAGCCTGATCGTGACCGGCAGGCCCTCCATCGCCTCGAACAGGCCCGTGAAGTCGGCCGTCTGCAGCGGCTCCAGCGCGTCCAGTGCGGCCTGGCACTCCTTCGGCGTCGCGGCCAGGATCAGGTCCTCGACCAGCTGCCGCCGGTCGCCGAGGAACATGTGCTCCGTACGGCACAGCCCGACGCCCTGGGCGCCGAACCGGCGGGCACGGGCAGCGTCCTCGGGGGTGTCGGCGTTCGCCCGTACGGCCAGACGTCGCACCGAGTCGGCATGGGTCATGATCCGGTCCACGGAACGGACCAGCTCCTCATCGGCCGGCCTGCCCTCGAAATACTCCACGACCGGGGAGGCGACGACGGGGACCTCTCCCAGGTAGACCGCGCCGCTGGAGCCGTCGATGGAGATCACGTCTCCCTCCTCGACGGTCACCCCACCGGGCGCGGTGAAGCGTCCGGCGCGGACGTCCACCTCGAGCTCCTCCGCGCCGCAGACGCAGGTCTTGCCCATGCCCCGGGCGACCACGGCCGCGTGCGAGGTCTTCCCGCCCCGCGAGGTGAGCACGCCACGGGCGGCGATCATGCCGGCGAGGTCGTCGGGGTTGGTCTCCCTGCGCACGAGGATGACGGCCTCGCCCCGGCCGGCCAGCTCGACCGCCTTCTCGGAGGTGAACACGGCCTTGCCCACGGCCGCTCCCGGCGAGGCGTTCATTCCCTTGGTCAGGCGCCGGTTGTCGGTGGCCTCGGCGAACCTGGGGAACATGAGCTGCGCCAGCTGGTCGCCGGTCACCCGCTTGACGGCCTCGTCCATGCCGATCAGGCCCTCGTCGACGAGCTGGGTGGCGATGCAGAACGCGGCGGCGGCCGTGCGCTTGCCGACCCGGGTCTGCAGCATCCACAGCTTGCCTCGCTCGATCGTGAACTCGATGTCGCACAGGTCGCGGTAGTGGCCCTCCAGCCGCGCCATGATGTCGAGGAGCTCGCGGTACGCCTCCGAGTCGATCTTCTCGAGCTCCTGCAGGGGCACGGTGTTGCGGATGCCGGCGACGACGTCCTCGCCCTGGGCGTTCTGCAGGTAGTCGCCGTAAACGCCCTGCTGGCCCGAGCCGGGGTCGCGGGTGAAGGCGACGCCGGTGCCCGAGTCCATGCCGAGGTTGCCGAACACCATGGAGCACACGTTGACGGCCGTGCCCAGGTCGCCGGGGATGCGCTCCTGGCGGCGGTAGAGAACGGCGCGCGGCGCGTTCCAGGAGTCGAAGACCGCCCGGATCGCCAGTTCCATCTGCTCACGTGGATCACAGGGGAAGTCGCGCCCGGTCTCGGACCGGATGATGTCCTTGTACGTCTCGACGAGCCGCTGCAGGTCGGCGGCGTCGAGATCGGTGTCCTTCCGGCCGTCCTTCAACTCGTCGATGGCGGTCTCGAAAAACTCGCCGTCGATGCCCAGCACGGTCTTGCCGAACATCTGGATGAGCCTGCGGTAGGAGTCCCAGGCGAAACGCTCATTGCCTGACTGCTTGGCCAGCGCGAGGACCGAGCTGTCGTTCAGCCCGATGTTGAGCACGGTCTCCATCATGCCCGGCATGGAGAACTTCGCCCCGGAACGGACGCTCACGAGCAGCGGATCACCGGGGTCACCGAGCCGCTTGCCCATCTGGGCCTCCAGCTCCGCCAAATGCGCCGAGATCTCCTCGCCGAGCCCGTCCGGCATGCCTCCGTCGCCCAGGTAGTGGCGGCAGGCCTCGGTCGTGATCGTGAAACCCGGAGGAACCGGGAGACCGAGGTTTGTCATTTCCGCCAGGTTCGCACCCTTACCGCCGAGCAGGTCCTTGAGGTCCTTGTTGCCCTCGGTGAAGTCGTAAACGTACTTGGGCACATGAGCTCCTTCGCGACTTCAAATTAAAACCTGCGGATCCACCCCGCACCGGGACTCTACCTATTAAAAGACGCATCAAACATCACACCCGGTTAGATTAGACATATCCCCAGGTAGCAGGGCACTGCGCGGTCTAATCCAATCGGGAGATCCGGAAAGAACGATCATTTTTCACAGCGGCCACATTGGTATGAACCAATATCAACAGGAATGGTATAGACCAAAAGGTTTAGACCATTTCGCCCAATAGATAGCGAGGGATCTTCATAGCCGTCCGCCAGTCACCCGGTGCGCCTTCCCCATGCCGCGGCCCGCCGTACGGTATAAATTAGTGACCCTCTGATTACATTCGATTACATAGGGGTGATCGTGTCGGGAGTGATCGGGCCGCGAAGCGGCAGGCGTGTCGTACTGGCCACGGTGGCAGGACTCGGCACGCTGGCGCTGGCCACGACGGCCTGCGCCGGCGGGAAGGTCGCTCCGGCCGGGTCCGCGACAGGCATGGACCGGCTCCAGTGGACGCACTGCGAGGAGGCCGCGTCCTCGGCGGGATTCGAGTGCGCGAAGATGCCGGTGCCACTCGACTACGACAAGCCGGATGGCGAGAAGCTCGACATCGCCCTCATCCGCATGAAGGCCGCCGACCCCGCCAACCGGATCGGCTCACTCGTCTTCAACTTCGGCGGCCCCGGCGGCTCGGGTGTCAGCACCCTGCTCAACGCCGCCCAGGCGTTCAGCACGCTCGGCCGCCGCTACGACCTCGTCAGCTTCGATCCGCGCGGCGTCGACCGCAGCAGCGGGATCAGGTGCCTCGACGGCCGCCAGATGGACCGATACCTCGCCAACGAGCCCGGCGACACCGTCGCGGAGGAGACCCGGCTCATCACCGACTTCGCCAAGGGGTGCGAGAGCAAGGCCGGCAAGATCCTTCCGTACGTCGGCACCGTGAACGCGGCCCGCGATCTCGACCTCCTGCGGCAGGCCCTCGGTGAGTCGCACCTCAACTACTTCGGCTTCTCCTACGGCACCCACCTGGGTTCGGTCTACGCCACCCTCTTCCCGAAGATGGTGGGCCGCATGGTGCTCGACGCCGCCGTGGACCCGACCGTGAGCATGCTGGACATGGCCAAGACCCAGGCGCTGGGCTTCCAGAAGGCCTACGAGGACTACCTGGCCGACTGCGTGAAGACCCGGACAAGCTGCCCGCTCGGCGCCGACGCCACCGCGGCCAACGACAGCGTGCTGAAGCTGCTGCGCTCCGTGGAGCGCAAACCGCTGAAGGCCGGCGACCGCGAGGTCACCGAGGACGTCGCCAGGACCGCGATCATCCAGGCGCTGTACAGCAAGCTCACCTGGCCACTCCTCACCGAGGCGCTCAGGGACGCGATGAAGAAGGGCGACGCGCGCGGGCTGCTCACCCTGGCCGACCAGTACGGCGGCCGCCGGCCGGACGGCTCCTACGCCACCCTGCAGTTCTCCCTGCCGGCCGTCCTCTGCGTGGACTCCACCGACCGGCCCAGCGTGGCACAGGCGGGGGAACTGGCCCGGCGCATGGCGAAGCGGTCACCCATCTTCGCCCCCACCATCATCAGCGCCGGAAGCTGCAGCACCTGGCCGGTACGCGGGGACGACGCCGCCAAACACGTCGACGCTTCCGGGTCGGGCCCCATCGTCGTCGTCGGCGTCACCAACGACCCGGCCACGCCGTACCAGTGGGCGCCACGCCTGGCCCAGCAACTGCGCACCGCCGTTCTGCTCACGCTGGACGGTGAGGGTCACGGCGCGTACGGCCAGAGCAAGTGCATCGACTCGGCCGTCAACGCCTACCTCCTCGACGGCAAGGTCCCCACCGACGGCCTCCGCTGCCCCAAATAAACCCCCACCCCCCAAAAAACCCAACCCCCAGGACGTGATCTTGCAGTGCGCACCGCAAGATCACGGAGGGCATCCGGCCTGGTCAAAGGTATTGCTTGCGATTATCTTCAAGATCACGAAAGGGGAGTGCGCAGATCAGCGCACTCCCCTGCGAGTATTCGCAAGATCACCACCTGTTGGTGGGATCAGTCGTTGAGGTGTCGGCGGAGGTAGGACTCGACCTGGTCGAGAGCGACCCGCTCCTGGGCCATGCTGTCGCGCTCGCGGATCGTCACGGCATGGTCTTCGAGCGTGTCGAAGTCGACCGTGATCGCGAACGGCGTGCCGATCTCGTCCTGTCGGCGGTAGCGGCGGCCGATCGCGCCGGCGTCGTCGAAGTCCACGTTCCACCGACGGCGTAGCTGCGCGGCGAGGTCCCGGGCCTTCGGCGACAGGTCGGCGTTGCGCGACAGCGGCAGCACGGCCGCCTTGACCGGAGCCAGCCGGTGGTCGAGCCGCATCACGGTCCGCTCCTCCATCACGCCCTTGGCGTTGGGCGCCTGGTCCACCGTGTAGGCGTCGACGAGGAAGGTCAGCGTCGCCCGGTCCACGCCCGCGGCGGGCTCGATGACGAACGGCACATAGCGCTCGCCGGACTCCTGCTCGAAGAACGACAGGTCAGTACCGGACGCCTTGCCGTGCGCGGTCAGGTCGAAGTCGGTCCGGTTGGCGATGCCCTCCAGCTCACCCCACTCGCCGCCGGTGAAGTTGAACCGGTACTCGATGTCCACGGTCCGCTTCGAGTAGTGGGACAGCTTCTCCTTCGGGTGCTCGTAGAGCCGGAGGTTGTCCTTGTTGATGCCGAGGTCCACGTACCAGCGCAGCCGCTCGTCGATCCAGTACTGGTGCCACTCCTCGTCGGTACCCGGCTTGACGAAGAACTCCATCTCCATCTGCTCGAACTCGCGGGTACGGAAGATGAAGTTGCCGGGAGTGATCTCGTTGCGGAAGGACTTGCCGATCTGGCCGATGCCGAACGGCACCTTCCTGCGCGCCGCCTGCTGCACGTTCAGGTAGTTGATGAAGATGCCCTGGGCGGTCTCCGGCCGCAGGTAGGCCAGACCCGACTCGTCCTCGACCGGGCCGAGGAAGGTCTTCAGCAGCCCGCTGAACTGTCTGGGCGGGGTGAAGGTTCCCTTGTTGCCACAGTTGGGGCAGCTGAGGTCGGCCAGGCCGCCGGCCGGCTCGGTGCCGTGCTTCTCCTCGTACGCCTCGATCAGGTGGTCGGCGCGGAAGCGCTTGTGGCAGGACTGGCACTCGGTCAGCGGGTCGGTGAAGGTGTCGACATGGCCGCTGGCCTGCCACACCTCGCGGGCGAGGATGACGCAGGAGTCCAGGCCGACGACGTCGTCGCGGCCCTGCACCACGGCCTTCCACCACTCGCGCTTGACGTTGTTCTTGAGCTCGACACCGAGAGGTCCGTAGTCCCAGGACGCTCGCAGACCTCCGTAGATCTCACTCGACGGGAAGACGAGCCCGCGGCGCTTAGAGAGGCTGACGATCGTTTCCAGTACGTCGGTGCGACGTGCCATCAGTGGAACTCCATCCGGCTGGGTGTCGGCGTTGAGATCAGGATCAGACAGATCAGACAAGTGAGGTCAAATCCGGACATATCAGGTTGAATCAGAGCAGGTGAGGCCGGGCACCTGCCCGAGTCTGTGGACAAGCTTAGGGGACTCCCGCGCCCTCTCGCTCAGATGTCGCCGACAGGCGTTTCCGGGAGGCCGTAAACCCCCTCGAACGCGCCGGGCTCATTGATCATGAGCGTCATCAGCGGGTACATGGCCATCCTTGCCGCCGAGAGCGCCCGCCGGTAGAACCCCGCGCCCTCCCACTCGCTGACCAGCGCCCACAGAGCGGGTTCGTCGACCGACCTCGCCAACTGCCCGCGCACGTATCCGGGCTGCGCGGCCAGCACCTCGAGGATGGCGCGCGCGCCCGAGGCGAACTCCTCTGTTCGGGAGCCGGGAACCGAGTAGCGGATCAGCGCGATCACGGGTCCAAGCATGCCATGCGCGCCGTACGGCTCCAGCCGCCACCCGCGTCCGCCTTCCGCCGCCTCCCTGCGAGAAGGCCGTCCCCGTGTGAGAAGGCCGCCTCCCTGTGAGAAACGGAGGAAGCCCGACATGGCCTAAGCTCGGCTTGTGGGAAGCGAAACCGATCCGAAACGGCGGCGCCCGACCAGGGCGGCCCGCTCGCTCCCGGCTCACCCGCTGGCCCGCGAGCAGGCGCGCCCGGCGGCGGCCTCACGGCCGGCACGGCGTCCGCTGCCCGCGGGCGAATCATTCTTCACTCCCGGGGCGACCGGCGTCAGGCGGGCGGTCGAACTGAAGAGCGCCGCGCCGCTGGTGTTCCTGTTCCGACTGCCACGCTGGCTGCTTCCGGTCGTCATGATCGTGCTGCTGCTCGTCGGCCTCGTCGTGCCGGACTGGCGGGGGGCCGTGGCCGTGCTTCCCGTGCTCGCGTTCGTCGTCTGGCTGGCGTACCTGTCGTGGCCGTCGCTGCGCGTCGGCGGGCGCCTGCTGCGAGTGGCGCTCAGCACCTTCCTCATCCTGCTCACCGCCACCCGCTTCGGCCTGATCTGATCGACCCGATCGGCCGATTTCGACCCCTCCCGATAGCCTGGTCCGGCTCCTGACCTGCCTTCGGTAGATTCTAGGGCGAAGCCGTACACAGGAGACATCATGACCAGGAGTCCCAAGAGCCGCGAGGCCGTACACGAGATCCTGCGTCAGAGCCCGGGCTTCCGCAGTGCCCAGGACGTGTTCGCCGAGATGCGTGCGGACGGCGCGAAGATCGGCCTGACCACCGTGTACCGGGCGCTGCAGGCACTGCAGGACGACGGCCGCGTCGATGTGCTGCTCACGGCCGACGGCGAGTCCGTCTACCGGGCCTGCGAGAGCGCCGCCCATCACCACCATCTCGTCTGCCGACGCTGCGGGCTCACCATCGAGGTCGCCAACCCCGACGTCGAGCACTGGGCCGACGCCATCGGCGTCGAGCACGGCTTCAGTGAGATCACCCATACCGTTGAGGTCTTCGGCACCTGCTCCTCCTGCACCGGGACCACAGCCCTCACCGGGACCGCCAAGGGGACCACGAAGGGGATCGCATCCGAGTGATCCGCCCGTGACCAGGCGAATGTTCTGGCCACCGATGTTCTTGATGTCGCCGCGCCAGAGCCACCCGCGAGATACGCTGCCAGCGCCGCTACAGAGGAGTGCCTGCCATGCCATTCGGCCATGACATGGTGTACTCGCTGGCCACCGTGGTGGAATTGATCAACACCGCCGCCGGCGACCACGACGCGTTGGTCGACATCGATGACCTCCGAGCGTTCGTACGCAAGCGCCGGGTCAGCGGGGTCGACGCCGTGACCGTCCGGGATCTGGCCGAGGTCCGCACGCTTCGCACCGACTTCCACGACGTGTTCACCGCCCCCGACCAGATCGCGGCCGTCACCCGGCTCAACAAGCTGCTGGGCCGAACGAGCATCACGCCGAGACTCGCCGAGCACGACGGTTTCGCGCTGCACATCCACTACTTCGCCCCCGGCGCGTCGCTCGCCGAGCATCTCGCCGCCGACTGCGGGGTCGCCCTCGCGCACGTGCTGGTCGAGAACGAGTGGGAACGGCTGCGCAGGTGCCGCGCGCCGGACTGCGAGCACGTCTTCGTGGACGAGTCCAGGAACCGCTCCCGGGTCTACTGCGACAGCCGTACCTGCGGAAACCGCATGCACGTCGCCGCCTACCGCGCCCGTCGGCGTCCGGAGCGCGATCAGGGGAAGAAACGTCCGGCGGTGGGGTGATCCTGGCCGCCGTCCACGCAGACGTTCGCCCCGTTCACCCCGCTCGCCCGGTCCGACAGCAGGAAGCATGCGACGTCGGTCACCTCGCGGAGTTCGACCAGGCGGCCCATGGGGAAGTCCTCCCGGGCGAACGCCGCGAACCGCTCCGGCCGCGCCCGGCGGAACTCGTCCCAGCCGCCGCCCTCGAACAGGACGGAGCCCGGACTCAGCGCGTTGACGCGGATGCGCCGCGGGCCGAGTTCCTGTCCCAGAGCGGCGGCCAGATGGATCTCGGCGGCCTTCGCCGAGGCGTAGGACGACCTGGGGCCCGGCTTCCAGCCGGTGATCGACGCGATGATCAACGCGCTTCCCCCGCCGCGCCGTTCGAAGTACGGCACCGCGGCGCGGATGGCGTTGGCGGCGTGCAGCACGTTGACCCCATAGGTGTACGCCCAGTCATCGGGGGTCGAGTCGAGCAGCCCGCCACCTGACGCGCCGCCCGCGTTGGCCACCAGCAGATCGAGCCCGCCGAGCCGCTCGGCCGCCTCCCGGACCGCCTCGCCGAGCCGTACCGGGTCGGTGACATCGGCCTGGACGCCGTGAACCGGAACGCCCTCGTGCTGAACGCCCTCGTGTCGGGCGCCCGGCCCGGCCAGCTGTGACACGGCCTCCTCCAGCCGTGCGGCGTCGCGGCCGCAGACCGCGACGCCGACCCCTTCGGCTGCCAGGGCCTGGGCGATGGCCAGCCCGATCCCGTGCGTGCCACCGGTGACGAACGCGGTCTTCCCGTCGAGCGCGAGGTCCATGGAAAGGGGATCTTATCCGCCGAGGTGGTCAGGCGTTACTCGGCCGCACCTCGTTCGGTACGGCCCCGCCGTACCGCCTGTCGCGCTTGGCGTAGACCTCGCACGCCTGCCACAGGTCACGGCGGTCGAAATCCGGCCACAGCCGGTTGAGGAAGACCATCTCGGCGTAGGCGGACTGCCAGAGCAGGAAGTTCGACGTGCGCTGCTCGCCGGACGACCGGATGAACAGATCGACGTCGGGGATGTCGGGCTCGTCGAGGTAGCGGGCGAACACCTTCTCCGACACCTTGTCGGGCTTGACGCGGCCGGCGGCGACGTCCCGGGCGAGTTCGACGGCGGCATCGACGATCTCAGCGCGGCCCCCGTAGTTGACGCAGAACTGCAGGGTCATCGTCGTGTTGTGCGCGGACATCCGCTCGGCGTCCTCGAGCTCTTTGATGACGCTCCTCCAGAGCCGCCCGGGACGGCCGGCCCAGCGGACCCGGACCCCCATCTCGTTGAGCTGGTCGCGGCGGCGGCGGATCACGTCCCGGTTGAAGCCCATCAGGAACCGGACCTCATCAGGCGAGCGTCTCCAGTTCTCGGTCGAGAACGCGTACGCCGACAGGTAAGGGACGCCGAGCTCTATCGCACCCTCGATGACGTCGAACAGCGACGCCTCGCCCATCTTGTGGCCCTCGGTCCTCGGCAGCCCGCGCGCCTTCGCCCAGCGGCCGTTGCCGTCCATGACGATCGCGACGTGCCGCGGGACGAGGTCGCGCGGGATGGGGGGCGGGATCGCCCCGGAGGGATGCGGAGTCGGAGGACGGACCATGCTTCGAGCGTATTGCGTCCGCGAGGGTCCTCAGGCGGAGAAAACGTGCGAATCCTGTGCACGCCTCCGCGGGGTTGAAGGGGCTGGTTGAGGCATCGGGCACTCCTACCGCGTCCGGGCGGCCTCTCCGGGGTGGGACGCCCGGCCTTCCGGCCACTCCCTGTCGACCGGATCCCTGCCGGCCCATTCTCTTTCGACATGGCGCAGGGACCGGATGCCCTGCTCCAGATGCCATTGCAGGTAGGCCGCGACGAGACCGCTGCACTCGGTCCTGTGCCGGGACTCCGAGGCGTCGGCCGCCGCCCAGTCGCCGCGCAGCAAGGCGATCATCAACGCGATCGTCTCGGCCGCGGGGACCGCCGCCCCGGCCGGGCGGCACGCGCCGCAGACCACGCCACCCGACGCGATCGCGAAGGCTCGTACGGCCTCCGCCCCGCATCTGGCGCACCCCGACAGCGCGGGGGCGTACCCCGCCACGGCCAGCGAGCGCAGGAAGAACGCGTCCAGCACCAGCCGGGGCTCGTGCGTGCCCTCGGCGAGCGTGCGCAGGCCGCCCAGCATCAGCAGGAACTGGCGCAGGGCCGGCTCCTTCTCCCCCATGATCAGCCGGTCGGCCGTCTCCAGCATGGCCGTGCCGGCGGTGTAGCGGGGATAGTCGGTCACGAGCGCCTCGCCGTACGGACGCAGGGTCTCGACCTGGGTGATCACGTCGAGTGACCGGCCGGCGTGCAGTTGCAGGTCGACGTGGGAGAACGGCTCCAGGCGCGCACCGAAGCGCGACATCGTCTTGCGTACGCCCTTGGCCACGCCCCTGACCTTGCCGGTGCGCCTGGTGAGGATCGTGATGATGCGGTCGGCCTCGCCCAGCTTCTGCGTGCGCAGCACGACGCCCTCGTCCCGGTAGAGACTCACACGCCCATCCTATGGGTGTCGTCGTAGGCGGCCGCGGGTGATGACGGCTGAGCTCGATAAGGTGAATATTCGGTAATGATGGGCTGGTGACGGACGCCTTAGTCGTACGGTGTGCCCGGAGTGCACCGGTTCAGCCGAAAGGTCACTAAGCTTTGGCCTCCGGCGGATTTTTCCCGCGCCGGTCAAGCCAGGGAGTGTCCTGTGGGTCTCGCCAGGGCGACGATCCGGGGGCACGTCCTAGAGCCTGATCCCCCTGTCGCTTGAAAGGTTGCCATGACCCGCGTGGTCCTGCTGGGCACGCCGCCCGGCCCGATCGGTTCTCCACCGCCAGGCGGCCAGCCCGTGTCGCCGGCGGACATCACGTTGGCGTCGCTTCCCGGAGCTCCTTCGGTGTATGGCAGGCTGCTCGGGCAGCTCGCCTCACTCGATCCCGAGCCGACCACCATCGCCCGGCCCGCCGACGCCCCTGCCTTCAGGCAGTGCGTATCCGCTGCGGGCCGGGGGAGTGTCGTGGAGAGCCGCGACGTGGCCGGGGACCTCCGGGCGCTCGCCGACGCGGTCGAAGACTCGACCGACAACCTGCTGATCCTGCCCGCGCAGTCGCTGGTACACGACGAGCTGATCTACCAGATCGACAAGGCCAAGCGGCACGCCCTCGCGCTGATCCTCCGCGAGGAGCGGCCCGAGGACGCGCCGGAGGAGCCCCCCATCGAGGAGGCGGAGCCCGAGATCGGCCGGAAGACGTTGGAGGGTCTCCCCCAGCGCACCCGGGCCGGCCGCGGGCGGGTGATCTCGGTCGGCACCGCGTACCACGCCGTCACCCGGCCCAACGCCGCGCTGCTGGGACCGCTCCACCTCCACCAGCGGCACGCCGCCGTCCTCGCCGAGGCCGCCCGCGAGCTCGCGGACATGGCCCACCTGTTCGGTCCCGAGGACGACGTCGTCGAGTTGCTCGTGCTGGGCCTCGTACGGCGCGGCGTGCGGGTCAGCGTACGGGGCCGCCGGGACCTGTTCTACCGCCGGATCCACACCCAGCGGGGGGCGGAGGAGGCCCTGGGGGAGATGGCCGGGTTCAACGAGGACCGGGCCCGGCTGGACAACGCCGTCAAGGGCGCCGACGGCTTCTTCACCACGTTCTTCGTCAGCACCTATTCGAGGTTCATCGCGCGCTGGGCGGCCCGCCGTGGCCTGACCCCCAACCAGGTCACCCTCATCTCGATCTTCCTCGGCCTGCTGTCGGCCGGCGCGTTCGCGACCGGCACCCGGTGGGGTGCGATCGCCGGTGCCGTGCTCATCTACTTCGCCTTCGTCTTCGACTGCGTCGACGGACAGGTCGCCCGATATGCCAGGAAGTTCGGCGTGTTGGGGGCCTGGTTGGACGCCACGTTCGACCGGTTCAAGGAATACGCCGTCTTCGTCGGCCTCGCCGTCGGAGCGACCGTGTCCGGGCAGTTCGGGGACGGAGAAGGGATCTGGACCCTCGCCCTGGTGGCGCTGGGGCTTCAGTCGGTCAAGCACCTGCTCGACTTCTCGTTCGGTGCGGCCAACCGGCGCAGGCCGCCCGTGCCGCTGCCCACGCTTGAGTTGACGGTCGCCGACGACCGCCCGCTGCGCGAGGCACTGGAGGAGCGCAAGGCCGGCCGCGACTCCGGCATCCGCAACCTGCTCAAGCTCTGGACCAAGGCCGGGAAGTTCCGTCCCGTGCACTGGGCGCGCAAGATGATCGTGTTCCCCATCGGGGAGCGTTTCGCCGCCATCGCGATCACCGCGGCCTTCTTCGACCCCCGCGTCACCTTCCTCACGCTCGTGATCTGGGGCGGCGTCGCGACCATCTACACCCTCACCGGACGCATCCTGAGGTCTCTCGCATGATCACCCAGCCGCAGGCCACCACGATCCCCGACCCGGACGAGGAGCGCCGCCGCATCCAGACCGAGCGACTGCTGGCCTACCGGGACGACGGCCCCATCGTCACCGCCCTGAAGAGAGTGCTGGGCCGTGGTCTGCCGCCCGTGCCCGCGACGCTCGTAGCGGTGCTCGCCATCGTGGCCCTGGCCGTCGGCGATGTCCTCAGCTCGGGAGTGAGCCTGCTGGCGCCCGTGCTGATCCTCGTCGTCCTGGTCGTGCCGAGCGGGCCGAGCGACCATCTCGGCCGGCTGGACTGGCTCACCCCGCCGCTGCTGCGGGCCGCCGAGTTCCTCACGATCATCCTGCTCGGACTGGCCGAGGGCACCCCCAAGTGGCTGCTGTTCGTCCTGCTCTATGCGATCGGCTACCACACGTACGACACGGTCTACCGGACCAGACAGGGCATCTGGCCGCCGGCATGGCTCTTCCGGGCCGGGCTCGGCTGGGAGGGCCGGCTGCTGATCCTGGGTGTGGGAGCGGCGGCCGGATGGCTGACCGCCGTCGCCGCCGTCCTCACGGCATACCTGCTCGTCCTGTTCTCGGTGGAGAGCGTGGTGAGCTGGGTGCGGCTGGACAAGGCGTCCGCCCAGGCCCACGCCGACCAGGACCTCGAGCAGTCGCCCGAGGAGGCGGCCGAGCAGGTCACCGGCGACGCCGACCAGGCATAATGCCCCTCCGGTACGGCCGGGCCCAGTAGGGCTGGGCCGTACCGGCCTCAGTGGGTCTTCAGTGGACTCTCAATGGGCTCGGTCGTCGAACAGGGCCCACACGATCTTGCCGCTGCCGGTGAGGATCCACCCCCACGCGATGCTCAACGCGTCGACGAGGTGAAGGCCCCGGCCCGTCTCCGCGGACAGGTCGGGCTCCCTCGTCAACGCCGGGACTCGTTCGCTGGCGTCGCTGACGCCACAGCCGGTATGAAAGCGGCCGGTCGAATCGACGTGGTTCACCAACCTCAGCAGGATGGGCGGGCCGCCGAGATCGTGACACTGCGGATCTTGACAGTGGGGAGCGTGCCGGAGCGCGTTGGTCACCAACTCGGACACGACGACCTGGGCGTCGGGGACGAGCCGCGGGACGCCCCACCCGCGCAACGTCCTGGCGGTGAATTCCCGGGCGAGGGCGGGAGAAACACTGCCACCCTGGAGGACGCACACGACCGACGGCGGGACCTGCGGGCCTGCGACGTCGTCCTGCTCGAACATCGCGGCCAGCCACGAAGGCGCTGTCGCGGCTCCCGGCCCTGCCAGATCTGCGGTCATCGCCGTTCCCTCAGGTCGTCACCCGTCACATGTGAGTTTCCCTGTCGTCGGGTATCTTGCCCTGCGCCTTGCCGGTGCAAGCGCGCTTGCACGTGCAATTGTCGTCACTCGGGCATCGCGGCGAAGAACGCCGCGCACGTCTCGGCGAACGCCGTCGCGCGGGCCGTGGGCCGTACGCCGCGCACCGAGGCCAGCACGACGTCGAGCGGCGGCACCTCGTCGCTGATCGGCACGCTGACCACCCGGCCTCCGTCGTATGTCTGGTCGGTCGCCGCCCGCTGCGTGAGTATCGAGTAGCCGTGCCCGCCCGCCACCAGCGACCGGGCCGTCTCATAGCTGGACGTACGGAACCGCACCCGGGGCTCGCTGGCGTAGATCGTGCGGAAGTAGTCGCGGCTGCGCGGCAGGTCCAGCAGGATCATGGGCTCCCCCGCCAGGTCGGCCAGCGAGATGGCCTCTGCCTGGGCGAGCCGATGCCCGGGCGGCAGCAACGCGTGCGGCCGAGCCTGGGTGAGCAGCCGGAGGTCGAGATCGAGGGCGAGATCGGTCGCGTAGACCAGGGCGGCCTCGCACCGGCCGTCGAGCAGGGCGGCCTCCATGGCGGAGATCTCCCCCTCCGTGACCGTGACGCGGACCCCGGGGAACCGGCCCGCGAACTCGCGCAGCAGCCGGGACAGGTAGAACGGCGCGAGCGCGGTCAGGCAGCCGACGGCGAGCTCGCCGGTCAGCGAGCCGGCGAGTCCGCGGGCCGACTGGGCGAGCGCGGCGGCGTGGGACAGGAACTCCCGTGCCTCCACGAGGAACCGCTCCCCCGACCGGGTGAGCGACAGCCCCCTGGCATGATGGCGGATCAGCAGCTGGACGCCGAGCTCCCGCTCTACCTGGGCGATGGCGGCCGAAATCGCCGACTGCGCCACCATCAGCTCTCTGCTGGCCGCGGTCATGCTGCCGAGCTCGGCCGCGGTCACGAAGTAACGCAGCTGGACGAGTGTGAAGTTGACGTCCGCCACGCAACCCATTGTGACCGTCTCAGTCGCGTACGGCTGCCGCAACTGGGAGGAACTTCGGCTGCTTTTCCGCTGACTTTCCGCGCGGATGATCAGGAGTTTTCCCGCTGCGAAATCCGGGTGCCGGGCGCGACGCCGACGGCGGTGATCAGCCGGAGGCCGTTCGGTGGGCGAGCCACACGAGCGACTCGGTGATCTGCTGCTGGGACAGACCGAGCGTGCGCCGCTGGAACTGGTAGACCTCGGGCGCGAGCGGGGCCAGGAGAGCGTCCACCACGCTCTCGGGTTCTGGCACGCCGGCCTCGGCGAGCAGCATCCGGACATGGGTGCGCCAGAAGCCGTAGGCGCCGGTACGGAGACGTGCGCCTCCGGTCTCCGCACCGAGGACGAGATGCAGGTGGCGCTCCAGCAGGTCGATCATGGCGACGTAGAAGGCGGCGAGCCGCCCGGCCGGTGCGGTGCCGGGACCGAGGGGCGGCGGACCGGTCAGGATATGCCCCTGAAGCTGCCGCTCGTGCTCATCGAGCAGCGCGATCGCGATGGAGGCGGGGTCCGGATATCGGCGGTAGAGAGTGGCCCGCCCTACCCCGGCCTCCTTGGCGATCTCATCCATCGTGACGTGCCGCGCGTCTTTCGTCGTGAACAGCCGTTCGGCGGCCTTCAGTACGCGCATGCGATTGCGTGCGGCGTCCGCTCGCTCGCGTGCCGGCCGTCGCACACCCGGCCCCGCTTCCGGATGGAGCATCGGGAGTTCGCGGTGTTCTGGACCCATCGGAGGTGCCTTCCCCGCTGGAACGTGGCCGTTGCGCCGGCTCCCGCCGGGGTTCGCCAACCCGTTGTTCATAAGCCCATGGTAGGCCCTCGACGGAACTATATGGACAGAGTGTCCACTTATCGAATAGTGTCATCCGGACACCATGTCCACTTCTGTCGAAGAGGATTCCCATGCATGCCCTGTTCCTCGCCGCGGCACTGCTGGTCGGCTGCTTACTGGCAGTGCAAGCCTCAGTGAACCTCCAGCTCAACAAGGCCGTCGGCACTCCGTACGGTGCCTCCACACTGCAACTGGGTGTGGCGACCGCCCTGCTGGCGCTCCTCGCGATCGCCGTGGGCGCGATCGGCGCGATCCGCCTGGTGCCCGACGCCCCGTTCTGGCATCTGCTCGGCGGCCTCGCGAGCCCGCTCTACATCACCAGCGGCATCCTGCTGTTTCCCCGGCTGGGCGCCCTGGCCGCCGCGGGGCTGTTCGTGACCGGCCAGATGTTCGCCTCCCTGGGGCTGGACCTGTTCGGTCTGCTCGGCATAACACGCAAGCCGCTCAGCGCGGGGATCGCGCTCGGCGCGCTCGCCGTTCTCGTCGGCATCACGGTCATCATCCGCGGCCAGCGCCCCGGGAAGACTTCCGCGCAGCCGGGACCGGCGTCGGGACCGGTGCCGGGACCGGCGTCGAACTCCGGCGGCGGCTCCGTCCGCGCCGCCGCCGCCACCGTCACCGCACCGGCCCGGGCGGCCACCACGCCCTCTCCGTCCGTCAAGCCCGGGGGCCTCGGCCAGATCGGCTGGATCGTGCTCGGCATCGTCGCGGGCGGCGTGCTACCCGTCCAGGGCGCGGTGAACGCCTTGCTGCGCGACGACGTCCACCAACCGCTGACCACCGCGCTGATCAGCTTCATCGTCGCGACGATCACCATCGCCGTGGTGCTGCTCGTCCTGCTCGCACTCCGCCGGACTCCCCGGCCGCGGTTCGCGCCGCTCAGCACGATGCCGTGGTGGGGATGGCTCGGTGGCGCCTGCGCGGCGGCCTACGTCACCGCCACCTTCACGCTCATCCCGACGATCGGCGCCGCCACCACGGTCGCGCTCACCGTGACCGGGCAGCAGGTCGCCTCGGCGGTAATCGACAATTACGGCCTCTTCCGACTGCCCCGGCGGCCGCTCACGACTCCCCGTCTGACCGGTCTCACGCTGCTCATCGTCGGCTCGGTGCTCGTCCAGCTCACCTGAACCACCGAAAGGACCCCCTCCATGCCCTCCAACCTTCGCACGCCATACCAGGCCGCACCCGATGTCTTCGCACTGCCGTCGTCGCTGCCCATCGCCGGCGCGGGTCTGCTGCCTGTCAACGCGTACCTGATCCGCGGCCCGGAGCCGATCCTGGTCGACACTGGAATGGCGATCGACCGCGGGTACTTCGAGCAGGCCCTGTGGTCCCTGGTCGATCCGACGGAACTGCGCTGGATCTTGCTCACCCATGACGACCGGGACCATGCCGGAAACCTCAAAGAGATCCTGATGGCGGCGCCACGGGCCAAACTGATCACCAACGGCCTGGCCATCGCGCGTCTCGGAGAGGAATGGGACGTTCCGGCGAACCGGGTGATCCAGGTCAACCCCGGGCGCACACTCGACCTCGGGGGCAGGAGCGTCTCCCTGCTCCGCCCCCCTGCCTACGACTCCCCCTCGACGCTGGCTCTGTACGACCTCACAACGCAGTCGCTGTTCAGCTCAGACAGCTTCGGCGCGGTCCTTCCAGGGCCGGCCGAGAACGCACAAGACATCCCCGAGGCCGTCTACTTAGCCGGCATGGCCCTGTTCACCAGGGCCAACGCACCATGGACCGCACTCGCCGACCCGGCCAAGTTCGACGCCGTGCTGGACAACCTGGTCCGGCTCGGGCCCAGGCGGATCCTGAGCTCACACGGCGCCACCGTCCTGGACCGCACCGAGACCCTCGCCGCGACGATGCGCTCGGTCCCCACCATGACCCCGTGGTTGCCGGACGAGGACGTCCTCGTGGAGGCTCTGCTCGCCGAACACGAGGGCACGGCACTCGGCGTCGACGCCGCCTGACCGACATCCGCCGCACAAGGAGAACATCTTGTCCGTGACACCGCAGAGTTCCTCCCGGGTCGACCTGACCCCGGAGCCCGGCACCATCACCATCTTTTCTGATATTTGGTGCTCTTTCGCCCATATCGCCATCCATCGGCTTCACCAGACGCGGGAGCGCCTGGGCCTCACCGGGCGCGTTCAGTTCGATCACCGGGCCTTTCCCCTGGAACTCCTCAACGACGCGCCGAGCCCCAGACCGGGAACCGACAGCGAGGTAGGACGGATGGCCGCCCAGGAACCCGCCGCGGGATGGCAGCTCTGGCAGGCCAAGGACTGGCTCTACCCGTCCACGACGCTCCCCGCGCTGGAGGCGATCCAGGCGGCCAAGGAGCAGGGATTCACCGCCTCCGAGCAACTCGACCTGGCGCTGCGGCGCGCATTCTGGGCCGAGTCCAGGTGCATCAGCAATCGCAAGGTCATCCTGGACGCCGCGGCGTCCACCGGCGTGGTGGACGTCTCCGCCCTGGCCGCCGCGCTGGATGACGGCCGAGCGCGCCGCGCCCTGTCGGAACAGGCCGCGATCGCGGCGACGGACCAGGTGAACTGCAGTCCGCATCTGTTCCTTCCGGATGGCACTGATCATCCCAACCCGGGGATCGAGGTCAGCTGGGCCGGCGGCTACGGCATAGGCTGGCCCGTCGTCGCCTCCGACGACCCGACGGTGTTCGAGGACCTCCTCAAGCGCGCAGCCGCCTGACCGCTCCCTCGCCCCCTCCCTGACGTCGTAAATACTCGAGAGCTCCCACCGGGAGTTTCGAGCAAAATAATCGGTCGACTCTCAATCGGCGTGCGTAAGAATAAGGACGCGCGCCGATTCTTTTTGGACACCCCGAACGCCGTTTACACTTCCGACCATACCCCGACCGCCGACGGTCACCCCTCACCCATCTTTCCCATTCCATTCCACGTGGAACGAATCTCAATCACACCCTTGACTTCTCCGCACGTGCGAAGTAATTTCATTTCTGGCACCCGGAACCGTACCGAATCCACATAAAGCGGCTTTCGAACTCTCCAAGGTTTCCGGACGCAGGAGAAGACCTGTCAGTCTCTCCAAACGCACGATTCCTCCAGCTCTTGCGCCACCCAAAGGTCCGCACCAGTGAAGGGATCCACCATGAACCGCGCCCGCACCGAAATCACCGACACGCTGCTCGACCAGTCCCAGGCCCCGGATATCTCGGCGCTCGTCGACCTCACGCAGCACGAGATCCAGGCCCTGAAGACCAGGTACAACCTGGCCGACGCCCACACCCACCAGCGCCAGTCCCCCAGCCAGGACAAGATAGTCTCGCGCCTGCCCGACTTCTGGTACGAGGCCGAGGAAAACCAGCAGGCCTATTTCGAGCAGCGTTTCATCGACGCCTTCTTCCGACTGCACAAGCAGCCCACGGCCGCAGCCGCCGGCAAAACCTGGCTGTCGTATTCCGCAAGCGTCTCGACAATGGTCGCGGCCATGTACCTGATGCAGCGGAAGATGTCGGTCGGCCTTATCGAGCCGTGCTTCGACAACCTCGTAGACCTGCTCAAGCACATGCAGATCGAGCTCTCGCCGCTACCCGAGGAGTCATTGGCCGACCCGGCTCACATCTATTCGAACCTCAAGGCTCTGAAATCGGACGCCCTCTACCTCGTCGACCCGAACAACCCGACCGGATTCAGCCTCCTGCAGTACGGGATGGAGGGATTCCGGGAGGTGGTGCGCTACTGCAAGGACCACGGGAAGCTACTGATGCTCGACCTGTGCTTCGCGTCGTTCGCCCTGTGTGACGAAAACATCGGCCGCTTCGACATCTACGAGCTTCTCGAGGAATCCGGCGTCTCCTACATGGCGCTGGAGGACACCGGCAAGACCTGGCCGGTACAGGACGCGAAGTGCGCGATGTTGACCGTGAGCGACGACATCAAGGATGACGTCTACAACATTCAGACGGCCGTGCTGCTGAACGTGTCGCCGTTCGTCCTCCACTTCCTCACCCAGTACGTCGAGGACTCGATCGAGGACAACTTCGCCTCGGTACGCGACGTGATCACCGAGAACCGGGCGATGGCCGTCAAGGCCATGCAGGGCACGATCCTCGAGTACGTCGAACCCGTGGTGAACACGAGCGTCGCCTGGTTCCGGGTCAAGCCGGCCGATCTGACCGCGACCGCCCTCCAGGAAAAACTGCTGGAGAGCGAGGTCTATGTGTTGCCCGGCACGTACTTCTACTGGAACGACCCGGCAAGAGGGGAGCGCTATGTCCGCCTCGCGCTCGCCCGCCGACCCGGAACGTTCGCCTGCGCTATGAACCGGATGCGAGAGGTGCTGCTGCGCCATGAGCAGTGAACCGTTCCTGGACGCCGCCCTGTTCATGGGCATGCACAGCAGCGACGACGAGGTCCGCCGGGGCTGCAAGCGCTTCTTCACCGAGCGCCTGCCCGGCGGCCGGGTCCTGATGAGCCTGGAGCACGTCGGGCGCTGTGACGACCTGGTCTGGCGGTACCCCCGCCAGACCCAGGACGACTACTACCCGTTCATGGACAATCTCCACACCGACATGGCGATCGACCGCATCGCCTACGACGAAGACGACCTGCGTCTCGCCCTGGAGATGGGATCGCTGTCCGGGCTGCCGCCGCACGAGCGGCTGCTCGTGGCGATGGCGATACGCCGCGACACGGTCGTGGTGACGGCCAGCCCCCGGCTGCTCGGTCGACGCGACCTCCCGGTTCACCCGATCGAGTCGGCCGAGCGGGAGCCCGTCTTCCCGGCCGGCCTGGAACAGCTCTACGAGCGGTCCCTGGCCTTGCGAATCGACATCGACAACCTCTGAGGTGGCTCATGTATTCAGGAACCATCGTTCCCCTGATCACGCCGCTGGCCGAGACGGGCGCGGTGTCCGAGCAATCCGTACAACGCCTGATCGATTCGATCCGCCATCAGGTCACCGGGCTGATGCCCACCCTTTCCAGCGGAGAGGGGTGGAAACTGTCGGAACAGCAGTGGCACGACATGGTCTCGTACACGGTACGTCACTCAGCGGGGCTGCCGGTGCTGGCCGGCATCCAGTTACCGACGACCGAACAGGTCATCGCCAGAGCCGAGACGGCCGTCTCACTCGGCGTGGCCGCCATCGCGGTGACCACCCCGTTCGCGCCCGGACTCGCGCAGGAGGAGATCTACAGCCACTACCGGGCGCTGCGCGCGGCCGTGCCGATTCCGCTGTTCATCTACAACGAGGAGGCGCTGTCGGGCAACCAGATCGCGCTGGACACGTTGCTGCGGATCTGCCGCCTTCCCGGCGTGGTCGGGATCAAGGAATCCAGCGGGTCGGCCGAGTTCACCAGGAAACTGGTCGCGGCAGACCTCGGGATCCCGGTGTTCGAGGGCTGGGAGAACCTGCTGCACGAGGTGCCCGGTGTCGCCGGTTTCGTCGGCCCCCTGGCCAATCTCGAACCAGGGCTGTGCAACGACATGCTGGCCGCCCCCTCCATGGAACGGCAGAAGGCGATCGACGCCGCCTGCGAACGATACGGCCTGTTCCGCGACGACTGGTACCGGAGCGTCAAGAAGGAGCTGTGTCGACGAAGGGTCATCGACACCGACGCGACAGTCGAAGATGCGAGGTGACGGCATGCGGCTGCGACCTGGCGACTCCGACCAGAAACGGCTCTACGTCTACAACCGCTCTGTCCTCACCCCCCAGCAGTACACCGAGCTGTGGGCCATCGAACGGGACTGGGTGGTGCGCCGCGCCGCCGAGCACGAGGAGCGTGCCCCGAGGTTCGGCTTCCGCATCGAGCTGATCGACGCACTGCACGATCTACTGGCCAAAGAGCAGGCCGAGCCCTCCGACGGCGAGTACTTCCTCGCGGAGGAAGCCACCCTCGACCAGTTCGGGGTGGTAGCGGCGGAGTTCGCGGTGGACGGCCTGGTGGAGTCGCAGTCCCACCTCGGCATCCTCCAGCGGCTGCCCTCCCGGTCGCGCATGGCCGTCCTGCGCGTGCTCATCGACGAGTTCGGCTGCGGCAACGACGACATGGAGCATTCACACCTCTACCGGGACCTGCTCACCGAGTTGGGCATGCCCACTGATCTGGAGCACTACGTGGAGCGGGCCGGGGACGCCAGCTTCGCCTACGTCAACCTGTTCCACTGGCTGGCCGATCGCGCACCGGAGCCCGAGTACTTCCTCGGCGCGTACGCCTACTTCGAGGCCAGCGTGCTCTACGCCTTCAAGCCCTTCGCGGCGGCGACGAAACGGCTCGGCATCGCGAGCGACAGATATTACACCGAGCACCTCTACATCGACAGTTTCCACTCGAAGCAGATGCAGACCGCGATCCGGGGGCTGGGCGAGCACCGCGAGGTCGATCTGGCGAAGGTGTGGGCCGGCATCACGCTCACCAGCGAGATCATCGGGGAGGCCACGGCGGCAGCGATCACCAGGGCGAGAGTGGCGGCGGCATGAGCGGCCGCCCGCAAGCCGACGCCTCGCTGCGCCAGATCTCGCCCGACCTGCTGCTCATCGAGGTGGCGGGCAAGCGGATCGTCACCCAGGCGGAGTGTCCGCACCGCAGAGGACTGCTGCGGTTCGGCTACCTCAACAGCCGTACGCTGCGAATCACCTGCCCGCTGCACCACTCGGCATTCGACCTGCTCACTGGACGGCAGGTGGCCGGCCCGGAGTGCGGATCGCTGCGCGTCGAACTGCTGCCCGGGGACGCCGCGCCTCCCCGGGCGGCGCCAGCCGACGAAGCGGAAGACGGCGCGGAAAGGGACGCGCCGTGACCACGCGCGAACTTCCCCCCCAGGTCCGCTCCGTCGCCACAGGCAGTCGGGTGGAGGCGCACGGCGTCGGCCGGATTCCGGAAGCCGAACGCACGGCGTCCGCACGCGAGTTCCTCTGGATCTGGCACTCGGCCCAGTTCTCCCTCGGCACCGTCGTGCTCGGCTCGGTGCCGATCACATTCGGGCTGAGCTGGGCCGCCTCCGCCGGCGCGATCCTAGTCGGGCTGCTGATCGGGACCGCGGTGTTCGCACCGCTGGTCCTGTTCGGCAAACGCACCGGCGCCAACGATCCGGTCTCCAGCGGCGCGCACTTCGGTGTGCGGGGACGGATCGTCGCCAACGTGATCACCATCGTGGTGGCGATCGGCTTCTTCTCGATCGCGGTGTGGACCGGTGCCACCGCCGTCCTGGCGGCCGGGCAGCGGATCCTCGGCACCCCCACGGGCCCCGGAGCGCTCGCGGTCGCCATGCCGTTGGTGGCACTGGCGGTCGTGGTGGTGGCGGTGTACGGCTACGGCGCGCTCCTCGCCACGTACAAGGCCATGACCGTGCTCGGCGGGCTGGTGCTGCTGGCGCTGGTCATGGTGCTGCTGCCGGATTTCGCCCCGTCCGGCGGAGGAGGGGAGTACGCGCTCGGCGATTTCTGGAGGACATGGCTGCTCGCGGTGTCTTTCAGCGCGACCCTGCCGATCTCGTACTCCACCTTCCAAGGCGACTACAGCCGCTACCTCGCTCCGGGCGTTCGAGACCGGACCGCGGTGGCGTACAACGCCGTCGCGATGTACCTGAGCAACGCGCTCGCGCTCATCACGGGCGCGTACGTCACGACGATACTGAAAGACGAGACGGTACCGTGGAACATGGGGGTGGCGGACGCGGTGCCGCACTGGTTCGCCGCCGTGGTGATCGTATTCGGGTTCGCCGGCACACTGCCCCAGGCGGCGCTCTGCCTCTACGCGGCGGGGCTGTCGGCCAACTCGATCCTGTGGCGTCTCCCCCGGGCCGCCGGCACCTGGCTGATGTCCCTGCTCGGTGTCGCCGTCCTGTACCTCGGGGCGATCGTCTTCGACGCGGTCGAGTCGATCTCAGCGTTCGTTCTGATCCTGCTCGTCCTCGTCTCGCCGTGGACGGCGGTCATGCTGGTCGGATTCGCGGCCCGCCGCGGACGGTACGAGCCGGACGAACTGTACGGCTTCGCCCACCCCGACCGGCGTGGACGGTACTGGTACCTGGCCGGGATCAACCCCCGCGCGCTGGGGGCATTCGTCCCCGCGGTGCTCCTCGGTCTGCTGTTCGTGAGCAACACGCTCTACACCGGCCCGCTCGCCGGTCTGGCGGGCGGCGTCGATCTCAGTTGCCTGGTGCCGTTCTGCACGGCAGCCCTTCTCTACTTCGTGCTGTGCCGGCTGTTTCCCGAGCAGCCGGCCGCCCCGATCGGAGGTGATTGACATGAGACGAGATCCACGGCTGCCCGCGACGCCGGACACGATCGTCGTCTTCTCCGACCTCAACTGTTCCTTCGCCCACCTCGCCGTCCACCGGTTGCACCAGGCGCGGCGCCGACTCGGTCTGGAGGGTCTTCTCAGGTTCGACCACCGGTGCTTCCCTCTGGAGTTGTTCAACCGCACGGTGAACGAGCGCCCCGGAGTGGACTCGGAGGTATCCGTCGTCGGCGCGCTCGATCCCGGCGCCGGATGGCGGCTACGGCAGGGGCCGGACTGGTCCTATCCGGTCACCATGTTGCCGCCCCTTGAGGCGGTACAGGCGGCGAAGGCCCAGGGCCTGGGGGCCTCCGAACAACTGGATCTCGCGCTGCGCAGGGCATTCTGGGCCGAGGGGCGATGCATCTCGCTGCGGCACGAGATCCTGGACATCGCGGCCGGAAGCGGTTGCGTCGACGTCGACGCGCTCGCGCAGGCGCTGGATGACGGCCGCGCGCGGTCGGCGGTGATGGACCAGTTCACCGCGGCCAGACATGGACGAGTCACGTGCAGCCCGCACGTTTTCCTGTATGACGGGACCGATTTCGCCAATCCGGGCGTACGAGCGCGATGGGTCAACGGCGACTTCGGGGTGGGCTTCCCCGTCATCGACGCCGACGATCCGACGATCTACACGGACATCCTGGCCAGGGCCGCCGACCTCGCCGCCATGGCGGCCTGACCCGGCGGCGCCGCCACAGCAGCCCGCGGACACGACCTGGTGCGGCCGACAGCGTGGTCGGCCGCACGGCCGCGTCTGCGACATCGCGGCCTCGTCACCGGTATACAGGTCGACGTGAAGGTGGACGAGCTGGACCGCGCCATCATCAGGGCTCTTGTAGAAGACGCGCGCGCAACATATGCCGAAATAGGCAATCAAATCGGGCTGTCCGCTCCGGCGGTCAAACGCCGGGTCGACCGACTGGTCGCGACCGGCGCGATAACCGGGTTCAGCGCCCGGGTCGAGCCGTCTGCCCTCGGGTGGACGACTGAGGCGTACGTCGAGCTCTACTGCCGCGGCAAGACCTCGCCCGCGGAGATCGGAGCGGCGGCCGCCAGGCATCCGGAGGTCGTCTCGGCCTGCACGGTCACCGGAGAGGCCGACGCGCTGCTGCACATCCGCGCGACAGACGTACGGCACGTGGAGCGCGTCATCGAGCGCATCGCGGCCGAGCCGTTCGTGGTGCGGACCAAGAGCTCTATCGTCCTGTCCCGCCTGATCAGCGGATCACACTAGGCCCAGGCCCACTGCCTCACCAGCCCTCCCCCCTCCCCCGTGATCTTGCGAATACTCGCAAGCCACCGCTGCGATCTGGGCAAACCCATGTCGCGATCTTGTAGATACTTGCAGTCAGGCCGCCTGAACTGCATTTATCCGTTTCGTGATCTTGCAGTTGGCCCCGAGTGCAAGATCACGAACACCGTCTTCGCTGATCATCGGACAGGCCTGCGAGAAACTGCAAGATCACGAATGAAAAGTGGCTGTTCAGAGCACCGACGTGCGAGTATTCGCAAGATCACGGCCAGGGGGGTTAACGGATCGCCGCGAGCGGGCTGAAGACGCAACCGATCCACCTGAAGGCGCAACGAGCACGCATTGGTTGCGCGGCCCCGGGTTCCTACCCTGAAGATCCGTTAACAACGGCGTTTCCGGATGGAGTATGGATGTCACTCGCGCCATTGGCTGAAACAACGAGACGTGACCGCACGAGCACGGTACGGCATTACCTGATGTGCCGGCCGGAGTTCTTCACGGTCTCTTACTCCATCAATCCCTGGATGGACCCGGCGAAGGGCACCGACACGGCCGAGGCCGTACGGCAGTGGGAGAGCCTGCGGCGGGCGTACGAAAGCCTCGGCCACCGGGTGAGCCTGATCGACCCGATCGAGGGCCTGCCGGACATGGTGTTCGCCGCCAACGGAGCGCTGGTCGTCGAGGGCAGGGTCTACGGTGCGAAGTTCGCCCACGCGGAGCGGGCCGCCGAGGGTCCGGCCTATCTCGACTGGTTCAGGCAGCGGGGCCACGAGACGCTGGCGGCGTCCTTCACCAACGAAGGCGAGGGCGACTATCTGACGCTCGACGACGTGATCCTGGCCGGCACCGGCTTCCGTACGGACGTCGCCGCCCACATGGAGGCCCAGGAGTTCCTGGGCCGCCCGGTCGTCACGCTGCGCCTGGTGGACCCGAGGTTCTACCACCTCGACACCGCGCTGTTCCCGTTGGACGGACATAACGTGGCGTACTACCCTGGAGCGTTCTCGGCCGGCAGCCTGCGCGTGCTGCAGCGGCTGTTCCCGGACGCCGTCATCGCCTCGGCCTCCGACGCGGAGGTGCTCGGCCTCAACGCGGTCAGCGACGGCGGGAACGTCGTCGTCAACGCCGAGGCGACCGGGCTCATCCTGGAGCTCAAGCGCCGGGGCTTCGAGGTCGTCCCCGTGGACCTGAGCGAGCTGCGCAAGTCCGGCGGAGGGCCCAAGTGCTGCACTCTGGAGATCCGGTGAACAACACTCCTTCTACCGCGGAAGACTTCATCCGCATCAGCGAGACCCGCGGCGCGCACAACTACCATCCGCTGCCCGTCGTGCTCCGCTCCGCCGAGGGCGCCTGGGTGACCGACGTGGCGGGCCGGCGTTTCCTCGACTGCCTGGCCGGATATTCGTCGCTGAACTTCGGCCACGGCAACCCGGCCATCCTGGCCGCGGCACGCGAGCAGCTCGACCGGTTGACGCTGACCAGCCGCGCGTTCTTCCACGACCGGTTCGCCGAGTTCGCCACGGGTCTGGCCGACCTGTGCCGCAAGGACATGATCCTGCCGATGAACACCGGCGCCGAGGCCGTCGAGACCGCCATCAAGGTGGCGCGCAAATGGGGCTACGAGGTCAGGGGCGTGGCCGCGGACCGGGCGAACATCATCGTCATGGAGGACAACTTCCACGGCCGCACCACGACGATCGTCGGCTTCTCCACCGACCCGGACGCCCATGGCGGCTTCGGCCCCTTCACCCCCGGCTTCCGGATCGTGAAGTACGGCTCGGCCGAGGCGATCAGGGAGGCGATCGACGAGAACACGGTCGCCGTGCTCCTGGAGCCCATCCAGGGCGAGGCCGGCGTACTGGTGCCGCCGGACGGTTATCTCCCCTCGGTCCGCGAGCTCTGCTCGGAGCAGGGGATCCTGTTCATCGCCGACGAGATCCAGTCCGGGCTCGGCCGCACCGGTGACACCTTCGCCTGCGATCACGAGGGTGTCACGCCCGACATCTATGTCCTGGGCAAGGCTCTGGGCGGCGGGGTGGTGCCGGTCTCGGCGGTGGCCGCGGACGCCGACGTGCTCGGCGTCATCCGGCCCGGCCAGCACGGCTCGACGTTCGGCGGCAACCCGCTCGCCTGCGCGGTCGGCATCGCGGTCATCGAACTGCTGAAGACCGGTGAGTATCAGGCCCGCGCCCGCGAACTGGGCGCCCTGATGCACGAGCGGCTGGGCGAGCTGGTCGGGCACGGCGTGGTGGCGGTGCGCGGCCGTGGTCTGTGGGCGGGCATCGACATCGACCCGGCTCTCGGCAGCGGCCGGGAGATCAGCGAGGCGCTCATGCGCCGGGGCGTGCTGGTCAAGGACACCCACGGCTCGACGATCCGCCTCGCGCCGCCCCTCGTCGTCTCCCGCGACGACCTGTCCTGGGCCGTCGACCGGCTGGCCGAGGCATTGAGGGAGTGCTGACGGAGTGCTGACGGCGCGGCCGCCGTCCGCTCTCCGACGAGCGGACGGCGTCGCCCCCGGTGCTCATCCACATCATCACTGTCAGGCTTCGAGAGACCGCACCAGATCTTCCAACTCGCGCATGAGCCGCTCGGTCCTGGCCGTGCCGTACGTCGCGAGGATGGCCCGCTGGTGCTCGGCGATCCCCGCCTCCAGGCGGCCGAGCAGGTCGCTGCCCCGGCCCGCGAGCAGGACCACCACCTTGCGGCGGTCCACGGGATCGCGCCCGCGGTAGACGAGGGCGTGATCGACGAGCCGGTCGACGGCCTTGGTGAGCGTCGGGTGCGGCATCAGCACGGCCTCGGCGAGGTCGCCCATGGAGTGGCCGCGGCCGTCGGCGAGCGCCTGGAGGATCCGCCACTGCTCGACGCTGACCTCCTCGGCGGCGAGCGCGGCCGCCAGCCCCCGGTTGACGCTGCGCTCGGCGCGGCTCAGCAGATAGGCGAGCGAGGAGCCGAGCCCGGACGAGCCGGGGTCCGCGGTCTCCGCCTGGGAAATCCCAACGGCGTCGTCACCGCCACCGCCGATCCGGGCCGTCACCATCGATTGTTCCTTTCGCTGGCCCGTGCCGATGGACCATACTCTTCTCCGTGGCCGATCTTGCCGCGGCGCTCCTCGAGCCCCTGGAGGCACATCTGCTCAGGGCCGACACGCTGCGCGTCGCCCTGGTGGTGCCGGTCTCCGGCGTTCTCGGCCTCGTCGGCCCCTGTGCGATCAACTGCGCGACGCTGGCGGCGGCCGAGGTCAACGACGCGGGCGGGCTGCTCGGCAGGCCGGTGGAGCTCGTCCTGGTCGACGGTGGCCGGCCGCCCGCGCTGGTCGCCGAGGAGGTCGCCGCCCTGGCGCGGGGCGGAGCCGTACAGGCGGTCGTCGGCACCCACGCCAGCGACGTGCGGGTCGCGATCGAGAGCACGCTGCAGGGCAGGATCCCGTTCGTGTACGCGCCGCCGTACGAAGGCGGCGTCCGCCGTCCCGGGGTCTACTTCCTCGGCGAGCCGGCCTCCCGGCAGGTCGGACCGGGACTCGACTGGCTCATCGACCACCGGCGGGCCAGGCGCTGGTTCCTGCTGGGAAACGACTACGTCTGGCCGCGGCTGGTCCACGAGGCGGCGCGCGACCACCTGCTGTCCCGGTCGGCGACCGTGGTCGGGGAACGGTTCGTCCCGTTCGGCACGCGGGACATGGCGCGGCTGATCGACGAACTGGCCGCGGTACGGCCCGACGCGGTGCTGCTCAACCTCATCGGCAGTGACCTGGTCGCGTTCAATCGGGAGTTCGCGGCCAGTGGGCTCAGCTGCGCGCGACTGTGCGGAGCGCTGGAGGAGCACGGTCTGCTGGCGATCGGGGGCGACACCGGCGGGGAGCTCTACGCCGCCATGGGCTACTTCGGCAGCATCGGGACGGAGGCGAACCTCGATCTTCGCGAGCGCTACGTCCGGCGCTTCGGGCCGCAGGCGCCGCTGCTCAACGGTCACGGACATGGCTGCTACGAAAGCGTGCTCATGCTCGCGGCTCTCGCGGAGCGCGCCGGCGCCCTCGCCGTACCGGCCATCGAGGCCGTCTCCGACGGCACCTCGATCACCAGCGGCCGGGGGAACCTCACGCTTTCCGGAGGGCACGTACGGCAGCGCGTGTACGTGGGACGCGCCAATGGTCTGGATTTCGATGTCGTGACCTCCTGCTGACCTGCTCGTCTGCCGATACGTAATGGTTTATGCAAAAAAGTTTCCGGGGAAAACTTTTCTATTTCAAGGATTGGTCCTATCGTACGCTCTGCCCCCCACACTTGAAGGAGCACGAATGTCATCCGTCTCCGAGACGCCGGCCCCGGCGGCGTCCCCCTCCGGAGTGGAACGCTTCGGATACAAGCAGGAACTCAACAGGTCGCTGAGCTTCACCGACCTGATGATCTACGGCCTGATCTTCATGGTGCCGATCGCTCCGTTCGGCATCTTCGGCGGCGTCTTCCACGACTCCGGCGGGATGGTCGCGCTCGTCTACGCCATCGGCATGGTCGCGATGGCCTTCACCGCGCTGTCGTACGCGCAGATGTCCAAGGCGTTCCCGATGTCCGGATCGGTCTACACCTATGCCGGACGCGGGATCGGCGCCCCGGTCGGCTTCCTCGCGGGCTGGGTCATCCTGGCCGACTACATCCTCGTGCCGGCCCTGCTCTACCTGGTGGCGGGCGTGGCGATGGCGTCGTTCGTGCCCGCCGTGCCCGTCTGGGCCTGGATCGTCATGTTCATCGTGCTCAACACGGTGGTCAACTCCTTCGGCATCAAGATGACCGCCCGGATGAACAAGATCATGCTGATCGGCGAGCTGATCATTCTGGTGATCTTCCTGGTCGTCGGCATCACCGCGCTCGCACAGGGCAAGGGTCACGGAGACTTCTTCAGTCCGATCTTCGACTCCTCGACGTTCACCTGGCCGCTCGCGTTCGGGGCCGTGTCGATCGCGGTGCTGTCCTTCCTCGGCTTCGACGGCATCTCGATGCTCGCCGAGGAGAGCCGCGAGGACGCGCGCAAGCTCGGCCGCGCCATGGTCGGCGCGCTGATGCTGGCCGGCCTGCTGTTCATCACGCAGACCTGGGTGGCCTCGCTGCTCGTGCCGGACCGCGCCGGACTGCTCGCGAACGGAGACCCGGAGGGCACGGCGTTCTACGACGCCGCCGAGTTCGCCGGCGGCCACTGGCTGGGCGTGCTCACGGCCATCGCCACCGCCATCGCGTGGGGCTTCGCCAACTCCCTGGTCGCCCAGGCCGCCACCTCGCGTCTGCTTTTCGCGATGGCCCGCGACCGGCAACTCCCCCGTTTCCTCGGCAAGGTCCACTCCAAGAGCAAGGTGCCGATCTACGCGACGCTGCTGGTGGCCACCGTCTCACTGATCCTGGGCATCTACATGTCCTCGCGTGACGACGGGATCGACCTGCTCAGCTCGCTCATCAACTTCGGCGCGATGACCGCGTTCCTCGCACTGCACATCTCGGTCGTCGTCCACTACTTCGTACGCAAGGGCAGCCGCGACTGGTGGCGGCACCTCATCGCCCCCGGCATCGGCTTCCTGATCCTGCTCTACGTCGTGATCAACGCCAGGGTCGCCGCCCAGACCGTCGGCCTGACCTGGCTGGCCCTCGGCGTCATCGTCCTCGGCCTGCTGTTTCTGTTCCGCCGTCGCCCCTCCCTTCCCGACGAGACGGAGGTCTCCGAGTGAACGTCGTCTCTTACCGGCCCAGGCCGGAAGAGCTGTCCTACACCTTCGGCGGGCGGCCCGCCGTGGGCAGGATCACCCCGGGCACGATCCTGGAGATCTACACCGAGGACTGCTTCGGCGGCCGGGTGCGCGGCCCCGAGGACCTGCCCTCGCAGGTCTGCGAGTTTCCGTACCTCAACCCGGTCACCGGGCCGTTCCATGTCGAGGGTGCCGAACCCGGCGACACGATCGCGCTGCACTTCGTGTCGATCGAGCCGGCGCGCGACTGGGCGGTCTCCACCACGTTCCCGCACTTCGGGGCGCTTACCACGACCCACACCACGGCGATGCTGCACCCGCCGCTCGACGAGGTCGTCTGGATGTACGACGTCGACGTGGAGAAAGGGGTGGTCCGCTACCACGCGCGGCGCGGCGACTTCAGCGTCGAGATGCCGCTCGACCCGATGCACGGCACGGTCGGGGTCGCCCCCGCGGCGTTCGAGTCACGGATGACGATCACTCCGGACGCGCACGGCGGCAACATGGACACGCCCGAGCTGCGGGCCGGCGTCACCCTCTACCTGGGGGTCAACGTCGAGGGCGGGCTGTTCTCCGTCGGTGACGGGCACTGCCGGCAGGGCCACGGCGAGGTGTGCGGCACCGCCGTGGAGGCCGCGATGAACACCGTCGTCGCGGTCGAGCTCGTCAAGGGCGTCGCCACGCCGTGGCCGCGCCTTGAGGACGACGACCACCTGATGGCCACCGGTTCCGCCAGGCCACTGGAGGACGCCTACCGGATCAGCCAGCACGACCTCGTCACCTGGACGGCCTCGCTCACCGGGCTCGACACGCTCGACGCCTACCAGCTCGTCAGTCAGGGCGGTGAGGCCCCCGTGGGCAACGTGGTCGACACCAACTACACGATGGTCGCCAAGCTGCCCAAGGCGTACCTGGGCCGTCCGGAGGCGTACGAATCGGCCCACGCCCGGCTGCGCGCCCTCGGCGAGCGGTACCTCACCTCCCGGTGATCGCCCTTCTCCGGTGATCCAGGCCGCCGCCGGCGCTCAACCGGCGGCGGCCACGATGTCCTCGCAGATCGCGTGGGTGACGAGGGCGTCGTCCGCGCTGATCGTACGGCCCTGCCGTACCCCGTCGAGGAACGCGCCGCAGGCCTGCTCGATGCCGCGCTGCCGGGCCACCGGGATCCAGTCGCCCCTCCTGGTGAGAGTCTCGCCCCCGGCGTGGTCGATCACGTCGCCGAGGTTGACGACCCTCCGCTTCGCGTCGCCGCCCATGACCTCACAGGTCTCCTCGACGGCGCCGCTGACCCTGCACATCACGCCGATCGCGGTGAACCCGTCGCCGCCGAGCTGAAGCGTGACGTGCTCGAGCAGCCCGTCGCGCACCCGGGTCCTGATGACCGTGTCCGTCACCTCGGCCGGAGCGAGGAAGCGCAGTGTGTCGACGACGTGGACGAAATCGTCGAAGATCACCTTGCGGGGGTCGTCGGCCAGGCCCGAGCGGTTCTTCTGCATGACGACCAGGTCGCGTGGCAGATCCCTCAGCCCGACATAGCCGGGGGCGTACCTCCGGTTGAAACCGACCATCAGCGACCTGTCCCGCTCCCGCGCCAGCCGTACGAGCTTGTCGGCGTCGGCGAGTTCGTAGGCGAGCGGCTTGTCCACGTAGACGTGCACGCCCGCCTCCAGCAACGCCGTCACGATCGGCACGTGCGCCTCCGTGGCGGCGTGGACGAACGCCGCGTCGATCCCCGCGTCGATCAACTCGTCGACCGAGGTGAACCTGGGGCCGATCCGGTAGGCGTCGCCCAGCCGGTCGAGGACCTCCCGGTCGCGCGTGCACAGGTGCGGCTCGATGCCCGCCGTGGCCGCCAGCACCGGCAGGTACGCCTTGCGCGCGATGTCCCCCAGCCCAATGATCCCAATTCGCATGCGAAGAGCTTAATCCGGCCGGAGGTCAGGCTCCTGGAGAGATCGTGGGCATGGCCGCGTCTTCGGCGGCGGCGAGCAGGCGCTTGTCGTAGGCGACGAACCAGTCGAGCGCGCGATCAAGCGCCTGGGCGGCGCAGAGATGGACGGCGTCGAGACTCCGGAGGTTCGGCGACCCGATCTCTCCCGCGGCGTCGAGGAGCCGGTCGTCCAGGGCGATGATCCGCAATCGGGACACCAGGCTTCGCGCGCCGGCGATGGCTTCGGGTCCATGTGACCGTACCGCCCGTGGCACCTCGGTCCGTGCCAGGGCGCACGTGACCACGGGCGTCGCCCTGGCCGCCAGCCACTGCCCGAGCACGTCCGTCTCCGACTCCCGAACGACCAGCTTGACCAGGGCTGAAGAGTCGAGATAGATCACCGCTCCGCCGACCGGAGGTCGGCCAGCGTCTCGCTGGGCAGCGGTTCGCCCGGCTGCCCGCGCGTGACATGCCAGTCGGTCCAGTCGATCTCGATCTCCGGCATCGTCATCCGCCCCTCAGCAACGAGCTTCTCGGTGACGACACGATCGTGCGGCAGAGCCGCGAGCTGCGCCACGGGCCGCCCCCTTTCCGTGATCTCCACGACGGTCCCCGTCTGGACCAACTGCAGGAAGTGCGCGAGCCGGTCGCGCAGCTCCCGAACTCCGACGCTGATGACCTCATCCGTCATGTCACCAAGCCTAACGCCGGACCGTCCACTTTCAAGGGTTACGGTACACGGGATCGATAGTGCGTACCACTAGATTGACAAAGGTACGCTGCCAGCTCACTGGCTGCGCCACCAGGAGATGGTTTCCTTCAGTGCCTCGTCCAGCGGTGTCGGGGAGAGACCGAGGGCGGCCTCCGACGCCGAGGAGTCGAGGACGAACGGCCGGTCGAACTGGTAGCGGAGCTCCAGCAACTCCCTGATGAACGGCACCGCCAGGCCGGCCGCGGCGAGCATCCAGCCGGGGATCCGCCTCAGACGGGGAGTGGAGGCGCCGGCGAGCAGGCACAGGCGTTCCGCCATCTGCCGCATGGTCATCGCCGGGCCGGTCGGCACGTGCCAGGCCCGGCCCCAGGCCCGCTCCTCGGCCGCCGCTGCCACCAGAGCCCGCGCGACGTCGGGCAGGTAGGTCCAGCTGTGCGGGATGCCCGGGTTCCAGGGCACCGTCGCCGGCCTGCCGGACAGCAGCGGCGCGAGCAACCGCTCGCCGAAGTACGACTGGTCCGAGGCGTGCGGGCCGAAGTAGTCCGAGCCACGCACCTCGGTCACCCGCACCCGGCCTGCCCGATGCGCGGCGAGCATGTCCTCCCACATGCGGGCCCGCACCCCGCCCTTGACGCCGTTGGAGGCCAGGGGCAGGTCCTCGGTCATCGGACCCTCGACCGGGCCGTAGCCGTACAGATTGCCGAGCGTGACCAGGACCGCCCCGCTCGCCTCGGCCGCCGACAGCAGCGAGGCCGCGATCGGCGGCCAGTCCCGGACCCACTGGTGGTATCGCGGGTTGGCGCAGTTGTACAGAGCGCCGGCCCCCTCGGTGATCCGCCGCATCGTCGCGGCGTCACCGGCGTCGGCGGCGACCAGCGTGACCCCGGCCCTGCGGGGGCCGGATCCGGAGCGGGTGACGACCACGACCTCGTGGCCGACGTTCGCCAGCAGTTCCGCCACCTGGCCGCCGACCTGCCCGGCCCCGACGATGACGTGCTTTCCCATGGCTTTCTCCTTCAGACCTGGTGGGTGAGCAGCCGAGCGACGGCGTCGGCCACGTAGAGGACGGCGAAGACGACACCCGCGGTGACCATTCCTGAGGCCGCCAGGGCGGCGGCCCCGCCGCCGAACCAGACGACCTCGAACGCGGCGCGGGCGAGACCGTGGAGCTGATACGGGGCCTTGCCGCCGGCCGCGAACAGCCCCCACAGGGTCGCGAACACGGCCGGCGTGCCGAGCCCCAGCAGGATCCTGACCACGATCCCGGCGTCGAGGGTGAAGCCCCAGCGGCCTACCGAGAACAGCACACCCAGTTCCAGCAGGAACATCAGCCCCGCCGCAACGCCCTTCACCGCAGTCAGCATCGGTCACTCCGTGTTCGTCGCTCCCTTACGAGAGCAATGCTCTCTCATTGGAGCGGAAATAGTCAAGAGCGGTGCTCTCGTTCTCTTCGGGTGCTCTGATACGATGGCGACATGAACGCGAGCCGTACCGCGCGGGAGCGGGTGAGGGCGGAGCTGATCCGCGAAATCACGGACATCGCGCGGCGCCACCTGGCGACCGAGGGTGCCGCCGGGCTGTCACTGCGTGCCGTGGCCCGTGACATGGGGATGGTGTCCTCGGCGATCTACCGGTACTTCCCCAGCCGGGACGACCTGCTCACCGCGCTGATCATCAATGGGTACAACGCGATCGGCGATGCCGTGGAGAAGGCCGACGCGGCCTGCCCCCGCGAGGACTTCACCCGGCGCTGGCTCGCGGTCTGCCGTGCCGTACGGGACTGGGCCCTGGCGCACCCGCATGAGTACGCCCTGCTGTACGGATCACCGGTGCCCGGCTATCGCGCCCCGGCCGACACGATCGGGCCGGCGTCCCGTGACACGATCGTCTACGGCCGCATAATCGCCGAGGCACACCAGGAAGGGCGGCTGTCGCCGCCGCCGATGTGCCCGGAGCCGCCGGCCGTCCTGTCACCGGACATCGAGGCGGTCCGGGCGATGATGCCCGGCGTCCCCGGCGACGTGGTCGCCCGCGCCGTCATCGCCTGGACCAGCCTGTTCGGCATGGTCAGCTTCGAGCTGTTCGGCCAGTTCAACAACGTGATCGAGCACCGCGCCGAGCTGTTCGAGCACAACATGGCCTGCCTCGCCCGGCTCCTCGGGCTTTCCGGCTAGCTCTCCGCCCCGGATGTGGCGGCGAGCCGGACGAGCTCGGCCGCCGGCCCGGCCAGCCGGGTCCGGCCGCGCCACACGGCGCTGAGCGCCCGTCTCAGGTCCAGACCCCGTACGGGCACCTCGATCAGGCGGCCCTCGCGCAGCTCGGCGGCGACCGCGAGCACGCTGAGCACGGCGGGCGCGACACCGGTCTCCACCGCCACCTTCACCGCGGCGTTCGACGACAGCTCGAGGGCCGGCGCGGCGACCTCCCACCCGGCCAGGACGCGGTCGAGGGTATAGCGCGTCCCAGAGCCCGGCTCGCGTACCACCAGCGGCGTCGAGGCCAGGTCGGCGACCTCCAGGGGGGCACCGCGGCGCGCCGCCCACGGGTGCCTCGGCGCCACCACCACGACGAGCCGGTCCTGGGCGACGTGATAGCCCGTCAGCCCCTGCGGCACGGACGGCGACTCGACGAACCCCACATCGATCTCACCCTCCTGCACCATCCGGCAGACCACGTTCGAGTTGACCACGCGCAGCCCCACCTCGACCTCCGGCAGCGCCCGGCGCAACGCCACAAGCCAGCCGGGCATGAGGTATTCGGCGATCGTCATGCTCGCGGCGACCCGCACCGACACGTCGCGCCGGCGGCGCAGGGCCTGTACGCCCTCCAGCAGGTCACCGGCCGCGGCCAGCGTCGCACGGGCCCAGTCGATGACGACCTGGCCCTGCGGGGTGAGCCGCGATCCGCTCGTCGAGCGGTGCAGCAGCGGCACGCCGAGCTCCCGCTCCAGCGTGTCGAGGCGGCGGCTGGCCGACGCCTGCGTGATGCCGTGCAGCTTCGCCGCCTTTCCGAGGCTGCCCTGCTCCGCGACGAGGAGCAGCAGTTCGAGGCTGTCCAGATCAGGCCACCGTACAGTCATGCACTTACCGTATGAGGCACTGCGAAAGTGGTGGCTACCGGAGCATAAAGGACTTCGCGACGATCGCGTACATGACGTTGACTGCCGATCCACTGCGAGCCGCCGCCCCCCGTTCCGTACTGCCAGGGCTGCTCACAGCCGCGATCGGAGTCGCCGTGGCCCTCGCGATCAACTGGCTCGTTCCCGCCGTGAGCCCGCTGATGGCGGCGCTCGTCCTCGGCGCACTCATGACCAACCTCGGCCTGCGCTCCCCTGCCATGCGGCCCGGCCTGACGTTCGCCACCAGGCACCTCCTCCGGCTCGGCATCGTGGTCCTGGGCGCGCAACTCGCCGTGCCCGACGTCCTCGCCCTCGGGCTCCCGGTGCTGCTGCTGGTCATCGTGACGGTCACCGCCACCTTCTTCGGCACGCAGTGGCTCGGTCGCAGGCTCGGACTCGGGCGAGAGCTGTCCCTGCTCGTCGCCACCGGCTTCTCCATCTGCGGCGCGGCGGCGGTCGCGGCCATGGACGGCGTGGCCGACAGCGACGAGGAGGACGTCATGACCGCCGTCGCCCTGATCACGTTGTACGGCTCACTCGCGATCGTCGCACTGCCCCTGGCCCAGGGTGTACTGCACCTGCCGGTGGAGACGTTCGGCATCTGGGCGGGCGCCAGCGTGCACGAGGTGGCCCAGGTCGTGGCCGCCGCTCAAGCGGTCGGCGCGGCCGCGCTGACCACGGCCGTGGTCGTCAAGCTGACCCGGGTGGTCCTGCTCGCCCCGCTGATCGCCGGGATCAGCCTGTGGCGTCGCCGTACGGCCGGGGCCGTCGAAGGCGGGCGGCCGCCCGTAGTGCCGCTCTTCGTCGTCGGCTTCCTGGCCATGGTCGCCCTGCGCAGCCTCGACGTCCTGCCGCCCGCGCTGCTGCCCCCGCTCAAGACCGCCGAGACGCTGCTGTTCACCGCCGCGCTGTTCGGCATGGGGGCGGCGGTACGCCTGCGGACCCTGCTGCGCACCGGCCGCCGGGCCGTCGTCCTCGGCGCCCTCTCCACGGTCCTCATCGCACTCGTCGCCCTGGCAGGCGTCACCGTCCTCGGCTCCCCCGCGTGACTGTTCTTCACTGTGTCCTCTTCTCCTGCGGTCGCAGGGCAAGGAGTCCGCAAGCGGTGCGGCTCATGCTGTGGGCCGCCGGGTGGACGCTGGGCGGGGACAGCGACCACGTCGATGAGTTCATTCTCCGGTACGGCTGACGCCGCCCGCACCGTACGTCGATCAACGCAAGACCATGAGCGCGGGTCCGCCGGCAGCATGATCAGCGCGTCGGCTCTGCCGTACGACCTCCGGCGTGACGGCCGGCGACCCGTCCGAAGGCGAGGGCGTCGGCGATGTGGAACCCGCCGTCCTTCGCCCAGCTGTAGGTCGAGCTCACCGACCCGGCGGCGTACAGGCCGGGAATGACCGAGCCGTACGGGTCGAGCACCCGGCAGTGTTCGTCACGGCGCGGGCCGCCGCTCGTCCAGCCCAGCAGCGGCGCCGACTCGAAGGCGTAGAACGGGCCCTCGTCGAGCGGGGTGAGGCTCTCGGGCCTGCGCCCGAAGTGGTCGTCGCGGCCGGCGGCGCAGGCGGCGTTCCAGCGGCTGACCGTCTCGGTGAGGGTCTCCGGGTCGAGTCCCAGCTCGACGGCGAGCTCCGCGACGGTGTCGGCGCGCCGGATCCAGCCGCGGTCGATCTCGGCCTGGTTGTCGGGGCTCCAGTCGTAGCCCTCCATGAGCAGCTGCCAGCCGACCGGCAGGTACATGCGCGGCGGGCAGAGCGGCCCGGCGCGACGTGTCCGCTCATCGAACACGACGTACGCCGCCCGCACCGGGTGCAGCTCATCGCGGCCGTGCACCCGGGCCTGGCCGTGGCCGCCGAGCGCCGGGGCCTCGTCGACGAATCGCCGTCCGTCATCGGCGACCCAGATGAATCCCGTCGCGGGAGGCCTGATGAAGAACCCGCTGTGCGAGCCTGGGACGCGGATCCCCGTGAACGCGGCCATGTTGTCCATGTGCCACAGGTCGGCCCCGGCCTTCTGCGCCATCCGGTGTCCGTCGCCGGTGCCCGCCGGGCTGCCCCAGACCGGGCACGGCGGGAGCCGGAGGTAGTCGCGCACCATGGCCGGATCGTTCTCGAAGCCGCCGGTGGCGAGCACCACGCCGCGCCGGGCCCGCACCCGCGTTTGCCCGCCGTCCTGCTCGGCGACGACGCCCACGACCGCGCCGCCGTCCGTGATCAGTTCCCGGCCGGGGGTCGCGTAGCGGATTTCGATGCCGCGGGCGCGTACGGCGTCGGTGAGGAACCGGTAGAGCACCTGGTCGCCCATCCGGCCCTCGATGCTGCGGTAGCCGCCGTAGCAGTCCGCGCCGTCGAGGTGCGGGTATTCGGGGGTGTAGACCCCGTTCGCGACCACGTTGCCGCCGAGGCTCTCCATCCATTTGGAGTTGAGCCGCGTCTCCTCCGCCCAGGCGCGGATGACTTCCTCGGGCACCGGGAAGTCGCCGCACAGGTTCCGCAGATAGACGGCGGCCCGGTCGGCGTCGAGGTTCTCGAACCAGCTGCCGCCCGACACCCGGGTGTTGCCGCCGGCGGTCTCCGGCGGGCACTTCTCCAGGATCAGGACCTCGGCGCCGGCGTCATGCGCCGCGATGGCGGCGGCGCAACCGGCCGCGCCGGCTCCGAGGACCACGACATCGGCCTGCCGGTCGTACCGCTGCTGGGATGGCTCCATCCTCGCTCCGTCCGCATCGGACCCGCCGACGACCCCGTGGGCGACGGCCTTACAGGTCGACGGGATCGTAGCCAGGACATCACGGGGGTCCCGTACCGATCCCAATCAGCGGGAGGCGCGAGTGCCTGTCCCCTGAGGCGCGAGTTGAGCCACACCTCCGGCGAAATACCCGCTCCGGGGCAGCTCGTCCAGGTGGTAGAGGTGTCCGTCCGGACGCCAGTGGGAGACGGGCAGCACGCCCTCCTCGGTGAGCTGGAATCCGTCGAACATGGCGGTGATCTGCTCTAAGGAGCGGCCGTGGATGCGCATGTTCGCCCGCTCGTAGACGGCGAGGACCTCGCGCTGCTCTTCCGGACTCATCTGGCCGGGGGCGGCATGGGAGATCACCACATGGCTTCCCGGTGGCATCCAGGTGCGGAGCGTGTCGAGGATGTGGCGCACCTGCGGTTCAGGGATGAAATGCAGCAGGGCGACCATGACCACCGCGACGGGCTGCTCGCGGTCGAACGACTCGACCACATCGGGGTGGGCCAGCATGGCGGCGGTGTCGCAGACGTCGGCGTGCACCATGCGCACCAGTCCTTCCGGATGCCGGGCCAGCAGCGCCCGGCCGTGGACGACGGCGACCTCGTCGCTGTCCACGTACACGACCCGGGCATCGGGCGCGATCCGGTGCACGACCTCGTGGACGTTCTCCCCGGTCGGCAGGCCGGAGCCCAGATCGAGAAACTGGCGCACTCCCGAGTCGGCCAGGTGCCGTACGGCCCGGATCAGGAAGTCCCGGTTCTCCCGCGTCCGCTGACGCATGTCGGGCACGATCTTGACCAGTCCCTCGGCGGCGGCCCGGTCGGCGGGAAAGTTGTCCTTGCCGCCGAGCAGGTAGTCGTAGATCCGCGCGGCATTGGGCACGGCGGGGTTGTACGCCCCACCTTCCGCCGCGGTCGGGGCCGGAACGTCGTTGCTCATAGCGCGAAAATTCCTTCCTCCACTGTGACGGCGCCTCCTGCAGCAGGCGGGCCGGTCCCCAGCTCGTCAGGGGTGACCTTTGCCCAGCCTGACGGCGCCAAGCAGGGCTATGATCGCATCCTAATCGATCAAGAACTCACCACAACAGGCGCGGCATCCCCTTCCACCTCAGCCACCACGGCACGGCAGCCGGTGATCCCGGATCGTGCACCTGGACACGCCCATCCGTTCGGCGACTCCGGCACCCCCGTCCCGGCCTCACCCCAGGCACGGACGGGGGCGCACCACCGCCGGGCATGCGAGCACCGCTGCCGGACATCTCGACGAGCTATTCGCCTTCAAGTCTCCACAGCAATTTATACATCCCCGAGGATGGATTATCATGTGGAAATTTTGTGCCATCCTGATCATGTCGCATATCCAGACGTCCGGCACGTCGGGCCGCCTTTTTCCGTAAAGGCATGTAAACAGCGGGATCGATCGTTTTTCCTGCCCGACCGTCCAATGAACGGGAGAGACTTTCCGCCGAATCCGTGTCCACAAATGCACCACAGTCCCGATAGTGCAAAATTAGCCACAGCTCGAAACATGGGTTAGATATCGCAAGGTTTATCTCATGCGTCCGCGCGAGATCAATCGCCTGTGCCAGATTCGGGTGGTTTTTCGGCCATTCTACGTCAAAAATGCACCAGCATTCATCGATCTCGGGGTCAGACTTACACTCTATCGCTTTCCTAACCAGCGTGAGCGGCACCCCCCGGTCGGGATGAATTTGTATATTCAGTGCCGTGTTCTCGGCTATGTGCGGGAGTCTCCTCAGTCCATTTATATAATCAGGCTCCGAGTTCTGCCCTTCGCAAAACACCATCATTGTGCGGAGTTCGGGCCGCTTTTCGGCGGTTCTTTTCAGCGGTCTTCCGCCTCGTTGACGCCTACCCGAGACCATCAGCCGATCAATCCAAGAGCACGCAACAGGGAAGTTTGATCCACTTGAGGCAGCGCACCGAATCTGCCGTGAAGGTAGGCGTTCTCAAGGTTCTGGGATTTCCGCACGCGCTCTCCGGCGAACTCGGCCAGTGCGCCGAGGCGGGTGGAGCCGTCGGCCCGCTTTTCGGTGAGCCATACTTCATCTCTGTTCAGATAGTTCAGGAGACTTGTGTCGTGAGACGTGAAGATCAGTTGAGCGCCACGAGGGTTGGTGACAGGGTTGTGAAAGATGCGAAGCAACTCCGCTGACAGGGTCGGATGCAGACTCGCGTCCAGCTCATCGAAGAGAACAACCGATCCCTGCTGAAGAGCGGTTAGCACCGGGCCAATGAGAGCAAACCATGTTCTCGTTCCCTCGGACTCAGCGTGCCAGTCGAACGGTACGCTCTCCTCCGAGGTCTTATGGACCAGCCGAATTCTACGTTGGGTACGCACCTCAGAGTCGGGGTAGCCGACCTCTTGTCTATCTATAATTACGTCTTCGATGCCAAGGTCGGCTAGACGCAACAGCGCCAGTGCCTGCTGTCGAGTCCCGATAATTCTGGCGCCGAAGTCGCCTTCGTCGAAAAGAGTGAGTTGGTCGTTCGCTTCTTCGAACCAGCGAACAGTGGGGCGAGAAAAAGAGCTTCGAAGTGCTCCTGACGGGAAGCTCGTCCTGCGCCTGAGCGTGCGGCCGATGTTCTGTATACCCAGGAGCTCGCGAGTGAAGTTGGACACCAATGGCTCGTCAAATCGCCGAGCAATTGAGAGGGCCAGCGTCCTGTGCGTCAGGAGTTCGCGGGTCCCGGATAGTCCACCAAGCCCCCTTTGCAGCTTCAGCTCCAATTCTTCTCTTTCGAATACTCGCCTGCGCTTCTTCTCAGGGTAATGAAAGAGCCCTTCGTAGATCACATGCTCACGATCCGCTTCGAGCATGTATTCAAACCGGACACCATTGATCGCGATCTCGATGCTGAGTTCAGTTGCGGAGGCAGGGCCATCACCAAAGGCAAACGGTTCGACCGGGATCTCATCCTCCCAAATACGAAGAGAATGCTGAACCGCGTCGCGCAGCCAGGAGAGCGCGGCTATAACATTTGACTTTCCTGAGGCATTTGGCCCGTACACCGCCGCAACATGCAGGAGGCTCTCTCCGAGCAGCGGCGCCGGACGTGCCTCTTCGCGATCCCGATCAATCGCGACCATCGAGAGCTCGACGGACTCTCGGATGGAGCGATGGTTCGCGGCCCCGAATCTGATCAACACTGTCCCACCCTACCCCGCATTGGAGATGCGGACACAGGGGCTAGCTCGTAGAGTCATGACGAAATTGAGGGCTTGTGTGCAGTGCGACCTGCATGCAGGTGCTTACGCTCCGACCCCTCCCGACGATCAGGTCCGAGAGGATGTGCCCAGCCGGGAGCTACGGGGGAAGGCCCCGGCCGGACACGTTCACGGGCCTCACCTCTCTCCGGAAAGGCGTGAGACCCGCTTTGCCCCCGAGATCGGCGCGCAATCGCGGGGGCCGTCGTCCGCCTCCCTATCCGGACACGACCTCGGGGACGGACGAGCTATCGGGGGCGTGCGCGGAGCGGATGGCGCACCAGACCGTACGGCCCGGGCCGTCGTAGCGCTCACAGATCCCCCACTCGGCGGAGATCTCATCGACGATCAGCAGGCCGCGACCATCTTCCGCGTCCGGATCCAGCCGGAGGCGAGGTTCGGCGGGTGCCGATCCCGGGTCGTGCACCTCGACACGGACAACCCCGTCCGACGCGACCAGCGTGAAACGGATGAAGTCGCCGGCTTGGCAACCGGAATGCTTTATGGCGTTCGTCACGAGCTCGGACGTCACCAGCGTGACGTCATCCACCGCCGGATGCTCGTGGCCGAGCAGACGCCGTACCTCGGAGCGCGCGTGGGAGACGGAGGCGGGATCGCCCGGAAGGCGGATCTCGTGGTGGATCCCCGGCAGCGCGTTCGCCGTTTTCATGACTTCACCCACCTGTCAGACGTGAGTTCCGATCTGCCTTCCGACCTTCGCAGGTCTCAGCTACAGTTCGTAGTCGAATGACTTCAACGAGCTATCAACGGTTTCGGTGAAAGCTCCGCTGAAATGCAGCAATGCGGACGAGGAGGGCCGGATGCCACCGGAGAGCGTGCTCAACCCCACCGACTCCCCCACCGCGTTATTCGGCTTCGAGCTGCGGCGACACCGTAAGGCCCGCGGCTGGTCCCAACTGCGGCTGGCCCGTGCCGTGCCGTACTCGGTCGGGACGATCAGCATGATCGAGACCGCGAAGCGGTCTCCGTCGGAGGAGTTCGCCCGGCACTGCGATGAGGCGCTGGAGGCGGACGGCGCTCTCATGCGGCTATGGCCGATGGTCAGCCACGCCTCGGCCCCGCCATGGTTCCGGCCATGGCTGGACGTGGAAGCGACCGCCGAAGCGATCCGCACCTGGGAACCGCTCCTCGTGCCGGGGTTGCTGCAGACCGAGGACTATGCCAGGGCCATCCTGAGCGGCGAGCCCGGAGTCACCGTCGAGGAGATCGAAAAGCACGTGGTCGCCCGCATGGAACGGCAGGCGATTCTCAAGCGGCCCAAGCCGCCGATGCTGTGGGTGGTCATCGACGAGGGAGTCATGCACCGCCCGATCGGCAGCCCCGCTGTCATGGCGACCCAGCTCACCCACCTTGTCGAAGCCGGCCAGACCCCCAGAATCACCATCCAGGTCCTCCCCCTCATCGCCTACTCCACCACTGGTCTCTCTGGAGCATTCGCCATCGCGCAAACGCAGGGAGTTTGTGATACTGCATTTGTCGAATCCCCAGGAAACATGAGCCAAGCGACCGAAAGCCCAGAGGACGTCAGAAACCTGATGTTCAGGTTCGAGGGGATCCGCGCCGAGGCCCTGCCGCAACGTGAGTCCTTGAAGCTGATTGAGGAGACAATGAAGCGATGGACGAGTTGACCAAGGAACTTCGGACTGCGGCCTGGCGTAAGTCCACTAGGTCGGGGCCTGAGGGCGGCAACTGTGTCGAGGTAGCCACGCTGTCCCAGGGACGCCGAGGCGTCCGCGACAGCAAGGACCCGACTGGCCCAGCACTCATCTTCACCGCCACCGAGTGGCACACCTTCATTCAAGGCGTGAAGGACGGCGAGTTCGACGACCTGACCTGATCCCCCCGATAGTCCATCCCCTCACCACCTCCAGGTTGCTCGACTGGAGCGTCGACAGGAACAGTCAGGCGGTTTCCTTGGGTGCGCACTCCGGCAGAGAAACGCTGTGAGACCAAAGTCTCCCGTGAACACACCCCGCTCACCTGGTCGATCTCGTTGATCATCTGACGGGGGGCTTCGCTGCCGCCATCGTTGATCGCAGGTGCCCCATACCGTCGAAGTCATCGGGATGACCACACTTGCACGAGGCGGCGGCCTGGCACGACTGTCTCAGTAATGAGACAATCGTGCCATGGGTCTCGGTAGTGCGCTCAGTAGGCTGTCGCCCCTTGCGGAGGCGCAACACGGCTTGGTGACGACCCGACAGGCGGAAAACCACGGCGCTCACCGACGCGATCTGAGCCGCCTGGTCCAGGCCGGGGCCCTCGAGCATGTGGCCCACGGCGTCTACCGGGTGGCGGGCGCTCCCCGTCCCAGTCTTGAGGAGCTGCGTGCCGCCTGGCTCCAACTCGCCCCGGACCTTCAGGCGGACGAGCGAGGAAGCACTCACGGTGTCGTCTCGCACAGCAGTGCAGCTTTTGTATACGACGTAGGACTTCTCGATCCCCTGCGGTGGGAATTCATCATCCCGCCACCGCGTCGTTTCCGAACCCGGCGACAGGATGTGGCCATTCACCGTGCGCGACTCGCCGGCGATGATGTCGAATGGCTCGACGGACTCCTCGTGACCACGCCACGTCGGACAGTGATCGACCTGGCATCAAGCCGATTCGACGGCGGCCATCTGGGCCTCGTCGTGGCGGACATGCTGGAGCGGGATCTGGCTCAGCCCGACGATCTCGCTACGGCCCTGGCGCCCTATGCCACGGCCTACGGACTGCCCGACGCGACCGGTCAGGAGTTCCTGGAGCACCTGACCCATCGATAAGGACGAGCGGCATTCACATGCAGCCCACCGGCGAGACCTTCCCCTACGCCACTCCCCACGCTTTCGGCGCCGCCATCATGGATCGCTTCAAGAGGACCTCTGGCGATTCGCCGTACTCGACCAGTCAACGTCGTCGCCAGTTCGCGTACGACCGGTTACTCGCTCGCCTCTTCACGAGCGATGAGAACGGCTGGATTCTCAAGGGTGGCGTGGCCCTGCTGGCCCGCCTCTCCGTGGCCCGTCACTCCGCCGATGTCGACGTTATGGCCATTGCCGATTCGCCGGAGGCGGGATTCGCAGCACTGTGCAAAGTTACTGAGACCGAACTGGGGGATTTCTTCACCTTCCGCTTCGACCGCCCGCGGTCCCTCATACAGGGAGTCGAGGGCATCCGGGTGGGTGTGGAAGCCTGGCTGGGTCCCCGTCGCTTCGAGAGATTCGGAGTCGATCTGGTCACCGGCGCTGTCGTCACGGGCGAGCCAGAGGTGTCCCCGCCGATTCTCGCACTCGACATCCCGGGACTGGTCCGGCCCTCGTACCGGCTCTATCCACTGGTCGACACCGTCTCCGACAAGGTCATGGCAATGCTGAAACAGCACAATGGCAGGCCGAGCACTCGGTTTCGCGACCTTGTCGACCTGGTTCTCATCGCCAGATCGCGATCGCTACAGGCGGATGCACTCAGCATCGCGTTCACCTCGGAGAAACACCGACGCAAGCTGCTTCACCGGGCCGAACTCGAAGCGCCTGAAGAAGCGATGTGGACAGCCGGATACGCCGGCGTGGTCGCCGACCTTCCCTGGATCGCGGAACGATCGCTCTCCGAGGCACTGGTCGTGGCCAAGGCACTGGTCGACCCCGTTCTATCCGGACAGGTCACCTCTGGAACCTGGGACCCGGTAGCGCTGAGTTGGAGCCCGATCTCTCCGCTGTGATTCCGGCTCCCTCCGGGGATTCAAATCGGCCGTCACGGCGTATGGCCCGGCGCTGTTGTGCGTACAGACCGGCCGGGATCTACCTCGCGTGCGTTGACGCCGAGGAACGCGCGGATCAGCCCGAGTGGCACGGCGACCGTGGAGACGAAGCCGATGGCCATGGCCGCGGTCCAGCGTAGCCGCCGGTCCTCGTCCGCCCGGCGCTCCTGGCTCTCGATCGCGGTCAGCTCGGCGGCGATCGCCCGCCCCAGCCGCCGCAACATCCGGGCCACGGTCTCCGCCTTCTCCACCAGGCCCATCGCCGAATGCATAGATGTTGGCCAGCCGGACTCCCTCGCCGTGTTGAGGCCGGCCGAAAAGCCACTGGCCGAGGGTGCTCTCCCGATGAAAAGGCTACCGGTAAACGTCGCGCCTCCCAGATGTGAGGGTCCATCTTGCACATGGTCAATGGGGGAACCGACCGTTACCCTTCTCTGCCCGCGGCCGTCCTGGCGACGGGTGCAGTCGCTCCGACCGCACAGATAAGCACGTCCTCGGGAGGTGCGGCCTCGCCATCGATCAAGACGTTGTTGCTGGAAAACCGCGGGTTTCGCGACAACAACGTCATGGTCGATTAATTGTTGATCACTTGGCTTCCTGCGGGAGCCCGCGTGGGCGGATCACCGATCTTCGGGGAACCCGTCTTGCTGTCCAATCGGTCGTGGGTCCGGTTCCCGCTTGGGAGAACTGTTCGGCCACCGCATCCGGTGGCGTGCTGAGACATAGCGGCGACCCACCCGCAATCACGACGTGATCAAAGATGCGGCCCTCCGCAGCTCCACCAACGACGACGCGTCCATGACCGGCGGAGACACCCGACCCGGCGCGCGATCATGCGACTTTGAAGTCGCCCTGCTTCGGGGCCCCTCTTCTCCTGACCGGGCTCATGCCTCGGCTCCGGCTGAATGCTGCTCGACCTCCACAGCGACACCTCTGAGGCCGATCCGCGGGATACCGCCATACCGGCCTCTGAGGTATCCCCGTTCCATGCTTTCGTCCAGGCGCACTCCGACATCCGTCAGCGGATACAACTCGGACTCGCCTGTGCGTCTCTTCTCGGTGATCCAGATCTGATCCCGGTCGAGGGGACGTTCAAGATGAGCCTTGCTGAGCAAGGTCACATCGTGCCCGGTGAACACCAGTTGTGCGCCCTGCGGGTTGGCGACGGCGTCCTCGAACAGCCGGACGATCTCGGCGACGAGCAGCGGATGCAAGCTGGAATCCAGCTCGTCGACCAGCAGAACGGCACCGTCGTCGAGCGCCTTGAGCAGCGGGCCGAGAAAAGCCAGCCAGGTGAGCGTCCCGAAGGACTCCTGATGACGGAGATCCAAAGGCAGCGGGCCGTCCTTGCCCAGGTGGACGAGAGAGATCTCCGGCAACTCGTCGCCCCGATCCTCCGCCTCGACCCCTGTCACGCCGAGATCCGCCACCGCCAGCAAGCCTTCGACACGCCTGCGGAAATCGGGTTTCAGCAGCTCACGCCTGATGTAGGCGTCACGTTGGCGCTGATCGTCATCCGGCCCGAGCAGCCAGAGATTGTCGTTGAACCAGTTGAACAGCGGCTCCAGTTGCCTGACACGCAGCGAGCCGGCGGCTGTGAGGAACAGCGCGTTCGGCCTGGTGTATTCGATCAACGGCCTTTTCGGCCCCTTGAGCCGGTCACTGGGGAACCGGTACTCATCAGCTCGCTCCGCATCCCGGTCGAACCAGACCTGTCGACGTCGGCTACCTCGGGGATAGACATGCAGCCATTCCGTCTCCACCCGGACATCGGACACTTCAAACCCGTAGACGTAGCGGTTGCTCTCGATGACGACGTCGACCTCGAACAGGGAGGCTTCCTGCGCCGCCTCACGATCCAGCGCAAACGGCTGCCTCGGCACTCCCTTGGCACGCGCCCAGTCGGCGACGGAGTCGAGCACCGCGTGACGCATCCAGCGCATGGCTGCGAGGACGTTGGTCTTCCCCGAGGCGTTCGCGCCGAAGATGGCCGCAACGGGAGAGACCCGCAGTCCGTTGATTGTCCGTGCGGTTCGGTCTCCGCCCTCCGGAGCAAGCAGGGACAGCTCAAGCTCTCCCCGGAACGAGAGGACGTTCGCGGCTCGGAAACCCACCAACATGCGATCCTCCCGGACAGGTGAGGTGTCTGACCGAATCTTATGGCGTCCTGCGAGGAAAACCCACTGAATCAGGCTTCAAATCCCATCGTCCTCCTGATCGCATATGGCAGTGCTGGGGCCGTACGGGGAAGACGACAGCAGTGAACGCAGAAGGGGCGGCACCCGGGGGTCGCTCGGGTGCCGCCCCTACTGCAAGATCACGAAAGCCTTTTGGGCAGGTCAACGGCCGTACGTGCGAGTTTCTGCAAGATCACGAACCGGATCGGGGCAGGTCATGCCGCCTTTCTGCGAGCAACTGCAAGATCACGGCCGGGTTGGTTGGGGGGAGGTCAGCGGGTGGCGCGGTTGACGGCGGAGATGATGGCCTTGAGCGAGGCGGTGGTGGTGTTGGCGTCGATGCCGACGCCCCACAGGACCTGGGCGCCGTCCGGACCGGCCACCTCGCACTCAACGTAGGAGGCCGCCTTGGCGTCGGTGCCCGCGCTCATCGCGTGCCCGGTGTAGTCCAGCACCCGGACCGTGACGCCCAGCACCGCGAGCGCGTCACAGAAGGCGGAGATGGGGCCGTTTCCGACGCCCTCGACCTCCCTGACCTCGCCGTCGAACCGTACATCGGCGTTGATGACGTCCTTGTCGTCCACGGTCGAGGTGTGCCGGTGGGCCAGCAGCCCGACCCGGCCCCACGGCTTGGCGGGGTTGGGCAGGTACTCGTCGGTGAACAGCTCCCACATCTCGGCCGGGGTGACCTCGCCGCCCTCGGTGTCGGTGTGGCCCTGGACGACCCGGGAGAACTCGATCTGCAGGCGGCGCGGCAGGTCGAGGCTGTGGTCGGCCTTCATGATGTAGGCGGCGCCGCCCTTGCCCGACTGGCTGTTGACCCGGATCACGGCCTCGTAGGTCCGGCCGATGTCCTTGGGGTCGATCGGCAGGTACGGCACGGCCCACGCGAACTCGTCCACCGGCACGCCGGCGGCCGCGGCGTCGCGCTCCAGGTGCTCGAGGCCCTTCTTGATCGCGTCCTGGTGCGAACCGGAGAAGGCCGTGTAGACCAGTTCGCCGCCCCACGGGTGGCGGGGGTGGACCGGCAGCTGGTTGCAGTACTCCACGACCCGGCGGATCTCATCCATGTGCGAGAAGTCGATCTCCGGGTCGATGCCCTGGGAGAACAGGTTCATGCCCAGGGTGACCAGGCAGACGTTGCCGGTGCGCTCGCCGTTGCCGAACAGGCAGCCCTCGATGCGGTCGGCGCCGGCCAGGTAGCCCAGCTCGGCGGCGGCCACCGCCGTGCCGCGGTCGTTGTGCGGGTGCAGTGACAGCACGATCGAGTCCCGGTACGCGAGGTTGCGGCTCATCCACTCGATCTGGTCGGCGTACACGTTCGGGGTGGCCATCTCGACGGTCGCCGGCAGGTTGACGATGACCTTGCGGTCGGGGGTCGGCTGCCAGACGTCGTTGACGGCGTTGCACACCTCCACGGCGTACTCGAGCTCGGTGCCGGTGAACGACTCGGGCGAGTACTGGAAGAAGATCTCGGTGCCGTCCATCTGGGCCGCCAGCTTCTTGCACAGCTTGGCGCCCTCGACGGCGATGGCGGTGATGCCTTCCTTGTCCAGGCCGAACACGACCCGGCGCTGCAGCGTGGAGGTCGAGTTGTACAGGTGGACGATGGCCTGCCTGGCGCCGCGCAGCGACTCGAAGGTCCGCTCGATCAGCTCCGGCCTGGCCTGGGTCAGCACCTGGATGGCCACGCCCTCGGGGATGCGGTCCTCTTCGATGATCTGACGTACGAAGTCGTAGTCGGTCTGCGAGGCGGCCGGGAAGCCGACCTCGATCTCCTTGTAGCCCATCTGGACCAGCAGCTCGAACATCTTGAGCTTGCGGTGGGAGTCCATCGGGTCGATCAGGGCCTGGTTGCCGTCGCGCAGGTCGACCGCGCACCAGCGCGGCGCCTTGGTGATCACCTGGTTCGGCCAGGTGCGGTCCGTCAGCCGTACCGGCTCGAACGGCGTATATCGGTGGAACGGCATCGGGCTGGGTTGCTGCTGCGAATTCGCGTTCATCATGCTCCTCGTCGGGCAGACCGGCGACACGAGGGATCGGGAGACCGAGGACTCGAGAGAAAGGTCGCCGGTGGAAGAAGACCAGCGGCCGACGCGCATGACTCGCCTCCGCGGCGAGGGAGCCGGCCTGTTACAGGCCCTCGCCGCGGCGGATAAGAAGGAGCCCGCGCAGCATGGCATGAAGGGTAGCAGAAGCCCGGCAATCGACAGCCCGGGAGGAGGGGGCGTATGAGGGACCACCAGATTCTCTGGGAGATCAGCCGGCTCATCGGCGAAGAGCACCGGCTGCGCGAACGGCTGACGGCCGGGGAGATCAGCCCGGAGGAAGGAGCCGAGGAAATGCGATGCATCGAGCAGGCGCTCGACCGCTGCTGGGACCTGGTGCGGCAGCGGCGGGCCCGCCGCGACGCGGGCGAGGACCCCGATCACGCCTCCCCGCGCCCGGTGAGCGAGATCGAGGACTACGGACAGTAGCGAGCTGCAGCCCTCAATCGGCACAACAGGCCCTAAAATCACTTCTGTGACACCCCCGCGAAACGATGTTGTAACAATTGTGAAACATGAGGTGCTTACCGTCCCGCCATGCGGCTGACTCCACACGAACGGGAACGCCTGCTCATCCACGTCGCCGCGGACGTTGCCCGCGCCCGGCGGGAGCGCGGCCTTCGCCTCAACCATCCCGAGGCCATCGCGGTGATCGCGTCGTTCGTGATCGAGGGTGCGCGTGACGGCCGGAGCGTCGGTGAACTGATGGACGCGGGCCGCGCCGTGCTGAGCCGTACGGACGTCATGGACGGCGTGCCCGAGATGCTGGACTCCGTCCAGGTCGAGGCCACCTTTCCCGACGGCACCAAGCTCGTCACCATCCACGACCCGATCTCCTGAGAGAGCCGATCGATGACCGAGCGCGACACGAACGCGGCCGGCCCGGCCGGCCCAGACGGCCCAGCCGGCCCAGACGGCTCGGGTGGCCCGGGTGGCGAGGTCCCCGCCGTTCCCGGGGAGATCGTGTACGGCGAGGCGCCCGTACCGCTGAACCCGGGCAGGGAGCACCTGACACTGCGGGTGGTCAACACCGGTGATCGTCCGGTGCAGGTGGGCTCGCACTATCATTTCGCGGCCGCCAACCCGGCTCTGGAGTTCGACCGCGCCGCCGCCTGGGGGACGCACCTCGACATCCCGGCCGGCACCTCGATCAGGTTCGAACCGGGTGTCGAACGCGACGTGCCGCTGGTGCCGATCGTCGGACGGCGCGTCGTACCCGGACTGCGGCCCGAGTGGGCCGGCCCGCTGGACCCGTCCCCGCTGGGCACGCCTCCGGCATTGGGCCCGGGCCCGGCGGTGGGCGAGCGCCCGGCGCGCCGCGGCATCGACCGGCCCCTTTACATCGCCGTGTACGGTCCGACCACCGGTGACCGGATCCGGCTCGCCGACACGGATCTGTTCGTCGAGGTGACCGACGACCTGTCCAGAGGGCCGGCGGGATCGGGCGACGAGGCGGTGTTCGGCGGCGGCAAAGTGATCCGTGAGTCGATGGGCCAGTCCCGCGCGACCCGGGCCGACGGCGCCCCCGACCTCGTCATCACCGGCGCGGTGATCCTCGACCACTGGGGCGTCGTCAAGGCCGACATCGGCGTACGCGACGGCCGGATCAGCGCGATCGGCAAGGCGGGCAATCCGGACACCATGGACGGGATCCACCCCGAGCTGGTGATCGGCCCGGCCACGGAGATCGTCGCGGGCAACGGGAGGATCCTCACGGCGGGCGCGGTCGACTGTCACGTCCACCTGATCTGCCCCCAGCTTCTCGACGTGGCGCTGGCCGCCGGGGTGACCACGATCATCGGCGGTGGGATCGGACCGGCCGAGAGCACGAAGGCCACCACGGTCACCGGCACCGGATATCTCCCCCGCATGCTGGAGGCGCTCGACCCCTATCCCGTCAACGTGGCGCTGCTCGGCAAGGGCAACACGGTGAGTGAGGAGGGCCTGCTGGAGCAGCTCAGGGCCGGAGCCTCCGGCTTCAAGCTCCACGAGGACTGGGGCTGCACCCCCGCCGCGATCGACGCCTGCCTCAAGGTGTGCGACGCGACCGGGGTGCAGGCGGCGATCCACACCGACACGCTGAACGAGGCGGGATTCGTGGAGTCGACGCTTCAGGCCATCGGCGGCCGGGTGATCCACACGTACCACACCGAGGGCGCGGGAGGCGGGCACGCCCCCGACATCATCAAGATCGCCTCGCGTCCGAACGTGCTGCCGTCGTCCACCAACCCGACCCGCCCGCATACGGTCAACACCCACCATGAGGCCCTCGACATGCTCATGGTCTGCCATCACCTCAACCCGGCGATCCCGGAGGATCTGGCCTTCGCCGAGTCCCGGATCCGGCCGGCGACGATGGCGGCCGAGGACGTCCTGCACGACATCGGGGCGATCTCGATGATCGGCTCCGACTCGCAGGCAATGGGACGGATCGGCGAGACGATCATTCGCACGTGGCAGACCGCCCATGTGATGAAACGCCGCCGCGGGGCGCTCCCCGGCGAAACCGGCGGCGCCTTCCCCGCCGACAACCTGCGCGCCCGCCGCTATGTCGCGAAATATACGATCAATCCGGCTATCGCGCACGGTCTCGACGCCGAGATCGGTTCGGTCGAGGCTGGCAAGCTGGCCGACCTGGTGCTGTGGCACCCGGCGTTCTTCGGGGTGAAGCCCGAGCTCGTGATCAAGGGCGGGATGATCGCCTACGCGGAGATGGGCGACGCCAACGCCTCCATCCCCACCCCTCAGCCGGTGCTGTCCCGGCCGATGTTCGGCGCCTCCCCGGTCACGGCCGCGGCCACGTCGCTGCACTTCGTCGCGCCCGCTGCCATCGAGGACGGTCTGGCCGAGCGGCTCGCCGTCCGCCGGCGCCTGGTCCCCGTGACCGGGGTGCGCGACCGCCGCAAGGACTCGATGCCGCTCAACGACGCGCTGCCCGCCATCGAGGTGGACCCGGACACGTTCACCGTACGGATCGATGGAGAGGTGATCGAACCCGCGCCCGCCGGAGAGTTGCCGATGGCACAGCGCTATTTCCTCTTCTGAGCGGGAAAGGCGAGGCCGGAAGCGGAGGAAGGGGCGACATGCGGCCAAGATCAGCCGGCGAGGCGGCGCTGCTCCTGCTGGCCGATTCCCGGCTCCCCGCCGGCGGTCACGCCCACTCGGGCGGCGTGGAGGAGGCGATCCGGCTGGGCACGATCACCGACAGGGACGACCTGGCCGGATTTCTCCGTGGCCGGCTCGCGACCGCCGGTCTCGTCGCCGCGGCCCTGGCCGCCGCCGCCTGCGAGCTGGGCACCGCCCTCGCGGACGCGGAGTACATGGAAGAGGACGTCGAAGAGGACGTCGAAGAGGACATCGAAGAGGACATGGAAGACGAAGGGGCCGATGACGTCTGCCGGCTGTGGCAGCGGCTCGACACCGAGGCGGACGCCCGTACGGCCTCACCCGCGCTGCGGGAGAACGCCCGGACCCAGGGCCGGCTCCTCATCCGTACGGCCCGCCGGATATGGCCCTCGGCCGTGCTCGACACGCTCGCGCGAGCCGTACCCGACGGGGCGCATCATCCCGTCGTGCTCGGCGCCACCGCGGCCGTGGCCGGTTGCGAGCCTCGGCAGGCCGCGCTGGCGGCCGCCCACGGCTCGGTGGCCGCACCGGCGACGGCGGCCGTCCGGCTCCTCGGCCTGGATCCGGTCGCCGTACACGGCCTGCTCGCGGCGCTGGCCCCCGAGCTCGACGGTACGGCTCACGCCGCCTGCGCGTCGCTCGGCGGGGCCCGTTCCGCCGGGTGGCCGGGTCTTCCTGCGCACGCCGCCCCGGCCCTCGACCTGCTCGCCGAGGGCCACCGGCGCGATCCGCTGCGACTTTTCGTCTCCTGAAGCTCCAGAAAGGCATGTCGGCATGAGTGTCAACCACGAGGATCCGCACGACGATCACGCGCTGCCGCACGGGCGCGCGCTGCGGCTCGGCATCGGCGGCCCGGTCGGCGGCGGCAAGACCGCCCTCGTCGCGGCCCTGTGCCACAGCCTCGGCCTGGCCCATCGCCTGGGCGTGGTGACCAACGACATCTACACGACCGAGGACGCGGACTTCCTGCGTCGCGCGGGCGTCCTCGACCCGGAACGGATCGTCGCGGTCCAGACCGGTTGCTGCCCGCACACCGCGATCCGCGACGACATCGCGGCCAACCTCGACGCGGTGGAGACGCTCGAAAAGCGCTTCGGACCCCTCGATCTTGTGATCATCGAAAGCGGCGGCGACAACCTGACCGCCACCTTCAGCCGTGGACTGGCGGATCGGCAGATCTTCGTCCTCGACGTGGCGGGGGGCGACAAGGTGCCCCGCAAGGGCGGTCCCGGGGTCACCACCGCCGACCTCCTGGTGATCAACAAGACCGACCTGGCCTCGCTGGTCGGCGCCGACCTGACCGTGATGTCACGCGACGCGCGGGCCGTACGACACGGCAGGCCGGTCCAGTTCACCTCGATCAGGCGGGACACGGGCGCCCGTGAGGTCGCCGAATGGGTCATCGGCCTCCTGGAGGACCGGCCGCGTGAGCGACACGTGGCAGACCGGACCCGGACCGCGTCGGAAACGGCCTGACCACCATGACCACCGTGAGCGGCATGACGGGGACGGCCCCTCCGACCGCTGGGGCCGCGATGAGCGCGACCGGCGCCGGCGCGATCACCGCCCGCGCGGTGATCAGGACGGCGGCCGGTCCCGGCGGCACGACCCGGCTGGAAACCCTGCTGTCCGATCCGCCGCTCACGCTGCGGCGGACCGGACCCGCCCGGGTCCACCTGGTGGGATCGGGGGCGGGCCCCCTGGGCGGCGATCACCTCACGCTCGACGTCGACATCGCTCCCGGCACCGCGCTGGAGATCCGGTCGGTCGCCGCCATGCTGGTCCTGCCCGGTCCGGCCGACTCGATGATGACCGTCAGCGCACGGGTGGGCGCGGGCGCCTCGCTGCGCTTCTCCCCCGAGCCGACCGTGCTCGCCGCCGGATGCGCCCACCGCCTCGCCGTACGGCTCTCGCTCGCGGCCGACGCCGAGGTGTTCTGGCGGGAGGAGATCATCTTCGGACGGCACGGGGAGCGGCCCGGGCGCGGCCACAGCCGGTTCGACGTCACGGTCGCCGACCGGCCGCTGCTCCGCCAGGACCTGGTCGTCGGCAGGCCCTCGGTCGAGGGCAGCCCCGCCGTCTACGGCCACGCCCGCTGCGTGGGATCCAGCCTGGTCGCAAGTCCCCGCTGCTCGGCCCGGGCCGTACCGGCGATCGGGAACGACCCGCCGGCGGCTACCGTGCAGGCGAGCGGGGACGGCTGGGCGGCGCTGCCCCTGGCCGGACCCGGTGTGCTCGTCTCGGCGCTCGCCCCCGACGCGGTCGAGCTCAGGGCCCGCCTGACCCGTGGCGAGGAGGCCGCCGAACGGATAGCGGCCGGAAGGATCGTAGCCTGGTGACCGTGGCCGAACTCACTCCCCCGCCGGACGGAACCCCGCGTCCCCACACCGGCGGTCTGCCGGCCGCCGGTGTGACCGTGACCGGTCTGGCGATGGCCGTCACCGCGCTGCTGCCCTGGGCGGGGGTGACCGCGAAGACCGCCCTCCTCGACGCGGAGCTCACCCACTCGGTCCGCGGGGTCGACTACGGGGCGGGATGGTTCGTCATGGGGGCGGGGATCGCCGCGATGCTGCTCGGGCTACTCGGCCTGCGGCGCGACCGGCTGTACGCGGGGTTCGCGATCCTGCCCGGCGCGGTGGCGGCCTTCGCGCTCGCGATGTTCCTCACCGACCCCCGGGAGCTGGCCGACCGGCTCGACTTCCGCATCCCCGGGCTGCTCGACGTGCACCCGGCGATCCAGTACGGCTGGTTCGCCGCCCTGCTGACCTCCATCGTCGTGGCCGCCCTCGCCGCCACCGCCTTCCTCCGTCAGTCGTAGAAGCCGAGGCGGCGCAGTTGCTTGGGGTCGCGCTGCCACTCCTTGGCGACCTTGACGCGGAGGTCGAGGTAGACGCGGGTACCCAGCAGCGCCTCGATCTGCTGACGGGCACGAGTGCCGACATCCTTCAGCCTGGCTCCCCCGGGACCGATGACGATGGCCTTCTGTGACGGCCGCTCGACGTACATGAACGCGTAGACGTCGAGGAGGTCGTCGCGGCCCTCGCGCGGGGTCATCTCCTCCACCACTACCGCGATCGAGTGCGGCAACTCGTCGCGTACGCCCTCCAGCGCGGCCTCCCTGATCAGCTCGGCGACCAGGACCTGCTCGGGCTCGTCGGTCAGCTCCCCTCCGGCGTACAGCGGCGGAGACTCGGGCAGCCGCGCGATGAGCTGGTCGGCGAGCACGCCGAGCCGTTCGCCGTTGGCCGCCGAGACCGGAATGATCTCCTCGAACTCGGCCAGTGCCGACACCGCCAGGAGCTGGCCGGCGATCTGCTCGGGGGTGGCGAGGTCGCACTTGGTGACGACCGCGATGACCGGGGTCTTCTTCACCGCGGCCAGCTTGTCGACGATGAACCGGTCGCCCTTGCCGACGGGCTCGTTGGCCGGCACGCAGAAGCCGATCACGTCGACCTCGGTGAGCGTGGACAGCACGAGGCTGTCCAGCCGCTCGCCGAGCAGCGTACGCGGACGGTGGAAACCCGGCGTGTCCACGATCACGAGTTGCGCGTCGGGCCGGTGCACGATGCCGCGGATCGCCCGGCGCGTCGTCTGCGGCTTCGACGAGGTGATCGCCACCTTGGTGCCGACCAGGGCGTTCATGAGCGTGGACTTGCCGACGTTCGGCCTGCCCACGAAGCAGGCGAACCCCGCGTGGAAGTCCGCGCCGGCGCCGAAGCCGGCGTGGAGGTCCGTGTTCATGTCAGATGTACCGGCCCTTCAGGGAACCGTCCGGAGCGGCGAGGAACAGCGTGCCGTTGCCCAGGTCCTTGACTACGGCGAGGTCGGCCGCGGCCGGGTCGTCGGCGTCGGTCACCAGCGCGGCCGCCTCCAGGGATTTCGCACCGCTGGACACCGCCATGGCGGCCGCGACCTGGATCGCCGACAGCGTGAGCGACGGCAGTGCGACCCCGGCCGCGGCGTAGGTCCGTCCCGTCTCGTCCCGAACGGCGGCCCCCTCGGGTGAACCGTTGCGGGCACGGACCGACCTCGCCAGCGTAATGATCTTGTTGTCCTCGGGGTCCAGCGTCTCTGTCACGAGTCAAGCGTACCGATCCCCGGGACCGGGCCGCCTGAGCGCATGGAGCCGCGAGAACGCCGGACCGCACAGGTAAGGGGCTCTCGTCTGGTGCGGACGAGAGCCCCTTACTTGTACAGATCCCCCCACGAGGGTCCGGATCGTCGTGAACCCCTCCCGGCGTTCCGGCTCCCTCACCAGATGCCCCGTTCCCTCCCGGGCCACCTGATGTCACTATGCCCCGCGTCGCTTGCAAATCGCTTAAAAGCCGCTTGCAGTGCGCCGCTTACGCTGCCCGCCTCTCGCACTGTGCCGTGGCTGTCAGTCGCGTTCGGCGGTGGCGGCGACGATCTCGTCGCCGCTGTCGGGTGGCGGCACGCGGCGTACGACGACAGTGCTGATCCGGTTGCGGCGGCCCGCCAGGTTCTCCGCGGTGAGCCGCAGCCCGCCGACCACGGCCTGGGAACCGGCGATCGGCACCCGGCCCAGCGCATGGGCGAGCAGCCCGCCGACGGTGTCGACGTCCTCGGCCTCGATCTCGGTGCCGAACAGCTCGGCCAACTCGTCGACCGGCAGGCGGGCGGTGACCCGCACCGCGCCGTCGTCGAGCCACTCGACCGGAGGGATCTCCTGGTCGTACTCGTCGGTGATCTCCCCGACGATCTCCTCGATCACGTCCTCGATGGTGACGAGCCCGGCGGTGCCTCCGTACTCGTCGATGACGATGGCGAGGTGGGTCTGCCGGGCCTGCATCTCGCGCAGCAGCTCGTCGATCGGCTTGCTCTCCGGGACGTAGGTCGCCGGGCGCATCAGCCCGTCCACCCGTGCGCCGGAGTCGCCGGTGTCCTGCATGCGGCGCACGATGTCCTTGAGGTAGGCGATGCCGATCACGTCGTCCTCGTTCTCGCCAACCACCGGGATGCGGGAGAAGCCGCTGCGCAGTGCCAGTGAGAGCGCCTGGCTCAACGTCTTGCCCCGCTCGATGAAGACCATGTCCGTACGCGGGACCATGACCTCGCGGACCAGGGTGTCGCCCAGCTCGAACACCGAGTGGATCATCTCCCGCTCGTCGGGTTCGATCACGCGGCGCTCCTCGGCCAGGTCGACCAGGTCCCGCAGCTCGGCCTCGGAGGTGAACGGGCCTTCACGGAATCCCCGGCCCGGCGTGAGCGCGTTGCCCAGCAGGATCAGCAGTTTGGGCAGCGGGCCGAAGATCCTGGTCAGGCCGTACACGACGGGCGCGCTCGCCAGCGCGACCGGTTCGGCGTGCTGCCGGCCGAGCGTGCGCGGCGACACGCCGACGATCACATAACTCACAATGATCATGACGACGGCGGCCGCCGCGTAGGCCTGCCCCCGGTCGCCGAGCCAGTCGATGAACAGCAGAGTGGCGATCACGGTGGCGACCAGCTCACAGCTCAGCCGGAGCAGCAGCACCAGGTTCAGGTAGCGTGGCGGATCCGCGAGGATCGCGCGCAGCCGCCGCGCCCCGCGCCGCCCCTCCTTGAGGAACTCCTCGGCCCGCACCCGGGAGATGCGGGTCAGCGCGGTCTCGGCACTCGCCAGCAGGCCGCCGATCACGATCAGGATGACGGCAGACAGCAGCCAGCCGTTGTTCACGGCTTCCGCCGCACCTCCCGCCACGATCCGAGCAGCTCATCCTGCAGGCCGAACATCTCGGCGTGCTCCTCGGGCTCCGCGTGGTCGTAGCCGAGCAGGTGGAGGATGCCATGCGTGCACAGCAGCTCAAGCTCCTCCTGCGCGGTGTGCCCGGCCTCCGCCGCCTGTCGGGCGGCGACCTGCGGGCAGAGCACGACGTCGCCGAGCAGCGCCGGGTCCGGAGAGGAGTCCTCGTCCCGGCCGGAGTCCGGCCGCAGCTCGTCCATCGGGAAGGCGAGCACGTCGGTCGGGCCCGGCTCGCCCATCCACCGCTCGTGCAGCTCGGCCATCGCCGCCTCGTCGACCACCAGGATCGACAGCTCGGCGAGCGGATTGACGCCCATCCGGTTGAGCGCGTGACCGGCCAGCTTCACGAGCGCGGACTCGTCGACCTCCACGCCCGACTCGTTGGCCACCTCGATGCTCAAACCGATCTCCTCGTCCGGCATGTTCGTGTCCTCGGCCCCCGCGCTCACCGTGCCCTCGCTCACTGTTTCTCCGCCCACCGTCTGTCTCGTGTCACCGTCTGCCTCGTGTCACCGTCTGCCTCGGGGCCGCTTGGATATGGCCTGCGGCTCGGCGGCCAGGGCGGCGTCGTAGCGGCCGTAGGCGTCGACGATGTCGCTGACCAGCCGGTGCCGGACCACGTCGGCGCTGGTGAGCCTGCTGAAGTGGATGTCCTCGATGCCCTCGAGGATGTTCTGGACGACCTTCAGTCCGCTCTCCTGGCCGCCCGGGAGGTCGATCTGGGTCACGTCACCGGTGACGACGATCTTCGAGTTGAAGCCCAGCCGGGTCAGGAACATCTTCATCTGCTCGGGCGAGGTGTTCTGCGCCTCGTCGAGGATGATGAACGCGTCGTTGAGCGTGCGCCCGCGCATGTACGCCAGCGGCGCGACCTCGATCGTGCCGGCGGACATCAACCGCGGGATCGACTCGGGATCGATCATGTCGTGCAGCGCGTCGTAAAGCGGCCGCAGGTACGGATCGATCTTCTCGTAGAGGGTGCCGGGCAGGAAACCCAGTCGCTCGCCGGCCTCGACTGCGGGCCGGGTCAGAATGATCCGGTTGACCCGCTTGTTCTGCAGTGCCTTCACGGCCTTGGCCATCGCGAGGTACGTCTTGCCGGTCCCGGCGGGGCCGATGCCGAAGACGATCGTGTGCTTGTCGATCGCGTCGACGTACCGCTTCTGGTTGACGGTCTTGGGGCGGATCGTCCGGCCGCGCGCGGAGAGGATGTCCAGGGACAGCACCTCGGCGGGGCGATCGGTCGCCATCCGCACCATGGCGATGCTGCGTTCCACGGCGTCGGCGGTCAGTTCGGCGCCCGAGCCGACCAGTTCGACAAGCTCCTCGAACAGGCGGACGACGACACCGCTCTCCTCGGGATTGCCCGTGATCGTGATCTCGTTGCCACGCACGTGAATGTCCGCTTTGAAGGACTTCTCGATGACCCGTAGCAGCTCGTCACGCGAACCGAGGAGGCTGACCATCGACTGCCCCTCGGGAATGACCACCTTGGCCTGGGTCTTGTTGACCTGCTGTGACGCCTGGGTCTCTTGTGACGTCTGCGTTTGCGATGACGTCCGGGTTTGCTGTGACTCGGTCATGGGCGGCCCTACGGCCTGCTCGCCTCCCTGGTCGTGTCCCGTAGATCTTCTTGCCTACCGCGGTCGCTACGGCAAAGATCCTCAGGACACTCCTTAGTTCCTTTTCATGCTAGCGCCCCCAGCCGTGGCGCCGGCGGCTCAGCCAGGCGGCCAGGTGAGGTCGCGGCCGCCCAGCACGTGCGCGTGGACGTGGAAGACCGTCTGACCGGCGCCGTGCCCGGTGTTGAACACCACCCGGTACCCCGCGTCCGCCACACCCTCCTGTACCGCCACCGCATGACATGCCTTGAGCAGGTCATCGGCGAGGCCGTCGTCGGCCGCGGCCAGTGCGGCCGCGTTCTCGTAATGGGACTTCGGCACGACGAGGACGTGGGTGGGCGCCTGCGGGTTGATGTCACGGAACGCCAGTGCGCGGCCGACCTCCATGACGATGTCAGCGGGCACCTGCTTGGCCACGATCTTGCAGAACAGGCAGTCGGTCACAAGGCAACATTAGCCGTTGTCGATCCGTGATGACGCTGATGATCCGGCCGGATAATCTGAGGTGTGCGAGACTGTACAAGAGAAAATCCCTAGCGTCGGCCGAGGACATCGCTGGGCCATGCCCCCTAAAGAGTCGGAAGAACGTAAACCCCCCGGGAACGACGAGCGTCATATCGACGTGACCACCGAGACCCTCGTGGTCGACAGGTCGCTGAGAGCGGCGCCCGTCGGCTGGGACGCAGACATGGCCGTTACGGCGCTCTACAGCGCCCACTATCGGTCGCTGGTACGCCTCGCGGTGCTGCTGGTGCGCGATGTGGCCAGCGCCGAAGAGGTCGTCCAGGACGCGTTCGTCGCCATTCACGGGGCGTGGCGCCGGCTGAGAGACACCGACAAGGCACTCGCCTACCTGCGCCAGTCGGTCGTCAACCGCTCTCGTTCGGTGCTGCGTCATCGCGCGGTCGTCGAGAAGTACGCCCCGAAGGGCCTTCCCGACGCACCCAGTGCGGAGAACGGCGCGATCGGCGAACTGGAACGTTCGGCGGTCATCGAGGCGCTTCGCAAACTGCCGGCCCGGCAGCGCGAGGCGCTGGTGCTGCGCTACTACGGTGACCTGTCGGAGGCTGAGATCGCACACGCGATGGGCATCAGCAAGGGCGCGGTGAAAAGTCACACGGCCCGTGGCATGGCCTCACTACGGATGGCACTGGAGCAGTTCTCATGACCTTCCCGCCCGACGACGAGCACGGCGAACTGCTCCGCCGTGCCCTGCGCGCGGAGGCGGACTCGGTCGTACCGTCTCCCGAAGGACTCGAGATCATTCGCGGCCGGATCGCACGGCGCGGCCTGCGCAACCTGTTCTGGTGGCGGATCGGCGCGTCCCTCGCCGGCGCCGCCCTGGTGGCGAGCGCGGCCGTGATGCTCGTTCCCGACCTCCGCACCCAGGTGGTCGAGATCACCGGCCTCTCCCAGACGACGAGCGGGGACGACGGGGAACGTGACACCTCGTCCATCACGCGCCCGCCGGCCTCGCCGCCCCCCGCCGTCATCGTCGTCCCCTCGATCGGCGGCACGCGCGCCCAGCCGCCGAGTCCTACCCCGACGCCCACGCCGACTCCGCACCGGACCGGCCCGAGCGCCAGGCCCTCGCCGTCCAAGCCGGATCCGTGCCCCTCCACCACGCCGGCTCCCGACCCGGACGGGCCGGCGGTGGTCGAACCGGATCACGGGGTCGCGCCCTTGGTCGCGTCATCCTGCCCGCCGGAGCCGACGGCGCAACCGCCCGTGCCGGTGCCGACGGTCACGACCGCGCCCGGGGCGTCGCCCAGCCCGTCGCCACCGCCGCAGCGGCCGACCCCGCGGCCGCACAGCCCGGCTCCCACCCCGGTCCCCGCTCCCACCCCCTCTCCCAGCGACACTCCGACTCCCTAGCCGGTCGTACGGCTGGGCGAGGCCGCCTACCAGCGGCCGCAGCGGGTCAGCAGCACGGCGGCCGCGGCGATCCCGGCCGTCGATGTGCGCAGCACCGTGGGCCCGAGCAGGGCGGGTACGGCTCCAGCCGCGCGGAACGCGGCGATCTCCTCGTCGGCGATGCCGCCCTCGGGGCCGACCACGACGACGATGTCCCGCGGATCGTCCCGCGGATCGTGGCCGTCGCCGAGGTCGGCGGGCATGGCGAGACCACTGAGGGGTTCGGCGGCCTCCTCGTGCAGCACGACCGCCAGCGCGGACGAGGCGATCAGTTCGGCGACCCGGGCAGTGGTGGCCTGGTCGGTCACCACGGGCAGGTGGAACCGGCGGGACTGCTTGGCGGCCTCGCGGGCCGTGCCGCGCCAGCGGCCGAGAGCCTTGGCCGCGCGATCGCCCTTCCACTGGGTCACGCAGCGGGCGGCGGCCCAGGGCACGATCACGTCCACGCCCGCCTCGGTCATCATCTCGACCGCGAGCTCACCCCGGTCGCCCTTGGGCAGGCCCTGGATCACGACCAGACGGGGCCGGGGCGGCTCGACCTCGAACCGGCGCAGCACCTCGGTGGTCAGCCGGTCCCTGCCCACGTCCAGCACCACGCACTCGGCGACCCGGCCCGCGCCGTCGGTCAGGTCGATCCGCTCGCCGGGGCGCATCCTGCGGACGGCGGCCGCGTGCCGTCCCTCTGGGCCGTCGAGGACGATGCGGTCGCCGCCGGTCGCGTCACCGGTCGCACGGCCGGCCGCCTCCGTCAGGAACACGGGAACGCTCATGCGCTCGCGTCGCGTCAGCGGCCGTTGAAGGCGTCGCGTAGCCGGGAGAAGAAGCCCTGCTGGCCGGGGGAGAACTTGCCCGGCGGCCGCTCCTCGCCCCGCAGCTTGGCCAACTCCCGCAGCAGTTCCTCCTGCTGCGCGTCCAGCTTCAGCGGGGTCTCGACGTTGACGTGGATCAGCAGGTCGCCCCTGCCGGTCTCGTTCAGCCGCTGCACGCCCTTGCCGTACAGGGGGATGACCTGGCCCGCCTGGGTGCCGGGCCGTACGTCGATCTCATGCGCGCCGTCCAGCGTGTCGATGCTGAGCGAGGTGCCGAGGGCGGCGGCCGTCATCGGAATGTGCACGGTGCAGTGCAGGTCGTCGCCCCGGCGCTCGAAGATCTGGTGCGGACGCTCGGCGATCTCCAGGAAGAGGTCGCCGGGGGGCCCGCCGCCGGGGCCGACCTCGCCCTCGCCTGCGAGCTGGATGTGGGTGCCGTCCTCGACGCCGGCCGGGATCCTCACCTTGAGCGTCCTGCGGGTGCGCACCCGGCCCTCGCCGGAGCACTCCATGCACGGGTGGCGGATCACGCTGCCGTAGCCCCCGCACTGCGGGCACGGACGGGAGGTCATGACCTGACCGAGGAACGAACGGGTCACCTGGGAGACCTCGCCGCGGCCGTGGCACATGTCACAGGTGTCGGGGTGGGTGCCAGACGCGGCGCCCGAGCCCTGGCAGACGTCGCACAGCACCGCCGTGTCGACCACGATCTCCCGGGTGGTGCCGAACGCCGTCTCCGCCAGGTCGAGCTCGACCCGGATCGTGGCGTTTCGTCCCCGCCGAGCCCGCGAGCGCGGCCCGCGGGAGGCGCCGGCCGAGCCGAAGAACGCGTCCATGATGTCGCTGAACGGGAAACCCGCACCGAAGCCGCCCGCACCGGCGCCGGCGCCCCCACCGAACGGGTCGGCGCCGAGGTCGTACATGCGGCGCTTGTTCGCGTCGGACAGCACCTCGTACGCCTGAGTGATCTCCTTGAACCGTTCCTGGGTCTCGGGATCGGGATTGACGTCCGGATGCAGCTCGCGGGCGAGCCGCCGATACGCCTTCTTGATCTCGTCCGAGCCGGCGTCGCGGCGGACTCCGAGGATCTCGTAATAGTCCTTTGCCACTGCCACTTATGACCCCGCCAGGATCTGGCCGACGTAGCGCGCAACGGCGCGCACCGCACCCATCGTCACCGGATAGTCCATTCGCGTCGGGCCCAGCACTCCGAGCCGGGCCAGTTCCTTGTCGCCCGAACCGTACCCCGCGGCCACGATAGAGGTGCCCCGCAGCCCGCTGTAGGGGTTCTCCGAACCGATCCGGACGGTGAGTTCAGAAATTCCGGCGGTCTCACCGAGGAGCCGCATGAGGACCACCTGCTCCTCCAGCGCCTCCAGCACGTCGCGCAGTCCCACGCTGAAGTCGGCGGCGGCGAGGTTCGCGGCGCCGGCGAACACGATCTTCTCTTCGTGCCTCTCCACGAGCGTTTCGAGGAGCACGGAGAGGATCGTGACGGCCACCTGCCGGTCCTCGGGCGGCAGCCGCTCTGGGAGGTCGGCGACGGTCTCCGGCACCATGGACAGGCCACAGCCGTCCAGGCAGCTGTTGAGCACCGCGCGCAGGTTCCCGATCCGGTCGTCGGCGACCTCCTCGGGGAGATCGATCACCCGCTGCTCGACGCGGCCGGTGTTCGTGATCAGCACGAGCATGACCCGCCGCTCGGCCAGAGGCACGATCTCCACGTGCCTGATCGACGACCTCGTAAGCGAGGGGTACTGGACCACGGCCACCTGCCGGGTGAGCTGCGCGAGCAGGCGCACCGTGCGCATGACGATCTCATCGAGGTCCACCGCTCCGGCGAGGAACGTCTCGATCGCCCTGCGCTCCGCCCCGGACAGCGGTTTGATCGACGAGAGTCGGTCGACGAACAGCCGGTAGCCCTTGTCGGTCGGCACTCTTCCCGCGCTCGTGTGCGGCTGACGGATGTATCCCTGCTCCTCCAGCGCCGCCATGTCGTTACGGATCGTCGCCGGGGAGACCCCGAGGTTGTGCCGGTCCGTGAGGGCCTTGGAGCCCACCGGCTCATTGGTGGACACGTAGTCCTCGACGATGGCACGCAGCACCGCCAGCTTGCGGTCGTCGAGCAATGTGTCACCTCCCTGTGCCTGCGGAACCCTTGTGCCTGAGAAACGCCGCCTCTGGCACTCTGTGTTCCCGAGTGCCAAGTGTACGGCCCCCGCGACCGGTGGTGCGATAACGCTGGCGACACAGTGGACAAGCAGCCCCAAGTGTGTCGCGAGGGATATTTTTCTCACATTCCGACAATCCACTACCCGAGGGAGCGCCCCCACCGGGCGGTGCGATTCGCCACCTCGCACGCGAGTGTTCCCGCGTTTGCTAGCGTTCCCGGCATGTATGGGCGGGACGTGCTTTCCGGCGACTGGCGGCGGCCCCGACGCGGGCAGATCCCCGAGATCCCCGCCGAGCTCGACCTCGTGGTCGAGGACGCGGAGGGCCGGTTCTGCGGCGCGGTCGTGGCCTGCGACAAGGAGGCCGTCACCCTGGAGGACCGGTGCGGCCGGCGACGGGTCTTCCCGCTGTCGCCCGCGGGGTTCCTCCTCGACGGCAGGCCCGTCACTCTGGTACGGCCGGCCGCCGCATCGAAGGGACCCCGCCGGAGCGCCTCCGGGTCCATCGCGGTCGAAGGGCTGCGGGCCCGCGTCGCCAGGGAGAGCCGGATCTACGTCGAGGGGGTGCACGACGCCTCCCTGGTGGAGAAGATCTGGGGACACGACCTGCGGGTTGAAGGCGTGGCCGTCGAGTTCCTGGAGGGAGTCGACGACCTGCCCGCCATCGTCGCGGAGTTCGCCCCCGGGCCGGAGCGGCGGCTGGGCGTGCTCGTCGACCACCTCGTGCCCGGTTCGAAGGAGAGCCGCATCGCCGCCCGGGTGTCGGGAGACCATGTGCTGGTCGTCGGCCATCCGTACGTGGACGTCTGGCAGGCGGTCAAGCCGGCCGTGCTCGGCATCCCTGCCTGGCCGGACGTGCCAAGGGGCGTCCCCTGGAAGGAGGGCGTGATCACGGCCCTGGGCTGGCGGATGGACCCCCAGGAAGCGTGGCGCCACATCCTCGGACGCGTGGGCGCGTACACCGACCTGGAGCCCGAACTCCTCGGCCGCGTCGAAGAGCTGATCGACTTCGTCACCCACCCCACCGCGGACACTCAGCCGTAGGCGAGGGCGAGGTCACGGATCAGGGCGTCGGCGAGGAGGCGGCCGCGCAGCGTTAGCACGGCCCGGCCGCGCTTGAAAGGCTCCACCTCCAGCAGACCATCGGCCAGCGCGCGGGCGCACGCCGTACGCGCTCCGGGGACGATGCCGGACAGTGGGAAGCCGCACGACAGGCGCAACTCCAGCATCAGCCGCTCGACGGCCTGATCGCCGGGGGTGAGCACCTCACGGGCGTGGGCCGGCGAGGACCCCGACGCGAGGCGGGCGGCGTAGGCGGCCGGATGCTTGACGTTCCACCACCGGGTCCCACCGACGTGGCTGTGCGCGCCCGGCCCGGCCCCCCACCAGTCGCCACCGGTCCAGTAGAGCAGGTTGTGACGGCAGCGCGCCTCGTCCGTCACGGCCCAGTTGGAGATCTCATACCAGTTCAGGCCGGCCGCCGACAGCTTCTCCTCGGCGATGAGGTAGCGGTCGGCCGCCACGTCGTCGTCGGGCATCGGCAGCTCACCGCGGCGGATGCGGGCGGCCAGCCGGGTGCCGTCCTCGACGATGAGCGAGTACGCCGAGACATGGTCGGGGCGGGCGGCCAGGGCGGCGTCCATGGAGGCCCGCCAGTCGTCGTCGCTCTCCCCCGGCGTGCCGTAGATCAGGTCGAGGTTGACGTGTTCGAAGCCGGCCTCGCGCGCCTCGCGTACGGCCTGGGCCGCCCGCCCGGGGGTGTGCCGGCGGTCGAGCACCCGCAGCACGTGCTCGGCGGCGCTCTGCATGCCGAAGCTCATCCGGGTGAAGCCGCCGCTCCGCAACGTCTCCAGCTGTGCCGGGTCGACGGACTCGGGGTTGGCCTCGGTGGTCACCTCGGCGCCGGGGGCCAGGCCGAACTCCTCGCCGATCGCACGGAGGATCCGTACCAGATCGGCCGCCGGCAGCAGCGTCGGCGTGCCGCCGCCGAAGAACACGGTCTCGACGGGTGGCGCGGCGTCCCCCAGCACCCGGCGGGCCAGCCGTATCTCCGCGACCACCGTGTCCGCGTAGTCCCGTCGCGACGCGCCCGGGCCCAGTTCCTCGGCCGTGTAGGTGTTGAAGTCGCAGTAGCCGCAGCGGGTCAGGCAGAACGGCACGTGCACGTAGAAGCCGAACGGGCGGGAGCCCAGCCCGGCCAGCGCGCCGGGCGGCAGCGCACCGGAGGCGGGGACGGGGTCGCCGTCGGGAAGCACGGAAGGCACGCCTACCAGTCTGCCGCCCAATGACCGATGCCATTGACGCCCCGATGGCCGCGGTCTACGATCCTGCTCAATTTATAAGAAAGTTTCTTATAAGTTCTTCCCCCCCAAGCATCTGAGGAGAATCGTGCGACGACTTCTCAAGAACACCCTCGTCCTCGCGGTCGCCACCGGCCTCGCGGCCACCGCCGTACCGTCGGCGGCACAGGCCGACGCGCAGGGACGCCCCGGCCAGGACCGGTACAAGCGGGTGGCCTACTTCGTCCAGTGGGGCATCTACGGGCGCGACTACCACGTCAAGGACATGGAGACCAGCGGCGCGGCGGCCAAGCTGACCCATGTCAACTACGCCTTCGGAAACGTGGGCGAGGAGGGCACGTGTGTGTCCTTCGACAGCTGGGCCGACTGGGAGCGCGGGGTCCCCGCCGAGCAGAGTGTCGACGGCGTGGCCGACGCCGACGACCAGCCGCTCAAGGGCAACCTCAACCAGCTCAAGAAGCTCAAGGCCAAGCACCCCGGGCTGAAGGTCCTCATGTCGCTCGGCGGGTGGAGCGGCTCGAAGTACTTCTCCGACGCGGTGCTCACTCCCGAGGCGCGGACCAAGCTCGCCGCCTCGTGCGTGGACCTCTGGCTGAAGGGCAACCTGCCCGGCCTGCCGGCGGGCACCGGTGCCGGGGTGTTCGACGGCATCGACCTCGACTGGGAGTGGCCCGGCTCTGACGGCAACGAGGGCAACATCATCCGCCCCGAGGACAAGCGGAACTTCACGCTCTTCGTAACCGAGTTGCGCCGCCAGATGAAGGCGTTCGACCGCACGAGCGAGCTCACCGCGTTCCTCCCCGCCGCCGCCGCCAAGATGGACGCCGGCTTCGAGGTCCGCAAGGTCTTCGACCAGCTCGACTTCGCCACTGTCCAGGGCTACGACCTGCACGGCACCTGGGAGACGCGGACCGGCCACCAGGCCAACCTGCTGACCGACCCGCGCGACCCCAACCCGGTGCGCTACAGCGTGGACCAGAGCGTCAAGGACCTGATCTCCCGGGGCGCGCCCAAGCAGAAGATCGTCATCGGCGTCCCCGCGTACGGCCACGGCTGGACCGGCGTGAAGACCAAGGGCAAGGGCAACGGCCTGTACGCCCCGGCCACCGGAGCCGCCCCCGGTAAGTGGGAGGCCGGCAGCGAGGACTACAAGGACCTGGTCAAGAAGCCCGGCAAGCGCTACCGCGACATGCTGACCGGCACGATGTGGCTGTACGACGGCAACGAGTTCTGGTCCTACGACGACCCGACCGTCATGCTGCAGAAGGCGACCTACATCCGGCTCAAGGGCCTGGGCGGCTCGATGATGTGGTCGATCGACCAGGACGACGCCAAGGCGTCCCTCACCTCGGCGCTGTACTCCATCCTGCGCTGAGCTGAGATCACAGATATCGGGGGGCGGCCGGGGCCGGAGCGTTTCGCTCCGGCCCCGGCCCCTTTTCAGCATGATCCGGCGAGGATCCCCGGGCGTTCGGGCCCGTTCCGGCGGGAAGGGTGGGACTCCGACATCGCGGTGCGCCGAGGCGGCACCGATTACGGCCTCGCTCCGGAATCACGGGACGCACGGCGGCCGATGACTGTAGCATCGCGCCTGGAAGGCCGATTCCGCTCCGAAGTCAGCGAACTTCCACCCGGGATGGGAGGTCGAACATACAGCCCGAACAGCCCGCTGAGGTCCTGGTCCGTGACGTCGTGCAAAGGGTCGTGGCCGACTGCGCGCCGGAGGAGACGGTCGTGGTCGAGGGGCTGCTGCGCCACAGCGACGCCGAGGTGCTGGCCCGGCTGCGCCGACGCAGACACAGGCGCGATCCGCTCGGCTTTGGAGTCGCCGACATCGCTGCTCTGGTGACCCCGCTGCTGTGGTTGGCGCTGGAAAGCGCCCGCCAGAAACTGGCCGACGCGGTCGTGGACGGGGCGACGCGCGGCTCGGCGTCATTATGGCGGCGCGTTCTGCGCCGGAAAGCGGAGCCCGAGGTCATCCCCGCCCTCACCCGTGAGCAGCAGGCGATGGTCAAGCAGATGGTCCTTGAGGCGGCCGCCGAGGCCGGGCTGTCGCCGAATCGGGCCAAGCGGATCGCCGACGGCGTCGTTGCCGCCCTGGCACTGGCCGAGCCGGGCGAGCCCCCTGGTGAAGTCGATGTGAGGGAGCCGCGGTGACCATCGTCGAGCCTGGCCGGACCAGGCTCGACGAACGGATACTCGGCCCTGGCACGAACTCCCGCTTCGCGCTGATGCTGCTACTACTCGTGACCGCCAGCGGTTACATGCTGGTGCCGGTATTGTCCGCTCTCCGCCCTGGCGACTACATAGGGTGCGAGTTGGCGGCCGGCGTCGACATCGGTCTCGAATCCTCCCATAGGATCGCATCGGCAACGCGTATGGTGGGGCAGGCGCTGGCGTTCCTCCCATGCGTGGCCCGGTACGCGCCGCCTCCACCGTTGTGGCAGCTCCTGGCCGGGCCCGTGGTGGTCATCGCCGCAGCAGCGGCGGTCACGATCCTGCTACCGCTGTGGAAACAGCGTCCCGGCCGCTGCATTCGCCTGAACCTTGTTGCCGGCGGCTCCGAGGTCGCCGCGCGCATCGAGGAACTCGCCGCGGGTCGCGTCGCGCAGGTGCCGGAACTGTTCTTCGCACCGGCCGCGACCACCAAGAGCGCCGCGGTATTCGGCACCAACGGCCGCCCCCGGCTGCTTCTGGACGGCGGACTGGTCGCCTGCCGCACCACCGACCCGCAGACGTTCGACGCTGTTGTCCTGCACGAACTCGGCCACGTCGCCAACCGGGATCTCACGATCACCTACGCCACCGTCACCCTGTGGCGGGCCTTCATCACGCTGGTCGTCATCCCGTCCCTGCTGTGGTGGTCGGGACTCGGGGTGTTCGGCATCGCGGCCGGCGCCGGTCCGACGCTCACCGCCGTGAGCATGCGCTATCCGGCCGTTCCCGTGATCACCGCCATCGTGATGTACTTCGCCCGTGCGGACGTGCTGCGCAGCAGGGAGCTGTATGCCGACCTGACGGCCAACCGGTGGGGCGCGCCGCTGGCGCATATCTGGGCCATGAAGCCCACCGCGGCCGAGCACCGGCGTCGGCACCGGTTGGCGAGCGTCCTGCTGGACCAGGTGCGCACCCATCCGAGGTGGGAGATCCGCCGTGATGCCCTCGACGACCCGGCGCCGCTCTTCGCGGTGAGTTCACTGCTGATGTTTCTGACCGGCACCAGCGCCATGCTGATGCACTCCCACCTGACAGGGCACACCGCACTTCACGTCGCCGTGTTGAGCGCCTGGCTCGGGCAGGGCCTCGCCGCCGTTCCGGCCACCGTGGTCGCGGCGGCCGCCACACCAGTGCTGTGGCGGACGGTGGTCCGCGCCGCCGTGCTGGACCGGCCGGCGCCCACCGGTGTGCGGGCCGGGCTGTGGCTGGGTCTGGGACTGATCGCCGGGTCGCTGATCAGCGGCCAGGCCACGGGGTACCTGTGGCTGCCCGGCAGATGGTGGGTGCTGATGCTGGTCATAGCCATCGCAGTCGCCGTGACGTGCTGGACCTCTCAGTGCGCTCGCCTCGCCGCCGCTTCCTGGCCGGGCCGGTCGCTACGATGGCCGCTGGCGCTGTGCCTGATCACAGGCTGGCTGATCTTCTCGGCGTGGTTCTCCTGGTGGAACAGCCACGGGGCGATGTACGCCGCCGGATTCTGGTACGACCCGGCTGGCCTGCGATCGTCCATCGCGTACTGGTTCCCCGGAGCAGGTACCGCCCGCCCGGACACGACCGCCGTCATGGCCCCGACGATCACCTTGCTGCGAGAAGCGGCGTACCAGCCGCTGACCCCTGTGTCCGCCGTCGCAGCCTGGATCACGCCCTTTGTCCTGTGGGTCGCGGGCACCGCCGGGCGCGGCCCCGGCTGGCGCCGCTCACTGGACGCCGCCGGCGGAGAGCGCGCAGCGGCTGATACCACCGCTCCCGTGTTATGGCAGGTGCCCGCGCTGCGGCAAGCCATCGCGCCCGCGCTGATCGGAGCGGCGGTCACAGCCGTCGGCGTCGCCGCAGTCCAGGCATGGCTGCACACCCTGCATGCCGGACCGGGGCAACGCGGCGGCATGTACGCCTTCAGCTACGCGGTCTGGTCCCTGTGGGCGGTCGCCGCCGGCGCACTCGTCACCGCCCTGGTCGCGGCGGCCTCGGCCCGGTTCCGGTTGCTGACCATGCTCATCGCCACGGGAATCAGCACGCTGCTCGGCCTGGGCGCCGCAACCGCGCTGATCTCCATCGACGGATGCGTCCAACCGTTGAACGTCCTCAATGACAGCTGCAGCTGGCGTCCGGCCTGGCGGCAACTGCAGGGCGGCAACATGTTCGGCCTGGTCGCGCACAGTACGCTGCTCATAGCCCCGGTCGCCGCGGTGGCAGCCGCGGCGCCGACGGCCCTGTTCCGCCTCGCCCTGCAGGCGATCCATGTGAAGGACGGCATACCGGCGCCCAGGCCGGTTGCGACCATCTCACGCTCCAGGACTGGAAGACGGTACGCCGGCGCGGTGCTGTCAGCAGCGGGCGTACCTGGTTCGGCTCTTGCGATCGTGGCAGTGTTGATGGCGGGTGACGCCGAAGAGCAGGTCGCGAGCAAGGCACAGCTAATGACGGTCACCACGCAGGCTACCTTTCAGCGGACGGCGGGTCTGCCAGTTCTGCCGGTATCGCCGGATATGCGCCGACAGCAGGTTCATGCCTGGTATCAGCTCGGTGGCCGATACCTTCTCGACAATGCCGTTCACAACAGCAGATGGATGACGGCACAACTGCGCCCGGCGGTGCTCGACCACCACCTGGCGGCCACCGCCGATCTCATGTCCAGGATGCGATCGGTGTGCCAGAACATGAGAAACCTGGCCGCCTGGGAACCCGTCTACTTCCAGGTCCCCGACCCGGCCGCGCAGGCACACTGGCACCGGTTCGCGGTGATCGCCGGGAGCGCGGGTCCAGCGTGCATCCAGGCCGTCGACCACGAAAACGTCAATGCGTTCAGCGAGTCCATGATCGAACTCCTGGCCGCGGCCAAGCAGGTCATCGCCACCTCAGACCGGATCAGCGCGATCATCGATGATCCCTCCGACCCCGTCTACCAGGGTGAGCCGACAGCGCCGCCTCCACCCCGTCTGTGAGGTGAAGGCCGACCATCGGGCTTGATGACACGTCCGCTCGGCTTGCCGTACTATTTCTTGCCCTTGTCGGCGGACCCGGAGTCGGTGGACAGGGCGGCGACGAACGCCTCCTGCGGCACCTCGACGCGGCCCACCATCTTCATCCGCTTCTTGCCTTCCTTCTGCTTCTCCAGCAGCTTGCGCTTACGGCTGATGTCACCGCCGTAGCACTTGGCGAGCACGTCCTTGCGTATTGCCCGGATGTTCTCCCGGGCGATCACGCGAGCGCCGATGGCCGCCTGGATGGGCACCTCGAACTGCTGCCTCGGGATGAGCTCCTTGAGCTTCTTGGCCATCTCGACGCCGTAAGCGTACGCCTTCTCACGGTGGACGATCGCGCTGAACGCGTCGACGGCCTCGCCCTGCAGGAGGATGTCGACCTTCACGAGGTCGGCCTCCTGCTCGCCCTGCGGCTCGTAGTCGAGTGAGGCGTAGCCGCGGGTCTTCGACTTGAGCTGGTCGAAGAAGTCGAAAATGATCTCCCCGAGGGGCATCGTGTAGCGGATCTCGACCCGGTCCTCCGAGAGGTAGTCCATGCCGAGAAGCTGCCCCCGGCGCCCCTGGCACAGCTCCATGATGCCGCCGATGAACTCGGCCGGCGCGAGCAGCGTGGCCTTGACCATCGGCTCGAAGATCTGCCCCACCTTGCCCTCGGGGAACTCGGAGGGGTTGGTGACGACGAGCTCGCGGCCGTCCTCCATCACGACCCGGTAGATGACGTTCGGCGAGGTCGAGATCAGCGACAGGTTGAACTCCCGCTCCAGCCGCTCCCGCACGATCTCCATGTGCAGCAGGCCGAGGAACCCGCAGCGGAAGCCGAAGCCGAGCGCGGCCGAGGTCTCCGGCTCGTAGACGAGCGCGGCGTCGTTCAGCCGCAGCTTGTCGAGCGCGTCGCGCAGCTCGGGGTAGTCGTCGCCGTCGATCGGATAGAGCCCGGAGTACACCATGGGCTTGGGATGCTCGTAGCCGCCCAGTGGCTCGCCGGCCTGCTTGACCGCGCTGGTGACCGTGTCACCCACCCGGGACTGGCGGACGTCCTTCACCCCGGTGATCAGATAACCCACCTCGCCGACGCCGAGACCCTGGTCGGCGGGCCGCGGCTCGGGCGAGATGACGCCGATCTCCAGGAGCTCGTGCTGGACGCCGGTCGACATCATCAGCACCCGCTCGCGCTTCGACAGGTGCCCGTCGACGACCCTGACGTACGTCACGACGCCCCGGTAGGTGTCGTAGACCGAGTCGAAGATGAGCGCACGGGCGGCCGTCCCCGCGTCCCCCACAGGCGCGGGGACGTGCTCCACCACGTGGTCCAGCAGCTCCTTGACCCCCACCCCGGTCTTGCCGGACACCCGCAGCACGTCGCCGGGGTCGCAGCCGATGAGCCCGGCGAGCTCCTCGGCGTACTTGTCCGGCTGCGCGGCGGGCAGGTCGATCTTGTTGAGCACCGGGATGATGTGCAGGTCGGCGTTCATGGCCAGGTAGAGGTTGGCCAGCGTCTGCGCCTCGATGCCCTGTGCGGCGTCGACGAGCAGGATCGCCCCCTCGCACGCCTCCAGGGAGCGGGACACCTCGTAGGAGAAGTCCACGTGGCCCGGGGTGTCGATCATGTTGAGGACGTGGCCGTTCCAGGGAAGCCGGACGGCCTGGGACTTGATCGTGATGCCGCGTTCGCGCTCGATGTCCATCCGGTCCAGGTACTGCGCGCGCATGGACCTTTCGTCCACCACGCCGGTCAACTGCAGCATGCGGTCGGCGAGTGTGGACTTGCCATGGTCGATATGCGCGATGATGCAGAAGTTGCGGATCAACGCGGGGTCGGTCTGGCCAGGCTGAGTGCGCACCGAGGTCCGTTTCAACAAGGTCTTGGATAAGAGCAGGTGACTATTGGGCCGGTCGGGCCGCCCGCCTGATGGCCGGCGGGCCCTCCCGTCTGAGGCTGGCAGTCCAGCCACCTTCCATGGTGGCATGTCCGGATGCTTGCCATGACCACCAGACGGGTTCTCGGGCTGATCTTACGGTTCTTACGGTGGGCCGCCCTCGCGGCGGCCGTGCTCGTCCTGCTCGGCCTCGCGGCGGCGGGCGCGCTGCGCTGGAAGTTCGCCGGCACCCCCGCGCCCTGGGCCAGGACGACCGGACATGACGCGCTGTGGATGGGACACGCGTGGGTGGACGGCCGCCGCACCGCCGAGGACGTGGACGCCCTTGCCGTACGGCTGCGCGGAAGCGGGATCAGGGACGTGTACGTGCACAGCGGGCCACTGGACTACGACGGCACGCTCCGGGCGGACAAGTACCCCAACGCACAAAATTTCCTGAAATGGTGGCGCGAGCGGCTGCCCGAGGTCCGGGTCTCGGCCTGGCTTGGTCAGAAAGTGGGCGCGGACGACAGGCCCCGCCTGGACCTCGCCGATCCGCCGGCGCGGGAGCGGATCGTCGCGGGCGCGCGTGCGCTGATCGACCTGGGCTTCGACGGCATCCACTACGACTTCGAGCCGGTCCCGGACGGGGACGGGCCGTTTCTGAGCATGCTGCGGGAGACGCGGCAGGCGATCGGCACGAAGCCGCTGACGACCGCCACCCAGCAGATCGAGCCGTTCCCCGGACTGCGGCACCCGTCCCGCCTGGCGATCGGGCACGACAAGTACTGGTCGTCGGACTACTTCCGGCAGGTCGTCGAACTGACCGACCAGGTGGCCGTCATGACGTACGACTCGGGCATGCCGCTGCGGTCCCTGTACGGCGGATTCGTCGTACGGCAGGCCGAGATCGCGATGGGCCTGGTCCCCGAGGACAAGACCCTGCTCATCGGGGCGCCCGCCTACCACGACCACGGGGTGACCTGGGGCGACGCAGCCGAAAGCGTCGCGACCGCCGCCGACGGCACCCGGCTGGCCCTGACCGAGCACGGCCCGAGGACCGATCTCGGCCTGGCCCTCTACGTCGACTTCGCCGCCACCGAGGAGGACTGGGAGGAATACCGCACGGCCTGGGTGGATCCTCGCTGACACCGACTGCGGCCGTTCATCCCATCCGCCGGCCGGTGCCGCGGTAGCATGAGCCCGCGCACGGGCCGGCGGAGGATGGCCCGGCGGCGTGATTTGAGCGGCGAGCCCGGCTGTGGGTATTCTGTTGAACTGCGTGTGGCGCGCCCTCTCTCTTGCCCGCGCGCCCATCCGACCGAGACTTCACACCGAGGCTTTCTTCGTGGCGAACATCAAGTCCCAGATCAAGCGCAACCGGCAGAACGAGAAGCGTCGGCTGCGCAACAAGGCCGTCAAGTCGTCCCTGAAGACCGCGGTCCGCAAGTTCCGCGAGGCCGCCGAGCAGGGCAACGCCGAGGAGGCCGTGGTCCTCCTGCAGGCCGCCTCCCGTCAGCTCGACAAGGCCGTCAGCAAGGGCGTCATCCACAGGAACCAGGCGGCCAACCGCAAGTCGGCGATCGCCAAGCGCGCCGCCGCCCTGCAGGCAGCCAAGTAACGTCCTACCGAGACACCACGCCGCATCCCGCTCCCGGGATGCGGCGTTCTGGTGTCCGCGGGCAGATCCCGTGAACGGCGTCAGCGGCCGGTGCGGCTGGCGACGATGACGTGGACGGCCCGTTCCAGCGCGTAGGCCGGGTCGGCGCCGGCCCCCTTGACCTGTTCGTCGGCCGAGGCGACCGCCTGCACGGCGGCGGAGATGCCCTCCGGGCCCCAGCCGCCGAGCTGGCGCTTGACCCGGTCGATCTTCCATGGAGGCATGCCCACATGGGAGGCGAGCTGACCGCCGCGCAGGTTCCGCGGTGCGTCGCCGACCTTGGCCAGTGAACGGAGGCCGGTCGCGAGCGCGCTGACGAGCAGTACGGGCGCGACGCCCGTGGCCAGGGCCCAGCGAAGCTGCTCCAGCGCCTCACCGAGCTTTCCCTCGATCGCCAGGTCGGCGATGGTGAAGCCGCTGACCTCTGCCCGTCCCCGGTAATAGCGGGCGACGGCGGCCTCGTCGATGCTCTTGCCCGGGGTGTCGAAGGCCAGCTGGTCGCAGGCGGCGGCCAGTTCGCGCAGGTCGCTGCCCACGGCGTCGAGCAGCGCCTGGGCGGCGGGCGGCGAGATCGTCCGCCCGGCGCGGCGGGCCTCCGCCCTGATGAAGTCGAGCCGCTCGCCCGCCTTGGTCGGCTTGGCGACGGTGATCACCTCGGCGCCGGCCTTCTTCACCCCGTCGACCAGTGCCTTGCCCTTCACGCCACCGGGGTGGGTCAGCACCAGGACGGTGTCGTCGGCGGGATGTGCGGCGTATTTGACGATCTCGGTGATGACGTCCTTCGGCAGGTCCTGCGCGGCCCGGATGACCACGATGGACCTGTCGCCGAAGAGCGACGGGGACGTGAGCGTGGTCAGCTCCCCCGGCTCCACCCTGCCGCCGACCAGATCGTGAACCTCCGTCTCCGGGTCGGCGGCCCGCACTGCGGTGACGACGGACGCGACGGCCCGGTCCGCCAGGAACTCCTCGTCGCCGACGACCAGGGTCACGGGTGCTGGATTGGCCATGCAAGGCAGCATGCCACGCTCCCCGGTCCGGGGCACATCCCGAAGCCCTTGACAGCCCGATCCCGTCGAGGCATTCTTAACTTACTCGTTCTAAAACAAGGTGGTTATGGATGACGACCGATCGGCTCAGTCTCGTGTTCGGGGCGCTCACGGATCCGATCCGGCGCGCGATCCTGGTCCGGCTGACCGAGGGCGACGCGACCGTCGCCGAGCTCGCCGCGCCGTTCGACGTGTCCCAGCCCGCGATCTCCCGGCACCTCAAGGTGCTGGAGCACGCCGGGCTCATCTCACGCACCCGGCGCGCGACCGCCCGGCTCAGTCACCTGGAGGCCGAACCGCTGCGCGACGTGACCACGTGGCTTGCCCGCTACCAGCGGTTCTGGGACGAGAGCCACGAGCGGCTCGACGAACTGCTCGCGGCACTGCAAGCCGACCGGAACGACGACCCCGACCGCGACGAGGCGGTCCCCACGAGAGGAAACGACAATGGGTAAGACGCAGATCATCGCCGAGGCCGGCATCCCCCAGATCACCGTCAGTCGTGAGTTCGACGCGCCCCGCGACCTGGTGTTCCAGGCATACACCGACCCTGAGTTGCTGGTGCGGTGGTTCGGCCCGCGGGACGAGACCACGACCATCGATCGGCACGACCTGCGTGACGGCGGCAGGTGGCGATACGTCACCAGGGACGGTGAGGGCAACGAGTTCGGCTTCCGCGGGGTCTTCCACGGCGACCAGACCCCTGACGGCATGGTGCGGACCTTCGAGTTCGAGGGCGTGCCGGGCCACGTCGTCCTGGAGACGACCACCCTCGAGGAGCGCGACGGCCGGACGCTCGTACGCACGGTGTCGAGCTACCAGTCCGTCGAGGACCGCGACGCCATGGTGGCCTCCGGCATGGAGCACGGCGTCCACGAGTCGCACGAGCGCATCGAGGAACTGCTGGCCAAACTGCAGGCCGGCTGACGGCTCCGGACGCGGCCGACCGGGTTGGTCGGGCAGGGTCTCCCGTTCGCATCGAGCCATCGAGCACGACTCAACCATGACGGGGGACCACGGCCAGGCGGCCGCCGCTCTCGACGACGGCCAGGTCACCGGAGAGATCGGTGCGGTAGGTCCGCATGCCGAGCCAGGCCAGGCGGCGCATGGTCAGCGGGGCGGGATGGCCGTAGTCGTTCGTCGCGCCGACACTGATCAGCGCGGCCCGCGCCCCGGTGGCGGCGAGGAACCCCGGATCCTGCCGGGACGACCCATGATGCGCGACCTTCAAGACGTCGACCCGGGGCACGCCCTGCCGCAGCAGCGCGTCCTGCGCCTCGGTCTCCAGATCCCCGGCGAGCAGGGCCGACCCGATGGCGTTTCCCGCGGCCCCGGACCAGCGGGCCACGAGCACAACGCTGGCATTGTTCGCGATCGCCCCCTCCCCCGGCCCCTGGCGGGCCTCACCGTCGCCGGGAGCGAGCACGGTGAGCTCAAGCGTGCCGTCCGAGCCACCGAATCGCCACCGGGTGCCGGGGATCACCACCCACTCGGGGATCCCCCTGCCCCGAAGGTCCCGGGAGACGCGGGCGGCCTCGCCCTCGGGCACCCGTCCGGGGCTGACCACGGCGGCCCCGACAGCCCGGCCGCGCAGGACGCCCGAGAGGCCGCCGACGTGATCGAGGTGTGGATGGGTGAGCACCATCAGGGGAACCTTCCGGACGCCGAGGTCGCGCAGGCAGCGATCGGCCGGACCAGGGTCCGGACCGGTGTCGACCACCACCGCCTCGCCGGGCCCGGCCGACATGGCGAGGGCGTCGCCCTGACCGACGTCACAGGCGACCAGCAGCCAACCCGGCGGAGGCCATGGCGCGGCCATCCTCCGAACCACGAGGATGGTCAGCAACGCGCCGATCACCACCGCGATGGCGATGCGCCTGCCCGTCGGCCGGCGCAGAACGAACCACCCGAGGACCGCCGCCGGCGCCAGCAGGGCGACCCCGGGCAGGCCGCCAGGCCATGAGACCGTCGCGAACGGCAGAGCCGCCGCCCGCTCCGCCACCGCGATGATCCAGCCGACCGCGAGCCCGGCGGGCCGGACCAGAAGCTGCGCCAGCGGCATGCTGATCGGGGCCACGAGCGCGGCGGCGAAGCCCAGCACGGTGGCCGGTGCGACGGCCGGTTCGGCCAGCAGGTTGGCCGGGATCGCGACCAGGTCGAGCGTGCCGGCCATCAGCACCAGCACCGGCGTCACCGCCGCCTGGGCCGCCGTCGGCACGGCCAACGCCTCGGCGACAAGCATGGGCATCCGGCGGGCCAGCCGATCGCGCCAACGCGGGGCGAGCACCAGGATGCCGCCGGTGGCGGCCACCGACAGGGCGAAGCCGTACTCTCTGGCCAGCCCGGGGTTGACCAGGATCAGCGCGAGCACGGTCGCGGATAAGGCGGCGACGCCGTCCCGGGAACGGCCGGTGCCGAGCGCGACGGCGGCCACCGAACCCATGACGAGTGCCCGGAGCACGCTCGGGGACGGCCTCGCCACCACCGCGAAACCGATCATCACGGCGATCGCGAGTGCGGCCCTCACCGGGAGCGGAAGCCCTGCCCATCGCGTGATCAGAAGCGCCGCACCGGCGATGATCGCCAGGTTGGACCCCGAAACCGCTGTGAGGTGGCTCAGCCCGGCGGTCTTGAGGTCGCGTCGGACCTGGTCGTCCATCCGCGACACATCGCCGACGACCAGGCCGGGCAGCAGGCCACGCTGGTCGGGCGGCAGCACATCGCTCGCCTTCCGCAATCCGGCCCGCAGCATCCCCGCCCCCCGCTGGATGAGCGACGGTCCCGCGTCAGGCGACTCGGGCGGCTGCGGCGGACCCCGCACGAGCATCAGCGCCGCGGTCAGTTCACCGGGATCGGCCGGCGCCAGTCGTCCCCGGACCCGGATGCGCTGACTCGGCAGCAGTTCGGTCCACCCCGGACCCGAGCCGAACATGACGACCGGGACGTCCACCCGGAAGCGCGCCTCCGGGGCGTCGACCACGACCAGCCGCGCCTCGACCACGACGCTGTCGCGCCTGGTGACTCCCCCGCGGCGCTGCCGGATCCGCGGGTCGTCGGTGATGACGGCCTCCGCCGTGACGGTGACGCCACGGGCCGCGAGGTCAGGCACCGGACCCGTACGCACGGAGTGCACCTTGAACGCGACCACAGCCGAAGCGGCCGCCACGCACACCAGCACGCCGGCACTCACCCTGGCGAGTGCCGTGCCTCTGGCAGACCGTCCCGCTTCCGAGCGGGCCCATCTCCGGCAGGCCGCCCACGCCACCGGAGCCGCCAGGGCCGAGGTCGCCGCCACCCACGCCCCCGCCGCGGCCGGACACCCCAGCAACACGAGAGCGGTCAGCCACACCGCGACGGCGGGAGCGACCAGCACCGCGGACAACCTCCGAACCGCAGCCACGCGACCGCCGGAGCCGACACCGTCGGGGCCTGGGTCGTCGGGACCGGAAGCATCGGGACCACGATCAACGCTGGAGACCGGGTTCGAGTCGGCCTGTACGGGTCGGGCCCCGGTCATACGGCGACCTTGTCGCGCAGTTCCGCGAACTTCTTCTCCCCGATGCCGGAGACCTGACGGAGCTGATCGACGCTGCCGAACCCGCCGTGGGCGTTCCGGAAATCGATGATCCGCTGGGCCAGCACATCGCCGACGCCCGGAAGAGTGTTGAGCTGCTCGACGGTCGCCGTGTTGAGGTTCACCACGCCGCCGCCGTCCGGCTGCGCGGCCAACGGGCCGCCTCCCCCGGCATCCTTGTCCGCCCCCACGACGATGTGCTCTCCGTCCGCGAGCCGGCGAGCGAGGTTGACCCCGCCCGGGTCCGCCCCCTTCTTCACGCCGCCGGCGGCTTCGACCGCGTCGACCACCCTTGATCCGGTCGGCAGCGCGAGCACGCCGGGCTTGCGGACCTTTCCGGTCACATAGACGATCACGCTCGAGGTGGGAGACGGCGAAGCGGCCGATCTCACGCTTCCCGGTGGCGCGCTTTCCGGCCCCACGCCCTCCGCCGCCGCGCTCGCCAGGCCCGTGCCCATGCTCATCGGAACGGGCGCGGCGACGGGTTCGGCGACCGGCCGGGTCCGCCACACCACGAATCCGGCGATCGCCGCCGCGAGCACCCCGACAAGCACCAGAAGGCGCAGTCCCGGTCCACCTGGATCCAGCATGGGCACCTCGTCACCGAACTTCACGCCACGGGATCTCCATCGGTCGACGATCTCGACCAGTCTGCTTCGAAACGGGGGCGGTATTCCGCCGGGCTCGACATCATCGAGCGCCTCGGGCACGCCGAACGACGGCGGCGTGAGCGACGCCACCGGCTTCATCGGCGAGGAGCGGATGCGGGCGGCGGGCGGCTCCATCGCCATGGGATGGATCAGGACGCGCAGGCGCGTCTCGGCCGCGCGGCTCTCACCGGCACGATTCCCGGTCACACGGTGAGCCCGCTGCTCTCTGCTTCGCACGCCCAGGACGTTAGGTCGCCGCCGCCTCGGTCAAGGAAGCAGAATCCGGTTCTGTGGACAACCCCGTCCCGGCACGGACGTGAAGCGCCACGACCGCGCCTATGGCCGGCCCTCCCACCTCATTCTTCGGCCAGAAAAATCGGTTGCCGGGGGCCGTACTGTCTTTGATGTGACTGACACGGACAGCCTGCTCGCGGCCTTCGACGAGCAGATGCGGATGAGGATCCCGGCCAATCCGTCGGACGGGGGGACGTACGAGCGTGACGGACCTGTGCTGCGGGTCACCTACCCGTCCCGAGCCTTCATCGGCACTCCTCGCGACATCGGTGTACGGGGCGCCGAGTTGGATCGGTTGATCGCCCGGCAGCGCGACTTCTTCGCCGCGCGAGGAGCGGCGGTGGAGTGGAAGACCTACGGGCATGACCTGCCGCTCGACCTCCCCGACCGGCTGCGCGCCGCGGACTTCGTCCCCGAAGAGCAGGAGACCCTCCTCATCGGCCGCACCGAGGAGATGGTCGCGGAGCCGGTGCTGCCGGACGGCGTCGTCCTGCGCCGGGTCACCTCGGATGCCGACATGCGCCGCATCGCAGCGATGGAATCAGCCGTCTGGGGCAAGGACTGGAGCTGGCTGGCCGACGATCTGATCTCACGGGTGGCCGCCGCCCCGGAGGAGATCGTGGTCTTGGTCGCCGAGGCCGACGGCGAAGTCGTCTCGGCGGCATGGCTTGTGTTCAAGCCGGGAACCGAGTTCGCCGGGCTCTGGGGTGGCTCGACGCTGCCCGGATGGCGAGGGCGGGGGATCTACCGCGCGCTGGTCGCCGCGCGCGCCGGGTTCGCCGTCGCCCGGGGTGTCAAGTTCCTACAGGTGGACGCCTCCGACGACAGCGCCCCCATCCTGCGCCGGCTGGGCTTCCACGCTGTGGGCACCACGACTCCCTACGTGTGGTCACCGCCGCGAAGCTGAGAAACGACCTGGCTCTCAGGTTCCCGCATATAGCCGTTTCAGGTCGACGAGTTCGACGTCGGGGCGTTTGTCGGCAAGCCGGGTGAGACCGGCTGAGAAGCCGGAGCGGGAGAACAGGAGCAGCTTGGGGAGGGAGCCGACCTTGGCACTGGGGAGAAGACCGCGTAGGTGTTCCAGACGTTCCAGTTGAGGTGTGTCCACAGGAGCCTCGGTGCTCTTGACCTCACCGATCGCCGTGACGCGGTCAGCGGAGAAGGATGTCGACTCCGTGACCACGACATCGAGTTCGTGGCCGCGCCGGTGTTCTTGGCACGGAAGCTCTGTCGGACGTACGGAGGTGGCGGTGCCGCCGAGGGTGTCGGGCTCCGCATGCTCGAAGCACCACTGCCGCGCGAGGTCCTCGAAGTGCGCGCCGTAAATCTTGGAGTCGATGGTGTGCGCGTTGGCACGCCAGACGCGATCGGCCCGGCCGGCGATCAGTTCGGCCTCGTGACGTTGGATGAGGAGCTGATGCAGGCGTACGACGGGTTCGGCGACGCGGAAGACGCTGCGCTTGCCGCGCAGGGCATCGTCGATCTGTTCGATCAGGCCGATGTCCTGCAGGCCGGACAGCAGGTGAGCAAGCGCGCTGCTGGGACGCCCCAGTGCCGAGGCTATCTCCGAACGCCGGTGGTTACCGGCACTGATCGCACTCAGCGTGGCCGAGTATGAGGTCGGATCGGTGATCGAAGGCTCTTCACGGAGCAGCAGGGCGCCCTCACGGAACATCGCGGAGGCCGGGTTCAGCAGCCGCCGCTGAATCCAACGATCGAAGTCGGCCAGTCCGGCAGGTCCCGATCCCCCGCTCATCTCGAGATAGGCGGGGGTCCCGCCGAGCAGGGCGTGCAGCCGGAACGCGAGCTCCGGATCGTGATCGGCGCCCCAGAAAGCCGCGGCCTCACGGAATCGGAACGGGCGCACGACCAACTCCATGACCGCCCGCCCGCGCAGTGGCGCGCCGCCGGAAAGCAACTGCGCCATCGTGGTCAGGGCGCTGCCGCACAGGATCAGCCGGGTCTGGGTGTGCTGCTTGGCGTATCCGAGCGGGCTGAGCGCCTGCTGAAGATAGGAGGGCAGCGCGGGCGTGGCCGAGACGAGGTAGGGAAACTCGTCGATGATGAGGGGGGTGGGCCGGTCTTCCCCCAGCCGAAGCAACTCGTCTATCGCTTCCCGCCAGCTTCCGAAGGCGAGCGGCTGACGTAGACCGCGATAGGCGGCATAGGCCGCTCCGAGGTCGGCGAGGTTCTGCGCCTCCGTCTGCTGGGTGGCGCCGAACAGGAACCCGCCGGGCCGGCGTCGCGTCAGCGCAGCCGCGCCTGCCGGGCCCTTCCTGGGGCAGGGATCGACTGGGCCGTGCTTACTGGACGGGGATGCCGCCGCGCCAGACCCGGCGGGCCTTGAGGCCGAACGACCAGGCGAAGGCGCCCTCGTGGTCGGCGTCCCACTGGACGATGTCGGCCACCCGGCCCGGCGCGAGAACGCCGCGGTCGTTGTGCCCGAGCACCTGGGCGCCGCCCATCGTCGCCGCCCGCAGCGCGTCGTTGACGCTCATTCCGAAGGCCGCGACGGCCATGCCGATCACCAGCGACATCGATGTGATGCCGCAGTGGCCGGGGTTGTGGTCGCTGCCGAGCGCCACCGGGATGCCCTGAGCCAGCATCCGCCGTACCGGCGGGAGGTGCCCCACCTGCAGCGCCGTAGTCGGGCAGACGACGGCGGGCACGCCGTAGCGCGCCATCACAGAGAGGTCCTCGTCGGAGGCGTGATGCAGCAGGTCGGCCGAGGCGCAGCTCATCTCGGCGGCGACCTGTACGGCACCGCGCCGGTTGTACGCACCGGCGTGGATGCGGGGCATGAGACCGACGTTGCGGCCGGAGGCGAGCACCCAGCGGGCCTCGTCCGCGGTGAAGTGGCCGTCGTCGCAGTAGACGTCGACGCTGTCCGCCCCGGCGGCCGCGGCATCCGCGCACCAGGAGGAGACCGCGTCGACGTAGTCCCGCTGGCGGCCGAAGAACTCGGGAGGGACCACGTGCGCGGCGAGGAAGGTGACGTGCACCCGCGGCATCATCGGCTCTTTCTCGAGCTCGCGCAGCAGCCGCACGTCGGCCAGTTCGCCGTCACGGGTGAGGTGATAACCGGTCTTGGCCTCGACAGTCGTGGTACCGCTGATCAGCCAGTCGTGCAGCCGCTCGCGGACACCGTTGCACAGGGTCCACGGGTCGGTGCCTCGAGTGACGGTGACGGTCGAGCCGATGCCGCCGCCGGCCGCGGCGATGGCCGAGGCGCTGGAGCCGCCGGACCGCATCGCCATCTCGGCGTACCGGTTCCCGGCGTACACGGGATGGGTGTGCGCGTCGATCAGGCCGGGCGTCACGAGAGCGCCGCCCAGGTTCTCCACGTGGTCCACGTCGACGATGTCGTTGACGACACCTGGGACGCTCTGGGGGAGATCGGCGGCACGACCGACCCAGGCGATCCGGTCGTTGTGGACGAGGATGGCGGCGTTGCCGCACACCTCGTGGCCCGTCCACAGGCGGCCGATGTTGGTGAGAAGCCGCACGGTCATCCGACCACCTGCCCAGCATCACCGGACATCGAAACGGCCCGCTTCACGGGCTTCGCGCCCGCCGGGTCCGCTCGGTATCCGGACGTCATCGGGGGGTCTCCTGCCTCATCGCGCACTGGTGTTCGTGCGACGACCCTACCGCCGGGATGTGCAACCCGCGCGGTTCAGTTCAGTTACGGTATTTCACAAAGGGGCTTGATGTACAGGGTTATGGGAAGAACGTCGTTCTGTCCCAGCCGCCACGAGTGTCCCGGAGACACCCCGCGACCGGGTGGGCACTCTGTGCTGTCATCTCGTTACCTGCACCATACGGTCACCATAGACGCAGCCGATGGTAGCAAGGGGGACCCCGGCGGAGCCATCACACACGCGCCGCGTGCGTGGTGAACCCGCCGGTCAGCCCGTCACCGCCCTTGGTACGGCCGCCCCGGCCATGACGCCGGGGCGCGATCAGACCGTCTCGACGGGCTTGGCCACCCGGTCGAGCTCGGCGAACAGCCCGGCGAGGACCCTCGCGTGCAGGATCGTCCCCTCGCCGGTGTGCTCCAGCGAGAGCACCTCGCCCTCGTCGTGGGCCCGGGCGACCAGGTCGCTCCTGTCGTACGGCACCAGCATGCGGACCTCGTGGTCCAGCCGGGGCAGCTCCCGCTCGATGAGCGTCATCAGGTCGGCGATGCCCGCGCCGGTGCGCGCGGACACGACGACGCTGTGCCGTTCCTTGAACGTGAGCCGCGCCAGGACCTCCGGCTCCGCCGCGTCGGCCTTGTTGACGACCACGATCTCCGGGATGTCCCGCGCGCCCTCGATCTCACCCAGCACCTCGCGGACGGCCGCGATCTGGGACTCCGGATCGGGGTGGGAGCCGTCCACCACATGGAGGATCAGGTCGGCGTCGCCGACCTCCTCCAGCGTCGAGCGGAACGCCTCGACGAGCTGGTGCGGCAGGTGGCGTACGAAGCCGACCGTGTCGGCGATCGTGAACAGCCGGCCCTCGGGCGTGTGCGCCCTGCGCACCGTCGGATCGAGGGTGGCGAACAGCGCGTCCTCGACCAGCACGCCGGCCCCGGTCAGCCGGTTGAGCAGCGACGACTTGCCGGCGTTGGTGTAGCCCGCGATCGCCACGGCCGGCACCTCGTGGGACTGGCGGCGGTGCCGCTTGGTCTCCCGGACCGTCGACATCTCCTTGATCTGCCGCCTGAGCCTGGCCATCCGCTCGCGGATGCGCCGCCGATCCAGCTCGATCTTGGTCTCACCGGGACCGCGGCCGCCGATGCCGACACCGCCGGCGGCGCGGCCGCCGACCTGACGGGACAGGTTGCCGCCCCAGCCGCGCAGGCGGGGCAGCAGGTACTGCAGCTGGGCCAGCTCGACCTGGGCCTTGCCCTCCTTGCTCTTCGCGTGCTGGGCGAAGATGTCCAGGATCAGCGCCGTGCGGTCGACGACCTTGACGTTGACGACGTCCTCGAGTTGGCGAAGCTGGCCGGGGGTCAGCTCGCCGTCGCAGATCACGGTGTCCGCGCCGGTCGAGGCGACGATGTCACGCAGCTCGCTCGCCTTGCCAGAACCGATGTAGGTGGCGGGATCCGGCCGGTCACGCCGCTGGATCAGGCCCTCGAGGACCTGCGACCCCGCGGTCTCGGCGAGCAGCTTCAGCTCCTGGAGGGAGTTCTCCGCGTCGACGACGGTGCCGCCGGTCCACACGCCCACCAGGATGACCCGCTCCAGCCGCAGCCGCCGGTATTCGACCTCGGTGACGTCTTCGAGCTCCGTCGACAGGCCCGCCACCCGGCGGAGCGCCTGACGCTCTTCCAGTTCGTAATCGCCCACTGCATCGTCTAGGGGCTCAAATCGCATGTATGTCATCTCTGGCTAGGTCAACAATCCGACACCCCGGTGTCTTCCCCGGATGAGGTGTCTTCCCCCAGATGGTGACATGACGCGCACCATCACGCATCCCTATATCCGGCCCGGGCCGCGCGGCGGATTCCCGCTGAGCATTCACCCCCGAGCATTCACCCCCGAGCATTCACCCCCGAGCCTCGTCACCAGGCGTGCGCTCTCACCGGCCCAATAATCGAGGCCGAGACGGGTGTGCGTCTCGTGCGCCCGTCGCGCATGTACCCGGGCCAGGCCGGTGTCCCCCATGACGGCGGCGAGCTCCGCGAGGACCTGGTGAGTCGAGCCCCAGACCGCCATCCCGGTTCCGACGCCGATCATGCGGTCGCCGTACGGCTCGAGCCTGCGATACAGGGCCGCGGGGTCGGGAACGCCCAGCCGCACTGCCACGTATCCCCAGACCACGGTGAGGAACTCCGCGGACCAGTCGTCGCGGATGGCCGTTCCCCAGCGGTCCACCAGGCTTCTGGCCAGCTCCGTGTCTCCGCTGTCGAGTGCCGCGAGCACTGCCACGGGACGCAGCGGCTCCATGCCTGCCTCGTCCGCCCGGGCGATCAGCCCGTCGACGATCTCGCCCACCCTGCCCTGCGCCCTGCGGCAGGTGAACACCGTGACGCGTTCGGGGAAATCCATCCCCCACAGGGTCGAGCCGTCGAGCAGCGCAGTCGCCTCGCCCGCGAGACGCTCCGCCTCGCTCCAGCGGGCGTAGAGGGTCGCGTGGGCGGCCTCGGTGATGCGGAACATGGCGATGAGCTCGGGGCAGGCGAGCTTCCGCAGCAGTCGCTCGGTCCGTGCCCGATCTTCGGACCACCCCGCCGGCGACCCGCCCTTCAATGACTCCGCCATCCGGAGGGACCGAGCGATGATCTCGGCGCGGATCGGCAGGCCGGGAACCGCCAGCATCTCCTCGATCGCGCGGCGCCGCTGCCTCTCGCGTCCGGGAACCGCCGTGACGAGCACGTAGTCGTTCAGCACCTGTCCGAGCAGACCGGGATCTCCCACGTCACGGGCGATTGCAACGGCCTCGGCGGCCAGCCGCTCGCCCTCCTCCCTGCGCGGGCCGAAGTAGAACTCCAGGCCGAGGGTGCCCAGCACGGCCGCACGGTGCGGATCGTCCAACGGCTCTTCCAGCAGCCGCTCCAGGAGTGCCACCGTGTGGTCGTCGACCACCCCGTACGGGCGCCAGTACCAGATCGTGAGGCCGCCGAACACGGTGACGGCCTCCACCACCGCCTCTCTGTCGCCTATATGTGAGGCGAGCCCGACCGCCTCGTCGAGAGCGACGTAAGCCTGCTCGACATCGCCGACGTCGCGTAGCGCCCGGCCCAGCTCGATCAGCAGTGGGACCCGCCGGTGGGGCTCTCCCCGGCCGAGCGCGGCCAGGGCCCTGTTCCACAGCTCGACCGACTCGTCGTACGCGCGCTGCGCGGTGGCCTGGCGGGCGGCCTTCGTCGCGTAGTCGACCGCCTTGCCGGCACCCCCCACTTTCGCCGCCACAGCGAAGTGGCGGGCCAGCATCGACAGGCGTGACGCCCTGTCCCCGCCCGGCAAGGACTCCAGCGCCTCGCCGGCTCGCAGATGAAGGCGAGCCTGTTCCAGACGGCCCAGCCCGGCATAGAGGGTGTCGCGGACCAGGACATGCGAGAAGCGGTAGTCGAAGCCGGGCGTCTCGATCAGCAGACCGGTGGCCACGGCCGGCTCCAGCCGCGTCATCAGCTCCTCCGCCGAGATGTCCGTGAAAGCCTCGAGTAAGTCGAGACCGACGTCGCGGCCGAGGACGGCCGCGGAGCCGAGTAGTTCCCGCGTCGGACCCGGCAGCCTCGCGACCCTCCGGCCGATCACGTCGCGCACGCCTTCCGGCACCCCGAGCGAAGCCGTGTTCAGACGGTGTTCGCTCCCGAGAAGCCTGACCAACTCCCTCAGATAGAACGGGTTTCCTCCGGTTCTCTCGTAGAGGACCTGCGCCAGCGCGGGGTCCGTGAGGTCCCGCTGCGCCAGGAACGCCGCGACGTCCTCGTGCGTGAACGGCGGCAGCGACATGCGCTCGGTCCCGGGCTCACGCGCCAGCGCGGCGAGGGTCTCGCTGAGTTGCTCCGGGTCCGTGCCCGGCTCGGGCCGCAGGGTGGCCAGTACGAGGATCGACGCCCGGCGCAACTCGCTCGCCATGAAGGCGAGCAGCCGCAGTGATGAGGCGTCCGCCGAGTGCAGGTCGTCGAACACGAGGAGCACGGGGCTGCACACCGCGTTCAGCGCGGAGAGCACCTGCTCGTACAGCTCGAAGAGCGCCGCGTCCGGGTCGACGGTCGTCTCCTCCCCCTCTCCGGCGAGGAGCCGGACCGCGTCCGTCCCGGACTCGCCCAGGGCGCGCAGCGCCTGAAGCCATGGCCAGAACGGCGGCGCCGCGTCCCCTTCCATGCAGCGTCCCCAGATGACGGTGATCCCTCGCGCCTCGGCATCTTCGGCCACGGCCTGTGCCAGGCGGGTCTTGCCCATGCCCGCCTCCCCGGTCACCAGCATGACGCCGCCCCGGCCGCGCCGTACGTCACTGAGACGTTCCGTGATGCGGGTCAGGTGGCCCGCTCGCGCGATCAGCGGCTCCGACGCCGACAGAGGAAAATTCGGCTCCGTTCCTCCCGCCCGTTCTCTGACCGGTTCCCCGGGGGCCTGCTCCGCCGAAATCCGTACCGCAGGGGCCGCTACCGTCTCATTCGGCGGTTCCGGCGCATCGAGCCGCTCGGACTGGTCGAACACGGCCCGTTCGAGCCGGCGCAACTCGGGCCCCGGCTCGATCCCCAGCCCTCCGGCGAGCAGGGTACGCACCCGGCGAAGCGCACCCAGGGCGTCCGCCTGCCGCCCGGCACGGTAGAGGGCCAGCACCAGCAGGCCCCACGACCGCTCGCGGTAGGGGTGGGCCTCCACCATCCGTTCGAGTTCGGCGACGCACGATCCGCTGTCCCCCAGAGCGAGCCTGGCCTCGAACCAGTTCTCGGCGGCCGTGACCCGCGACTCGGCGAGACCGGTGATCACCGGCTGAGCGAAGTCGAAGCCCGCGAATTCAGCCAGCGGCTCACCTCGCCATAGGGCCAGCGCCCGGTCCAGCACTTCGAGCGCGTCGCCGTACCGGCGCTGCGCGGTGGCCCGGCGGCCCTCCTCCGCCCAGGAGATGAAGCATGAGAGATCGACCTGACGCGGCGCGATGGCAAGCACGTAACCGGGCTCGCGCGTCAGCAGCACCTTGGGCGACGTGCGCGGCGCCCGGCCGGGTTCCAGAACTCTGCGCAGGTGGGATATGTATGCCTGCAGTGATCCCGTAGCGCTCGACGGAGCCTCTCCCGCCCAGATCTCATCGATCAACCGGTCCAGCGAGACGGTCCGGCCGGGTTCCAGCGCGAGCAGGGCGAGTACCGCCCGCTGTTTGCGCGACCCCAGATCCAGTTGTTCGCCGCTTCCGGAAACAACCTCGAAGTGCCCGAAGAGCCGGAAGAACAGCGAACCCATGACTTTCCCCATCTGATCGGTCCATAAATCGTAGGCCCGACCGGCCAGGGGGGACGCACTCTCAGCGTCTTGAAACCGACTTGTGGCCTTCCCCAACTCGTTTCCAAGCACACGGCAACTGGCACGGTCCATCTTCGTATCCAGGCGGAAACATACGAGAGGAACGACGTGACCGACATGAACGACGCGAACAGCGCACTGCAAGCGGTTAACGTGCTGAATGATGTGAACGGGCTCGGACAGGACCTGCGCAAGGCCGCACGTGGCCGAGTCCTGGTCAGGGGAGACGACGGCTTCGACACGGTCCGGCTCCCATGGGACGCGTCGGTCGACCAGCGGGTCCTCGCCGTGGTGGAGGCCGCTGACGCCACCGCCGTCGCCGCCGTCGTCGCCGTCGCCCGGCTCGCGGGGCTGGGTGTCGCGACCCAGCCGTACGGCCACGCCCCCGCGGCGTTCGAGGGGGCGATCCTCCTTCGCACCGGGAAGCTGCGGGGAGTGGAGGTCGACCCGCAGCGGCGTACGGCCCGCGTCGAGGCGGGCGCGACCTGGGGTGACGTGCTGTCAGCCGCCGGGAAGCACGGGCTCACCGGGCTGGCGGGCAGTACCGGCATCGTGAGCGCGACCGGCTTCACGCTGGGCGGCGGGTTGAGCTGGTTCAGCCGGAAGTACGGTTTCGCCGCCGACAGCGCCCGCGCCTTCGAGGTCGTCGACTCCTACGGCGACCGTAGCAGGGTGACGGCGGAGTCGGATCCCGAGCTGTTCTGGGCACTGCGCGGCGGGGGCGGCGACTTCGCGCTGGTAACCGCCATGGAGATCGACCTGCATCCGGCGGCACAGTTGTACGGCGGGCGCATCCTCTGGCCGGCGGCACGCGCACCGGAGGTGCTCGCGGCCTACCGATCCGTCACCGCGAACGCGCCCGACGAGCTGAGCGTGTGGTTCCAGCTGCTGCAGTTCCCGCCGCTGCCGGAGCTCCCCGAGCCGCTGCGCGGGCTGCCGGCGGTGATCGTCGATGCGACCTTCCTCGGAGAGGCGTCCGAGGGCCGGGCCCTGCTGCGCGAGTTCGACGCCATCCCCGGCGCGATCATCGATACCCGGGACCGGACGGAGGTGGCGAACCTTTCCGACATCTGTGCCGAGCCGACAGACCCCATGCCGACCCTGTTCCGCGGCGAACTGCTGACCGACCTGGACGACGCCGCGGCCGAGGCGCTGCTGACTTCATCGGGGCGGGACACGATCGCGCCGCTCACGTACGTGCAACTACGTCACCTCGGGGGCGCGCTGGCGCGACCGGCGGGCAGCGGCGGAGCCTGCGGCCACATCGAGGAGCCGTACCTGCTCGGGATGCTCGGCGTCCTGGTCACGCCCGAAGCGGCGGACCCTATCAGGGATCGGCAGAAGTCGATCTCCAGGACGCTCACTCCGTATACGAGCGGGCGCAAGCCGTTCACTTTCCTGGCGCCCGAGGAGAGTGCCGCCTCCGCGTTCCCCTCGGACGTGCTGACTCGGCTGCGCGGCATCAAGCACCGCCGGGACCCCGCCGGGGTCTTCCGCAGCAACCACCCCGTGCTGGGCTGACGCTCTGGCGCGGGTCGCCGCGTCACTGCTTGTGGACGACGGCGTCGCCCGATCCGGTCTTCACGACGATCGTCTGCGGCGCCGACGGGTCCTGGGCGACCTCCACCCTCTGCTCGCCGGAACCGGTCTGGGTGGTCACGTTGTAGGTGCCGTCCGGCACCCAGACCTCGCCGTCGCCGGAGCCGGTCTGGACGGTCACCCGCTGGGGCGCCCTGGCGAACCTGAGCTTGACCTCACCGGACCCGGTGTTCGCCGCCACCTGGTCGCCGGCCAGCCCTCTCGCGTCGATCTCACCGGAGCCGGTCGAGGCGGTCACCCGGCCGGTCAGGTCGCGCAGCGTGATCTCACCGGATCCGGTGTCGATCCGTACGGCCAGGCCGCGGGGGATGTCGACCCGGTAGTCGACCGAATGGACGCAGTTCACGCAGCTGTACACCAACTTGAGCGTGTCGCCGTCCACGCGGTGCCCGTCGCTCGGCCGCTCACCGCTCCAGTGCAGGGTCTCGGTGACGTGGACACCCTGGCGATCCGTCTCACCGACGACGACCTCGCCCGACCCGGTGCGGATCTCAAGAGCGGCGACCTTGTCGGTCACGTCATAGGACTGTGTGGCCTGCTCCTGCGGGCCGAATCCCACCCGGCATCCGGTGAGAGCCAGGCTCAGGCCCAGTACTGCTCCCGCGGCGGCGACGATCGTCGTCTTCTGTCTCATGGCCATCATTCTTCGGCCCGGGAGAACCTCGCCCATCAGGGAAGACCCTTAGATGGCCCCTGAACGACCCCTCGAGGTGCCCCGCCCAGCCCCGGGCGCCCCCGCGTCGCCCCCGCGTTGTCCCTCGGATGAGCGGTGGGGTAGCGTCGATTCCATCATTCAGAACTTTGTTTCCGGATTGTGGAAAGGACCTCGATGGACGGCATTCAGGTCACGGGCCCCATGCTCGATCGGTTCGACGAGATCCTGACTTCCGAAGCGCTCGACTTCGTGGCCACCCTGCACCGGGAGTTCGACGAGACCCGTCGCCGGCTCCTCGACGCGCGCCAGGAACGGCAGGCCCGGCTCTCGGCAGGCGACACGCTCGACTTCCTTCCCGAGACGAAGCACGTGCGGGAGTCCGAGTGGCAGGTCGCGCCGGCGGCACCCGGGCTGGCGGACCGCCGCGTGGAGATCACCGGGCCGGTCGACCGCAAGATGACGATCAACGCGCTCAACTCGGGGGCGAAGGTCTGGCTGGCCGACTTCGAGGACGCCAACACGCCGACCTGGGAGAACACTGTCAACGGGCAGCTCAGTCTTCGCGACGCCCTCGACCGCACGATCGACTTCTCCTCCGGAGGCAAGGACTACGCACTGAAGCCGGACAAGGACCTCGCCACGGTGGTCGTCCGCCCCCGCGGCTGGCACCTGCGGGACAAGCACATCCTGGTGGACGGCGCCGAGATCTCGGGCTCGCTGCTCGACTTCGGGCTCTACTTCTTCCACTGCGCCCGCCGGCAGCTCAGCAAGGGCCGGGGACCGTACTTCTATCTGCCCAAGATGGAGTCGCATCTGGAGGCGCGCCTCTGGAACGACGTGTTCAACCGGGCCCAGGAGCTGCTCGACCTGCCTCGGGGGACGATCCGGGCCACCGTGCTCATCGAGACCTACCCCGCCGCGTTCGAGATGGAGGAGATCCTCTACGAGCTGCGTGAGCACTCCGCCGGGCTCAACGCCGGCCGCTGGGACTACCTGTTCAGCGTCATCAAGAAGTTCCGTACCCGAGGCCGGGAGTTCCTGCTGCCGGAGCGCAACGCGGTGACGATGACCGCGCCGTTCATGCGGGCCTACACCGAGCTGCTGGTGCGCACCTGCCACAAGCGCGGCGCGCACGCGATCGGCGGCATGGCCGCCTTCATCCCGTCCCGGCGCGACCCTGAGGTGAACGAGATCGCCCTGGAGAAGGTCCGGGCCGACAAGACCCGCGAATCGGGCGACGGCTTCGACGGGTCCTGGGTGGCCCACCCCGACCTGGTGCCGATCTGCCGCGAGGTGTTCGACGGCGTGCTCGGCGACCGGCCCAACCAGCTCGACCGGCTCCGCGAGGACGTCCGGGTCACCGCCGAGGACCTGCTCGCGGTGTCGAAGACACCGGGCCAGATCACCGAGGCCGGGCTGCGGGGCAACGTGGACGTCGCGCTGCGCTACCTGGCGGCCTGGATGGGCGGCCTCGGCGCGGTGGCGATCCACAACCTGATGGAGGACGCGGCCACCGCCGAGATCTGCCGCTCCCAGGTGTGGCAGTGGATGCACAACGACATCGAGCTCGCGGACACCGGCGCGGTCGTGACCCGGGAACTCGTGGAGCAGATCATCGAGGAGGAACTGGCGGAGATCGCCACCGAACCCGGATACGACGAGAAGCTCTATGCCCAGGCGACCGCCCTGTTCAAGGAGGTCGCACTCGACGACGACTTCGCCGAGTTCCTCACGCTGCCCGCGTACGCGCGCATGCCGTAGATCGCACGCGCCGATGTCACGAGGAGGTGACCGATGTCCACGGTCGAACGGTCTGAGGCTCTCGATCGGCTGGCGGCGCGGCTGCGGGAGGTGTTCCCCGCGGACGCGCTGATCACCGATCCGGTACGCCTGCGGACCTACGAGTGCGACGGGCTCACCTACCATCGGGCCACTCCGGGGGTCGTCGTGCTCCCGGAGTCGGCCGAGCAGGTCGCCGCGGTCGTGAAGCTGTGCGACGAACACGGCGTGCCGTTCGTGGCGCGCGGTTCGGGGACCGGCCTGTCAGGTGGCGCGCTGCCCAGGACCGACGGCGTGCTGATCGTCACCTCGCGCATGCGGCGGATCCTCGAGATCGACATTCCGAACCGCCGCGTGGTGGCCGAGCCCGGGGTGACGAACCTGGCCATCACCGAGGCGGTCCGCGACCAGGGCTACTACTACGCCCCCGACCCCTCCAGCCAGCAGATCTGCTCGATCGGCGGCAACGTGGCGGAGAACTCGGGCGGCGCCCACTGCCTGAAGTACGGCTTCACCGTCAACCACGTCATCGCGGTCGAGATCGTCACCCCGGATGGGGAGATCGTCACGTTGTCGGAGCAGGACCCGGGTTTCGACCTGCTCGGCACGTTCATCGGCTCGGAGGGCACGCTCGGGATCACCACCAAGATCACCGTACGGCTGTCGCGGACGCCCGAGACCGTGACGACCCTGCTGGCCGCCTTCGCCGACATCGAGGGCGGTGGCCGGGCCGTGTCCGCGGTCATCTCGGCGGGCGTCGTCCCGGCCGCGATCGAGATGATGGACGCACTCGCGATCGAAGCGGCGGAGGCCGCCGTCGACTGCCGCTACCCGGCCGGGGCGGGAGCCGTGCTCATCGTCGAGCTCGACGGACCGGGCACCGAGGTGACGCACCAGTTCGCGGCGGTGGAGCGGATCTGCCGGGACAGCGGCGCCTTCGAGATCCGGGTCGCGGCGTCGGCCGAAGAGCGCGCCGCGATCTGGAAGGGCCGCAAGTCGGCCTTCGCCGCCGTCGGCCGGATCAGCCCGGCCTACATCGTGCAGGACGGGGTGGTGCCGAGGACGTCCCTGCCCGGGGTGCTCGCCGGGATCGACCGGCTGCAGGAGGAGTTCGGCATCCGGGTCGCCAACGTCTTCCACGCGGGCGACGGCAACCTGCACCCGCTCGTGCTCTTCGACGACGCCGTGCCCGGTGAGGGCGAGCGCGCCGAGGACGTCAGTGGGCGCATCCTCGACCTGTGCGTCGAACACGGCGGCTCGATCACGGGCGAGCATGGTGTAGGTGTGGACAAGGCCAAATTCATGCCGCGAATGTTCAGCGAGGACGATCTCGACACCATGCAGCTCGTGAGGTGCGCCTTCGACCCGAAAAACCTGTCCAACCCCGGAAAGATCTTCCCCACTCCCCGGCTGTGCGGAGAGGTCCCCGGGGTGCGCCGGGGCGTCCACCCGCTGGTGGAGTCCGGCCTCGCGGAGCAGTTCTGATGACCGCCCCCCACCTTCCCGGCCTTCCCGGGCTGAGCGGAGTGCGTGTCCGCGCGGCCGGCGCCGACGACGCCTTCCCCGGCGAGCGACCCCGGTGGGTCGCCCTGCCCGGAAGCGTCGAGGAGATGGCCGCCGTCATGCGTGCGAGCGCGGCGCACGACCTGGCCGTCGTCCCGCTGGGCGGCGGAACCAAACGGCACTGGGGCGGCCTTCCGGCCCGCTGCGACGTCGTCGTCGGCACCGAGCGCCTCGACGAGGTCGTCGAACACGCCGCCGGCGACCTGGTCGTCCGTGTCCAGGCCGGGGTGGCGATGGAGGCGCTGGCGGAGGCGCTCGCCGCGAAGGGCCAGGAGCTCGCCCTCGACGTGCCGGTGCCGGGCACCACGGTCGGCGGCCTGCTGGCCACCGGGATCGCCGGCCCGCGCCGGTTCCGGTACGGCACCGCCCGCGACCTGCTCATCGGGATCACCGCCGTCCTGGCGGACGGCACGATCGCCCGAGCCGGCGGCAAGGTCGTCAAGAACGTCGCGGGCTACGACCTGGGCAAGCTGTTCACCGGCTCGTACGGAACACTCGGCGTCATCGCGGACGCCACGTTCCGCCTGCAACCGCTGCCCGCCACCCGCGCCTGGGTGACGCTCGACCTCGACGCACAGGGATCGCCGGACCGCCTGGGCGCCCTGGTGGCGGCCGTCGCCGCCTCGACGCAGGAGCCTGCCGCGATCGAACTCGACTGGCCCGGGCCGGAGGGGGGCGCGCCGAGCCTGGCCGCCCTGGTCGAGGGCGCGGCCGCCGCCGAGCGCGCTCTCGCCGTACGCGACCTGATGGGAGAGGGCTCCCAGGTCGGTGACGAGCCGCCGCCGTGGTGGGGGCGGCTGCCATCTGCCGGCCGGGGCGGGCCGACGGGACATCCCGGCGGCGGTCTCCTGCTGGAAATCAGGGCGGCGCCGTCCCGGCTTCCCGGCGCCGTCCCCGACATCGCGGCGGCCGCGAGGCGGACGGGGACCGAGGCGGCGATACGCGGCTCGATCGCCGCCGGCGTGCTGCACGTCGCCGTTGACGGGAAACGGGCCGTTGACGGGGAACGGGCCGCCGAGTTCGTCACCATGCTCCGCTCCCGGATCGAGATCGCCCGGGACGGCGGCGTGGACGGCCGTGTCGTCATGCTCACGTCCCCCGAAGCCGTACCCCCGGCGGCCGCCTCGGACCCCTGGGGACAGGAGTCGACCCGGCGCGAGCTGCTCCGGCGCGAACTGATGCTGCGGGTGAAGGAACGTTTCGACCCCGACCGGCGGATGTCTCCCGGCCGGTTCGCCGGAGGCATCCGATGACCGTCATCACTCCCGGAAGGAGGGAGCGCGGATCATGACTGGATCAGGAGATCCGTCCGCGCCGGCTCGATGGACCCCGAGCTGATCAAGGATTGCGTGCACTGCGGGTTCTGCCTGCCCACCTGCCCGACCTACGTCCTTTGGGGCGAGGAGATGGACTCCCCGCGTGGGCGCATCCACCTCATGGGCCAGCATGTCGGGGGCACCCCGCTGACCGACGAGATGGCCGGGCACTTCGACGCCTGCCTCGGCTGCATGGCCTGCGTCACCGCCTGCCCCTCCGGTGTTCAGTACGACCGGCTGATCGAGCAGACGAGGACGACGGTCGAGCGGGAGCACGTGCGAACCCCGGAGGACCGTGCTGTCAGGGCCCTGGTCTTCGCGCTGTTCCCCCACCGTCGCAGGCTCCGGGCGCTGCGCCTGCCCATGCGACTGGGCGAACGGTTCCGCCTGAGCGCACGGCTGCGGCCGTTCCTCGAACGCGTGCACCCGTCCCTCGGCGCCATGGCCGAGCTCGCTCCCCCGCTGCCGCGGCACGTGCCGCGGCTGCCGCCGGTCGTGCGGGCGCGCGGGCGGCGCCGGGCCCGGGTCGGCCTGCTCACCGGCTGTGTGCAGGGTGAGTTCTTCCCGCAGGTCAACGCCGCGACCGCGCGCGTGCTGGCGCTGGAGGGCTGCGACGTCGTGATCCCGCCCGGGCAGGGCTGCTGCGGCGCGCTGTCGGTCCACTCGGGCCGGGAGGCCGAAGCGCGACGGTTCGCGAAACGCACGATCGCCGCCTTCGAAGCCGTCGACACGGTCGTGGTCAACGCGGCCGGGTGCGGGTCGAGCATGAAGGAGTACGCCGAGGTGCTGGCGGGCGATCCCGCCCTGCGAGCGGAGGGCTGGCCGGAGCGGGCGCGGGCGCTGCGGATCCGCGACCTGGCGGAGTTCCTGGTCGAGCTGGGGCCGGTCGCGCCGCGTCACCCGCTGCCGATGTCCGTGGCCTACCACGACGCCTGTCACCTCGCCCACGCCCAGGGCGTACGGGCCCAGCCACGCGAACTGCTGGGCGCGATTCCGGGGCTGGAGCTGCGGGAGATCGCGGAGTCGGCGATCTGCTGCGGGTCGGCCGGGACGTACAACCTGTTCCAGCCCGAGGCGGCCCGCGAGCTGGGCGACCGGAAGGCCGAACGGGTGCTTGCCGCCGGGGCCGACCTGCTCGTGTCGGCCAATCCCGGCTGCACGTTGCAGATCGCGGCCGCCGTCCGACGCTCGGGAGGCGGCGAGATCCGGGTCGCGCACACCGCCGAGGTGCTCGACGCCTCCCTACGCGGCCGCGCACCGGAGACGCTACGCGGCAAAGCTCCGGAGACGCCGCGCATGCGGGGAGGGGCAACGTGAGCGTGCAGAGCGTCGACCGGGCGCTGGACGTGCTGGAGGCGCTGGCCGAGCACGGCGGTCAGGCCGGCCTGTCGGAGATCGCCGCTCGCACCGGCCTGCCGTACGGGACGATCCACCGGCTGCTGCGGACGCTGCTGGCCCGAGGGTACGTCCGTCAGGAGTCCGATCGGCGGTACGCCCTCGGCGGCGCGCTGGTGCGCATCGGCGGCGCGGCCGAGCGGATGCTCGCCGTGTGGGCCGAGCCGTACCTCGCGAAGCTGGTGGAGTTGTCCGGCGAGACCGCGAACCTCGCCGTACTGGAGGGCGACTTCGTCGTCTATGTGGCCCAGGTGCCGTCGCCGCGCAAGCTGCGCATGTTCGCCGAGGTGGGCCGGCGGGTGCTGCCGCACAGCACGGCCGTCGGCAAGGTGATGCTGGCCGAGCGGCCCGACGCCGCCGCCGTGTTCGGCCGCACCGGACTGCCGCGCCGTACGGATCGGACCATCACCACGGCCGGTGAGCTGCTGGGGGAGCTCGACCGGGTGCGGGCCCGGGGGTACGCGCTGGACCTGGGCGAGGAGGAGGACGGCGTGCACTGCATGGCCGTGCCGGTGCACGACGGCGGCCGGACGTTCGCGGCCCTCTCCGTGTCGGGCCCGGCCGAGCGGATCGACGCGATCGAGCGTGCGGAACTGGCCGCCATGCTGCGCAAGGCCGCGGACGACTTCGGCGCGACCCTGTTCGGCGGTGGGGACGGCTCGGCGGGGGACGGTGACCAGGGACGGTGACCGCGGTGCGGGGCGATTCCTCCCCCGTGGCCGGGAAACCGGGGAGGATGGGCGCATGTGCCGAAGCATCAAGACATTGCGCCCGCCGTTCACCGAGCAGGTTTCCGAGGAGGACATCCGCGCGGCGGCCCTGCAGTACGTGCGGAAGATCTCCGGCTTTCGCGCGCCCGCCCAGCACAACGCGGAGGCCTTCGACCAGGCGGTCCAGGCGATCACAGCGGCCAGCGCGGCGCTGCTGGCCTCCCTTCAGGTGCGCGGCGCCCGCTGAGCACCCGCCGTACGGAGAAACCCGGCCGTACGGAGAAATTCCACGGGAAGAGGGAACCGGGCCCGGCGGCGCGGCGGAGTAGGGGATGAAGGGCGCGAACGCGCCTTACGGAAGGATTCCCCGATGAACGGACACAACGGGTGGTGAAAACCGCGGCCACCGACATCCCCCGGCCTGTGTCGCCATGGCCGGTTCACGCCGCTCCGCAGGCCGAGCCGTCCGACGCGGAGCTGATCAGCGCCTCGCTGAGCAGGCCCGACGAGTTCGCTGCCGTGTTCGACCGGCACGCCGACGAGATCCACGCCTACGTCGGGCGGCGCCTCGGGCCAGAGCACGCCGACGATATGACCGCCGAGACGTTCCTGCTCGCGTTCCGTAAGCGGCACCGGTACGACCCGGCCCGGCCGGACGCCAGGCCCTGGTTGTACGGCATCGCGAGCAAGCTCATCTCCGGCCATCGCAGGTCGGAGATGCGCAGGCTGAAGGCGTTCGCCCGGATAGCGAACCGCGGCGGGGAGCCGTATGAGGAGGAGCGCACCACCGAGCGGGCGAGTGCCGCCGCGATGCGACCCGCCCTCGCCGCCGCGCTCTCCCGGCTCTCTGCCGCCGAGCGGGAGCTTCTCCTGCTCATCGCGTGGGCGGACCTCACCTATGAGGAGGCCGCCGAGGCACTCGGCATCCCCATCGGCACCGTCCGATCGCGGCTCCACCGGATCAGGGCCAAGCTCCGCCGTCATCTCAATCTTCCCGAGGAGGGCACCCCGTGAACGACGAGATCAGGAACGACGAGATCAAGATGATCGCCCGCGAGCGGCCCGACGCGCCGCCCTACTCCCTGGCTGCCAGGGCGTCCGCGCGCCGGCGGCTGACCGGGGACGGCCCCGGCGGGCACGGGTTCGCCCGCGACCTGCTGCGCGCCGTCTCCCGCCGGCCGTATGGCATGGCGATCGGCGGGGTCGCGCTGGCCGCGGCCGTCGCCGTCGTGACCGTGGTGCCGCACGGGGCCCCCGCCGACCCGGTCTCGGTCGCCCAGGCATCCTCGGCTCAGACGCCGTCGGATCGGGTCCCGTCAACCCAGGGAGGCAGTGATCCGGGGCAGGGGCCGGACGTCGTCGTGGCACTGCCGAAAATCGCCAAGGTGTCGGCCAAGGAGGTGCTGGGGCGGGCCGCCCGCGCGGCGACCGATCTCAACCCGCGGGACGACCAGTTCATCAAGGTCAGCTCGCAGACGATGTACGGGGCCTTCGGTGGCGGGGAGACCAACGCCGACACCGGTGAGACCATCCCGGAGACCCGCTACCTCTACCGGACGAAGCGGACGATCTGGCTGTCCGCCGACGGCACCAGGGACGGCTCGCTGAAGGTCGAGAACCTGACGCCCCGCGCCTACCCCGGCTGGCCGATCCCCGAGGAGGCCAATCGGGAGAAGGGCACCTGGTGGGCCTCGCTGCCGGTATGCGACGGCACGCCGCGGGACACCGCCTACACCTCACTGAAGAAGCTGCCGACCGACGCCAAGGGGATGCGCGACTACCTGTACTCACGCGAGCAGGGTGACACCCCGCCGGACACGGGGGCCTGGGCGGCGGCGGGCGACCTGCTCAGGGAGACCTACATGCCGGCCGCCCAGCGTGCCGCGCTGTTCGAGGCGGCCGCCACGATCCCCGGCGTGACCGTCACGGAGGACGCACAGGACGCCGCCGGTCGCAGGGGCATCGGCGTCGGCCGGGTGTCGTCCGGCGTGCGGGAGGACATCATCTTCGACCCGGAGACGTACGAGTTGCTCGGCGAGCGCGGCGTCGTGGTGGACGCGAAGGAGGCCAAGTCGCCGGTGGGCAGCCTGGTCGCGTCGACGGCTCAGCTCGAGGTGACCGTCGCCGACAGCGCCCCCGAGGTTGACGACCCGAGCACGGATTGCGACACCGGCAGCTAACCCCCACCCCCAGGCCGTGATCTTGCACTTTCTCGCAGAGACGCCCTCTCATCAGGCGAAACACCGTTTGCGAACTTGCAGAAATGTGACCACTATAGGTTTGACCTGCGCGAATGCCAACGGTGATCTTGCACTCCGACTACGAGTGCAAGATCACGCAGGATGTTCGTCCAGGTCAGCGCCCTCACGTGCGAGTTTCTGCAAGATCACGAAGGTCAACCGCCCAGGTCAGGCATGGGAAGTGCGAGAATTCGCAAGATCACGGCAATGGGGGTTTGGGGGGAGGAGGAGAAGCTCAGGTGCACTGCTCCAGCATCGCGTCCTTGTCGGCGGTGGTGACCGGTAGGTCGTACTTGAGGGAGACCTGGGCGAAGCGCACGGCGTAGGAACAGCGGATGCTTCGTTGCGGCGGCAGCCAGGTCGCCGGACCGGCGTCGCCCTTGGACGCGTTGGTGGAGCCGTCGACCGGGAGCAGGTTGAGCGGGTCGTTGGCGATCTGCTTGCGCTTGCTCTCGCTCCACCGGGAGGAGCCCATCTGCCAGCTGTAGGACAGCGGCACCAGGTGGTCGATCTGGACCTTCGCCGCGTGCTGCTTGGTCCAGTCGAGGGTCTTGCCGGTGTACGGATCATAGATGGTCATCGAGATGACCACACAGTTCGAGCCCTCGCGATATTCGATCTTTCGGCCATCCCGTTTCAGCATGTCGTTGCGGGTGTCGCAGCCGTTGCGTCCCCAGGGGACGCCGTCGACGCTGTCCGCCCAGGCGTACCCGAACTTGTCCCGGGAGTAGCCGGTCTTCGGTCCGCGGCCCTTGGTCCGCACCTTGTCGATCAGCTTGCGCGCCTCGGCGCGGTCACCGCTCGTGGTGATCGGCGCGAGGCCGGGGCCGGTGCCGTCGGGGTTCTTGAGGGGGCTGACCCCGAGCGCCGCGCCCTTCCCGACTCCGCCGTCGGCGGCGCCGCTCTGCCCGAGGCCGATGTCGTCCATCGGCCCGCATCCGGCAAGTGCCCCGGTCAGTACGGCGGCCGCCGCCGAGACGGCGGCGACAGCCCTGGTTCCACGCCCGCCCACTGCCACCCCTAAGTAATGAAATCGCACACTTAGGTATAACAGTGCCCAAAGAAAGGGCAAAATAGGCGTTCACCGAACCTGTCGGATGCGCAGACCCCCGGAAACACCGCCACATCAAGCCGGTCAGGCCGGGATCCACTCCTGCCAGACGATCTTGTTGGCCTCGACCCACTTCTGCGCGGCGGCCTCGGGGGACATCTTGTTCACCGCGATGTCGTACGCGACCGAGTTCTGGTCGTCGTTCGTCCACGAGAAGTTCTTGACCAGCTCGTACGCCCTGCCACCCGACTGGGCGAACGTCATGCTGACAATCTTGTCGAGCAGGTACGGCGGGTAGTCGCAGGCGACCTGCTTCGGATCCTTGTCGCACCCGATGGCGTACGGAGGAAGATTGATCTTGACGAGCTTGAGCTGGTTGAACAGCCACTGCGGCTCGTAGAAGTACATGAGCAGCGGCTTCTTCTTCTCGGTGGCCTCCTGCGCCGCCTTGATCAGCGCGTCCTCGCTGCCGGAGTAGACCACCTTGAACGGCAGGCCGAGGTTCTTGACGAGCGCCTCGTCGTTGGTCACATAGGACCGGTCACCGGCCAAATATTGACCCAGATCGCCACTCTTGTCCGTCTTGAACAGGTCCTTGTACTTCGACAGGTTCCGATAGTCCGTGATGTCCGGGTATCGCTGCACCATCCACTCGGGGACGTACCACCCGATGACCCCCTTGTTGCCGCTCTGTCCCGCGCTGATCGCGAGCTTGGAGTCCTCGATGTACGGCTTCTTCAACTCGGGGTGGGCCCAGTTCTCGATGACGACGTCCACGGTGCCGTCCTCGAAGCCCTTCCAGGAGTCGGCCTCGCCGCTCTTCTTCAACTCGACCTTGTAGCCGAGCTCGTGTTTCAGCAGGTAGGCCACGACGGCTGCGCTGGCCTCGTATCCAACCCACGGGTTGATCGCGATCCGTACGGTTCCGTCGGCCCCCTTGGGCGCGGAGCGCTCCGCTGAGTCGCTCCCACCGCACGCGGTGACCATCGCGATCGTCAGCAAACCGGCAAGGAGACGGACCCTCTTCATGTAGACCTCAATCGATCGCGAACGGCCAGCGGGCACGCGCTGCGGGGACGCGACACGCACCGCGGGCCCCGCGGAAACTCCGAGCCTGCGAGGAATTTTCGCGGGTAAAGCACCGGGCAGAGTATTGCACAACCGGAAAGGCCGTATCGGCCCCGCGGCCGATGAGACCGCGGCCGGTATGCCGCGCACGTCCTGCCCGCCGACCGCGGTGCCTCCCGAGCACCCGGCTCCCTGCGATGCGCCATGAGCGTCTCTTCTGTCAGCGGAGACGACGCCGGGCCCGAAGCGACCCGAATTCGGCCAGCACCTGATCGCCATATCGTGACCGCCTGGTGATCTTCCAGGCGGTCACGTGATGGCTTATGGGACAGGCATTAAAGGCCGTACTCCTTGGAGATGCGCTCGTGCCGCTCCGCCTCGATCCCGACCTCACGCGCCAGGTCGAGCCAGGCCAGCGGGTGGGACCACTGCTCGGTGACGTCGTCGAGCACCGCGTCGAGCTCGGCCGGCCGCACCGTGGGCGGGATCGCCACCCAGCCGAACACGCCGGACAGCCGCTCACCGGTCGCGGGATGGGTGACCGTGTAGTTCTCGTCACTGTAGACCCACATGGGCCAGCCCCGCTCGGCCAGCACCTCGTTGAACTCCGCCCACTCCTCCTCAGAGGGTGCGGCTCCGTCGAAGAACCAGCTCGTGTAACCGCCCGGCCGCAGCATGGTCACCCCGGCGAACGGGATGACGAAGCTCTCACGCTCCTGCTCGTTCTCCGGGATCGGCTCCAGCGGGCGGGGATCGATGACGATCACGTCACCCGCGTTGTACTCCATGCCGCGCGGCTGCGGGATGGCCAGCCTGGCGGTGGCCGGGCCGGTCCGCACCGCGAGCACCTCACGCTGGCTGCCGTCGGGAGCCGGCAGGATGGCCCGGATCAGGTGCCACTCCTCCTCGATCGGGCCCTCCGCCGACTCGATCGGCATGCCCAGCTTGGCGGCGCCGGCTCGGACGGTCGGCCAGTCCTCGATGGCGGTGGACAGGACGATGATCCGCCAGGTGTCCTCCTCCTCGCCCTCGCCGGACTCCAGCAGCGGCCGGAGGATCTCGGCGGCCTTGGCGTTGTCGCCCAGTTGCTGGGCCGCACCTGACCACAGTCGGCGCGCCTCGACCGTCGGATCGGCGGCGACGGCCCGCTCGCCCTCGGCGGCGGTCTCCTCCCAGCGCTCGCGGGCGCGGTAGAGCCGGGCCAGGGTCAGGTGCGACCGGGTCTCCGGCAGACGGGCGGCGAGCCCCTCGACACGCTCGTCCTGTCCGGCTTCGATCAGTAGACCGGTGAGGTAGGCGATGTCCTCGTCCGAGGCGGCGGCCGGGTCCCCGTCCTCCGTGATCAACTTCCAGTAGATGTCGGCGCCGATGGGCGCGTACCCGAGGAACCCGAGCGTCGTGGTGTGACGGCGGGTCGCCTCCAGGTCGGTGCCGGACAGCGACCACAGCCACCCGACCCACCGCTCGGGGTCGGCGGTACGGCCGTCGGCGGCGTCGAAGTAGGCGACCAGCTCGTCCTGGGGGCCGGGCAGCGGCGACTCGGCCGCGGCGTCAGCCGTCGCACGCAACTCGGCGACCCGATCGGCGAGGCCCTCGGTGCCGCTGAGGTCGGCCAGCACGGACTCCGCGTAGTCGGCGAGCAGCCGGGCCTGCCAGACGCCCTCCCGGGCCACGGCGAGCCGACCGGCCGTGAGCGCCAGCTCGAAGCGTGCGCGGTGCCCGCCCATCGTCTCGAAGTAGGTGATCCACTGCCGGAGGATGCGGCCGAGCTGCCAGGAGTTGGTGATGGAACCACTCGACGCGAGCAGGCTGACCGCATGTGCCCATTCCACCCACTCGCGGGGGTGCTCCCCGATGACGTCGAGGTCCGGCAGCGCCTCCACCGCCTCCTCGACGCGGCCGTCGGTGGCCAGGATCAGCGACCTGAGCAGGTTCTCACGGCGGTCCTTCGCGACGGGGTCGTCCGGCTTGAAGCCGGTGGCGGCCTCCAGCCTCTCCAGCGCGTCCTGCGTCCGGCCGGCGGCCAGCAGCGCGCGGGCCGAGGCGGCGGCCAGTTCCCAGCTCGCCTCGCTGCCGGACTCGCGCAGCCGGTTGACGGCGGTCTCGGCATAGGCGACGGCCTCGGCCGCCTTCCCGGCGTCGAGCAGCGCGGCGACGTACTGAGTGATCAGACCGGAGAACGCGGGCGACTCGGGTCCGACTCCGCTGAGCGCGGCATTGAGCGCGGCCATCCGCTCACCTGCCAGACCCGGGCCGTCGGTGTTCGCCTGGGTGATCGCGAGCACTTCGACGGCGGCGGAGGCGGACGGGCAGTCGCGGACGTCGGCACGGCCGGCGAACTCCACCAGGGCCGCCGCGTCGTCGAGTGCGACCGCCCCGTTGGCCCGGTCCCCAACCCGGCCGATCATGTGCCAGTAGCGGGCGAACAGTTCCAGCCAGGGCTGTTCAAGGGTCTCGGCGTGCTGGGCGATGGCCGGTGCCATGACGTCCAGCTGGGCGTACCGGCCCTCCAGCGCCTGCGCCGGGATGTCGCTCAGCGCCATGGCCAGCCCCATGTTGCCGGTCTCGTGCAGTTCACGCTGGGTGCCACCGACCCAGGCCCAGATGTCGACGTCCATGAGCAGTCAGTCTGCCAGGTCGCCGACCATGTCCAAAACAGCCCACGGCGCGTCCCGAACAGCCCACGGTGCCAAAGCCTGCCTCCGATCCTCACCTGTGCCGCGTGAACAGCACGGTCGTGAACAGCACGGTCATATACACGGTCATATACGGGGACATGCAACAGCCGCGGCGCCGCACCATGCGAGGTGCGGCGCCGCGGTCGCTGCGGAAAATCAGCTAGCGACAGGCGAGGGGATCAGATCCGCTGCCAGAGCGCGGGCACGTTCGGCGGCTCCCAGCCCGGCAGGGAGGTGTGCCCCTGGAGGCACCGGTAGGTGGCGCCGCCGTAGGTCACCGTGGCCCCAGCCGCGTACGACGTGTTGACCTTCCAGGTGCCGCCGGGAGCGGGCGGGTTCGGCGGGTTCGACGGACCGCTGGTCGGGCCCGCCGTCGGGCCGGGGTTGCTGCCCGGGGTCTTCAGCGTGAGGCCGTAGGCCGAAAGGATCGGGTTGACCGGCTGGTAGTAGGTGGTACCGCCGCTGCTGCAGTTGCCACTGCCGCCGGAGGTCACGCCCTGCGCCTGGTCATTGGAGATGAACGAGCCGCCCGAGTCACCGGGCTCGGCGCACACGCTGGTGCGGGTCACGCCGCTGACCGTGCCCTGGGAGTAGGTGACGCTGGTGTTGTGCTGCTGGACGGTGCCGCAGTGCCAGCCGGTGGTCGAGCCCGACCGGCAGATCGAGGCGCCGACGAGCGCCTGGGTCGAGCCGCGGACGGTCAGGTTGCCGCCGTTCTGGTTCACGTACGGCTGGGCGGTCCAGTTGCTGTTCGTCGCGACCCAGGCGTAGTCGTTGCCGGGGAACCTCGAACCTTGGAAGGTGCCCTGGGCGACCCGGTTGGAGCCGCTGGTGGAGGCGCCGGCGTTGCCGCAGTGTCCGGCGGTCACGAAGCCCTGCGTGGTGCCCTTGGTCACCGGGAAGCCGATCGAGCAGCGGCTGCCGCTACCGATGTAGTAGGCGTCGCCGCCGCGCAGGTCGTAGTAGGTCTGCGGCTGCTCGCTGGACTTCTCGACGCGGACGATCGAGCTGTCGAGGCCGCTGGCCGCGACGAACTTCTCGGCCGCCGCCGGCTCGGAGGACAGCACGACGACGCTGTTGTTCTGCACGTCGACGTACCAGACCGGCGCCGTCTTGGGAGCCTTGCTCGCGGCCCGGTCGAGGGCGTTCTTGGCCGAGACGAGCTTGGCGTACGGGTGCTTGACCACCTTGGCCTCCGCACCCTCCGCCGCGATGTCGGACTTCGCGGCCGAGTCGGTGGTGGCGACCACGAGCTTGGCGTCGGCGCCGCTCAGCCAGGAGCCCGCGAACCGGTTGCCGAGCCTGCCGCGCAGCCTGGCCTCGGAACGGGTGGCGCGGTCCTCGTTGGCCAGCCGAGTCCTGGCCTGGTCGGCGTTGAGGCCGAGGTCACGCTGCATCGCCTGGACCAGGCCGGCCGGGGGGTCGCCCGCGGGGGCCTGGGCTACCGCCTGCTCCTGCGCGGTCGGGCCGGGTTCGGCCACAGCCGCGCCGATCGGAATCGTGAGTCCGGCGGCCACCAGGGCACCGGCCACGATGAGGGAGTTCCTCCGGAACATGCAATGTCTCCTTGAGAGAGCTGGGGGATGCCCCTCAAGGTAGCTGCGACCAGTTCCTTTAGGTATCTACCGTTTTTCCCCTATCGCCGCGTTATGGCGTGGCCGAAAATGCGGGGACCGCGGGGTTTCCATGAGCGGATCCCGATTCGAGGAGTCCCGATTCGATGACTCCGGACGCGACGAGCACGGCGGGGCCCGACAGGTAGCTCGTGTCCGCGTCGAGGGTGACCGTGACCGAGCCGCCCAGCACGCGGACCTGCCAGGCGCCGGTCGGCTCCCCGGCCGCGCGGGCGGCGGCCACCGCGGTGGCGACCGCCCCGGTACCGCACGACCGGGTCTCCCCCGAACCCCGCTCGTGCACCCGCATGGCGACGGCGTGATCACCCACCACGTTGATCAGTTCGACATTGACGCCGTGGGGGTAGACCTCCCGGTCGAACTCCGGCTCCCGGCCGAGGTCGAGCCCGGCGACAGGGTCGTCGATCAGACAGGCCAGGTGCGGGTTGCCCATGTTCACGTTGAGGCCGTCGTACGTCCGCCCGGCGACGGTCGCACGGCTCTCGCCCAGGATCCCGGGCCGGCCCATGTCGACGGTGACGTCCCCGGTCTCGCCGAGCCGTACGCGCCTGATCCCACCGCGGGTGGCGATGCCGAACTCCCCGGCCGCGGCCAGTCCCGCGTCGACGAGGTAGCGAGCGAACACGCGCACGCCGTTGCCGCACATCTCGGCGATCCCGCCGTCGGCGTTGCGGTAGTCCATGAACCACTCGGCCGCGCCGGCGAGATCGGCGGCCTCGGCACAGCGCTCGGTACGCACGACCCGCAGCACGCCGTCGCCCCCGATCCCGGCGCGGCGGTCGCACAGCGCGGCGACCTTCGCCGGGGTCAACTCCAGCCGGGCGTCCGGGTCCGGCAGGATGACGAAGTCATTCTCGGTGCCGTGACCCTTAACGAAGCGCATGTCACAGAAGTCTAGAGCGTTCCGGTTCGACCTGTCCGCTCCAGTGCCCGGTCCACGAGGTCGGCGAAGGCCGCCGAGCCGGCGCCCGGGTCGAACGGCAGCCACACGACCCGGGGATCCCGGCGGAACCAGGACTCCTGGCGGCGGGCGAACCTGCGGGTCGCCCGCACGGTCTCCTCGCGGGCCCGCTCCTCGGTCCACTCCCCGGACAGGAAACGCAGGACCTGGGCATAGCCGAGCGCCCGGCTCGCCGTCCGCCCTCCGGCCAGACCCTGCTCCAGCAGGCCGCGGACCTCGCCCACCAGCCCGGCCTCCCACATGCGGGCCACTCTCAGCTCGATCCGCTCGTCGAGCACCGGCCGGGGCACCTCGACCCCGATCTGCACGCTCTCGTACACCGAGTCGTACGACGGCATCGTGGCGGAGAAGGGCCGGCCGGTCAGCTCGATCACCTCGAGGGCCCGGACAATCCGGCGGCCGTTGCTCGGCAGGATCGTCTCGGCCGCCACCGGGTCCCGGCTCTTGAGCCGGTCGTACAGCACGGCCGGACCGACCTCGGCGAGCTCCCGCTCCAGCCGGGCGCGCGACTCCGGGTCGGTGCCGGGGAACTCCAGATCGTCGAGGACGGCCCGGACGTAGAGCCCCGACCCGCCGGCCAGGATCGGCGTCCGGCCGCGCGCGAGCAGGTCCTCGACCAGCGGCCGGGCCAGCCGCTGATATTCGGCGACGCTGGCGGCCTGAGTCACCGGCCAGATGTCGAGGAGGTGATGCGGCACGCCCCGCTGCTCGAAGTGAGACAGCTTGGCCGTGCCGATGTCCATGCCCTGATAGAGCTGCATCGAGTCGGTGTTGATGACCTCGCCGTCCAGCCGGAGCGCCAACTCGACGGCCAGATCGGACTTTCCTGCCGCCGTGGCGCCCACGACCGCGATCACTGGTTGCTCCCCTGGTTGCCGGCCCACACCGTCCAGTGTGGCAGTGCCGGGAAGCTCAGATGTCCCGGTGGTCAGATGTGCCGGTGGTCAGATGTCCCAGTCGAGCGTCGGCGGAAGATGGCCTTCGAGGGTCAGCAGCCAACGCTTGGACTCCACGCCGTCGCCGCCGCTGAACCCGCCCAGGCCGTTGCCCGCAACCACCCGGTGGCACGGCACGATGATCGGGACCGGGTTGCCGCCCATGATCGCCCCGATGCCGCGGGCCGGGACGCCGGTCCCGCTCCTGGCCGCCAGCTCTCCGTATGTCACGACTTTTCCGTACGGAACTGTCGTGAAGAGCGTGCCGAGGACCTGACGCTGGAGCGGCGAGGTGAGCCGCCAGTCGACCGGGACGCCGAACTCCCGCAGGTCACCATGGAAGTAGGCGGCGAGCTCGGCGCGGGCGGGAGCCGTACGGGCGGGATCGTCGGCCGCGGCCAGCCCGAGGCGGGCGGCGATGCGCGCCCGTACCCGCGGATCGTCGCGGAAGTGCGTGGCGACGACGCCCTCCTCCGTCACGGCTGCGAGCACGTCGCCGAGCCGGGTCTGGACGCTCCCGAACGCTACGGTTTCCCCCACTCGTCCATTCTCCACCTGGATTGGCACGACACGCACGGAAGTTCAGGGCGAGATCAGGGCGCCCGCTTCGGCGCTGTGTCCCTTTTGGGCACGGGGATCCGCATGAGGTCGCGCGCCACGATCACGTCCCCCGCGTACGTCTCGCGGACCTCGGCGACGAACCGGGGCTCGTCGTCGAAGGAGTAGCGCTCGGAGAAGTGGGTCAGCACGAGACGCCGCACCCCGCACTCCGCCGCCACCCGGCCGGCCTGCGCCGCGGTGAGGTGCCCGTAGGCGGCGGCCAGCTCCGCCTCGGCGGACAGGAACGTCGACTCGATCACCAGCAGGTCCACGCGGTCGGCTAGCGAGAACACCCCGTCGCACAGCCGGGTGTCCATCACGAACGCGGCGCTCTGGCCCGGGCGTGGCGCGCTGCATTCGGCCAGCGTCACCGTCGAGCCATCGGGCAGGGTGAGCGAGCCGTGCCGCTGCAGCTCGCCGACCATCGGCCCGTGCACACCCCGCCGGGCCAGCTCCCCGGGCAGCATCCGGCGGCCGGCCGGCTCGTCCAGGCGGTAGCCGTACGACTCGATGGGGTGCGACAGTGGCCGGGCGGTGAGCGTCACCGGACCGGCCGGCCACTCGACCAGGTCACCGGAGACCGGGCGCCGGACGATCACAGCGGTGTCGCCGAAGGAGGTGGCGTGGCGCAGCCGCCGCCAGTAGTGCTCGCCGGCCGCGGGATAGGCGGCCTGGACCTGGTGGTCCACCCGGTCTCGCGCGATGCGCTGGATCACCCCGGGCACACCGAGGCAGTGGTCGCCGTGGAAGTGCGTCACGCAGATCCAGGTGAGGTCGTGCGAGCTCACCCCGGCGTGCATCATCTGCCGCTGCGTGCCCTCTCCCGGGTCGAACAGGAAGCCCTCACCGTCCCAGCGCAGCAGATACCCGTTGTGGTTGCGATGACGGGTGGGGACGGCGCTCGACGTACCCAGGACGACCAGTTCACGAACGGACACACTCGCGATGCTAGGCGCTGCTTCCGTCGGCGGCCCCGTCCCTCATGGCGCGACCAGTAGATCGCCGCGACGGTAATTTAACTGTCAACTTTGTAAAAAAACAATCGGGCACCCTTGGCGATCCAGCGGGTCGCCAAAGATCAAATGAGTCTCGTCGTCATACGAAATCCCAGGTAGAGCTGGGATTTCGGGTGCCATCCGGCACGGAAGGAGGGCGAGTGAAGGGCCGCCGTTCACCGCGGGTAGTTTGTACAACGTTCTTCGTGAAAAAACTGGAGTAGTCAGGCACCCAAGGAGGATGAGCGAGGATGTCGGACATCACCGTCGAGCAGTCGGCCGAGGACGTTCCTCCGGCCAGACCCGATCCGGATTCCCCGGGCAGGCGAGCTCGCATGATCGGCCGCGGCTGGGTCCAGGCGGCCGTCCTGGTCACCGTCGTCGGCTTCCTCGTTCTCGGACTGCTCGCGGTCCGCACCTACCAGGCGGAGCCGCCCATCCCGCAACGCGTGTCCACCTCTGACGGGCAGGTGCTCTTCACTGGCGACGACGTGCGAAACGGTCAGAAGGTCTTCCTGAGCACCGGGCTCATGCAGTACGGCTCGATCTTCGGGCACGGCGCCTACCTGGGCCCCGACTTCACCGCGGACTACCTGCACCGCAGCGCCACGTTCGTGCAGGAGCAGCATCGCAAGGCCGGGGCGCAGGACGCGCACGCCGCCACCGTCTCCGATTTCCGTACGAACCGATACGACGAGCGCACGGGCACGCTCGTCTGGACGGCGGCCCAGGCCGCGGCGTTCAAGCAGATCACGGCCCACTACGCGGACCTTCTCGGCCGTCCCGAGGGCAAGCAGGGGCTGCGCCCGGAAGCGGTGACCGACCCGAAGGACATCCACAACCTGACCGCCTACTTCGGCTGGTCGGCCTGGGCCGCCGCCGCGCAGCGGCCCGGCGAGACGTACTCGTACACCAACAACTGGCCCGCCGAGCCACTGGTGGACAACGGGCCGACCGGCCACACGGTGACCTGGAGCGTGCTCTCGCTGATCTTCCTGCTGGGCGGCGCCGGAGCGCTGTTCGCCGCGTTCGGCCGGTGGAACTTCCTGGGCTGGCACGGCCGTGACCAGCGGACCCTGCGCTTCCATTCGCCGCGCGACGTCCTGCTCACGCCGGCGCAGCGCACCACCGCCTGGTTCTTCTTCGCGATGGCAGGGCTGTTCCTGGTGCAGGTCCTCGTCGGCTCGGCCACCCAGCACTACCGTGCCGACCTCGGCACCTTCTTCGGCATTCCGCTGGACCGCTGGCTGCCGTACAACCTCACCCGCACCTGGCACACCCAGCTGGCGATCTTCTGGGTGGTCACGTCGTTCCTGGCCATCGGCATCTTCCTGGCACCGCTGATCTCCCGCGGCTGGGAGCCGCGCAGACAGGCGCTGCTGTCCCGGCTGCTGCTCGGGGCGCTCGTCGTGGTCGTGGGCGGCAGCCTCCTGGGCGAGCTGGCCGGGCAGCGGGGGTGGCTGGGCTCGATGTGGAGCTGGCTCGGCAACCAGGGCTGGGAATATCTCGACCTCGGACGGCTGTGGCAGGTGCTGCTGGTCGGCGGGCTGACCCTCTGGGTGGTGATCCTCTTCCGGGGGCTGCGCAGACGGCTGCGCAGCGAGAGCATGGCCAACATGCCGTGGCTGTTCTTCCTCGCCGCGCTCGCGCTTCCGGCGTTCTACGCCGTCGGTCTGCTCGCCACGCCGGACTCGTCGTTCACCAGCGCCGACTTCTGGCGGTTCATCGTGGTGCATCTGTGGGTCGAGGACTTCATGGAGCTGTTCACCACGGTCACCGTCGCCTACCTGTTCGTCATGCTCGGCGTGGTGCGCGAGCGGGTGGCACTGGCAGTGATCTATCTCGACATCGTCCTCTACAGCGCCGGCGGCGTGATCGGCACCATGCACCACCTGTACTTCTCCGGCGAGCCCGCCGAGCACCTCGCCCTCGGCGCGATGTTCTCCGCGCTCGAAGTCATCCCGCTGCTGTTCCTGACCGTGGAGGCCTGGAGCTTCCTGCAGCTCGGCGCCCGTAAGAAGAGCCCGTCGAGCACGCCGTTCCCGCACCGATGGGCCGTGATGTTCCTGGTCGCCGTCGGCTTCTGGAACTTCCTCGGAGCCGGGATCTTCGGGTTCCTGATCAACCTCCCGATCGTGTCCTATTACGAGATCGGCACCGGGCTGACCGCCAACCACGCACACGGCGCGATGATGGGCGTGTACGGCATGCTCGCGGTGGGGTTCGCCCTGTTCGCGCTGCGCTACCTCATCCCGGAGGAGCGCTGGTCCGACCGCTGGCCGCGGCTGTCCTTCTGGTCGCTCAACCTGGGCCTGGCCTGGATGTCGTTCGCCACCCTCCTGCCCGGCGGCGCGCTGCAGCTCTACAAGGTCCTCGAAGCCGGGTACGCCGACGCCCGCAGCCTGGGATACCTCCAGGGCAAGGCGAACGCCGTGCTGGAGTGGCTCCGGCTCCCGGGCGACGTGGTGTTCATGGTCGGCGGCGTGCTGCCGCTGCTGTGGATGACCTGGCTGGGGATCCGCTACCGGGTCGCCGCGGCACGGCGGGTGGACGCACCGGAGCAGGTCCTGCTCTTCACCGAGGTCGTCCAGCCGGATGAGGTGGCGGCCGTCGGCGGCGACCCGGCCGAACCGGTGGGCCGATGAGCGGCGAGGTCGTGTTCATAGCCGCGTATGCCGTGGCGCTACTCGTGGTGGCCACCGTGCTGGAGATCTACGGCCGCCAGCCGACCAGCGCCTGGGCCTCACGGGTGTTCGCCGGCTATCGGCGTGCGGTGCCGGACGCGCCGGGTCCGGCCGACCCCGAGGATTGGCCGCACTCTGAGGCGATCCGCTTCCACCAGGTGGTGTCCCTGTTCGTCACGGTGGTCGCCGTGGCCCTCGTCGCGGGCGAACTGGTCCGCCACCACCGGCCGTTCGAGGCACTGGCCCTGGTCGCGGCCGGATCGGCGCACGGCCTGCTGGCCGCGCGGATCGTACGGCGACTGCGCCGCGCCCGGGCGTCCCGTACGACCGGGACGGCGAATCGCGAGGAAGACTCGGTTGTGGAAAACGTCCCCGAGGCGAGACGCCGGCGAGCACACTGAACGTGAAGGACGGAAACGGTCCGTAGCGATCAGGAAGAATCACCACGTTGCCGCAGTATGACCCCATACCGGAAACCCAGGAAACCCAGAAGACCCGCCGTAGAGGTTCCGGGATTCTCGCCATAGCGGGAATCACGGGCGTGGTCGCCCTCGCCGGCTTCGCCATCGTCCTCGGTGCCGCGCCCGAGCACTCCCCGGCCGCCTCGGCACGATCACAGGCGGATGGAATGTCCGCGCACTCCTTGGAAGAACCGCGCGGCATGCGGGCCGCCGGGACGGGTCTCACGCCTGAAGCCGACGCGCAGCGTGTACCGGACGTGGGGTCTCGTCCGGGTCCCGCCCCGATGCCGGATGCCGGGGCGGCGCCTGGGGCGCGAGCCGTGACGAGCCCGGAGGCCGCACCGAGCCCGGCCCCCGCGCCTACCGAGAGCGCGCGGCCCGAACTCGTCCCGGCCGAGCGGGTGACCGTGGGACCGGTCCCGCGACCCACGGACACGACTCGCGAAGCGACCGATCCGGCTCCGGACGCGGCGCCGGGAATGACCGCCGGCCGTCGGTCCCCGCACCCGGGAGGTGGCGGTACGGAACGCCGCGTCGGTCCGGCCCGAAGGCCGGGCGGCACCTCCTCGAGCAGCGCCTCCTCAGGCAGCACCTCCTCAGGCAGCCGCGAATCCCGCTCCGGCCGCCCGTCGGTGCAACAACCGGCGGCGGGAAAGGCCTCGCCGAGCGCGGAACCGGCACCGTGGAGGATAGCGTCACCACGGAAGACACCGGCACCACGGGAATCCACGGCTCCGGAGAAGTCATCGACGGCGGAAGTACCGGCGCGGCCGGCAGCGGAAGACCCGGAAAGGGACGCGCCGCGGCAACGCCCTGGCCCGGCGCCGAACCCCTGCGCGACCTTCCACGACATACGCCGGGACTACTGCTATCAGGTGCTCGACCAGCTCATGAACGGCTAGAGCCGACTTCCCAGACCTGCCCGGGTCGCTCTAGACGGCCGAGCAGGCGGGAGGGTCGGCGGGGGTGGGAGCCGGACGGCCGACGGTCGGCATGCCGAGGCTGACGGCACGACCCCGCTCGGGGGCACCCTGGCGTGCCTCCCACGCGTCACCGGCTCGGGTCCGCCGTACGGACAGGACCTTGTCGGCCACCAGGTGATGCGGCGCGGCATAGGTGACCTCGGCTGTCACCATGTCACCCGGGCGGGCGTCGGCGGCTGCGACGTGCACGAGGCGGTTGTCCGCCGCGCGCCCGGACAGGCGGTGCGTGGCGTCGTCCTTGCGGCCCTCCCCCTCGGCGATCAGCACCTCGAGGGTCCGGCCGGCCTGCGCCCGGTTCTCCGCCCAGGAGATCTCGTCCTGGAGGGCGACCAGGCGCTCGTACCGCTCCTGCACAACCTCCTTGGGCACCTGGTCCGCCATCGTCGCGGCGGGCGTGCCGGGACGGATGGAGTACTGGAAAGTGAACGCGTTGGCGAAACGAGCCTGCCGTACGACCTCGAGCGTCTGCTGGAAGTCCTCCTCGGTCTCGCCGGGGAAGCCCACGATGATGTCGGTCGAGATCGCGGCATCGGGCATGGCCGCGCGGACCCGGTCGAGGATGCCGAGGTAGCGCTCGGAACGGTACGACCGGCGCATCGCCTTCAGCACCCGATCGGAGCCGGACTGCAGCGGCATGTGCAACTGGTGCATCACGTTCGGCGTCTCGGCCATCGCGTCGATCACGTCATCGGTGAACGCGGCGGGGTGCGGCGAGGTGAAGCGAACCCGCTCCAGGCCGTCGATCTCCCCACACGCCCGCAGCAGCTTGCCGAACGCCAACCGGTCGCCGAACTCGACGCCGTAGGTGTTGACGTTCTGTCCCAGCAGGGTGACCTCCAGCACACCCTGGTCGACCAGCGTGCGCACCTCGGCAAGGACGTCGCCGGGACGGCGGTCCTTCTCCTTGCCGCGCAGCGACGGCACGATGCAGAACGTGCAGGTGTTGTTGCACCCGACCGAGATCGCCACCCACGCGGCGTACGGCGACTCGCGGCGGGTCGGCAGCGTGGACGGGAAGGTCTCCAATGAGTCCTTGATCTCGACCTGCGCCTCCTGGGCGATCCGGGCGCGTTCCAGCAGCACCGGCAGCGAGCCGATGTTGTGCGTGCCGAACACGACGTCGACCCACGGGGCGCGGCGGACGATCTCGCCCTGGTCCTTCTGGGCGAGGCAGCCGCCGACCGCGATCTGCATGCCCTCCCGCGCCGTCTTGATCGGCCGCAGGTGGCCGAGGTTTCCGTACAGCCGGTTGTCGGCGTTCTCGCGCACCGCACAGGTGTTGAACACGACGACGTCCGCGGTCTCCCCCTCGGGGGCGCGAACGTATCCGGCGTCCTCCAGCAGTCCGGCCAGCCGCTCGGAGTCGTGCACGTTCATCTGGCAGCCGTAGGTCCGCACCTCGTAGGTCCGGGTCGCGTCCTCGGCGCGCGGGGTGGTTGCAGCATTCGTGGTCGCAGTCATCGCGATACAAGCCTAGGCGTTCCCCGGCACCTTCCCGTACGCCAACCGAACCAATGACCATTCGTGACGTTTTCCTAACACTCCGTTGTATGAGCAGGTAGATTGCCCTTCGCGACCGCATGCGAAAATGAGAACGGACCGATTGCTGGAAGTGGTGAGCCGCGATGGCGATGCCCGCACGAACCGCGGAGGCGTCAATGGAGGCGGACGAGTCGCCGGCGACGACCAGCCCCTGGCACACGCCTGGCGAGCTCAGCGTCGAGGAATGGTTCGAGCTCAACGAGCGGGCGGGCGACGGCAGCCGCTACGAGCTCATCAACGGGAGCCTGATCGTGTCCCCCGCCCCACTCCCCCGGCACCAATTGATCGGTGACAACCTCCGCTCGGTCCTGCAGGATGCCGTACCGGAGGATCTTGTAGCCATCACCGCGGTGGGACTGCTCCTCGATGGCAGACCCGGTGTCATCCCTGACGTCACCGTTGTGGAACGCCAGCCGATCCGGGACGGCGCCACCGTGGCCAGGCCAGACTGGGTCCGCCTGGCAGTGGAGATCGTGTCGAAGTCGACCACGGCGATGGATCGCATGGTCAAGCCCGCAAAGTACGCCGAAGCGGGCATTCCGTACTTCTGGCGGGTGGAGATGTCACCCTTCCGGGGGCAGGCCGGGGACCGGCTCCCCGTCGTCTTCACCTACCGACTCGACGAAGACGGTCAGTACCAGCTCACCCATCGGATAGGGGCGGGTGCTTCGATCGTGCTCACCGAACCGTTCAAGGTGACGGTCGATCCGGCGGCGCTCGCCTGGCTCTGATCTCCACCGCCGTACAACTGATGATCTACGAAGCGGTGCATTTCGGCTCTGATCAGGAGAGTTCGCAGGTCGTGACCGGATCGGTACCAGGTGGTTAGTGACTTGGCAGTATCAACCCGCCTACGTTGTTGACCATGACTGAGCCCGGTGGTTCCGCCCCGCTGGTAAAGCTCGAAGGGGTGAACAAGCACTTCGGCGCGCTGCACGTGCTGAAGGACATCGACCTGGCCGTGGAACGCGGCGAGGTGGTCGTGGTCATCGGCCCCTCCGGCGGCGGCAAGTCCACGTTGTGCCGCGTGATCAACCGGCTGGAGACCATCGACTCGGGGACCATCGTCTTCGACGGGCGGGAGCTGCCCGCGGAAGGAAAGGCCCTCGCCCGGCTGCGCTCCGAAGTCGGCATGGTGTTCCAATCCTTCAACCTTTTCTCCCACAAGACGATCCTGGAGAACGTCACGCTCGGCCCGACCAAGGTTCGCGGGATCTCCCGGCAGCAGGCCGAGCAGCGGGGCATGGAACTGCTCGAACGGGTCGGCATCGCCGCCCAGGCAGGCAAATACCCGGCGCAGCTGTCTGGAGGCCAGCAGCAGCGCACCGCCATCGCCCGGGCGCTCGCCATGGATCCCAAGATGATCCTCTTCGACGAGCCGACCTCGGCGCTCGACCCGGAAATGGTCCAGGAAGTGCTGGACGTCATGACCGCTCTGGCCCGCGAGGGCATGACCATGATGGTCGTCACCCACGAGATGGGCTTCGCCCGGCGGGCCGCCGACCGGGTCGTGTTCGTGGCCGACGGGCAGATCGTCGAGCAGGCCCCGCCCGCGGAGTTCTTCACCCAGCCCAGCAGCGAACGGGCCAGGGACTTCCTATCCAAGATCCTCACCCATTGATCACACACGTCCCCGGCCCGGATCGGGCCGGGGCGAGGAAGTAGAGGTGGCAGTCAATGCGAGTGCGTCGAATAGGGGCGGTTCTCGGCGTCGCGGCCATGGTCGTGGGCCTCGCGGCCTGCGGGGGCGACAAGACCTACGACAGCGTCGCCGACAAGGTGAAGGACGCCAAGAAGATCGTCGTCGGCACCAAGTGGGACCAGCCCGGGCTCGGCCTGAAAGACCCCGCCAAGGCCGAGCCCGAAGGGTTCGACGTCGAGGTCGCGAAGTACGTCATCAAGGAGCTGGCCGGCGGCCAGGACGTCGACATCGAATGGAAGGAGTCGGCCTCCTCCAACCGTGAGGCGTTCCTCGCCAACGGCACCGTGGACCTGATCGTCGCGTCATACTCGATCACTGAAAGTCGTAAGGAGAAGGTGACCTTCGGCGGGCCGTACGTCGTCGCTCACCAGGACGTCATGGTCCGCGGTGACGACACCGGCATCACCAAGCCCGAGGACCTGGAGCACAAGCGGATCTGCCAGGCCGCGGGCTCCAACTCCTACAAGCGGATCACCGACCCACCGCCGGACGGCGCGCTCAACCTCAAGGCCGACCTGGTGGGCGCGGCCACCTACTCCGAGTGTGTGAACAAGCTCGGCGGCAACAACCTCGACGCGGTCACCACCGACGACCTCATCCTGGCCGGGTTCGCCACCCAGGCCGCCGAGCAGGGCGGCGCCAGCTTCAAGATCCTGGGCAAGCCGTTCACCGACGAGAAGTACGGCGTCGGCCTGAAGAAGGGCGATACCAAGACCTGCGAAGCGGTCAACGCCGCGATCACCAAGATGTACCAGGACGGCACCATCCAGCAACTGTTCAGCAAGTGGTTCGGAAAGGCCCAGGGCCTCAGCGCCCCCACGGCCGCCCCCACCTTCGAGCCCTGCGCCTGACCTGTCGCACGGCGCGGCCGGTGACCCGGCGCCCCGGGTCACCGGCCGCCGTCGCCCGACAGAGCAGCACGGCAGAGCAGCACCGTGGAGCACGATGAATGATCTGATCAAATACGCGCCCGACCTGGCCGCGGGCTTCCTGGTGAACGTGGAACTCTCCCTCGTGTGCGCGGTCCTGTCACTGATCGCCGGCACGGTGCTCGTGTCCCTGCGGGTCGCGCCCACACCGGTCCTGCGCACGGCCGCCGCCACCTACATCAACATCGTGCGCAACACACCCCTGACGCTGGTGCTGGCCTTCTCCGCGCTGGGGCTCAGCGACACGCTCGGCCTGTCCTTCTCCAAGGAACCCAGCACCAACGCGTTCTGGCTGGTGGTGCTGGGCCTGTCCGCGTACACCGCCTCGTTCGTAGCTGAGACGCTGCGCTCGGGCATCAACACCGTGTCCCTGGGACAGGCGGAGGCGGCCCGCGCGATCGGGCTCACCTTCTTCCAGTCCCTGCGTCTGATCATCCTGCCGCAGGCGTTCCGTGCGGTCATCGCGCCGATGGGCAGCGTCATGATCGCGATGATCAAGAACACCACGGTGGCCATCGCCGCCGGCTACCTCGCCGAATCGGCATTCGTGATGAGGGACACCTTCGACGACACGGGCGTGTCGATCCCCATCTTCATCGGGCTCGTCCTCGCCTTCATGGCCATCACCCTGCCGGTCGGCTTCCTCACCGGCCGACTCTCCCGACGTCTGGCGGTGGTCCGATGAGCGGCCCAGTGACCACTTCGGTGCTGTTCGACGCGCCGGGACCCCGGGCACGGCTGCGCAACAACGCGCTGACCCTGCTGGCCTTGATCGGGATCGCGGCGATCGCCTACCTCGTCTATCTGAAGTTCGACGAGAAGCACCAGTGGGAGGGACGGATCTGGGAGCCGTTCACCGAGTCCTCGACCTGGACCGGGTACATCATCCCCGGACTGCTCGGCACGCTGAAGGCCGCTGGTCTCAGCGCGGTGTTCGCGCTCGTCTTCGGCTCGGTCTTCGGTCTGGCCAGGCTCTCCGACCACCGGTGGATCAGGGTGTCCGCAGGCGCGGTCGTCGAGGTCTTCCGCTCGATCCCGCTGCTTCTTTTGATCTTCTTCCTGTTCTTCCTCGCCCCCAGCGTCTTCGGCGGCGGCGACTACACGCTGATCGCGCTGGTGGCCGGCCTCACGCTCTACAACGGTTCGGTCCTCGCCGAGGTGGTCCGAGCCGGCGTCCTGGCCGTGCCGAAGGGCCAGTCGGAGGCGGCCTACGCGATCGGGTTCCGCAAGAACCAGGTGATGCGGCTGGTCCTGCTTCCGCAGGCCGTCACCGCGATGATGCCCGCCATCGTGAGCCAGCTCGTCGTGCTGCTCAAGGACACCGCGCTGGGCTACATCATCGCGTACGTCGACCTGCTCAACTATGGATTCAGGGTCCTCCCGGCTCGCTTCTTCGGATCGCTCATCCCCGCCGCGATCGTCATCGGAGTCATCTACGTCGGTCTCAACATGACGCTCAGCGCCCTGGCCACCTGGCTGGAGAGGCGGAGCAGGCGCAGCCGCAGAACATCCGTGAAACCGATACCTGCGACGGCGGACATCGGCGAGTAGCTCGGTTTGATCAGGCCGGTCCGGTCATCCATGGGCAAGTGTTTGCCGTGTCACTCCTTGCCGCCCGTCGGACCGGCCGTGATCCTGGGCAGGTGCGGCGTGTCGTGGCCCTGTTAGCAGGCGTAGCGATGGCGGGCACGCTGCTCACGGGATGCGGGAGCAGCGGCACGCTCGTCGTCGGCGTGCGTCAGGGACAGCCTGGGCTCGTCACACCCCTCCCCGACGGGAGAGTCTCCGGCTTCGACATCGCGGTGGCCCATTACGTCGCCCATGAGCTCGGCTACCGCGACGACCAGATCACCTACACAGACAACCCGGAACAGGCCGACCTGGTCCTCGGCACGATGGGCTCATCCGCCCTGCGGAACGTCGCCGGGCCCTACCTGGTCACCAGCACCGACATCCTCGTCCGCGCGGGTGATCTGTCGATTCGCAAGCTGCGTGATCTCACCCGCAGACGCGTCTGCGCGACCAGCGCGTCGGCGAAGCGCCTCATCCGGACGTTCGGCGGGAAATGGAAGGACGCGTTCCTCGCGGAGGCGAACGTCCCGGCCGCGTGCGCGCCGCTGCTGGCCGACGGCAGGATCGACGCGATCGTGGCCGACGCCCCCGTCCTCGTTGGGCTCGCCGCGCAGTACCCCGGCCGGTTCCGGATCAGCGGCCGCCCCCTGACCACCGAGCGGTACGGCATCGGCACCGGATCGGACACGCTCAGGGACCAGGTCAACGACGCCCTGCGCCACATGTTCGACGACGGCGCCTGGAAACGCGCGGTCATCGACTATCTCGGCGTGCTGGCCACGCGATACACCTCGCCCCCGGCTCTGCCGCGCTCGCAGCTGTAGCGCGGCCGGCGGTGGCGGCGACGGTCAGCGGGCGAACGACGGTCAGCGGGCGAACTCGGTGGCCCGCGACTCGCGGACCACGTTGATCCTGATCTGACCCGGGTAGGTGAGCTCCTCCTCGACCTGCTTGGCGACATCCCGCGCGATCACTTGGGCCTGGATGTCGTCCACCGCATCCGGTCGCACCATCACCCGGATCTCCCGGCCGGCCTGCATCGCGAACACCTTGTCCACACCCTCGTACGACTGGGCGATCTCCTCGAGCCGCTCGAGCCGCTTGACGTACGCCTCGAGAGATTCACGACGCGCCCCGGGCCTGCCGCCGCTGATCGCGTCGGCGGCCTGGGTCAGCACGGCCTCGACCGTGCGGACCTCCACCTCGTTGTGATGCGCCTCGATCGCGTGGACCACGTCCTCGTGCTCACCGTACCGCCGGGCGATCTCCGCTCCGATCAACGCGTGGCTGCCCTCGACCTCGTGGGTGAGCGCCTTGCCGATGTCGTGCAGCAGCGCGCACCGCTTCACCAGGTCACGATCGAGCCGCAGCTCCGAAGCCATGATCCCGGCCAGATGCGCCGACTCGATCAGGTGCTTGAGCACGTTCTGCCCGTACGAGGTGCGGTAGCGGAGCTGCCCGAGCAGCGTGACCAGCTCCGGATGCATCTCGGTGATGCCCAGCTCGACCAGCGCGTCCTCCCCTGCGCGGACGCACAGGTCGAGCACCTCTGCCTTGCTGCGCTCGTGGGCCTCCTCGATGCGCTGGGGATGGATGCGCCCGTCGAGAACCAGCTTCTCCAGCGTCAGCCTCGCCGTCTCCCGCCGCACGGGATCGAAGCACGACAGGAGCACGGCCTCCGGCGTGTCGTCGATGATCAAGTTCACGCCGGTCGTGGACTCGAAGGCCCGGATGTTGCGGCCCTCACGGCCGATGATGCGGCCCTTCATCTCGTCGCCTGGCAGATGGAGCACGCTGACCACCGACTCGGCCGTCTGCTCGGTCGCCACCCGCTGGACGGCCAATGTCACGATCTTGCAGGCGCGCTTCTCGCCTTCCTTGCGCGCCTCGCTCTCGATCTCCCGCACGATCAGCGCGGCCTCGCGTTTGGCCTGGTTCTCGATCTCCCTGACCAACTCGCCCTTGGCCTGCCCGGCGGTGAGGCCCGCCACCCGTTCCAGGATCTCCCGGCGCCGCTCGGCGGCCCGGTCGAGCTCCTCACGGCGGTCGGCCAGCTCGGTCTCCGTCTCAGCCAGCTTGCGCGCCCGATCGGCCTGCCGGCGGGCCTCCTCGTCCAGCCGCTGCTCACGCTCGGCCAGCCGGCCCTCCCGCCGTTCGAGGTCGGTCCGGAGGTCCTTGAGCTCCGTCTTGAGGACCCTGGCCTCCTCCTCGACATCCTTGCGCATGGCCGCGGCGCTCTCGGCCAGGGAATCGGACTTCTTGAGGATCTCCTCCGCGTCCTTCTCCGCCTTGATGCGGATCTCCTCAGCCTCCCGCCTGGCCCGCTCCAGCTCCTCGTCCACCTCAGCCGTCACCGCGCTGAGCTGTTCGGGCGACGGACTGGCCGACGAGAGCAGACCGCCGGTACGACGCACGACGATCACTAGGGCCGCGACCGACACGAGCGCCAACAGCACCACCGCAACCGCCAAAACGATCACGACCGTATTCATGCGCGCTCACCCTCTCCTCGCCTTGCGACCTCTGCCAGCGAGGGAGCACACGCGCAGCACGACAGCACCCGGCGGCGTCACCAGGACAAATATCGTCTCAATCCCCGGACATCCTGGAGGACGCCCGACATGGCCCGGAGGCCGGTCAATATCTATCGCCCGTCGTTCACCGTTATGGAAATCCGCGCTGCGCGGAGTGTTACTCCTCACTGCGGTCGAGATTAAGCGTCAGAGAGGTAACGAGCAAGCAAAGACTGTCAGGATCTCCTCAGGTCGGACCGGCGGTCCGGCTGCTCGGGCACTCTCAGCCAATCTCCTCGGGGAGATCGTCCACGTCGCAACCCTCGGTTTCCAGTGCCTCCCGAACGACCCGGAACGCCAGGCCTGGCGAGTAGCCCTTGCGGGCCAGCATCCCCACCAGCCTCCGGGTCCGCGCCCTCGGATCGGCACCGCGCGTGGCGGCCAGTCTGCGTGCGACCAACATCCGCGCGGTCTCGACCTCCTGCTCCGGATCGAGTTGTTCCACCGCGTCCTGGACCGTCTCCTCATCCACGCCGCGATGCCGCAACTCCTGGGCGAGCGCCCGCCGGGCCAGGCCACGGCCGTGGTGCCGCGAACTCACCCAGGCCGCGGCGAACGCCTCGTCGTCGATCAGCCCGACCTCGGAGAACCGCTCAAGCACGGCCCGAGCCGCCTCCTCGGGGACCCCCCGCCTGCTCAGGGCGTCCGCGAGCTGAGCCCGGGTCTTCGGCGCCATCGTCAGCAGCCGCAGGCAGATCGCCCTCGCCACCGCCTCCGGATCGGCATCGGGCTCCCTGGGGTCCCCGTCCGGTCCCCGGCCCTCACGCCGGCCGGGGAACTCGTCGCGTCTCATCCTGGAGATCAGACGTCACCCGGCTTGGGCGTGCTGGCCTTGCTGCCCCGCCCGGACGCGGAAGCGGCCCGCCCGGATGAGGGAGCGGCCGGAGCGGCGGGAGCCGCCGGAGCCGCCTCGCCGGGGGTGTCGAGGCGCGGCCCGATGCCGAGCTTCTCTTTGATCTTCTTCTCGATCTCGTTGGCGATGTCGGGGTTGTTCTTCAGGAAGTTGCGGGCGTTCTCCTTGCCCTGCCCGAGCTGGTCGCCCTCGTACGTGTACCAGGCGCCGGCCTTCCGCACGAACCCGTGCTCGACCCCCATATCAATCAGGCCGCCCTCACGGGAAATGCCCTGACCGTAAAGAATATCAAAATCCGCTTGGCGGAATGGCGGCGAAACCTTGTTCTTCACGACCTTCACCCGGGTCCGGTTGCCGACCGGCTCGGTGCCGTCCTTCAGCGTCTCGATCCGCCGCACGTCCAACCGCACCGACGCATAGAACTTCAGCGCCTTTCCGCCCGTTGTCGTCTCCGGACTGTTGTGCACGATGATCCCGTCCGCGAGGTAGTTGTGCGAGCCTTCCACCTCGATATCGAAGCGGTCCATGTTGTCGAAGACCGCAGGCTCGATCTTGAGCACCCGTGCGGGCATCGGGTGAAGAGTCGGCTCCACGAACTCCGGCTCCACCCTGAACTTGCCCCGGAATTCCGGCAACAGCTTGTAGTCCATCGAGGGGTGGACGTATGGGGCGACGATCTCCTGGAACAGCTTCGAGCCCATCGTGGAGAAATGCAAGAAGCTGATCTTTCTTGCACCCCGCTGCACGAGCTTTACGTCCAGCTCATAGGTGTCCCGCAGGAAGTCCATCATCCGCTGACGAGAACCGGGGCTCATCGCCTCGACGCAGATCTCGATCCTGCCGCTTCCCCCCTGAGTGCGCCGCTGCAGACCCTTGGAGCGCAGCGTGAACGTGCCGTCGTCCATGTACCAGATCGCGAGCGAGAGCGGGGTGAGCGCCTTGATGTAGTCGAACGCGAAATGCTTCTTGCCGTCGCCGAAATAAACGGCCTGACGAAGCTCGGACAGTTCGGCGAGCGGTGTGAAGTCGGCGAAGACGGCGCCCTTGGCGTTGGTCGTCCGGCAATGCGGGATGTTCTCCAGCATCGAGACCTTCCAGTCCAGGTAGGCCGCCTGCTTGGCGCCGTGCCCCATACGCAGTCGGGCGCTCGCTTGCTCCGGATTCACAGGTGCGGACAGGTTGCCGTCACCCATCAGAGTGCCCAGGATGATCTGCCACTGCTTGAGACTGAGCAGGTGTGGCTGGGCGAGCATGACTCGATCACCCACGGCGATCTCCCCGGCCTCCCGCCAGCCTCCGGGCGTCCGGATCAGGTGATTCGCCGTCATCGCCATGGTGGCGCGCCCGTTTCCTGAGCCTCCGCCCGCCCGCTCGACGGTGAACTTGAGGAACTGCTCGGTCTTGCCGTTGTTGAACCAGTTGACGACCCTCTTCGGAACGATTTCTCCGATCTCCGGGTCATAAGAAAGAACTTCGACCGGCATCCGCTCGCTGACAATCTTGCCGATTTTCTCGCGAGTTCCGTCCGCTAGCGTCACCTTTGTGTCAAAAGATCCACATCCGAACATGACGCCTATTTTTTCCCGCAATTGGTTGATAAAGATGGCGGTTGTCCGGGTTTGGTTGAGTGCGCCGGCGATTTTGCGGAGGGCCTGCGACATGAGGCGGGCCTGGAGGCCGACGTGGCTGTCGCCCATCTCGCCCTCGATCTCGGCCTTCGGTACAAGTGCCGCCACCGAGTCGATGACGATGATGTCGACAGCGCCGGAGCGGATCAGCATGTCCGCGATCTCCAGGGCCTGCTCACCGGTGTCGGGCTGGGAGACGAGCAGCGCGTCGACGTCGACGCCCAACTTCTTCGCGTACTCCGGGTCGAGGGCGTGCTCGGCGTCGATGAATGCGGCGATCCCCCCACCCTTCTGGGCGTTGGCCACCGCGTGCAGCGCGACGGTCGTCTTACCGGACGACTCGGGTCCGTACACCTCCACGATCCGGCCTCGGGGGAAGCCGCCGATGCCGAGGGCGACGTCGAGGGAGATCGAGCCGGTCGGGATGACCTCGATCGGGGGGCGCGTGTCATCGCCGAGGCGCATGACGGAGCCCTTGCCGAACTGCCGCTCGATCTGCGCGAGGGCGGTCTCGAGGGCCTTCTCGCGATCGTTGATTGCCATTACTGCCCCCTGGAGGGTCGTCGTCTGCTCGGTCACCAGAAAACTACGGGGTGCCACCGACATTTTCCGGGGCTTCCCGGGAGCCCTCGGGACTCCCATCGGCTCCGCCGCACCCCGGCGGCGACGAGTCAAATATAGCCGAACGGCTGTTCGATCACATGCCATCTCACGTCATCGCTCCGATCCTCCGATGATGGCGTCCGCCGCCTGACCGCCCGGGACGAGCGCACCCACGCGGCGACGGCGTGGCAGGGGGCCGGGTGAGGGCCTGCCTCATCGGCCGCGTGCCGTACGGCCCATGCCGGGGATGAGCACAGCGGCGACGATCAGATGTATGCCGGACAGCGCGACCGTGCTCGCGGTGCCGACGGCGCTGCCGAGCGGCCCGGTCAGCGACAGCAAGAGCACGACGACCGCGATGACCGTCCAGGTCCGGCCAGGCCGTTTCATGACGCGTTCCAGCGATGCGAGCAGTGCCCAGGCCGCCAGTCCGGCGAAGAGACTCGCCCCGGCGACCGCGCCCGGCCCGACAGGCTGAACCGCTCCGCCGAGCCGGACCGTCAGTCCGACCCCCGCCACCGGGCCGGCCAACGCCCAGAGGGCGACGGCCGCTACCGTCGCACCGGCCACGATCAGCACCCGGCGGATCACAGGTCGGCCGACCTGCCCCGATGCGGTGGGGGTGGAAGTGGTTTCGCTGGGCACGCGTTTCCCCTTTCGACGATCTCATCTGGATCACGCATGCCAGCGTCGCCGTCGCGGTACGGCTTCCGCATCGGGCAGGCGGCCGCTGTGATCCCGACCTCGGTACGGCATCGCTCCTACTTTGGTAGGTGCCGCCACCGTGGTGCCCGGATCTAGCCTTGCCTGGTGAGCGGCGAGATCTACTGCGATGCGGAGGCGGGATCCGAGCTTCGGCGTGTCCCAGGAGCCACCATGGTGGCCTGTGTGATCGCCGGGGTGGGGATCCTGGCCGCGCTGACGATCTGGAGGCGGTTGGACGCGCACCCGGCGGAGCCGCTGCTGGGGCTCGACATCACGATCGGGGTGTTGAGCTGTGTTTTGTCACCTGTCGTGCTGTGGCGGCCGGTCGGCGGTGCGCTGGGGCTGACTGTGTTGGCGGCGCTGTCGCCCGTGGCCACCCCTGCGGCCACGATGGGCGCGCTGCAGGTCGCTCGGCGGCGCGGTTTTCCGGTCGCGGCCGCCGTCGCCACGGCCGGGATCGCCGCGCACGCGGTGCAGGGTGCGTGGCAGCCCAACGGCGGAATCTCCTTCGGCTGGTGGCTGGTCCTGATCACGATCGCGTACGGCGCTCTGGTCGGCTGGGGTGCGCTGGCTCAGTCCCGTCGCGCGGTCATCACCTCGTTGCGCGAGCGTGCCCGCCGCGCCGAGGCCGAGCAGGGCCGGCGGGTGGCCGAGGCGCGGATGCTTGAGCGCGATCGCATCGCCAGGGAGATGCACGACGTGCTGGCCCACCGGCTGTCGCTGCTGGCCACCTACGCGGGCGCGTTGGAATACCGTCCGGACTCCCCGCCCGAGCAGCTCTCACGTGCCGCGGGCGTGATCCGTACTGGAGTGCACCAGGCACTCGGCGAACTCCGCGAGGTGATCAACCTGCTGCGCGACGAGGACCACGACTCGGGCGAGCGGCCGCAACCCGGCCTGGCCGATCTCCCCAGGCTCATCGAGGAGTCTCGCGACGCCGGGGAGCAGGTGCTGTTGAGTGACAAGGTGACGGATCCGGCGACGTTGCCCGCCGCTGCCGCTCGGACCGCCTACCGGGTCGTACAGGAGGGGCTGACCAACGCCAGGAAGCACGCCGCAGGCCGACCGGTCCAGGTGGTGTTGGAGGGCCGGCCCGGTGACCGGCTGACGATCGACATGCGCAACCCGCTGCGGGGAGTTGAGATCGCCCTGCCGATCACGCCCGGCACCGGCACCGGCCTGGTCGGGCTGACCGAGCGGGTGCGCCTCGCCGGCGGAAGGCTCGACCACGAGGTGACCGCCGGCGACGAGTTCCACTTGCGGGCCTGGCTACCATGGCCGGCGTGAGCCGTCCCCTCAGGGTGCTCCTCGTGGACGATGACGCCCTCGTTCGCGCCGGGCTGTCCATGATGCTCGACGGGATCCACGGCATCTGTGTGGTGGGTGAGGCAGCCGACGGCGACGAGGTGCCGGCTGCCGCCGATGCCCACGCCCCGGATGTCGTGCTCATGGATCTGCGGATGCCGCGTGTCGACGGCATCACCGCCACCCGCGGGCTGCGGCGCCGGCCTCACCCGCCCGAGGTCATCGTGCTCACCACGTTCGACACCGACGAGAACATCCTGTACGCGCTGCGCGCCGGCGCCGGCGGCTTCCTTCTGAAGGACACCCCACCCGCGCAGATCGTCGACGCGGTCCGTCGCGTCGCCGCGGGAGACCCGATCCTGTCGCCCCGGATCACCCGTAGGCTGATGGACCGCGCGGTCATCCAGGCAGGGGCGTACGAGCGGGCTCGCGCCGCCCTGGCCGTCCTCAGCCCTCGCGAGAACGACGTGGTTCTCGCCGTGGCGCGGGGCCGGACCAATGCCGAGATCGCCGCTGAGCTGTACATGAGCGTGACCACGGTCAAGGCGCACGTCTCCAACATCCTGAGCAAGCTCGGCCTCGACAACCGGACCCAGATCGCGCTCCTCGCGCACGACGCGGGGCTGGCCTGACCCGAACCTCTCCGTTAGATGTCCGGGCCTTACCCCGGCATGGTTGTCAGCTGACTGACCTGCGGCAATGCTTGTAGGAAAGTCGGATCCCCGGAGAAGGCGGCGACGGTGACGAGCACCAGTGAGTACGGCTGGCGGCGCCGTTCCCTCCTGGAAACCCTCGCCGGGCAGCTTCCGGAGCGGGGGCTCGCCAGCCGGATGATCGGCGGGGAGGAGCCGGTGCTGTGGATCTGGCACCCGCGCACCAGGAAGCAGACGATCGTCTTCGCCTCCCCTGCCAAGGAGGGCTGGGTGTTCCTGTGGTCCCCCGACGGACAGGAGAACGCCGATGAGCCCGGCCTGGCGGCCGACAGGATCAGGAAGCTGCTGTCCCAACCCGTCTGAGCGTTGCCCGTCTCTCCATTCCCCAAGGCGCGAAGGCCGCCCCGATCTCAAGGTCGGGGCGGCCTTCGGCGACCGGGGCCTGTGCGCAGGCGCTGTCTATCGGATGACCTCGCCGAGCTTGACGCGAGCGCCGGTACGGAGCACGGCCCGCTCGTAGACGCGGGCGCCGGCGAGCAGCACGACCACGACCGCCGCGATCATCAGTGCCGCGGCGAGGACGATCTCCCCGAGCGGCACCTCCGCCGCCGCGGTGCGCACCGGCATGACCATCGAGGAGAACGGCGGGATCAGTGACAGGATCCTGGCCGGCGTTCCGGTCGGCTCGGCGGCCGCCAGGTACGACACCAGATAGGTCAGCGTCATCAGCATCGTCATCGGCGTCAGCACACCGTTGAGCTCCTCCTGTCTGGAGACCAGCGAGCCGAATGCGGCGGCGAGCGTCGAGAAGAAGGCGTAGCCCAGGATGAACCACACCACCGCGCTGATCACGATCCCGGCCATTCCCGGCGGGAGATCCGTGGCGAGCCCGCTGGCGACGGCCGCACCGAGGCCGACCGCGATGACGACGCCGAGGTTGATCAGACCGAGCACGCCCAGGCCGACGATCTTGCCGCCCAGGAGCTGCCAGGGCCGCACGGAGGTGAGCAGGATCTCGACGATCCGGCTGCCCTTCTCCTCGACCACGCCCATCGCCACGAACATCGCGGAGTAGATGAGCAGGAAGAACAGCATCATCATCAACAGCATGGCGAGACCGGCTCGCACTCCCTCGTAGGCGGCGTCGGCCCCGACGGACACGACACGCAGCGGAGTGATCGTGAGACCGGCCTGCTTGATCTGGGCGTCGCGGTGGGCGCTCTGCAGGATGAGGCCGAGCCGGTCGTTGATCTCGCCGTCGGCCAGCACGGTCTGATCGTCGATCAGGGCGGCGTCGACGTCCCCGTCGATCACTGCCTTTCGCGCGGCCGCCTCATCGGCGTACGTCACGAACTTCACCTGCTCGACGGCGGCCGGAGCCGTACCGACGACGCCCACGTCGTAGGTGTCGTTCCCGCCGAACAGCTTCGGGATGAACGCGAACGCGCCCACCAGCACAGCGGTGATCATCAGGCTGACGATGAAACCCTTCGTCCTGATGCGCGTGCGGATCTCCCGCTGCGCCACCAGCCACAGCCCGTTCATGCGACCGCCTCTCGGAAGATCTCCACGAGTGTCGGCTCCTGCCGACCGAAGTGCTCGACGTGTCCCGCCTGTACGGCACGGCGGAGGATGGTCTGGTCGTCGCCGTCGGCGCTGAGCAGCACCTGCCGGTCGCCGTCCACGGTGACCTCGCCGGGAAGCCCCTCGGCCCAGCCCGGTGCGGCGCCCCGGACGACGACCTTGAGCAGCCCGCGTCCCTCTCCGGCGCGCAGCTCGGCCACCGAGCCGCAGGCGACCATGCGGCCCGCCGAGATGATGCCGACCGAGTCGCAGAGCCGTTCGACCAGTTCGAGCTGGTGGCTGGAGAAGATGACCGGGACGCCGGATGCCGCCCGGTCCTTCAGCACTTCGGCGAGTGCGTCCACGGCGAGCGGGTCGAGGCCGGAGAACGGCTCATCGAGGATCAGCACCGCCGGATCGTGCACGAGCGCCACCGCGAGCTGAACGCGCTGCTGGTTGCCCAGCGACAGCGCCTCGACCGCGTCGCCGCGCCGCTCGACGAGGCCGAGCCGTTCGAGCAGTTCGGCGGTGGTCCGGCGAGCCGCGGCCGGGGTGCGCCCGTGGAGCCTGCCGAAGTATTCGACCTGCTCGGCGACCTTCATCTTCTGGTAGAGCCCGCGCTCCTCCGGCATGTAGCCGTACGCGCGGCGGTCCTCGTACGTGACGGGGCGGCCCTCGTGACGAACCTCGCCCGAGTCGGCCTCGAGGACGCCCATGATGATCCGCATGGTCGTGGTCTTGCCGGCGCCGTTGGCTCCGACGAAGCCGAACATCTCGCCGGGCCGTACGGCGAAGCTCACCCCGTCGAGGGCGACCTTGTCTCCGTAGCGTTTGCGTAGGTTATCGATTTCAAGCAAGGGGGGTTCCTTCGGTGATCCTGTGGAGTACGTCCATGTAGTTCTTGAACGCGGCCCGTCCGCGGTCGGTCAGCGAGAGCCAGGTGCGCGCCCGCTTCCCGACGAAGGTCTTGTCCACGCGGACGTATCCGGCCTCTTCCAGGGTGAGGATGTGCTTGGAGAGCAAGGAGTCGCTGACCTCGATCGTGTCGCGCAGGAACCGGAAGTCGGCCTTCTCGGCGGCCGCCAGCGCCGCCATGATGGACAGCCGGACCGGCGCGTGGATGATCTCGTCCAGCTCGTGGCGCGGATGTGTGCTCATCGCCTGACCAGCAGCAGCCGCCACGACCCGTAGAGGGGGATCGCTCCGGAGATCACGGCCAGCACGACCAGAATGACAGCCCATCCGACCGGTGTCGGATGCCTGGGGGCGACGAACGCACCGACCACGAATGTGACCAGGCAGGCCAGCACGTAGACGACGGAGACCTGCCTGTTGATCCGCATCAGGCGCTGCTCGTACACCGGAAGGCGGAACCAGTACGCGCATGCCGCGATCGTCAGGATGATCCAGCCCACTCCCGCGATAGCAGGTCCGACGCCCTTCGTGAGGAATTCGACCGGCCAGTAGACCATGGTGGCCACACCGACGATCAGGAACATCCAGCCGGGTCCACGCGAGGAGTCGCGCACCCGGCCGTCGACCCTGCTCACCTCGCGCAGCGCCTGGTCGGGAGAGAGTCCTTCTTCAGCGTTCATGTCCTTCCTCCTCCCTCATCCACTCAAAACGTTAGCAAGCACTCAACTACCGTTCAAGTAGAGGAGCGGCGGTGAAGGAAGCGTGGCGGCAAGGGCAGGTCAGCGGAGCTTCGGATCCACGTCCTCGACCTGGCAGACGGCGTGCCAGACCCGTTTGGCGGAGATCCCCTCGGCGATGGCCTGCTCGACCGTCCGGCCGCCGAGCTCGGCGAGGACGTAGTCCTTCGCCCATGACTCCGCGTACGCCTCTCCGAAGTGGCGGTGCATCCGGCTCCAGAAGTCAGTGAGGCGCATCCCTCAAGTATGGTCCGCCCCGGCGGCCGCCCGTCCCGCTCCGACGGCGATCTTCTCCGTCTCGTGGGGCGATTTCTGTCAGTGGGCGGAGGCATTATGGGCGGGTGAGCGCGCTCGACGGTTTCAGCACGGTGACCAGGCAGTGGTTCACCGGCGCGTTCGCCGCGCCGACGAAGGCCCAGGAGGGCGCCTGGTCGTCGATCTCGCGCGGCGACAACACGCTGGTGGTCGCCCCCACCGGTTCGGGAAAGACCCTGGCCGCCTTCCTGTGGGCGATCGACCGGCTGGCCGCCGAGCAGACGACCGGCACCCTCGAAACCGGCACCGCCGGGACCTCCCGAGTCGAGCGGCTGTGCCGCGTGGTGTACGTCTCGCCGCTGAAGGCGCTCGCCGTCGACGTCGAGCGGAACCTGCGCGCCCCGCTCACCGGGATCAGGCAGACGGCGGCGCGGCTCGGCCGTCCGGTGCCCGAGATATCGGTGGCCATCCGGTCGGGCGACACGAGCGCGGAAGACCGTCGCCGTTTCGCCGCGAAACCGGCCGAGGTCCTGATCACCACACCCGAGTCGCTGTTCCTGATCCTCACCTCGCAGGCGCGGGAGGCGCTGCGCGGGGTGGAGACGGTGATCGTGGACGAGGTTCACGCGGTCGCCGCGACCAAACGCGGCGCCCATCTCGCGCTGACGCTGGAGCGGCTCGACGCCCTGCTGCCCAGGCCTGCTCAGCGCATCGGCCTGTCCGCGACCGTGCGGCCGGTCGCCGAGGTCGCGGCGTTCCTGGGCGGCTCCCGCCCGGCCGCCGTGGTGCAGCCGCCCGCCGAGAAGGTCATCGAGGTCGACGTCATGGTCCCGGTCGAGGACATGACGGAGCTCGCCCCGCCCCCTCCCGGGATGGCCACCCCGGACGAGATCACGGGCATGGTCGGGGAGCCCACCGAACACCGCCGCAGCATCTGGCCGCACGTGGAGGAGCGCCTCCTCGACCTCATCGAGGCCCATCGGTCCACGATCGTCTTCGCCAACTCACGGCGGCTGTCCGAGCGCCTGTGCACGCGGCTCAACGAGCTGGCCTGGGAACGGCGCGGCGGCGCGGTCGATGGTCCGGGGGATGGCCTGGGGTACGGCTCGGGGAGCCCAGCGGTCCCACCGATCTCGCAGGCCGGGCCGGCCGCGATGATGGCGCAGGCGGGGGCGTCGAACGGGGCGGTGCCCGAGGTCGTGCGCGCCCACCACGGATCGGTCTCCAAGGAGGAGCGGTCCCAGATCGAGGAGGCGCTGAAGTCGGGCCGCCTGCCCGCCGTGGTCGCCACCTCCAGTCTGGAGCTGGGCATCGACATGGGCACGGTCGATCTGGTGGCCTGCGTCGAGTCGCCGCCGAGCGTCGCGAGCGGCCTGCAACGCATCGGCCGGGCCGGGCACCAGGTCGGCGCGGTGTCCCGCGGGGTGATCTTCCCCAAATATCGCGGTGATCTCATCCAGACGGCCGTGGTCGCCGAGCGTATGAAGACCGGCCGGATCGAGGAGATCCGCTACCCGCGTAATCCCCTCGACGTGCTTGCCCAGCAGATCGTCGCGATGACCGCGCTCGACGAGTGGACGGTCGACTCGCTGGAGGCCCTGGTCCGGCGGGCCGCGCCGTACGCGACGCTGCCGCGATCGGCGCTGGAGGCGACGCTCGACATGCTGGCGGGGCGTTATCCGAGTGAGGAGTTCGCCGAGTTGCGACCGCGCATCGTGTGGGATCGGGTGACCGGCACACTGCGCGGCCGGCCGGGAGCGCAGCGGCTGGCGGTGACCAACGGCGGCACGATCCCCGATCGCGGCCTGTTCGGCGTGTTCCTCGCCGGGGGCGGCGGCTCCGGCACCTCGGCCAGGCCCTCGACCCGGGTCGGCGAGCTGGACGAGGAGATGGTCTACGAGTCGCGGGTGGGCGACGTGTTCGTGCTCGGCGCGACCTCGTGGCGGATCGAGGACATCACCACGGACCGCGTGCTGGTCTCGCCCGCCCCCGGCCGCCCGGGGAAGCTGCCGTTCTGGCATGGCGACGCTCCCGGACGGCCCGCCGAGCTGGGCCGGGCGATCGGCACGTTTCTTCGCGAACTGTCCACGTCCGAGTCGGCGCACGACCGGGTCAGGGCCGCTGGGCTGGATGAGTTCGCCACCGGCAACCTGCTCGCCTATCTGGCCGAGCAGCGGGCGGCGACCGGCTATGTGCCGGACGACCGGACGCTCGTGGTGGAGCGCTTCCATGACGAGCTGGGCGACTGGCGGGTGGTGATCCACTCGCCGTACGGCGCGCGGGTGCACGCCCCGTGGGCGCTCGCCATCGGGCGGCGGCTGCGCGAGCGGTACGGCGTCGATGTCCAGGCCGTCCACTCCGACGACGGGATCGTCCTGCAGATCTCGGACACGCTGGACGAGGCGCCGACCGATGTCGCAGCCTTCGACGCGGAGGAGATCGAGCAGATCGTCACGGAGGAACTGGGCGGCTCGGCGCTGTTCGCGGCGCGGTTCCGCGAGTGCGCCGGACGGTCGCTGCTGCTGCCGCGCCGCAGCCCGGGCAGGCGGACTCCGCTGTGGCGGCAGCGCCAACGGGCGGCGCACCTGCTCGGCGTCGCGAGCAGGTACGCGAATTTCCCTGTCGTGCTGGAAACGATGCGCGAGTGCCTGCAGGACGTCTTCGACGTACCGGGCCTGGTCGGGCTCATGCGGGACGTGGCGGCCCGGAAAGTGCGGGTCGTCGAAGTGGAGACCGCCCAGCCGTCGCCGTTCGCCGCGTCATTGCTGTTCAACTACGTCGGCGCTTTCATGTACGAGGGCGACGCCCCGTTGGCCGAGCGCCGTGCCCAGGCGCTGGCCCTCGACACGGCGCTGCTGGCCGAGCTGCTCGGTCAGGCCGATCTGCGCGAGCTGCTCGACCCCGATGTCGTCACGGAGGTCGAACGGGAGCTGGCCCGGCTGGACCGGCCGCTCCGGGATGTCGAGGACCTCGCCGACCTGCTGCGTTCCCACGGCCCGCTGTCGGCTGAGGACGTCTCGATCCGTGAGGGAGACCCCGCCTGGCTGGCCGGGTTGGAAGGGGCACGTCGCGCCATCCGCGTGCGCCTGGCGGGCCACGAGCAGTGGGCCGCGGTCGAGGACGCGTGGCGGCTGCGGGACGCGCTCGGCGTGCCGCTCCCGGTGGGCGTGCCGCACGAGTTCCTGGAGCCCCCGAATATGAGCGGCGCCGGCACGGGTGGCACAGGCACGGGTGGCACAGCCTCCGCCGGTTCCGCTGCCCGGGGGTTCGTGCCTCACGGCCCTGACCCGCTGGGTGATCTGGTCGCCCGGCATGCCCGTACGCGAGGGCCGTTCTCGTCCGGGACGGCGGCCGCCCGTTTCGGCGTGGGCGTCGCCGTGGTCGAGGACACCCTGCGCCGCCTGTCCGCGGCCGGCCGGGTGGTCGGTGGCGAGTTCCGGCCGGGTTGCCGGGGTGAGGAGTGGTGCGACGCGGGTGTGCTGCGGCTGCTGCGCCGCAGATCGCTGGCCCGGCTACGCAAAGAGGTCGAGCCGGTCGCGCCCGAGGTGCTGGCCGCTTTCCTCCCCACGTGGCACGCCATCGCGCCGATCTCCTCTGCACCGCAGAGTGCGGCCCACCAGCCGGCGCGCGCCATGGACGACCTGGTCAACGCGATCGAGCGGCTGCAGGGCGCGGCGGTTCCCGCTTCGGCGCTCGAGACCCTGATCCTGCCGGGCCGGGTGGCAGGCTACTCCCCCGCCCTGCTCGACGAGCTGACCTCCTCGGGTGAGGTGATCTGGGCGGGCCAGGGGTCGCTGCCCGGCGGGGACGGCTGGGTGTCGCTGTACTTCGCCGACACCGCTCCGCTGCTGCTCCCCCCGCCGCAGGACATCACGCTGACCCCGCTGCACGAGCGGATCCTCGAGATCCTGGGCGGCGGCGGAGCCCTGCTGTTCCGCGAACTTTCCGGCCGCGTCGCGGGCGCGGCGCCGTGCGGTGAGACCGGCCCGTATGGAAGCAGCGTGCCGGACGACGCGGCGCTGGCGGCGGCGCTGTGGGATCTGGTGTGGTCGGGCCGAGTGACCGGAGACACGCTGGCCCCGCTCCGCTCGGCCCTGGGCACGGGGCGGCCGGCCCACCGGCCCGCGGCTGCCCGGCGCCGGCGGGCTGTGCTGCCCACCAGGAGCGGCCCGCCGACGGTGAGCGGCCGGTGGTGGCCGGTGCCCGATCCGGCTGCCGACGGCACCCGGCGGGCGCAGGCCATGGCCGAGGTGCTGCTCGACCGGCACGGCGTGCTGACCAGGGGCGGCGTCGCCGCCGAGCGGCTTCCCGGCGGTTTCTCCTCGGTCTATCAGGTGCTCCGGGCGTACGAGGAGAGCGGCCGGTGCCGCCGGGGCTACTTCGTCGAGGGCCTCGGGGGCGCGCAGTTCGCTCTCCCGGGGGCGGTCGATCGTATGCGAGCCGCGGCATCGGGTCCGTCCACCGTCCCCTCGTCGATCTCCATGACGGTGCCGGGCGCCGAGCAGTACCCGTCTCCTCCCTGGACAGGCCCGGCGCCGCGCCGCGCGGTGGTCCTGGCCGCCGCGGATCCGGCCAACCCGTACGGCGCGGCCCTGCCATGGCCGGACCGCGGAGGCGACGTGGCCCATCGGCCGGGACGCAAGGCGGGCGCACTGGTGGTGCTCGTGGAGGGGAGGCTGGTCCTCTACGTCGAGCGGGGCGGCAAGACACTGCTTTCCTTCAGCGACGCGGAGCGGCCGGACGACGAACCGGACGACCTCCGGCCGGCGGTGAGCGCGCTGGCGACGGCCGTACGGCAGGGCGCGCTGGGGAAGCTGACCGTGGAACGGGCCGATGGGACCGCCATCGCGGAGTCACCGCTGGCGGCGGCCCTGGAGGCGGCGGGATTCCACCCGACGCCACGCGGCCTGCGCATCCGTGCCTGACGGCCGGAGCAGGGCGCGGTCCGCCTCCCGAAGCCGGCCGGGTTCAGTCTTTCGGGCGGACGAACAGTTCGAGATGAGAGCACCGGGTGCATCGGTAAGCGTCGATGATCCAGCGCACTTTGCCCAGGCGCCTGGCGCCGCCGAACACGCCGCGCTCGAGCGGACCTTCGATCCAGCGGCCATAGCCCTGAGAATGCTCGCCGCCGTCTTCGATGAATCCCGGCTCCAGGTTTGGACCGCCGCACTGGGTGCACTTCACACCAACCAGTATGTCGGCAAATATCTCCACAATCAGGATGTTCCGTCAGACGGTGTCGGAGAAGACCTCCTCGCGTGCCCGGCCGAGCGCGGCGACGATCGCCCCGCTCAGCACCGGGTTGCCCTCGACCTCGGTCACCGCGACGGTCGGACGGCTGGGGCAGATGCGGCCCACCGCCTCCTCGACTCCGGCCGCCAGCGCCTTCCCCCCGGCGCGGCCGATGTCGCCGCTCAGGACCACCAGTCCGGGGTCGAGCACGACGGACACCGCGGCGACGCCGATCGCCAGCCGTCCCGCCAGTTCGTCCAGGAAGCTCTGGTGGCCGGTGGCGAGCGCCGTACGGACCAGGTCCGCGACGCCGGCGTCCGCGCCCAGGTCGGTGTGCAGGCCGTGGGCACGGGCGAGCCCCACCAGCGCGTCCCTCCCGACGAGACGCTGGAAGGACCCGCTCTGCGGGACAGTGACGTCGATCGGCAGCGGCTCACCGGGGACGGGCAGCCAGCCGATCTCGCCCGCGCCGCCGCTGATGCCTCTGTGCAGCCTGCCGCCGAGCATCACCCCGAGACCTTGGCCGACGCCGGCCCACAGGATCGCGAAGTCCTCCAAGCCCCTGGCCGCGCCATGCGTCTGCTCGGCGAGCGCGACGAGGTTGACGTCATTCTCTATGATCACACAGTCGCCCAGGATGTCGCGCAGGCCGGCGAGGACGCCGAGGTGCCAGGCGGGCAGGTCGAAGGAGTAGCGTACCTCTCCGCTTATAGGATCGACCACGCCGCGCGTGCCGATCACCAGGCAGCGCAGCCGGGGCAGCTCGACCTGTGCGGCCGCGCAGGCTCGCGAGACGGCCCCGTGGACCATTCGCACCGGGTCCCCGGCATCGGTCGGATCGACGTTGATCTCCGCGATGACTGTGCCGGTGATGTCGGCGACGCCGACGGTGACGCTGTCGGGCAGCACGTCGATGCCCGCGACGTACGCGCTCGCCGGGTTCACTCCGTAGAGGGCCGCGTTGGGACCGCGGCCACCCGGCCGCTCCCCCGCCGAGGTGACCAGCCCTCTGCTTTCCAATCGTGACAAAAGCTGACCTGACGTCACCTTGGAGAGCCCGGTAAGCTCTCCCAACTCGGCCCTGGTCAGCGGGCCTTTGGAAAGGAGCAGTTCCAGTGCCGCGCGGTCGTTGATCTGCCTGAGCAGCCTTGGTGTTCCCGGTCGTTGAGACACCGGCTGATTCCCCTCTCGTCACGATCCGCTAACGCCAGTTTCTTATAAGAAAGTTTCTTGTTAGTTTAGCGCCAGCCACCCCGGAGGCAACCGATCAAGCCTCGGGACGCCATGAGCGCCGACCGAAAGGAGAGCGCCTCGACCAGGTACGCGGCGTGCCGCCAACCCCGAGAGGCACTCGCCGGACGCGAAGCCGGGAAGGGAGATACCCAACGTGAAGATCGCAAAAATCGCGGCCGTGACCACCACGACCGCTGCTCTGGCTCTTGCCCTCGCCGCCTGCAGCAGCAGCGACGACTCATCTGACTCCTCCTCCTCTTCGTCCGCCGCCCCGTCGGCGGCGGAGAACGGTAAGAAGTTCGAAGGCCAGACCCTCAAGGTCTGGCGGATGGGCTCCCCCGACAGCAACCCCGCTGCCGTGAAGTACATGGAAGACCTGAACGCCAAGTTCAAGGAGCAGACGGGCGCCGACGTCGACCTCCAGTGGATCCCGTGGCCCGACGCACAGAACAAGTGGTCGACCGCGGTGGCCAGCGGCGAGGGGCCCGACGTCACCGAAATGGGTAACGACCAGGTCCCCGGCTGGGTCGAGCAGGACGCGCTGGCCGAGATCACCGACGCGGTGAAGGGCGACGCCGATCTCCAGCAGATCCCGGAGAACCTGCTGGGCTACGAGAGCAGAGAGGGCAAGATCTACGCGGTTCCCTGGGGCGGCGGCTCCCGGGCCGTCCTCTACCGCACGGACTGGTTCAAGGATCTCGGCCTCGAGATCCCCAAGACCTGGGACGAACTCGTCGCCACGGCCAAGACGATCGTGGCCAAGAAGGGCAAGGACGTCGACGGCTTCGCCTTCAACGGCGGTTCGGACGCGAACGCGGTGCTGTCGCCGTTCATCTGGTCGGCCGGTGGCGACTATGCGACGCTCGAAGGCGGCAAGTGGGTCGGCAAACTCACCGAGCCGGGCACCAAGGAGGGCTTCCAGTTCTACACCGACCTGGTCGCCAAGGAGGGCGTCTCCGGCAAGAGCCGCCTGACGCAGAACAGCACGGATATCCGCACGCGGTTCGCCAACAACAAGGTCGGCATGTACGTCACCGCGGGCTGGGACATCGACAGCATCAAGAAGGAGAGCAACGGCAAGGTCGACGAGAAGAAGATGGCCTTCTTCCCGATCCCGACCAAGGACGGCAACGGTGCCGCCCCGACCATGATGGGCGGCAACGACCTCGCGGTCTGGGGAACCACCAAGAACAAGGAACTCGCCGCCGAGTACCTGAAGCTCGCCACGGGCAAGGAGTGGGGCGTCCGGTTCGCCAAGGAGAACGGCCTGATCCCGGTCTACCCGGAGGCGGCTGACGCGTATGCCCAGGAGAACCCGGAGCAGCAGGCGTTCGTGGACGCCTACAAGGTCGCCCACGCCTACCCCGCCACGCCGAACTGGGGTGACGTCAACGAGGTCAAGTCGGTGCTGCAGAACGCCGCCAGAGCGGTGATCGAGGGCAAGAAGAGCGTCGACGACGCCCTCGCCGACGCGAACACCGAAGTCGAGTCCATCCTCAACCAGTAAAGATCATGGCGCATACGTCAACAACCGTTCGGGGCGGAGGTCCTTCCTCCGCCCCGTCGCGGCGCAGACGGGCCTCGCGCGGGTCCGGCCTGCCCCCCCGGCTGATTCCCTACGTTCTCCTCGGCCCCGGCCTCCTGGTCATCGCAGTTCTCCTGCTGTATCCGCTGTACCAGGTAGCCGAGATGTCCTTCTACGACATGAAGCTGAAGAACGTCCGGCCGAACAACCCGGTTCCGCCGGAGTTCGTGGGCCTTGACAACTACACGAAGGTCTTCGACTCCGACCTGTTCTGGCCGTCGCTACGCAACACGATCTTCTTCGCCCTGGCCGCCGTCGTCCTGACGATCGGGGTCGGCACCCTCGTCGGCCTGCTGCTCAACCGGCTCGGCCGCAAGATGTCACTGTTCGTCATCGTCGGTGTCATGGCCGCCTGGGCCACGCCGCCCGTGGCACAGGGGATCATCTGGAGGTGGTTGTTCGACGCTGACGCCGGCGCCGCGAACTGGGTGCTGAACCTGCTGCCCGACTGGCTGTCCAACCTGGTCTTCGGCAAATCCGACTGGAGTGGCCACCCCTGGTTCAACGATGCGTTCTCCATCTTCCTGGTGCTGACCCTGGCGGTGGTGTGGGCGTCGTTCCCGTTCATCTCGGTGTCGATCCTGGCGGGGCTCAAGAGCATCCCCAGTGAGCTGTACGAGGCGGCCAAGATGGACGGCTCGGGGGTGGTCTCGACGTTCCGGAAGATCACGCTCCCGATGCTCAGACCGGTCTACTCGGTCCTGATCGTGCTGTCGATCATCTGGGACTTCAGGGTCTTCACCCAGTTGTACATGCTGGCCGGTGGGACGGTGAACCGCGACGCGTACAACCTCTCGCTGTGGATGTACGCAGAGGCGTTCGGCGGCACCATGAAGATGGGCCTGGGCGCGGCGATCGCGGTAGTGCTGACCGGCATGCTGTTGATCATCACCTTCGTGTACGTCCGGCAGATCGTGAAGACGGAGGACGTCAGATGAGCCCGCTCGCCCGCAAGCGACTCGGGAAGTTCGCGCTCAATGGCGCCGGGATGATCGTGTTCCTCGTCGCGGTCTTCCCCGTCTACTGGATGGTCGGCACGGCCTTCAAGCCGAACGACCAGATCTTCACCACCGATTTCATCCTGTTCCCGAGCCCGCCCACACTCGAGCACGTCGAAGCAGTGTTCACCAACGGCGTGGCCGGGCACTCGATCTGGCGGTTTCTGCTCAACAGCGCGATCGTGGCGGTCGCCACCGTGCTGATCGGCGCGGTGTTCGCCCTGCTGGCGGCCACGGCGGTGTCCAGGTTCCGGTTCCGTTTCCGGGCATCGTTCCTGATCCTGCTGCTGATCGTCCAGATGGTGCCGATGGAGGCGCTGCTGATCCCGTTGTTCCTGATGGCCAGGCGGCTCGGTCTGGCCGACCAGCTTCTCGGTCTGATCGTGATCAACGTCGGCCTGACGCTGCCGTTCTCGATCTGGATGCTGCGCACGTTCGTCGCGGCGGTCCCGAAGGAACTGGAGGAGGCGTCCTGGATCGACGGTGCCAGCCGGTTCACCACGTTCTGGCGGGTGCTGTTCCCGCTGGTCGCCCCCGGCCTGGTGGCCACCAGCATCTTCGCCTTCATCACCACCTGGAACGAGTTCGCCTTCGCGCTGACCCTGATCCAAGATCAGGGCGGATACACCATGCCGGTCGCCCTCAAGTATTTCATGGGACAGAAGATGACCGACTGGGGCGCGATCATGGCCGCCTCGACGCTGATGATGATCCCGGTCCTCATCTTCTTCCTCCTGGTCCAGCGGCGCATGGTCTCCGGCCTCGTCGCGGGCGCTGTCAAGGGATAACCCCACAAGCGCACGGTTACGGCTGCCGCCTCACGAGGGAGGTAGCCGTACCCGACCGTGCCCGCGAGCCGTACCCATCAATTTTTCAGTAAGGAATCGAGACGCATGTCTGACGTGTGCGCGAGCACTGGCGATCGGGGGCTGCGTCGTCTCGCGGCCGGCACGCTGCTTGTCTCCTTCCAGGGACTGCAGGCCCCGGACTGGGTCCTGCGCGGCCTGGAAGGCGGCCTGGGCGGCGTGACCCTCTTCGGCTTCAACGTACGCGACCCCGAGCAGGTCGCGGGCCTCACCGCCCAAATGAGCGGCTCAGGAAACCCCGTGATCTCGCTGGACGAGGAGGGCGGCGACGTCACCCGGCTCGCCTACCACATCGGCAGTCCCTACCCCGGGAACGCCGCGCTCGGAGCCGTCGACGACGTGGAGTTGACCGAGCGGGTCTATCACTCCATCGGCGCCGATCTCGCCCGCTGCGGGGTCAATCTCGACATGGGTCCCGTCGCCGACATCAACACCGCCGACGACAACCCGGTGATCGGCACCAGGTCCTTCGGCTCCTCGTCGGATCTGGTCGCGCGGCACACGGTCGCGGCCGTCCGCGGCCTCCAGTCCCTGGGGGTCGCCGCGTGCGTCAAGCACTTCCCCGGCCACGGCGCGACCACCCAGGACTCGCACCTGGAGATCCCGCTCGTAGCGGCGTCCCGCGAACTGCTGTGGGATCGCGAGCTGATCCCCTTCCGGGCCGCCGTCGAGGCGGGCACCAAGTCGATCATGACTGCGCACGTGTCGGTCCCCGATCTCACCGGCGACCTGCCCGCCACGCTCAGCGGGGAGGCGCTGACCACCCTGCTGCGGCGTGAGATGGGCTACGACGGCGTCGTGATCTCCGATGCCCTCGACATGCACGCCATCACCGAGGGCGTCGGCCTGGTCGGCGGCGCGGTGCTCTCGCTGGCGGCCGGCTCGGACCTGCTGTGCCTGGGGCCGCTGCCCACAGCGGAGGAGATCGAGCGCGTGCTGACCGGGATCGCCGAGGCGGTCGCCGAGGGCCGGCTCGCGGCCGCTCGCCTGGAGGAGGCGGCCGAGCGGGTCGACCGGCTGCGTGAATGGTTCGCCGCGCCCCGCCGGAAGCCCGCGGAGAGCAACGGCATCGGCCTGGAAGCCGCCCGCCGTGCGGTCGCGCTGTCCGGCGCGGTGACACCGCTGACCGATCCGCTCGTGGTCGAGGTGGACACTCCACCGACGATCGCCGTCGGCGACGTCCCGTGGGGAATCGCGCCGTGGCTGCCCAACGCCGAGGTCGTCCGGGTCAAGCCCGAGGACGCCGACGCCGCGGCGCTGCTCGGCCGCTCACACGATCGCTCCTTGGTCATCGTGGTGAAGGACGCCCACCGATACCCGGGTACCAGGACCCTGGTCTCCGCGCTGCTCGCCGGTCGTCCGGATGCCACCGTAATGGAGATGGGCCTGCCCATCTGGCGGCCCGGTGCCGCCACCTACATCGCGACATACGGCGCCGCCCGGGCCAACGCCCAGGCCGCCGTGGAACTCCTGACAAACTGACTCTCCTCCCCCTCCTCAGGGGATGATCTTGCGAATTCTCGCAAGCGGGTGCCGCGAGCAGGCACTTCGCGTTTCATGATCTTGCATTTTCTTGCAGGCCTGCGCCCTGAGCGGCACATACACCCTTAGTGATCTTGCACTTGCACGTCAACTGCAAGATCACCAAGGGTGTCGTTGCAGCTCACGGTAATCGCCTGCAAACAACTGCAAGATCACGAGATGGATCCGCGCAGGTCAACGGAGTGCCCTGCAAGCATTCGCAAGATCACGGGGGAATCGCTTGCGGGGGGAATCACGGGGAGGCGTTAGGTGGTGGAGGTGAAGATCTCTTCACGGGCCCGCTCCAGCGCGGCGAGGACCGCGCCGCGCAGCACGGGTTTGCCCGCCACCTCACTGGTGACGACCTCGGGCCGGATGGGGCAGATCCGGGCCACGGCCTCCTCCACACGAGAGGTCAGGTCCGCTCCCCCGGCCCGTCCCACCTCGCCGGCCAGCAGGACCAGGCCGGGGTCGAGCACCACGCACACCGACGCCACCCCGAGCGCGAGACGCGAGGCGATCTCGTCCAGCAGCCGCTCGCCTCGAGGCCCGGCCGCCACGGCCTCGGTCACGCATTCGGCCGCCGTCTTCCCCGTGAAGCCGTACGTCTCCGCGAGCTCGGTGACGGCCTCGGAACTGACGAGTGATTGCAGGCCGCCGGCGAGCGACGGCAGCCGGCCCGGAGTGGCTTTGACGTCCTCGGCCAGGGGAACGCCGGGCACCGGCAGATAACCGATCTCGCCCGCGCTGCCCGATCTGCCGCGGTGCAGTCGCCCGTCGAGCACGACGGCGAGGCCGATGCCGCGGCCCACCCAGACGAGCACGAAATCGTCCACCTGCTGGGCGGCTCCCTGCGCGCGCTCGGCGATGGCCACGAGGTTCACGTCGTTCTCGATGGTCACGACGCGGCGCAGGTCCCTGGCGAGGGCCTCGTGAATGCCTTCATGCCAGTGCGGCAGATCGAAGGAGAATCGAACGTCGCCGGTGCGCGGGTCGACGACACCGGGCGTGCCGATCACGACACCGCGCAGCTTCGACAGTGCCACCCGGCCGGACCGGCATGCCTTCACCACCGCGTTGTGGACGATCGACACGGGGTCATCATGGCCGTGCGGTGAGGCCGTCACCTCCGCCACGACGTCCCCCTTGATGTCGGCCACCGCCGCGGTGACCGAGTCGGGGCCCACATCGAGGCCTGCCACGTACGCGCACGAGGGAACCACGCCGTAGAGCGCGGCGTTCGGCCCGCGGTTGCCCGCATGCTCGCCCACGACCTCAACGAGCCCGCGTTCTTCCAGGCGCGCCAGTGTCTGGGAGGCCGTGACCTTCGACAGTCCGGTGAGCTCACCGATCTGGCCACGAGTGAGCGGCCCCGATGCCAGCAGCAGTTCCAGGGCGGCCCGGTCGTTGATCTCCCGGAGCAACCTGGGCACGCCAGGACGTCGCTCCATGCTCCTGCTTTCCATGCTCGGTCCCGCCACGCCGTCACACTCTGCCCGTTTAATCGCCAACAAAGGTTCGCTTAATCGCCAACAAAGCTTCCTGAAAGCTTACCGAGCCCTCGTGCGAATGGAGCGCTCTCCAGGCCCTTCCATGGAAACGCTCCCACATCTCGCCCACATCGGCCGAATCGTGAGCATCCAGCTGTTGCCGTCCCGCCCGCAAAGTACGAGGATCACTCATTTCTTCGCCAGAGGCTGGCATATGGCCGGACAGGTCGCCGGGCACCGCGACATCCCGATGAAGCGGTGGATTCCTCCCCTGATCGGAACTCCGACCGCCACCACCCTCGGCGTCCTGCTGCACATGGACGCGCTGCACGTCTTCCTGCCCTCGTTGATCACCCTTCCAGGATCGCCCAGGGACTCGGCATGCGCTACTACTTCGCGGCGGCGGCCGATCCGCTCTGGGGCGACGCGCTGCTCACGAACCTTCGGGTCCCGTTCTCCGACCATCTTCCGGTCGTCGTACGGCTCCGCCTCAGCTGACCGGCGAACCACCGCGAGCTCACGAGGGCCGGCGACGTAGAGGCCCCTGGCCAACAGACGCCGACCAGGCGGGATAATCGACCACATGCGACTTTCCGCCCGCGTCGACTACGCCCTCCGTGCCGCCGCCGAACTCGCCGCCGCGGGCGAGGGGCCCACAACGGTCGGCGAGCTGGCCAAGGGACAGGACATGCCCCCCAAGTACCTGGAGAACATCCTGCTGCAGATGCGCCGGGCCGGCCTGGTCCGTGGCCAGCGTGGCCCCGAGGGGGGCTATGTCCTGGCTCGGTCGGCCGCCCAGATCTCACTCGCCGACGTGATCAGGGCCGTGGACGGACCCCTGGCCAACGTCCGGGGCGAGCGTCCGGAACACGTCGGCTACCAGGGCGCCGCCCAGGCCCTGCAGCAGGTGTGGATCGCACTGCGCGCCAGCGAGCGGGCGATCCTCGAGGAGGTCACCCTGGAGCACCTCGCCACGGGCGACCTGCCTGCCCGGGTGACCGAGCTCGCCTCCGATCCCGCGGCGTGGAACTCACACCCCCCGGCCTGACCGTACGGCCATGCCCGAAGGCGACGCCGTCTATCGAACCGCGAAGCGGCTCAGGGAGGCCCTCGACGGCCGGATCTTGACCCGTTCCGATTTCCGAGTGCCCCGCCACGCGACCGCCGACCTGCGCGGCCGTACGGTGCTCACGACGGTCTCACGCGGCAAGCACCTGCTGACGCGCGTGTCGGGCGGCCTCACCGTGCACACGCACCTGCGGATGGACGGAAGCTGGCGGGTGACTCCGGCGGGGCGCCCGGGATCCGGCGTGCGCCCGGTCCCGGGCGGCGGCATCGTGCGGCTCGTGCTCGCCAACGAGCGATGGCAGGCCACCGGGATCAGGCTGGGCATGGTGGACCTCGTGGCCACAGATCATGAGAACCGGGTCGTCGGGCATCTCGGGCCGGACCTGCTCGGCCCGGACTGGGACGCGGGGCTCGCCGCGCGGAACCTGAGCGGGCGCCCCGAGCGCGGCATCGGGGAAGCGCTGCTGGATCAGCGGAACATGGCGGGGATGGGCACGATCTGGCGGGCCGAGACGCTGTTCGTCGCGCGTCTTTCGCCCTGGCGCATGGTCGGGTCGATCCCCGCGGACGAACTGGAGGCACTGGCCGGGCTCGCGCACGACCTCATGGACGCGAGCAGGGACGCATCGCTGCCGGTCACAACGGGTGATCTCCGACCGGCCAGGAACATGTTCGTGTACGGCAGGGCGGGCCGCCCCTGCCGCCGCTGCGGGGCCCCGGTCCGCCGCAGCGAGGTGCCGTCGGCCGCGAGCCGGGGGACCGAGCCGTACGAACGGCTGGTCTTCTGGTGCCCGGCGTGCCAACCGGGGTGACCTTCTCGCCGCGGTCAGGCGGCGACCATGTCCTTGACCTCGGGGCTGTAACCGTGGAAGTCCTCGCCGAACTCGGGGCCGGGGATGCCGCCGGGCACGGTCTCGGGGATCGCCAGCCGCTCACGCTCCGGCACATCGGCCAGAACCGGGGCGGCCTGCAGCTCGGCCAGCGCGAACTGGTCGGAGACCTCGCGCAGCACCTGCGACAGCGGCACGCCCAAGGCTCCGCAGATCGAGGCGAGCAGCTCCGAGGATGCCTCCTTCTGGCCACGTTCGACCTCGGACAGATACCCGAGCGAGACGCGCGCCAGCGTGGAGACTTCGCGAAGTGTGCGATTCTGGCGCACCCGCAACCGTCGCAGCACGTCGCCCAGCAGCTGACGCAGCAGAATCATCTGTCGCTCCCTCCCGGAGGGGGGCGCCTTCACGACGCCTCGCGCGGTGGGCCCATGTCGCCCCTTCTTCGAATGTCCTTCGTGCATGCTCCTCGCCGTCACCGTTGGTTCGCTCGGCCCTTTCGCCGGGCGCGCGCCTGACTTGCTCCTCGCCGATGGCTCACGGACCTCACTCACAGTTCCACCGTACCTGTAGAGGGCAACACCGCGGCAGACCGTGGTGAGCATGTTCGCTGGTGACGTAACGCGGTAATCACCCCGAATGTTCCCCCAAATTTGCCTCCAGCACACCTCTAAGCAGGCTTAAAGCCTCTCGGCATGTCCCCTGCCTGATCTGGTCCCTGCCCCCGTCGAGCATGATGTCACGGTGCCAGACGCGTTTTCCGGGACCGGAAAGCGCGATGTGGACCGTGCCCACCGGCTTGCCGTCCTGCGGATCGGGGCCGGCCACTCCGGTGACCGCGAGGCCGTAGTCCGACTTCGTGCGCTCGCGCACCCCCTCGGCCATTGCCGCCGCGACGTCCGGATGCACCGCGCCCTCCCGGGAGAGCAGTTCGGGCGGCACGCCGAGCAGTGCGGCCTTGAGGTCGGTCGCGTAGGCCACCACGCCACCGCGGAAAGCAGCCGACGCCCCCGCGGGCGCGGTGAGCGCCACTCCGATCAGGCCTCCGGTCAGCGACTCCGCCGCCGAAACCGTGGCGCCTCGGCCGACCAGCAGCGCCAGGATGCGCGCCGCCGCGTCCATCTGGCCGTCCGTTGGGCCGTCCATCGACATGTCCCCGGGCGTGTCCTCTGCCGCATCCTCCGCCACATCGCCCATCAGCATGCCCTCCCAGGCCTCTCAGCAGGCCCTCCTCCTGTGCCCCTCGGTGCGCCTACCGCACCCGTGCCTTACTGGGCCCGTGCCCTGCTCGCCACCTGCCGCAGCCGGATCGCCCGCACCACGTAGTCGAGACCGGTTCCGACTGTGACGATCAGGGCGAGACCGATGGCCGCCCACCTGACCAGGCCTGGCACGCCCGGCACGATGTAGAGCGCGATGGCGACGATCTGCAGGACGGTCTTGACCTTGCCCCCGTAGCTCGCCGGGATCACGCCGTGCCGGATGACCAGGAACCGCAGCAGCGTGACTCCCGCCTCCCTGCCGAGGATCACGCCGGTCACCCACCAGGGGATCTCATCGAGGAAGGACAGACTCACCAGTGCCGCACCGATCAGCGCTTTGTCCGCGATCGGGTCGGCGATCTTGCCGAAATCGGTGATCAGCGCGTACTTCCGGGCCAGCCAGCCGTCGAGCTGATCGGTGAACGACGCGAGCAGGAAGACCCCGAGCGCAGCGAGCCGCCAGGTGGGCCCCTCCAGGAACAGGAAGACCGTGAACACCGGGACGATCACCAGTCGTCCGACGGTCAGCGCGTTGGCGATGTTCCAGGTGCTCACCCGCCGCGTCGTCGACGCGGACGACACAGACGGCGCGGGCGGTGCGGGCTGCGGGACGGGTGGCGGCTCGCTGCGCTCCGTCATGGGCCTGCCTTGATCCGGGCGATCAGGTCAGCCCCCTCGGAGTCGACGGCGACTGCCTGGACGATCTGACCGGGAACCAGTCCGATCCCCCGGACGGTGACCGACCCGTCCACCTCGGGACCCTGATGCGCCGCGCGACCCTCGTAACCCCCGTCCCCCAGGTCCTCTTCGATCAGGACCGCGATGTCGGTGCCGATGCGCTCCTCCGCGCGCTGGGAGGTCAGCTCCTCGGCCAGCTCGCTCAGCTCGGCCACCCGTTCGTCGATCACGTCCTGGTCGAGCTTGCCGTCGAAGGAGAACGCCTCGGTACCCTCCTCGTCGGAGTAGCCGAAGACACCGATCACATCGAGCCTGGCCTCCCCGAGGAAACCCACCAGCGTGTCGAAGTCGTGCCGGCTCTCGCCGGGGAAGCCCACGATGAAGTTCGACCGGACGCCCGCCTCCGGCGCGCGCTCGCGGATCCGCGCCAGCAGGTCCAGGAAGCGCTCCGGGTCGCCGAACCGGCGCATCCGCCGCAGCAGGGGGCCACTGGCGTGCTGGAAGGACAGGTCGAAGTACGGCGCGACGCGCTCGGTTCCGGCGATCACGTCGAGCAGACCGGGCCGCAGCTCGGCGGGCTGCAGGTAGTTGACCCGGACCCGCTCGATGCCTTCGGTCGCGGCGATCCGCGGCAGCAGCTTCTCCAGCGCGCGCAGGTCGCCCAGGTCCTTGCCGTACGAGGTCGAGTTCTCGCTGACGAGCACGAGCTCCGTGACGCCCTGCCCGGCCAGCCATCGCGCCTCGGCGAGCAGGTCCTCCGGCGGCCGGGAGACATAGGATCCGCGGAACGCGGGGATCGCGCAGAACGTGCAGCGGCGGTCGCATCCGGAGGCGAGTTTCATCGAGGCGACCGGGCCGCCACTCAGCCGCTTCCTGAGCGTCCTCGGGCCGCTCGCCGGCGCCACCCCGTCCGGCAGGCTCTCGTCGGCCCGGTTCTGGTCGGACGTGGCGCCGTGGCCCGGGATGTGCGCACCGGAGGCGGCGGCCGCGCGGGCGACCGGCGTGATCGGCAGCAACGTCCGCCGGTCGCGCGGCGAGTGCGGCTTGAGCGCCTTGCCCGCCAGCACGTCGTCGAGCCGCTCCCCGATCTCGGTGTAGTCGTCGAAGGAGATCACGGCGGCCTCGGGCAGCGCCTCTGCGAGCTGCTCGCCGTACCGCTCGGCCAGGCAACCCGCTGCGACTACTTTGGCACCGGTGTCGGCCGCCGCGAGCAGGGTGTCGATCGAGTCCTTCTTCGCCGAATCGATGAAGCCACAGGTGTTGACGACGACGACGTCGGGATCGTCGTCCCCCAGGCGCCATCCGGCCGCGTCGAGCCTCGCGGCCAGCTCCTCGGAGTCGACCTCGTTGCGGGCGCAGCCCAGCGTGATCAGCGATACGGTTCGGCGAGCAGAAGACATGATGAAACTACGGTATCGGCAGTTGGCCCTCAGTGGGCACCCGGGCCACCCGCCTCGAAGGTGCGGTGTACTGTCTGACCGTCCTTACCCAGGCTACCGACGTCCTTGCCGTTCACCTCCAGCCGAACGGCTCCCGCGTCGCCGACCGTCACCCGCATCCGGCCCTTGGCGGTCCAGGTCGTCGCCTTGCCCTCCGACAGCGTGCCCTGGAAGACCTTGTGGCCCTGGCCGTCCCTGACGTTGATCCACGTCGACTTCTTCGCCACGGCCTTGAGAGTGACGACGCCCTGCGCCTGTGCGGGCTTTCCGGGCTCGTGGACCTGGTGGGGCCCCGCGTTCGGCACGGCGATGGGCAGTTGCGCCGTGGTCTCCCCCGCCTTGCCTCCGGAGCCGCTCAGCAGCCGCACGACGGCGAACACCACGACGAGGGCCAGAGCGACCACCGCGGCCATGGTCCAGTTCGAGGCGTGACGCGACCGGTTCCTGACGAGGTCCTCTCCCCGGAACACGGCGGAGGCCCGGACCGGGGACCGTGAGCTGGTGTGAAGCTCGTCGTACTGCCGGACCAGGTCCTCCGCTTCCAACCGCAGACAGGTCGCGAGGGCCCTGATGTGGCCGCGCGCGTAGAAGTCGCCACCGCACACTGAGAAGTCATCCCGTTCGATGCCCTCGATGACACTCTCGCGGATACGCGTGCGTTCGCTGAGCTGAGCCACGGTCAGGTCTGCCCGCTGTCGCGCCTCCGACAACGCAGCGCCAACGCTCATAGGTCGCCCCCTTGCCCGAGCTGCCGCTCGTCCTACATTGCGTAGTTAGTCCCATTCAACCAGTAGTCTGCTACGCAACGTGCTCGGAGGTCTACCCAAGGTTATTCAATCTCCGCGGAGATCCGCCAGTAGGCCGGGCAGGTCGTCCGGCTTGACCAGCACTTCCCGCGCCTTGGAGCCCTCGCTGGGGCCCACGACATTACGGCTTTCCATCAGATCCATCAGCCGGCCCGCCTTCGCGAAGCCGACCCGCAGCTTGCGCTGGAGCATCGACGTCGAACCGAACTGGGTCGAGACAACCAGTTCGGCCGCCTGGATCAGCAGGTCGAGGTCATCGCCGATCTCCTCGTCGATCTCCCGCTTGGCCGCCGCGGGCGCGGCCACGTCCTCGCGGTACTCGGCCTGCATCTGGGTCTTGCAGTGGGCGACGACGTCCGCGATCTCCTTTTCGGAGACGAACGCGTTCTGCAGCCGCATGGGCTTGCTGGCGCCCATGGGCAGGAACAGCGCGTCACCCTGCCCGACCAGCTTCTCGGCCCCCGGTTGGTCGAGGATGACTCTCGAGTCGGCCAGCGACGAGGTGGCGAAAGCCAGCCGGGAGGGTACGTTGGCCTTGATCAGACCGGTGACGACGTCCACCGACGGCCGCTGCGTCGCGATGACGAGGTGGATGCCCGCGGCCCGGGCGAGCTGGGTGATGCGGACGATCGAGTCCTCGACGTCGCGTGGGGCGACCATCATCAGGTCGGCGAGCTCGTCGACGATCACCAGTAGATACGGATAGGGCTGGTACACCCGCTCACTGCCGGGCGGCGGCACCAGCTTCCCCGCCTTGACGGCCTTGTTGAAGTCGTCGATGTGGCGGAAGTTGTTGGCGGCCAGATCGTCGTAGCGGCGATCCATCTCGCCGACCACCCATTCGAGGGCCTCGGCGGCCTTCTTCGGGTTCGTGATGATCGGCGTGATGAGGTGGGGGATGCCCTCGTAGGTGTTGAGCTCGACACGCTTGGGGTCGACGAGCACCATCCGCACCTCGTCCGGCGTCGACCGCATGAGGATCGAGGTGATCAGTCCGTTGATGCAGGTGGACTTGCCCGCCCCGGTGGCGCCCGCGATGAGGATATGCGGCATCTTGGCCAGGTTGGCCACGATCGTACGGCCCTCGACATCCTTGCCCAGCCCCACGATCATGGGATGGTGGTCACCCTGGGCCACATCGGAACGCAGCACGTCACCGAGGGAGACCAGGTCCTTGTCGGCGTTGGGGATCTCCACCCCGATCGCCGACTTGCCGGGAATCGGGGACAGGATCCGGACGTCCGCCGATTTAACGGCATACGCGATGTTCTTGGTGAGTGCCGTGACCTTCTCGACCTTGACCGCCGGGCCCAGCTCGATCTCGTACCGGGTGACGGTGGGACCACGGGTGAAACCGACGACCTGCGCATCGATGCCGAACTGCTCCAGCACGCTGGTCAGCGCGTTCACCACGGTCCGGTTGGCCTTGGTCTCCGGCTTGGGTGCGGTGCCCTGGTGCAGCGACTGCAGATCCGGCAGCACGTACGGCCCGCCCTGCGTCGACAGCATGAGTTGCTCAACCTTGCGCGGCGCCGGAGTCGGCAGCGGCGGCTGGAGCGGCTGCCCGCCCTGCCCGTCCTGTCCTGGCTGTCCTGGCTGTCCGGAGCGCGCCCTCCGCGCCTCGGCTTCCGCGGCACCGGCCTCGTCCACCAGGCCGGGCACGATCTCCGGGGAGTGCTCCTTCAGCACCGGCGTGTCGTATGGCTTGGCGCCACCGGCTTCACCGTCACCCGGCTGGTCGCCGTCGCCCGCCCTCTTGCGCGAACGTTTCCTGGAGGCGCCGGGCTTGGACTCGCCCGGTCCGGGCCGGGCGGCCGATCCCGGCCGCCCCTCCGGCCGCCCCTCCGGCCGGTGGAAGAGCATGTGCTGGATCTCGGCCAGCCGTTCGGGGATGCGGTGGACCGGGGTCGCCGTGATCACCAGCAGGCCGAACCCCGACAACATCATGAGCAACGGGATCGTGATGAACGGGGGCAGAATGCTCGACGGCGGGGCCGACACGATGAAGCCCAGCATGCCGCCGGCCTCAGACACGTGCCCCATGCCGTCGTTCGGCCCGCCGGACGGGTACGGCGTGCCGTGCGCCACGTGAACGATCCCGAGGATGCCGGCGAGCAGCGCGGCCCACCCGATGCCCATCCGCCCGGTCTCGGCGTTCTGGTCGGGGTGGCGCAGCAGCCGCCAGGCGAGCAGGGCCAGCAGCACCGGAACCGCCCAGCCCAGCGCGCCGACCATACCGCTTACCACCGCGTCCGTCACCGCGGCCGCCCCGGTCTTGGTGTCCCGCCAGGTCATCGCGGCCACCACGATGGCGGCGGCCAGGACCGCCAGTCCGGCCCCGTCGCGGCGGTGCGCCGGGTCGAGATCGCGGGCCCCCTGCCCGAGGGCCCTGGCCGCCACGCCGAGAGCATTGGCGATCAGCGACCAAAGGCCGAGGACGAGCTTTCCTATGATCAGGAAGACCCAGCTGATCGGATCCTGACCTGCCGCCATCGGCCGCTTCTGCGCCGGTCTCTGGGCGGGTTTGCTCGCGGCCCGGCCACGGGAAGCCGAGCGCTTCGCGGAAGCCGTACGGGACCCGGAGCGCGGCGTCGGGCGCTTGCCGGACCCCTGTCCGGACGTACGGGTGGCCATGATGCCGAAGTTACTCGCAGGGACGGGAGATGTCCGGGAGGCTCGCCGAACCGGCCGGCACGTGCGGCACGGGTTCCGCCATCTCATACCTCCCTGGCCGCGGTCCGCCTCTCGTTGTGGTCCGCTCTCCCATGTCAGGCCCGCAGGCGGCCGTCCACCCGTTGCGGCACCCCAAGGGGGTTGTCATCGCGCAACTCGGGGGGAGCAGGTCCGCCGGCCAGCCCTGGTAGGCGACCGGGGTCTGCCATCGCCTGTTGGACGCCGCACCGACCGACGTGTGCGCCGGGGCCGTCGAGGCGGGCTACGGGCCGCCGTGATGCATGGCCCGGCACACCGCGACGCCGGTCGGCCAGCCGTTCCAGATCAGGCGGCCCGCCAGGCGTCGCAGCACCGGCACGAAGTCGCGTGCCTCGGTCGGACCGGCCGCGTGCACGGTCGCCGTCAACGATCCCGGCAGGCGCCGCAAGGTCTCCGGCAGGTCGGCCGGATCACGATTAGGGCCCGGGACCGGCGTACCGGCCAGCGGCCGTCCAAGCGGTGGAGGTGTCAGCATGAAGGAGCGCTACATCAGGTTGGTACTGGAGGGGTGATGCGGGTCATCGTCGCGCCCGACTCGTTCAAGGGCAGTCTGGCGGCCGGTGACGCCGCCCGCGCGCTCGCGCGGGGGTGGCTTGCCCGCCGACCGGCCGACGAGGTGCGTCTGCTCCCCCTCGCGGACGGGGGCGAGGGGGTCGTCGACGCGTTCGCCGCCGCACTCCCTGCAGGCGAACGCAGGACGGTGACGGTACCCGGCCCGGACGACCGGCCGGTTTCCGCCGCGTGGTTGCTGCTGCCCGACGGGTCGGCAGTCCTCGAACTCGCCCAGTCCAGCGGGCTGCCGCTCATGCGCCACCTGGATCCGCTCGGCGCTCACACCTATGGGCTCGGCGCGGTCATGCGCGCGGCCCTCGATGCCGGCGCCTCCCGACTGGTCATCGGACTGGGCGGGTCGGCCTCGACCGACGGCGGCACGGGCGCCCTGCGCGCGCTCGGCCTACGGCTGGTCGACGACCGCGGGCGTGATCTACAGCTCGGCGGCGCGGCGCTGGCCGATCTGGCCCACATCGACACCGCTGACCTGCTCCCCCCGCCACCCGGCGGGACGCGGTTGCTGGTCGATGTGACAGCACCGCTGCTCGGCCCGGCCGGGGCCGCGGCGACGTATGGCCCGCAGAAGGGCGCACAGCCGGGCGATGTCGATCTGCTGGACCGGGCGCTGCGACGGCTCACGGAAGTGGCCGGCGGCGACCCCGGCCAGCCGGGGGCCGGTGCCGCCGGGGGCGCCTCCTACGGCCTGGTCACCCTGTGGGGCGCCCGGATGATGCCTGGCGCTCGGACGATCGCCGCCCTGGTCGGGTTGCCGGACGCGCTCGCCGACGCCGATGTCGTCATCACCGGTGAGGGATGTTTCGACGAGACCTCGCTGACCGGCAAGGTCGTCGGTTCACTGCTCGACCAGGCCCGGGATGCCGCGGTGCGGGTCGGCGTCGTCGCCGGCCGGCTGGCAGGCCCGGTGCCCGGTTCGGTGTCGGAGGCGGTCTCCCTGGTCGGCCTCGCGGGGTCGGCCGCCGCCGCGCTGAACGACCCGGCGAGATGGCTGATCGAGGCCGGTGGCGTGATGGCGCAGCGGCTGAGCCGCGGCTGAACTCCGGTAACTCCTGCTTACCCATTCGGGCCCTGCCTGCCGTACCAGTCCCGACCGGGGACTCGCTTCGGTGCGTACCGGCTGAAAGCGATCAGCGAAGCCGTAACGGTTTCACCACTCCCTGAGCCAGAATTGAGGGCATGCGGTTCGGCATCCTCGGCCCGGTCGAGGCACGGCCCGACGACGCGGCCTCCGACGCGGCCCCGGTCGCCGTCGGCGGACCGAAGGTCCGGGCGCTCCTCACAGTGCTGCTGCTCGCCGGCGGCCGGGTGGTCACGACGGAGCAGCTGATCGACGGCCTGTACGGCGCCGAGCCGCCCGCGGGGGCCGTCAACGCGCTCCAGGCGCAGGTCTCCAGGCTGCGGCGCGTGCTCGGCGAGCTGGTGGTGCGCCACCCTGCCGGTTATCTGCTGGCGGTCGAGCCCGATGACGTCGACGCCCTCCGGTTCGAGCATCTCGCGGCCGAAGGACGGCGTGTGCTCTCCGCAGGGGATCACGCGGGAGCCGTCGAATGCCTGCGCCGGGCGCTCGGGCTGTGGCGCGGACCCGCGCTCGCCTGCGTCGCGGACGCACCGTTCGCGACGGCGCAGGCCGCTCGGCTGGAGGAGCTGCGCCTGTCGGCGGCCGAGGACCTCGCCGAGGCCCGGATCGCGCTCGGCGAGCACTATGATCTGGTCGCCGAGCTGTGGGAAAGGGTCGCCGCCCATCCTTTGCGGGAACGCTCGGCCGGGCAGCTCATGCGTGCGCTCTACGCGGCCGGGCGGCAGGCCGATGCGCTGACAGTGTTCGAGAACGCGCGGCGGCGACTCGCCGAGGAACTGGGCACCGTCCCCTCTCCCGAGCTCGCTGATATCCACCTGGCCGTGCTCCGATCGGATCCGTCGCTGTCTCCCGCCTCGGAGCGTCGCCGGCCGCCGCCCGCGCGACTGACCTCCCTGATCGGGCGGGCGGGTGAGCTCGAACGGATCGCGGCACTGCTCGGGGAGTCGCGGCTGGTCACGCTGACCGGCCCGGGCGGCAGCGGGAAGACTCGGCTGGTGGCCGAGGCCGCCGCGCGTCATCCGGGAGAGGTCTGGTTCGTCGAGCTGGCGCCGCTTACGGATGGGGCCGACGTGCCGCACGCCGTGCTCGGCGCCCTCGGCCTGCGCGACGGCCCGCTGCCCGCACCCGGCGGCCTGGCTCCCGCTCGTTACGCCATCGACCATCGCGCCCGCGAACCGGTCGCTCGGCTGGTGGTGGCGCTGACCGGGCGGCCCGCGTTGCTCGTCCTGGACAACTGCGAGCACGTGATCGAGGCCGCCGCCCGCCTCGCCGACCGGCTGCTCGCCGCCTGCCCGACCCTGCGCGTCCTGGCCACCGGCCGCGAAGCGCTGGGCATCACCGGTGAGCGGCTGCTCCCGGTGCCGCCGCTGGAGCTCCCCCCACCAGGCGCCTCTCCCGCCGACCCGCTCGCTTATCCGGCTGTACGGCTGTTCGCCGAGCGTGCCGGCGCCGTACGGCCCGGCTTCCGGCTCGACCCCGAGGTCACCCAGGACGTGCTGCGGATCTGCCGGGCGCTCGACGGACTGCCGCTGGCGATCGAACTGGCCGCTGCTCGGGCGCGGTCACTGACGACGGCCGAGATCGCGGGCCGCCTGGACGGCGTCGCCCAGCCGGCGATGTTCTCGCTGCTGTCGCGCGGCAGCCGTACCGCCCAGCCGCGCCATCGGACGTTGCGGGCGGTGGTCGAGTGGAGCTGGGATCTGCTCGACGAGGCGGAGCGCACCATGGCGCGGCGACTGACGGTCTTCGCGGGCGGCGCCACGCTGGAGGCGGCGGAGCGGGTCTGCGGGCTGCCCGACACCGACGGCGTGCTCGCCTCGCTCGTCGAGAAATCGCTGGTCGAGGCGTCGGACGGGCGCTACCGGATGCTGGGGACGATCAGGGCGTTCTGTGCGGAACGGCTCACCGAGGCGGGCGAGGACGAGCCGATGCGCCGGGCCCACGTGGCGTACTTCCTGGATCTCGCGGCCACGGCCGAGCCGCATCTGCGCCGATCCGAACAGCTTGAATGGCTGGACCGGCTGGACAGCGAGCACGACAACCTGCACGCCGCGCTGCGCCGGGCCACCGAGGACGGCGACATCGAGCGTGCGCTGCGCCTGCTGTCCGCCCTGACTGGATTCTGGGTGCTGCGGGGCCGCCGCGGCGAGGCCGCGGCCCTCGCCGGGGAACTGCTTCGCAGAATCACTCCCGAGCTTTCGGACGGGCCCCCGGCGGAACTCGTCGCGAAATTCACCGAAGAGTTCGCGGTGTGCGTCTGTGTCGCGGCCTGGAACACATCTCAGGGTCTGCCGGTCGAGGCCGCGCTGCGGGTGGTGGACACCCTGTCGGCGCCGCCCCGGCAGCCCTTCCTCCTCGTGCTGCGCGCGATGCTCGGCGGTCCGCCCGACCGGAGCGAGCGCCGGCAGCTGGGAAGCAGATACGACTTGCTGGCACACGATCCGTGGATGCGGGCGTTGGCCACCTTCGGGCAGGCATACCTACTGCTGTTCGACGGACGTCTTGAGGAGGCCGAGCGGGCGATCTCGGAATCTCTGCGCGGCATGCGCGCGCTGGGAGACCGCTGGGCCACAGTGATGGCGCTGAGCGGCCTGAGTGACATAGCCATGTGGCGGGGAGACCACGAGAGGGTCGAGGAACTGGCCGATGAGGCGCTGACGCTGGCCGAGCAGCTGGGCTCCACCGCGGACGTGGCCGAGACGCTGTGCCGCCGAGCCGCCGGGCGGGCACAGTCGGGGAACACGGCGGGAACCCGGGCCGACTACGAGCGCGCGGTGGAGCTCGCCCGGCGCGCCGGCGCCCCGGAGCTCGCCGCCGACGCCCTCCTCGGCCTCGGTGAACTGGCCCGGCACGACGGCGATCCGGGCGAGGGGCGGCGGTTGTGCGAAGCGGCGCTCGCCGAATGTACGGCGGAATGGTTCAACGCCGAGGACAACCGGGCACGCACCTACCTCACGCTTGGGTGGATCGCCCAGATGGAGGGCGACGAGGCCGAGGCACTGGCCTGGCATCGGCGGGCGATAGCGACCGGGGTGGGCGGCGTCAACCTGTTCACCGCGGCGCGCATGGCCGAGGGCCTCTCCGGTGTCGCGCTGCTGGGCCGCGACGCCGAGCGCGCCACGCTGCTGCTCGGCGTCGGAGCGGCCCTGCGCGGCACGCCCCCGGTGGGTGACGCCGACGTCGAGCGGGTCGCCGACGGATGCCGTACCGCTCTCGGCGAAGCGGCCTTCGAGCGCCTGTACGGCCAGGCCCGCGACGCCGCTTTGGAGCGGACACGGGCGGTCACGGGCACCGCCGCGTCCGCCGAAGCGGACGCCCTGCCACCCTCCGTGGCAGGGGCCGTCGCCGAGAACGAGCCCTCCCCCGTCCTCGGTCTCATCACCAGCCACCTGGCCGCGTTCGACGACGACTGAGATACCCGACTGAGACGACGAGTGAAACCACGCCGCCGTCAGCGGCTGTCAGCGACCGTCAGCGGACTGTGGACGGATGGTCAGCGCCATCACCGACGCTGCGGTCATGCAAACCATCTCCCGCAAATGGGGCACGCTGGTCATCGCATGCCTGGCCATGCTCATGCTGTCCCTCGACCTCACTGTGCTGCACCTCGCGGTACCGAAGCTGACCGAGGCCCTCACGCCGTCAGCGACCCAGATGCTGTGGATCGTCGACATCTACGGCTTCGCCCTGGCCGCGCTGCTGGTGACGATGGGCAACGTCGGCGACCGGATCGGCCGCAAGCGGCTGCTGCTCCTCGGTGCCGTCACGTTCGGCGCCGCCTCGGCGGCCACCGCGTACGCCCCGAACCCCGAACTGCTCATCGTGGCGCGAGCGCTGCTGGGCATCGCCGGGGCCACCATCATGCCCTCGACGCTGTCGCTGGTCCGCAACGTCTTCACCGATCCCAAGGAACGGACCACCGCGGTCGGCATCTGGAGCAGCGTCACCGCGGTGGGCTTCTCCCTCGGTCCTATCGTGGGCGGCGCACTGCTCGACCACTTCTGGTGGGGCTCGGTCTTCCTGATCAACCTGCCGGTGATAGCGTTGATCTTCTTCGCCGGCCTGGCCGTACTGCCCGAGTCGCGCAACCCGCGTCCCGGCCGTATCGACCTGGTGAGCGTCCCTCTCTCGGCCATCGGCGTGCTGGGCCTGATCTACGCGCTGAAGGAGGCCGCCGCGCACGGCGGGGCGGTTCAGGGCCGGATCGTCGCCGCCGCAGCGGTCGGGCTCGCCGCACTGGTCGTTTTCGTCGTGCGGCAGACCAGGCTCGCCGAGCCGCTGATCGACGTCAGGCTGTTCCGGCGGCGCGCCTTCGCCGCCTCTGTCGGCGCCACACTCGTCGCGATCTTCGCGATGCTCGCCATGTCGCTGGTCCTCGCCCAGTACTTCCAGCTCGTCGTGGGCTGGTCACCATTGATCGCCGGACTGGCCGGAATGCCGGGCGGGCTTGCCGGAGGTGTCGGCGGAGCCCTGTCTGGCTCCCTTGTCCATCGGTGGGGCCGCGGCCCGGTCGTCGCGCTCGGGCTCATCCTGACCGCCACGGGATTCGCCATGTTCAGCCGGTTGGGCGTGGATGTGTACTATCCGTACCTGCTCGTCGCCATGATCATCCAAGGTGTCGGAATGGGGTTCACCTTCAGCGTGACCAACGACACCGTGCTCGCCTCGGTGCCGAAGGAACGGGCCGGTGCGGCGAGCGCGATCTCGGAGACCGCGCAGGAGATGGGCGGCGCGCTGGGCATCGCCGTGCTCGGCAGCGTGCTGAGCAGCGCCTACCGTGGCGACCTCAAGCTGCCTGCCGGGCTGCCCGCCGAGGTCGTGGCCCAGGCGCGCGACACGCTCGGCGGCGCGATTCAAGCCGCCGCGACGCTGCCCGATGACGCGGCGGGGGCCGTCATCCGGGCGGCCAGGGAGGCTTTCGTGCACGGCATCCACGTCACGGTGCTGACCGGTGCGGCCATCCTGCTCTGTCTGGCGGTCGCCGCCCTGTTCGCACTGCGCGGCGTGCCCAAGGTGATTCCCGAGCACGACCTGGACGAGTCGACGGAAGCGGAGCCCTCCCGGGTCGGCTGACTGACCTGGGAAAGCCCGCAGCCAATGCACCCCGCGGGGCCTACGCAGCACCCCCGCGCCCATCAGCCAGGCGGCCGACTCTTCCGCCTGGCTGATGACGTCTCCCGGGTAGCCGTACCGTACCGGGCCTGGTGCTTCGGCGAACTCGTCCTCTTCGTCGAACACCAGGCGGCCGTGTCATACCTCGACGACCACCGGGATGATCATCGGGCGACGGCGGTAGGTGTCGCTGACCCAGCGCCCGACCGTACGGCGGATCGTGCGGCGGATCTGCATGGCGTCGGCCACCCCCGCCGCGGCGACCTCCTGCAGCGCGCTCTCGATCTGCGGGATGACCGCGTCGAACGCGTCGGGGTCGATACCCGAGCCGCGGGCGGTGATCTCCGGCCCACCCGTGAGCTTCCCCGTGGTGGAGTCCACGACCACGGCGATGGAGATGAACCCCTCGTCGCCGAGAATGCGCCGGTCCTTCAGCGCCACATCGGTGATGTCGCCGACCGAGGTGCCGTCCACGAAGACGTAGCCGCACGCCACCGCGCCGACGATCCGCGCCCGGCCGTCGACCAGGTCCACGGCGACGCCGTCCTCGGCGATCACGATGTTCTCGTCCGGGACCCCCGTCAGGCCGGCGAGCTTCGCGTGTGCCCGCAGGTGCCGCCACTCCCCATGGATCGGCATGAAGTTGGACGGCTTGGTCAGGTTCAGCACGTACAGCAGCTCGCCGGCGGCGGCGTGACCCGATACGTGTACGCGGGCATTGCCCTTGTGCACCACACGGGCACCCCATCGGTTGAGGCCGTTGATGACCTTGTTCACCGCGGTTTCGTTGCCCGGGACGAGCGAGGACGCGAGCAGGACCGTGTCGCCCGTCGCGATCCTGATCGGGTGATCACGGTTGGCCATCCGCGACAGCGCGGCCATCGGCTCGCCCTGGGAGCCGGTGCAGATCAGCACCACGTCCTCCGGCGGCCACTCCTCGATCTCCCGGGAGTCCACCAGCAGGCCACCCGGGACCTTCAGATAGCCGAGCTCGCGGGCCACCCCCATGTTGCGGACCATCGACCTGCCGATCAGCGCCACCTTGCGCCCGTGTTTCTCGGCGGCGTCCATGATCTGCTGGACCCGGTGGATGTGTGAGGCGAAGCTGGCCACGATGATCCGTTTGTCCGCGGTGCGGAACACGTCGTCGATGACCGGGGCGATCTCCCGTTCGCTGGTGACGAAACCCGGCACCTCGGAGTTGGTGGAGTCCGACATCAGCAGGTCGACGCCCTCGGATCCCAGCCGGGCGAACGCTCCGAGGTCGGTCAGCCTCCCGTCCAGCGGAAGCTGGTCCATCTTGAAGTCGCCGGTGTGCAGCACGATTCCGGCCGGGGTGCGGATGGCCACGGCCAGGGCGTCGGGGATCGAGTGGTTCACTGAGATGAACTCGCACTCGAACGGGCCGAACGCACGGCGCTCGTTCTCGACGACCTCGACCTTGACCGGCTGCATCCGGTGCTCGGAGAGCTTGCTCTCGATCAGTCCGAGCGTGAGCCGCGACCCGACCAGCGGGATGTCCGGGCGCTCCCGCAGCAGGTACGGCACGGCGCCGATGTGGTCCTCGTGGGCATGCGTGAGCACGAGGGCCTCGATGTCGTGCAGGCGGCCCCGGATGTAGTCGAAATCGGGCAGGATGAGATCGACTCCCGGCTGGTCCGGGTCGGGGAACAGCACTCCGCAGTCGACGACGAGCAGCCGCCCGTCGAACTCGAAAACCGCCATGTTGCGGCCGATCTCGCCCAGGCCGCCCAGCGGAACGATGCGCAGGCCGTTCTCCGGCAGCGGCGGGGGCGGCCCGAGTTCGGGATGCGGATGGCTCATGCGAGCTCCTCCCCCGTCCCCCGCCGGTCAGCGCCGCTGTTCCATGTGTTTCGCTCGCTCATTCGTCTCCATGTGTTTAGCTGTCTGCAAGCTTGACGCCGCCCGCGACGAGGTCCGTACGCAACATCGCGACCTGCTCCTCCGTGGCGTCGACGAGCGGGAGCCGTACATGTCCGCCTTCCTGGCCGACCAGTTTCAACGCGGCCTTCGCCATGATCACGCCCTGGGTCCGCGTCATGATCCCCGCGACCACGGGCAGCACGCGGCGATGCGTCTCAAGGGCGCCCGCGACGTCCCCGGACCGGTAAAGCTCGATCATGGAGGCGAGCTGTGCGCCGATCACGTGTCCGGCCACGCTGACGAACCCGGCGGCGCCGACCGACAGCCACGGCAGGTTGAGCAGGTCGTCTCCTGAGTAGTACACGAGATCGGTGGCCGTCATTACCTGGGATCCGCCGAACAGGTCGCCCTTGGCGTCCTTCACCGCGACGATGCGCGGGTGCTGCGCGAGCCGTAGCAGGGTCGTCGTCTCGATGGGGATACCGGTCCTGCCAGGAATGTCGTAAAGCATCACCGGCAGGCCAGTCGCGTCGGCGACGGCGGTGAAGTGCTGGAACACGCCCTCCTGAGGAGGCTTGTTGTAGTAGGGGGTGACCACCAGCAGCCCGTGCGCCCCCGCACGCTCCGCGGCCTTGGCGAGCTCGACGCTGTGGTGGGTGTCGTTGCTGCCGGCACCGGCGAGCACGCGGGCACGGTCGCCCACGGCCTCGATGACCGCACGGAGGATGCGGTCTTTCTCCTCGCCCGTAGTGGTCGGGGACTCCCCGGTGGTGCCACTGATCACGAGGCCGTCGTGGCGCTGCTCGTCGACGAGATATGCGGCGATCCGCTGGACGCCCTCGTAATCGACGGCGCCGTCAGAGGTGAACGGCGTGACCATCGCGGTCAGCATGCGACCGAAGGGGGCGTCGGAAGTTCCGGTTGGCGATGCCATAGACCGAACGCTACCCGGATCCCGGCGGGCGTAGGACCCCGCCACCCCGTTATGCCCCGTGTCGCCGGGACTGCACACCGTTCGTCACGGCGTTTCCGCCTGGGCGAGCAGCCGCCGCGGGTCCGAAAGAGGCCGCCGATATGTGCTCGGGGGTACACACATCAGCGGCCTCTAACCATCCATCGGCATGTCTTACACCCGCGTTACACGCTCCTGCCGAAAATTTCCACCGATCCGCCGCCGGGCAGCCGACGCCTCACCGAGCCTCACCGAGGAGGAGCCGGTTCCACAGGACTTCCATGCGTACCGAGATGAGCCGCTCGGTCTCGTGGACGTCCAACCGCTCCGGTCCCCGGATCGTGCGGCGGATGAACACCAGTCCACCGGAGTGGCACAGCTCGTAGATCGTCGCTTTGCATTCACAGGTGTGCCGACGAACCCGCACCCGATCACTGCGAGCGGCGGGCTTCAGCCAGTTGATCTTCTGGTGGCCCATCTGGACCGGGGCCACATGTATACCGTGATACGGCGGCGGAAGGGGAATTTCAGGACCTGACTGCTTAGCGAGAGATTGGCCCATTCGCTGACCTTTCTACGGGCAAAGTTGGTGTCACAGGCTTGTTCCGTTACTCTGAGTTGCTCTTCGGATACGCCAAGATTGGGGAGCTTTAGTCAGCCCCTCAGGGAATGGATTCATGGCCAGCTCTGATCCGGTCTACCTGCGCGTAGTCGAGGACATTCGCCGCCAGATCATCGACGGCACGCTCCCGCCGGGGGCGCCGATCCCGTCTCGCCACCAGATCACCAGGAAATACAGCGTCGGGGAGACCGCCGCCCGCCACGCCCTCCGCGTACTCGTCGGGGAGGGTTTGATCATCGGCAGGGTGGGATCGGGGCATCGGGTGCGGGAGAAACCCATCCTGCTCCCCCTGCAGCGCGGCCGCGCGCCCGACTCCCAGACCGCGTTCGCGATGGACATGCAGGCCTGCGGACGACTGCCGACGTTGCACTGGCGAAGCGAGCTCGCCGAGGCACCCCAGGAGATCGCGCAGCGTCTGCGGCTCGAAGACTGCGGCTCGGTCATCAGGGTGAGCTTCGTCTTTCGCGGCGACGGCCGTCCGATGCAGCTCCTCACCTCCTATGAGGTGATCGAGTTCGGCCAGAGCCAGGCGCCCGAAGATGGCATGGGCGAGCGCAGAAGCATGCTCTCCCGGCTGGCCGCCGCGGGCGCCCCTGTCACGGAGATCAGCGAGAGCGTCCACGTCCGAGTGCCCCAACCGACGGAGATCGACCTGCTGGAGTTGCCCGCCGGAGTTCAGGTCCTGCACGTCGAGAGGACCACCTGGACCGGGGACCGCCCGGTGGAGACGAGCGACATCGTGATCCCCGGCGACAGGTTCCGGCTCTCGTACGGGATTCCCGTCCACGCCTGACTGTCGGTCGCCGCTGGTAGAACCGTTCCGGATTCCCCATCCGGAGGTGCCGATGCGCGTCAAGGACCTGCCCCTGGCCGACCGACCTCGCGAGCGGCTGATGACAGCCGGTGCGGCGGCACTCGCGGACAGGGAGTTACTCGCCCTGCTGCTCGGCTCGGGCAGCAGGGGCGCCAGCGCCGTCGAACTCGCCTCCCAGCTCATCGCGTACTGCGGCGACCTCGGTGAACTCGCCCGTTCCGACCCCCACCGGCTGCTCGCCGTGCCGGGCGTCGGCCCCGCCAAGGCGGCGCGCGTCGCCGCCGCCTTCCAGCTCGTCCGGCGGGCCCGCGCCGAGCCTGAGCGCGTCCGCATCACCTGCTCGGCGGACATCGCCGCGGCGGCCGCTCCCATGCTCCACGGGAACCCCAAAGAGCGACTGGTCGCCGTGATCTGCGACCCACGCGGCGCGGTCATCCGCCGCGCCATCATCAGCGAAGGCGGGAGCGACCACACCTCCGCACCCGTCCGCGACATCATCACCACCGTCCTCACCTCCGGCGGGGCCGCTTTCGGCCTCGCCCACAACCACCCCAGCGGCTCGCTCGATCCCAGCTACGCCGACATCGAGGTCACCGCCCGCCTCCATGAGGCCGCCGACACCGTCGGCCTCCGATTCCTCGACCACGTGATCGTCACCGACACCGCCTGGCGCCGGGTTCCGTTCCCGCCTCTAGAGAACGCTTGATTGCAGAGTACGTCTAGTTGTATCGCTCCGTCTACTCGGAAAAGTACTCGCCTAACGGTCATATTCGTACGGAAGGCGTCGTTACGGTTCATCTATCGTGCGAGTGTGCTCGACCACGATGGGGATACTCACCTGTACGTCCAGATCGCCGAGATCATCCGGCAGCAGATTCTGGACGGGAATCTGACACCTGGTCACGCGGTTCCGAGTGAGGCCGCGATCCAGAGCCGGTTCGGCGTCGCACGCACGACGGCCCGCCGCGCATTTCACATGCTTCGCGAAGAAGGGCTCATCTATACCGTTCAGGGCGAGGGCACCTTCGTCGGCCAACCCGAGATGCCCAGGGAAGAGCGCAAGATCTCGTTGTATCGAAAGATCGCCAACGATCTGGTCGACCGGGTACGCCGTGGGGATCTGCAACCGCGGCGCCCGATTCCAAGCGAGACCGCGCTCGTGCAGGAGTACAAGGTGGCGCGAGAAACGGCGCGCAAGGCGATCACGTTCCTGCGCGAACAGGGATGGGTCTATACCGTCCCGCAGCGGGGCAGTTACGTATCGCCAGAGGAGCAGTGGCCGGGAGACTGATCCGTTTTCCTCGTCTGGTCGTCACTAGACGACTAGTGTAGGTCCATGCTCGATCGTGATGGACCAGTGCCCATCTACAGGCAGATCGCCGAGATCATCCGTGCTCAGATCGAGCACGGGGACTTCGTTCCCGGAGATCCATTACCAAGTGAGGCCGAGCTGGAGGCCGAGTACGGCATCGCCCGACTCACGGCACGGCAGGTGGCCCGCGAACTGAGGGAGCAGGGCCTCGCCCACACGATCCGCGGCGAAGGCACGTTCGTCGGCGACGGAACGGTCCGTCGAATCCGTCGCAAGGCTGCCCTCTTTGAGGAGATCGGCAAGGAGATCGCCGACCGCATTCGGCGAGGGGAACTCAAGCCTGGCCGGCCCATTCCCAGCGAGAAGACGCTGATGCAACAGTACGGGGTAGCCAAAGCCACCGTCCGGCACGCTGTCGTGTTCCTTCGTGAGCATGGGTGGGTGTTCACCGTGCCCTACCGAGGAACGTACGTGTCCCCTCCCGAGAGTTGGCCCAGCGACTGAGCCGCATCCTGCCGGCACCTCCAAGGAGACGGACGGCCATACAGACGCCGGCGCGTCTACTCTTCACCGGAGAACCTCTCCCAGGCCGACTGACGGGTCATACCGAGGGCGGCGCCGATCCTGGCCCAGGTGACACCGCGACCGCGCAGTCGACCGACCAAGATCCGCAGGTTCGCGTCGACCTGCGCGCCGACGGCGGCGACGCGGGGCATGAGTTCGAGGATCTGCTCGTCGGTCATGCTGTCCGGCCAGGAGACCTCGGGGTTCGCCGTGGCCTCGGGCGTCAGGGTGAGCACGTCATTGCAGAGCCCGACGCACTCGCTGCAGATGTAGACGCCCGGACCGGCGATGACCTTGGCCACGGCCGTCTTGGGCTTCGCGCAGAACGAGCAATGGATCTCCTGCTCGGCGAGAGATGGGACCGGCATCGCACCCTCTGATCAGCATGCATGTCAGGCTCATCCTGACACCTGTCGACGCAGCCTAGCCCGTCAAGGTCGGCCTGACAAGAATTGAACGCTACGAGATCAAGGTTTCACCCTCCGCGATCATTCACCGACACGTATTCTCACCCGCATGCCGATTACAGAGGAGCGCATCGACGCCGTCGAGCGCGACAATGCCGAGATCAAGCGCGACCTCCGTGAGGTCAAGAGCCACGTCCGTGAAGTCAGGACCCAGCAGACCCTGCAGACCCAGGTGCTGACGAGATACCTCGAGGACATAACCGAACTCCGGACAGGGCAGGATGAGCTCCGGACAGGGCAGGACGAACTCCGCACCAACTACCAGGAGCTGCGCAAGGGGCAGGACGAACTCCGCACCAACTACCAAGAACTACGCACGATGGTCGAGCGCAACACCGAGACTCTGGCGGAGTTCCGATCCGCATTCAACATCGTGCTCGACGAGCTCCAGGCCCAGAAGGCCTGGCGTGAGGAGTTCTCCAGCAAGGTCGCCTGGTTGATGGCCAAGGCAGAGGGCGTCACGAACTAAGGCTCTGCGGCGGAGAGCGCACGGACCTTCGCTCGTTCCATCAAGGTGACTCTCGAAAATCGACGGCGTTCGCACGGCACCGCGCCTTCTTACGGCATCGCGTTTCCCACCGCGCCGGGAGTCACCTGACAAGCCCATCAGTTGATCAGAGCGAGGGCTCGGTGGACGAGCATGCGGGACCACACCGACACCGCGTCGTACCGTCACGGCATTCAAGACCTACGGCCGGCTTGGGTCGTGGCCACGCACACGAGCACGGCGAGGGCTGCCGCGACGGTGGCCACGCCGAACCGCTCGCCCAGCAGCCACCAGGCCCACACGAGCGTGAGCAGCGGCTGCGCGAGTTGGAGTTGCCCGGCACGGGCGATTCCCCCCATCGCCAGCCCGGCATACCACGGGATGAACCCCAAGAACATGGACACCAGACCGACGTAGGCGAACCCGGCGAGCGAGACCCCGGTCGGCTCTGGATGAGTGGACACCGCCAGCACGGCCGTCACCGGTACCGTGATCGGCGCCGCCAGGACCAGGGCGTACGAGATGACCTGCCAGCCCGGTGTCTCCCGAGCCAGCCGCCCGCCCTCCGTGTAGCCGACGGCCGCCGACAGCAGCGCGAGCACCAGCAGCAGGTCCGCCATCGCGAAGTGCCCGCCGCCCCGGGTGAGCGTAAACACGGTGACGGACAGCGCCCCAGCCGCGCACGCTGTCCAGAAGAGCGGCCGAGGCCGCTCCCCCGCCCGCAGTACGGCACAGGCGGCGGTCGCGGCGGGAAGCAGTCCGGTGACGACGGCGGCGTGGGCCGCGCTCGCGCCGCCGTCCAAGGCCAACCCGCTGAACAGCGGGAACCCGAGCACCACGCCGAGCACGATCAGCACGTACGGCCCCAGCCGCTCCCGGGGCGGCAGCAGCGGCAGGCCTGCGGCCTTGAGACAGATGAGTGCGGGGACCGCCGCCACGGCGGCCCGTCCGATCGCGACCAGATAGGGGTCGAACCCGCGCATCGCGAAGATCGTCGCCGGAAACGATCCGGAGAACGAGACCACTCCGGCCGCGGCGAGAAGACTGCCCCGCCACGCCGCCTTGCGGTCCGTTCGCTCCGGTCTCCGTGAGGTCCCGCCGGACTGCTGCGCTATCGGGTCAGAAGGGATAGCGCTACTGTTATTTCTCATGAATGACGATAGCAGTATCGTCCGGCTCGCCGCCATACTCCGGGACGAGGCGGACCGGTCCCGCCCCGGCGACCGCTTGCCGTCGAGCAGGGCGCTGATGCGCCGGTACGGCGTCAGCCCGATCACCGTGTCCCGGGCGATCGCGTGGCTCGCCGCCGAAGGCCGGGTGGTGAGCCGGCCCGGCAGCGGCGTGTTCGTCGCCCCCGTCCGCCGGCCCACGGCGGACGCGCCCGATCACTCCTGGCAGACGCTCGCCCTCGGGGATCGCGTCGTGGACGATGCCGCCGTCGCGACCCTGCTCGCCCATCCCTCCGACGGAGTCATCCCACTGACCGGCGGCTACCTCCACCCGGAACTGCGACCGGTGCGCGCGATCACCGCCGCCGCGGCGCGAGCCGTACGGCGCGCCGACGCCTGGGATGTGCCGCCGCTGAACGGCCTGGCCAGTCTGCGCAGGTGGTTCGCCGGTGAGGCGGGCGGCGCGGTGACGGGCGACGACGTGCTCGTGGTCAGCGGCGGCCAATCCGCGCTGGCACACGCGTTCCGCGCGCTCGCGGCCCCCGGCGCGCCGGTGCTGGTGGAGACCCCCACCTATCCAGGAGCGCTCGCGGCGGCCAAGGCGGCGGGCCTGCGGGCGACAGCCGTGCCGATCGACCAGGACGGGGTGCGGCCAGACCTGCTGGCGGAGGCCTTCGCCGTCACCGGAAGCCGCGTCTTCTACTGCCAGCCGACCCTGCACAACCCGACGGGGGCGACGCTGAGCCTGGAGCGCCGCGAGCAGGTGCTGGCCGTCGCGCGGGCAGCGGGCGCGTTCGTGATCGAGGACGATTACGCCAGATATCTGGCCGCAGGCCCGATCCCGCCTCCGATGGTGGCATTGGACGCCCATGGCACGGTCGTCCACATCCTGTCACTGAGCAAGATCTCCTCACCCAGCCTGCGGGTGGCGGGACTGATCGCGCGTGGTCCGGCGGCGCGGCGATTGCGCGCCGGCCAGGTGGTGGAGTCGTTCTTCGTCTCGCGGCCGCTACAGGAGACGGCACTGGAGTTGGTCGGCTCTCCCGCCTGGCGGCGCCATGTCAGCATGATCCGACAGGAGATCACGACGCGTCAGGCGGCACTCCTCACCGGCCTGGCCCGGCACGCTCCCGAGGCGACCGTCCATCTCGTCCCCCACGGTGGTCTGCACGTCTGGGTGCGGCTGCCTGCCGGTGCGGATGAGGCGGCGGTGGTCGAGGCCGCGCAGCTCAACGGGATCCTGGTCAGCCCGGGCCGCATCTACCATCCGGCCGAACCGCCCGGCCCCCGGCTGCGGCTGACGCACACCGCCGCCGCGAGTCTCGCCGAGCTCGACACGGGTATCCGCCGCCTCGCACCCGCCCTGCGGACGGGGCCGAACGCCGGCTCCGGCGAGTGAAGGCGCTGATTATTCGACCCCGCCGACTGCCGTACAGTGGTCACCAGGGGTGATCGACCATGACTGGCCCGGCGGAGTTGCTCCGCGACTTCGTGAACACCTACGACGTGGAGGATGACGCCGACGATCTGGCGTCCCCTGCCGAGCTGTCGGTGTGGCTGCGCGAACGAGAGTTGATCGCAGACGGAGACCGCGCCGCCGACGAGGACATGCTCATGGCCACCCGGCTACGGGAAGGGCTGCGGCGCGCACTGCGACACAACAACCACGTCGCCGGGCCGTACGACCTGCCGGAGGACCTGGAGACGACGCTGACGGCGCTTCCGGTACGGATCGCACTGGCCGGGGGAACACCCGCGCTGGAGCCGACGTGCTCCGGGGTGGCGGGCGGACTCGCGCGGATCGCGGCGTTGATCCCGGCGGCCCACGCCGAAGGGAGCTGGCGACGGCTCAAGGTGTGCGCGGAAAGCAGCTGCCAGTGGGCGTTCATCGACTCGTCCAAGAACCGGTCGCGTTCCTGGTGCTCGATGCGGTTTTGCGGAAACCGCACCAAAACGAGGGCATATCGGGCACGACGCCGGGCGGAAGGTTCGCCCAGGCCGTCCTGACCAGTACGGTGTTACAGGTACAGAAAGGAGCCGGATCAATGGGTGTACGACCTGCCCGTCTCGAAGACGTCGACGCGGTGACGAGCACCCAGATCCGGGCGTGGAAGTGCGCCTACCGCGACTTCCTGCCTCCCGGCCCGCTTGAGCAGATGACCGGGCCGGCGGCGGAGAAGATGTGGCGTCGCCAGTGGGACGAGGCGATCCTGTCGCCACCCACCCCACGACACCGGGTGCTGGTCGCGGTCGAGCGCGTGGTGCCGGACACGGACGCCTTCACCGCCCTCGGACCTGGTGGAGTCCTGGCCACCGCGGCGCAGCGGGCGTCCGATCGGGTCGTCGGCCTGGCCTCGCACGGACCGGCCGAGGACCCGGATCTGCGTCCGGGCACGACCGCGGAACTGCTGACGCTGCTCATCGACCCCAACCACATCCGGCGTGGCCACGGCAGTCGGCTGCTCAACGCGACCGTCGACTTCCTCCGTGAGGACGGCTATGACACGGTCGTGACGTGGGTGTTCGCCGACAACCACCCGATGCTCGGCTTCCTGGAGTCGGCGGGATGGGGCGAGGACGAGGCCGAGCGGGTGCTGGACATGGGCCGCTCCATTCGGATGATCCGCCTCGGCACCGACATCCGCTGACACATCACCCGTGCTGTTTCCACGTCCGCCTGGGTTCTTCGCTCGGCCGTGCCGTATCGCTTCCCCTGACCATCGCCTGCTCCGCGTGCCCGGACCCTACTGTCGATGTGCACCGAAGGGATGGCCATACTCGCGTGGCCCTCATCACGTGGCTTTCAAGTAAGAAAAGGGAGATGAAGTGGCCACCCCAGCTCAGTGGTTGGCGGGCGCACGCCCCCGAACCCTGCCCGCCGCCGTCGTCCCGGTCGCCGTCGGCACCGGTACCGCGATCGCCGAAGACGGCGCGATCTGGTGGCGCGCCCTGGTGGCGTTGCTCGTCGCACTGGCCCTGCAGGTCGGGGTGAACTACGCCAACGACTACAGCGACGGCATACGCGGCACCGACACTGATCGGGTGGGCCCGGTGCGCCTCGTGGGCTCCGGCGCGGCCGGCCCCAGTTCCGTGCTGGCCGCCGCCCTCCTGTGCTTCCTCGCGGCCGCCGTCGCCGGCCTCACACTCGTGATGGCGACCGGGGCGTGGTGGCTGCTGCTCGTCGGACTGGCCGCGATCCTGGCCGCCTGGTTCTACACCGGCGGCTCCCGCCCGTACGGCTACCGTGCCCTCGGCGAGATCTCAGTCTTCGTGTTCTTCGGCCTCGTGGCGGTGGCCGGGACGACGTACGTCCAGGTCGAGCGCCTCGGCTGGCTGTCACTGGCCGCCTCCGTTCCGGTCGGCCTCCTGGCCTGCGCGCTCCTCGTGGTGAACAACCTCCGGGATATCGCAACCGACGGGACATCGGGCAAGCGGACCCTCGCCGTTGTGCTGGGCGACACCCGCACGCGAGCGCTCTACACGGCGGGCCTGATCCTTCCGTTCGTGATCGCGCTCGCCCTGGTGCCGGTACGGCCCTTCGTCGCACTCACCCTGGTCGCGCTCCCCCTCGTTGTCGCGCCGGTACGGACGGTCCGATCAGGGGCGACCGGACCGTCCCTCATCGCGACGCTCCAGCAGACCGGGCGCCTGCAGCTCGCCTTCGGCGCCCTCTTCACGCTTGGCCTGGCTCTCTGACACCCACCGGTACGGCTGCCGCCCCTCCCCCTGCGGCAGCCGTACCGTGGACGCTCGTCAGCCCCTCGCCGTCCCGACGGGACCAGAGGCCAGTTGCTTGAGGAGCACCATCACCTCGTCGAAGCGCGCGTCCATCTTGTCGAAGCGCGCGTCCATCTTGTCGAAGCGGCGGTCGACGCCATCGAACCGGGCGTTCACCGCGGCGAACTGGGCATCCACCTCACCGAATCGGGAGTCCACCTTGTCGAACCGAGCGTCCACGCTCGCACGGAAGTCCACCACGTCGTCGCGCAGCGCCTGGATCATGCGCACATTGGCGCCCTGAGCGTGCTGCAGGTCCAGTCGTAGACGCTCGACCTTGTTGTCGACGGCGCCGACCAGAATCTTGATCGACTGCACGTCGATCTCGAGCCCGGTGATGCGGTCCTCGAAGTCCATGTCGGCCATGGTAACCATGCCTTTCTCCAGGGGGTTGTCGTTTCGCGAGCCGCCGGGTGGCGGCCCGCGACAACCATGCCGCATGCCCGGATGGCCTCGGACCGCAGAAAAAGGTTCTGTGGATGGACTTCAACCCGATGGACAACGTTTATGAACCTGGCAGGCCAACCAGCCCTCCCGGAACCGCCATCGGCGGCCTGAACTGCGAATACCCGGCCAGAATCGCCGAAGACGACCGGATCGCGATGGAATTGACCAGGGTCGATCCTCCGCGCTCGCCCAGTCGGGACCGGCGTCACCGAGGTTTGGCGGTACCACCCTTCCTAGAGTGGCGGCCCGTTCATCACGCTCCGCGGGCCCCTGCACAGGCCTACAGGTCGAGAAGGCGCTCCAGCCCCACGATGAGACCGTCGAGTCCGCCGACTCGGCGTACGCCGAGCAGGACGCCGGGTGTGAAGGACGCGCGGTTCATCGTGTCGTGGCGGATGGTGAGGATCTCCCCCTCGCCGCCAAGGATGACCTCCTGGTGCGCGATCAGCCCAGCGAGCCGTACGGCGTGCACGTGCACACCGTCCACCGTGGCTCCGCGGGCCCCGTCGAGCTGGGAGGTGGTGGCATCGGGACAGGAGCCGAGTCCTGCCTCCCGGCGGGCCTCGGCCACCAGTTCAGCCGTGCGGCGAGCCGTACCCGAGGGGGCATCGGCCTTGTTGGGGTGGTGAAGCTCGACGATCTCGACCGATTCGAAGTACTTCGCCGCCTGGCGGGCGAAGTGCATCATCAGCACCGCCGCGATGCCGAAGTTGGGGGCGATCAGCGAGTTGGTCCCGGGGTTGGCGGCGAGCCAGCCGCGCACCTGGTCCAGCCGCCGCGCGTCGAAGCCGGTCGTGCCCACCACCGTATGGATGCCGTGGTCGATGCACCACCGCATGTTCCCCATCACGACGTCGGGGTGGGTGAAGTCCACCACCACCTCGGCCTTCGCCAGCGACTCCAACGGGTCGTCCTTGTCGACGGCCGCCACGAGCTCCAGATCATCGGCCGAATGCACGGCCTTGCAGACTTCCACGCCAACACGCCCGCGGGCGCCCAGAACACCGACCTTTATCACGCGCCCAAGGCTATAGCCCCGGACAGGTGGGACGGCGCCAGGGCACGGACGGACCGAGTGAGAGCGGCGGGAGGAATGCGCAGGAGACGAAACGGCCGCGCGGGTCACGACGTGAACCCGCGCGGCCTCCGTGGTATCCGCTGCTCAAGCGATCGCGAAACCGAAGTCCTTGTCCGCGTACGGTCCGATAACGGTGAGGGTGAGCGGCCGGTTGAGCACGTCACCGGCGATGCCGGCGATGTCCTCCGCGGTCACGGCCTCGATCCGGGCGAGCACCTCGTCCACCGACATGAGCTCCTCGTACACCAGTTCGCTCTTGCCGATACGGGACATGCGTGAGCCGGTGTCCTCCAGCCCGAGCACGAGCCCACCGCGCATCTGGCCCTTACCACGGATGATCTCCTCTGCGGAGATGCCCTCGGTCACGACCCTCGCCACCTCGTCCCGGCAGATCTTCAACACATCCTCGATCTTGGACGGTAGGCAGCCCACATAGATGCCGAACTGCCCGGTGTCGGCGTACTGCGATGTGAAGCTGTACGCGCTGTAGGCGAGGCCGCGCTTCTCCCTGATCTCCTGGAACAGCCGCGAGGACATCCCACCGCCCAGGGCCGCGTTGAGCACGCCCAGGGCGAACCTGCGATCGTCGGTACGCGAGACGCCCGTGGTGCCGAGCACCAGATTGGCCTGCTCCGTCGGACGGTCGACCACGCGGATGCCCGAACGTGGCTCCACCCCGGGACCCCCGATGCGCGGCGGCGACGGCAGCGCTCCGCCGTCCAGCGCGCCCGCACGCTCATAAGCGGCCGCCACCAGCTCGACCACCCGCTCGTGGTCCATGTTGCCGGCGATCGACACCACAGTCCGGGGCGGCAGGTAGTAACGCTGGTAGTACTCGCGGATGCGGTCACGGGTGAGTGCGTTGATCGATTCCTCGTTGCCGAGGATCGGCCGACCGATCGGCGTGTCGCCGTACAGTTCGGCGGAGAACTGCTCGTGCACCACGTCGGACGGGTCGTCGTCGTGCATGGCGATCTCCTCCAGGATCACGCCGCGTTCGGACTCCACGTCCTCGGCGGTGATCAGGGAGGAGGTGACCACGTCGGCGAGCACGTCGATCGCTAGTGGGAGATCCTCGTCGAGCACCCGGGCGTAGTAGCAGGTGTACTCCTTGGCCGTGAAGGCGTTGATCTCACCGCCGATGCCCTCGATGGACGCGGAGATCTCCATGGCATCCCGCGTGGGGGTGCCCTTGAACAGCAGGTGCTCGAGAAAGTGCGTGGCGCCCATGTGCTCGGGTGCCTCGTCCCGTGACCCGATGCCGACCCACATGCCGACCGCGACACTGCGGACGGTCGGTATGGTCTCGGTCACCACCCGGAGCCCACCGGGAAGGACGGTGCGGCGGATGACCCCCACGCCGTCCTTACCGGGATACAGAGTTGTGGTCGTCACGAGTTGCGGTCGTCCCGTCCGGCTCGGGTGCGGCTGCGGCGGCGCGGCGTCCGCTGCTCCTCCTCGGGCGCGACGTCCTCCCCGGTGGCCACGGCGGCCTCTCCGTCGTTCTCGGCGGCGCCCTTCTCCGCGGCCTCCTTCTCGACCACCTCGACCGGGACCAGGGAGAGCTTGCCGCGGGAGTCGATCTCAGCGATCTCCACCTGAACCTTCTCACCGACGTTCATGACGTCCTCGACGTTCTCGATCCGCTTGCCGCCGTGCAGCTTGCGGATCTGGGAGACGTGCAGCAGGCCGTCCTTGCCGGGCAGCAGCGACACGAACGCGCCGAAGGCGGCGATCTTCACGACCGTGCCCAGATAGCGCTCGCCGACCTCCGGCATGTGCGGGTTGGCGATGCCGTTGATCAGCGACCGCGCGGCCTCGGCAGACGGGCCGTCGGTGGCGCCGATGTAGATCGTGCCGTCGTCCTCGATCGTGATCTCGGCGCCGGTGTCGTCCTGGATCTGGTTGATCATCTTGCCCTTCGGGCCGATGACCTCGCCGATCTTGTCGACCGGCACCTTGATCGTGATGATGCGCGGCGCGGTCGGGTTCATCTCCGCCGGAGCGTCGATGGCCTCCTGCATCACGTCCAGGATCGCCAGGCGGGCGCCCCTCGCCTGCTTCAGCGCGGCGCCGAGCACGTGCGCCGGGATGCCGTCGAGCTTGGTGTCGAGCTGCAGCGCGGTGATCAGGTCCTTGGTGCCCGCGACCTTGAAGTCCATGTCGCCCATGGCGTCCTCGGCACCGAGGATGTCGGTGAGCGTGACATACTGGTCGCCCTCGCCGATGAGGCCCATCGCGATGCCGGCGACCATCTCCTTGAGCGGCACACCGGCGTCGAGCAGGGACATGGTGGAGGCGCAGACCGAGCCCATCGACGTCGAACCGTTGGACCCGAGCGCCTCCGACACCTGCCGGATGGCGTACGGGAACTCCTCGCGCGACGGCAGCACGGGCAGCAGTGCGCGCTCGGCCAGCGCACCGTGGCCGATCTCACGCCGCTTCGGCGAGCCGACCCGGCCGGTCTCACCGGTCGAGTACGGCGGGAAGTTGTAGTTGTGCATGTAGCGCTTGGTCCGCTCGGGATTGAGCGTGTCGATCATCTGCTCCATGCGCAGCATGTTCAGCGTGGTGACACCGAGGATCTGGGTCTCGCCACGCTCGAACAGGGCCGAGCCGTGCACCCGCGGCACCACGTGGACCTCGGCGCTGAGCAGCCGGATGTCCTTGGGACCGCGGCCGTCGATCCGCACCCCCTCCTTGAGCACCCGCTCACGCATGAGGCTCTTGGTCAGCGAGCGGAAGGCCGCGGCCAGTTCCTTCTCGCGCCCTTCGAAGTCGGCCAGCAGCTTCTCGGCGGCGAGGGCCTTGACCCGCTCGATCTCGAACTCCCGCTCCTGCTTGCCCGCGATGGTCAGCGCCGAAGAGAGCTCACTGCGCACCGCGGCGGTGACGGCCTCGAGTGCGTCCTCCTGGTGGTCCAGGTAGATCGGGTACTCGGCGGTCTCCTTGCCGGCGACCTCGGCCAGCTTGGACTGCGCCTCGCAGAGAACCTTGATGAACGGCTTGGAAGCCTCCAGCCCCTGGGCCACAATCTCTTCGGTGGGCGCGACGGCGCCATCGGCGACCAGCTTGAGCGTGTCCCGGGTGGACTCCGCCTCGACCATCATGATCGCGACATCGCCGTCCGGCAGCACGCGCCCGGCGACCACCATGTCGAACGTCGCGCCACCCAGTTCGTCGTGGGTCGGGAACGCCACCCACTGCCCCTGGATCAGCGCGACGCGGACGCCGCCGATCGGACCGGAGAACGGCAGCCCAGCGAGCTGGGTCGACATGCTCGCCGCGTTGATCGCGACAACGTCGTACAGGTGATCCGGGTGCAGCGCCATCACCGTCGCCACGATCTGGATCTCGTTGCGCAGACCCTTGACGAAGGACGGGCGCAGCGGCCGGTCGATCAGACGGCAGGTGAGGATCGCGTCCTCCGACGGCCGGCCCTCACGCCGGAAGAACGAGCCGGGAATCCGGCCCGCCGCGTACATCCGCTCCTCGACGTCGACGGTGAGCGGGAAGAAGTCCAGGCTCTCCTTCGGATGCTTGGACGCGGTGGTGGCGGACAGGACCATGGTCTCGTTGTCCAGGTAGGCGACCGCGCTGCCGGCCGCCTGCCGGGCGAGGCGCCCGGTCTCGAACCGGATCGTACGCATGCCGAATGAGCCGTTGTCGATAACGGCTTCCGTGTTGTGGACACCCTCCACGGGGGACCTCCTTGTTCGGTCGGTCTCCCGCGTCCTTCCGCCAGGCTCCCCGTTCAGGTGCAGCGCCGGTCTTCGATCGAAGCGCCCGGTTCCTCTCGTACGGCTGTGCCGTACCGACCGGAGGCCACTACCGAGGACCGGCCCTCTCACGCCGCGGGATCGTGCGTGCGGCTTGCGTTCGGACGCGGGGCTTGTCTGTCGGGTGGGGCAGGCCCGATTGGCCCACCGCCCCCTCGGCTGTTCAGTTGTTCCATTTGTTCCGCCGCGCGCGGCGTTCAATCCGGCCTCTCGCGCGGGACGGACGTCCTCCGGACCCATTGTGGCCCGCCATGAGAAAGGAGCGGCGAAGGATCGCCGCTCCTTTCCACATTATCGGCGCAGACCCAGACGCTCGATGAGGGACCGGTAGCGAGTGATGTCCTTCGCCTGCAGGTACTTCAGCAACCGGCGGCGGCGGCCGACCAGCAGGAGCAGACCCCGGCGGCTGTGGTGGTCGTGCTTGTGGACCTTCAGGTGCTCCGTCAGGTCGCTGATGCGCTTGCTCAACAGCGCGATCTGGACCTCCGGCGACCCGGTGTCTCCTTCGCCGGTGGCGTACTCACCGATGATGGCCTTGGTGGTGGCCGCGTCAAGCGACACTTCTTCTCCTTCTGATGGGAGGCACGCACAACATTGCTCAGGTCGTCTCCGACTCCCCAACCCGCGAACGACCGCGCGTGCCTACAGTCGCCGTGAGGCCGGCCCGGTGGCCCGCCACATCCGCCGGACATGACGCCACCTGAACATGGCTGACTTGCAAGGTTACCACCGAGTCGCAGCCTCGCGCGCAACTCCGAGATGGCCTGCGGGCGGCCCGCCATTGGGGAGGCCGGTCAGGCCGTGACCTCACGGGCGCGTGCGACATCCTGGTGCATCTGCTCGATCAGCGCCTCGATCGAATCGAACCGCAACGTGTCCCTGAGCCGCTCGGCGAAGTCGACCGCGACATGCACGCCGTAGAGGTCGAGGTCATCCCGATCCAGCGCGTACGCCTCGACCGTGCGCTCCACTCCGTCGAAGGTCGGGTTCGTCCCGATGGAGATGGCGGCCGGCCAGCGCTGCCCCTCGTACGGCGAGGGCGCCTGGACACATTGCATCCACCCTGCGTAGACGCCCTCCGCCGGGATCGCGGCGAACGGCGGCGACTCGATGTTCGCCGTCGGGAATCCCAGCGCCCGACCCCGCTGATGGCCCCGGACGACCACGCCCTCGACTCGATGCGGGCGCCCCAGCGCGGCGGCCGCGCCGACGACATCCCCGACGGTCAGCCGCTCACGGATGAACGTGGAGGAGATGGTGACGCCGTCGCTGACCAGCGGCACACCCACCGCCACGAAGTCGTACTTCTCCCCCAGCGTCCGCAGCGTGTCCAGATCCCCGGAGGCCTTGTGCCCGAAGCGGAAGTTCTCCCCCACCACGACCCCCGCCGCGTGCAGCCGGTCCACCAGCGCCGTCTGCACGAACTCGTCGGGTGACATCCGCGAGAACTCGAGCGTGAACGGCAGCACGCACACCGCGTCGACGCCCAGCGACGCGAGCAGTTCGGCCTGCCTGTGCAGGGTGGTGAGCCGCAGCGGGTGGGTGCCCGGCCGGACGACCTCATCCGGATGCGGGTCGAAGGTGACGACAACCGATGGCAGGCCGAGATCACGGGCCATGCCCACCGTCTGCGCCACCATCCGCTGATGCCCGAGATGTACACCGTCGAACACGCCGATCGTGACGACGGACCTGCCCCAGTTCTCGGGGACGCCATCCAGTCCGTGCCAGCTCTGCACTTCGACCTCGATTCCTGATACGGCTCGGTTCCTGATACGGCTCGGCAAACCGGCAGTAGACAAGACTGCCATGCGGCCGAGGATGCATTGATGTCAGGGCGCGAAAACCACCAGGGGCCTGGCCGTACCGCCGCGTTCCTCGACGAGGGCCAGCAGCGCCCCTTCCGGGCCGAAGACTCCGACCGGGCCGGGTCCCAGCCCGGCCGCGGGCAGCCGGCCGCCGTGCGCCACCAGCCGGGCATCCTGCGCGGTGACGTCCCTGCGGGGGAAGGCCGCGGTCACCGCGTCCGCGATCGGCATGATCACGCATTCCTTGGCGAGATCTTCGATCGTCCGGGCAGACGCCAGGCCGTACGGTCCGACCCGGGTGCGCCGGAGGCGGGTGAGGTGGCCGCCGACACCGAGGGCGGCCCCGAGGTCTCGCGCCAGTGCCCGGATGTAGGTCCCACTTGAGCAGGTAACGGTGGCGTCGACGTCCACGGCGTCCCCGATGGCCCCGGTGGCCCCGGTGGCCCGGCGGATCGCGGTCACCTCGAACGCGCGGACGGTGACCGGCCGCGCGGCGATCTCGACCTCCTCGCCGGCCCGGGCCCGCTTGTAGGCCCGCTCACCGTTGACCTTGATGGCGCTCACCTGCGGGGGGACCTGCATGATCTCACCGGTGAGCGCGGCGACGCCGGTGCGCACGTCCGCCTCGGTGACGTGCCCGGCGGGGGTGACCGCGGTGATCTCCCCCTCGGCATCGTCGGTGTTGGTGACCACGCCGAGCCGGATCGTGGCCTCGTATACCTTCTCGGTCAGCGCGAGGTGCCCGAGGAGACGGGTGGCCTTCTCGACGCCGACGACGAGCACGCCGGTGGCCATCGGGTCGAGCGTGCCGGCGTGGCCGACCTTGCGGGTCCCGGCGATGCCGCGCATCTTGCCGACGACATCGTGGGAGGTCCAGCCAGCAGGCTTGTCCACGACGATCAACCCGCTCGGCGGCGGAGTTCTGCGAGGCCTTGCCGTACTCATGGATAGGTCCAATGCGAGATCAGGAATTGCGGGGTTCTGGGAGATCAGCCGGGAAGGGAGTGAGACGCGGGCGCAGGGAGGCGATCGTGTCCTCCGGGGGGAGCCTGGAGGAGAAGCCGGCCGCGCGGCTGTGGCCGCCGCCGCCCAACTCGGCGCAGACCCGGCCGACGTCGACCGCACCCTTGGAGCGGGTCGAGACGTTCCAGACCCCCTCGTCGTCCTCCTTGAGCACTACCGCGACGTCCGCCTCGTCGACCCGGCGGACCACGTCGATCACGCTCTCCACCTCGTCGTACGGCAGGCCGCCCAGCACACGGTCGGCGCGGGTGACGTAGGTCCACACCAGACCGTGACCCGCCGCGGCCGACCGCTCCAGCATGACCCTGCCGAGCGCGGCGCCCAGCACTCGCAGGTAGGCGAACGGCGAGCGGTCGTACAGTTCTCTGGCGATCTCGTCAGGTCTCAGTCCGGCGGTGATCAGCCGCCCCGCCATCGCGTGGACCGCCGCGGTGGTCGCCGAATAGCGGAAGGAGCCCGTGTCGGTCACCAGCCCCGTGTACAGGCAGGTCGCGACGTCCCTGCCCACCGGCAGGGCCAGCCGGTGGATGAGCTCCTCGGTCAGGACGGCCGTGGCAGCGGCCGAGGCGTCGATCAGATGCAGCGACCCGAACCGGGTGTTGGACACGTGATGGTCGATTACGACGAGCTCCCCCGCACGGCCCGCGATCGGGGCGAGCAGGCCGAGCCGCTCCACCGTGGAGGCGTCGAATGTGATCATCAGATCCGGTTCCGCCGGGTAGGCGGCGGGCTCGACCAGCAACTCCTGGCCGGGCAGGAACCGCAGCAGGCGGGGTACGGCGAAGCAGCGGTCACCGAACGACGCGACGACCCTCTTCCCGGTGCGGGCCAGCGCGAGACCGAAGCCGAGCATCGAGCCGAGGGCGTCTCCATCGGGGGAGACATGACATGCGAGCGCGACACTGTCCGCACCGCGGACCAGTTCGATCACCCGTTCCCAGCTCGTCTCCCCGACAGCGGCGTCGATCGTCGTCACCTCGCCCGGTGCCGGTGTTCGTCCTCGCTGTCCACGTCGACGTCGACAGCGACGGCGTCCCCGGCCTGATCCTCCTCGAACCGGTAGGGGTCGGCGTCCCCGGCGAACTGGGCGCCCTCGGCCTGCCTGGCGATCTCCGCGTCTCTGGCCCGCGCCGCCGCGAACAGGTCGTCCATGTGGCGTGCGCTGTCGGGCAGCGGGTCGTGGACGAACGTGAGCGTGGGGGTGTGCCGCAGCCCGGTCTGGCGTCCCACCTCCGACCTGATGATCCCCTTGGCGCTCTCCAGCGCGGTGGCGGTCGCGGCCCGCTCGGCCTCCGAGCCGAAGACCGTGTAGTAGACCGTCGCGTCGCCCAGGTCGGCGGTGATCCTCGCGTCGGTCACCGTGACGAACCCGAGCCGCGGATCCTTGATCCGCCGCTCAAGCATCTCGGCGACGACCTGCTGGATGCGGTCGGCCAGTTTTCTGGCGCGCGCTACGTCCATGCTCACGCTCCCTCATTCACTCGTACGGCTGACGCGCCGACCCGGCCGCCTTATTCCTCGTGGTCGTTGAAGAGCCGCTGTCGTACGGACAGCAGTTCGATCTCGGGGTGGAATGCGACCACACGCTCACACGAGCCGAGCACCTCGTCGCAGTTGGCGGCCGAGGCCGAAACCACCGCGATGCCGATCTCCGCGCGGCGGTGCAGATCCAGGTGACCGGTCTCGGCCACCGCGATGCTCGGGAACCTCCGCTGCAACTCGGCGATCAGCGGACGGACCACGGAGCGCTTCTGCTTCAGCGAACGCACATCGCCGAGCAGGATGTCCAGAGTAAGTGCCCCAATGTACATGGATGTCTCAACCGCGGAGACGACGTTCGGCCGCCGCCCCCCTGAAAGAACGGGGGGCGGCGGCACGGACGTCAGACGCGCGGCTTCTCCCGCATCTCGAACGTCTCGATGACGTCCTCGAGCTTGAGGTCGTTGTAGCCGACGCCGATACCGCACTCGAAGCCCTCGCGGACCTCGGTCGCGTCGTCCTTGAACCGACGCAGCGACGAGACGGTGAGGTTGTCGGCCACGACGACGCCGTCGCGGATGAGCCGGGCCTTGCTGTTGCGGGTGATCGTGCCCGTGCGCACCATCGAACCGGCGACGTTGCCGATCTTCGGAACCTTGAAGATCTCGCGGATCTCGGCGGTGCCCGTACGGACCTCCTCGAACTCCGGCTTCAGCATGCCCTTGAGGGCCGCCTCGATCTCCTCGATCGCCTGGTAGATGACCGAGTAGTACCGGATGTCGACGCCCTCGCGCTCGGCCAGGTCGCGCGCCCGCACCTCGGGACGCACGTTGAAGCCGATGATGACCGCGTTGTCGTCGGCCATCGCCAGGTTGACGTCGTACTCCGTGATGGCACCGACGGCGCGGTGCAGCACGCGGAGGCTGACCTCCTCGCCGACGTCGATCTTGAGCAGCGCGTCCTCAAGGGCCTCCACCGAACCGGAGACGTCACCCTTGATGATGAGCTTGAGCTCGTTGACCTGGCCCTTCTCGAGGTCCTTGAACAGTTCCTCGAGGGTGCGACGGCGACCGGACTTCGCCATGTCGGCGATGCGCTGACGTGCCGCCCGCTGCTGGGCGATCTGACGGGCCATCCGGTCGTCGGAGACGACGATGAAGTTGTCGCCCGCCCGCGGTACCGCGGTCAGACCGAGCACCAGGACCGGACGCGACGGGTCGGCCTCCTCGACCGGCTCGCCGTTGTCGTCCAGCATCGCGCGGACGCGGCCGAAGGCCTCGCCGCACACGATCGAGTCGCCGACCCGGAGTGTGCCGCGCTGCACGAGCACGGTGGCCACGGGGCCGCGGCCCTTGTCCAGGTGCGCCTCGATGGCCAGACCCTGGGCGTCCATGTCCGGGTTGGCCCGCAGGTCGAGCTCGGCGTCCGCGGTCAGCAGGATGGCCTCGAGCAGGCTGTCGATGCCTACGCCCTGCTTGGCGGAGATGTCCACGAACAGCGTGGAACCGCCGTACTCCTCGGCCACCAGGCCGTACTCAGTGAGCTGCGCCCGGACCTTGGTGGGGTCCGCGCCCTCCTTGTCGATCTTGTTGACCGCGACCACGACCGGGACGTCGGCCGCCTGGGCGTGGTTGAGCGCCTCGATCGTCTGCGGCTTCACACCGTCGTCGGCCGCGACCACCAGCACCGCGATGTCGGTGGCCTTCGCACCGCGGGCACGCATGGCGGTGAACGCCTCGTGGCCCGGGGTGTCGATGAAGGTGATCTTCCGCCGCTCGCCCTCGTGCGTGGTCGACACCTGGTAGGCGCCGATGTGCTGGGTGATGCCGCCGGCCTCGCGGGAGGCGACGTTGGTGTGCCGGATCGCGTCGAGTGTCTTGGTCTTACCGTGGTCGACGTGGCCCATGACGGTCACGACCGGCGGGCGCGGCGCGAGATCGGCCTCGTCGCCCTCGTTCTCACCGAACTCGATCTTGAAGGACTCGAGCAGCTCCCGGTCCTCCTCCTCCGGGCTGACGACCTGGACGATGTAGTCCAACTCGGCGCCGAGAAGCTGCAGGGTCTCCTCGTTGACCGACTGGGTCGCGGTCACCATCTCGCCCAGGTGCAGCATGATCTGCACGAGCGAGGCGGGGTTCGCGCCGATCCGGTCGGCGAAGTCGGACAGGGAGGCACCACGCGGGAGCCGGATCGTCTGTCCGCCGCCACGAGGAACCTGCACGCCGCCGATCGCCGGCGCCTGCATGTTGTCGAACTCTTGACGCCGCTGACGCTTCGACTTGCGACCACGGGTCGGACGACCACCCGGACGTCCGAACGCGCCCGCCGTGCCACCGCCGCGGCCACGGCCACCGCCGCCGGGGCGGCCGGCGAACCCACCGCCACCGGCACCCGGTCCACCGCCGGCGCCACCGGGACGGCCCGCGCCGGCACCCGGCCGGGGACCGCCGAACCCGCCGCCCGGACGGCCGCCGCCACCGGGACGGCCACCGCCGCCGGGAGCGGGACGGCCACCGCCACCGGGACGGCCACCGCCGCCCGGTCCGGCCGGACGCCCCTGCGGCATCATCATCGGATTGGGACGCGGGCCACCCGGACGTGGACCCCCGGCGCCCGGACCGGGACGCGGACCACCCATACCGGGACCCGGCCGCGGACCGCCGGGGCCCGGACGAGGACCACCCGCGCCCGGAGCGCCGGAGCGACCGGCGGGCGGACGCGGAATGGCGCCGCCTGCGTCGCGACGAGGCTCGCGCGGACCGCGGTCTCCACCAGAACGATCTCCCCGTTCTCCGCCGTCACGACCGCCCGGCCGCGCGGGACGCTGCCCCATGCCGCTGGCGTTCGAGGAGAAGGGGTTGTTACCGGGCCGCGGGCCGCGGGGGCCGGGCTTGGGCGCACCGGGGCGCGGGGCGCCGCCTCCCGGCGCGCCGGCACCGGCTGGCGCACCCGGCACCGGCCGCGGGCCAGGCCGGGGGCCGGGCTTGGGCGCGGCGGGACCCGGGCGAGGGCCGGAAGCCGCCGCGGGACGCGGCGCCTCGGGACGGGGCGCCTCGGGACGCGGGACGTCCGGACGCGGCGCCCGCGGGCGTGCGGCGTCAGGACGCGCGGCCTCGGGCTGTGGGACCGGCGGGGTCGGATGAGGCATCGGAACCGGCCGCGGGGCCGGACGCGGCCCCGGCTTCGGGATCGGCTTCGCCGCCGTTCCCGCGGGCTGGGCCGCACCTGTCGACTGGAGGGGGGACGGCGCCTGCGCGGCACCGTCGCCGGCCGGGCTCTCTGCCGGCCTCGGCGCAGGCTTCGGCTGCGCCGAACGGGAGGACGGCTTGCCGCCGCCCTTGGAGGCGTCACCCTTGCCGAACGCCTCTGTTAGCTTGCGGACGACCGGCGCCTCGATCGTGGAGGACGCCGACCTCACGAACTCGCCCATTTCGGTGAGCTTGGCCATGACGACCTTGCTCTCGACTCCGAACTCCTTGGCGAGCTCGTACACCCGGACCTTCGCCACTGCACTCCCTAACTCGGTCCGGGAGGCTCGCAGTGCCGCCGGACCGTCGCTAACTGAACGTACTCATCGCCGCGTGCTCATCAGGCGCTCATGGCAATCTGACTCCGCCCATCAACTCGGCGTCCTACTTGACGATTTCTTCATGCCGGCCCCGGACGTCCGGAGCCGAACGGTAACCCTTCACCCGGTGCTATCCGGCGTCAAGCCCCTCCAGGTGAGCCCGCAGAACACTCACGTCAAACACTCCCTGTGCGCGAAACGCACGAGAGAACGCCCGACGGCGCTCGGCGAGCTCCAGACAGCGCAGGGACGGATGCAATGACGCACCACGCCCCGGGAGCCGCCCTCCCGGATCCGGGATGACGACACCCTCGACCACCACCAGGCGGAGCAACTCGGACTTTACCGTGCGAACCCGGCAACCCACGCACGTTCTTAACGGGGTTGCCCGGCAACCATATTCCAGCTTACCGTGCCGACGCATCAGCGGGATCAGCCGGTGCCTCCTGGACGTCAGGACGGATGTCGATCCGCCATCCGGTCAGCCGCGCGGCGAGACGAGCGTTCTGCCCCTCCTTGCCGATCGCCAGCGACAACTGGTAATCGGGTACGGTCACCCGGGCCATCCGGCCGTCCGGATCGATTACCTCGACTCGGGAAACGCGCGCGGGCGACAGGGCATTCCCGACGAAGTCCGCCGGTTCCTCCGACCAGTCGATGATGTCGATCTTCTCGCCGTGCAGCTCGGTCATGACGTTCCGCACTCGGGACCCCATGGGGCCGATACAGGCGCCCTTGGCGTTCACACCCGGCCTGCGCGACCTGACCGCGATCTTGGTGCGGTGACCGGCCTCGCGGGCGATGGCGGCGATCTCCACGGTGCCGTCGGCGATCTCGGGCACCTCCAGCGCGAAGAGCTTCTTCACCAGGTTCGGGTGCGTACGCGACAGAGTCACCGACGGGCCCTTCGGCCCCTTCTTGACCTGGACCACATAGCAGCGGATGCGCTCGCCGTGCAGGTACTCCTCGCCGGGGACCTGCTCGTTGTGCGGCAGGATCGCCTCGATCTTGCCGAGGTCGACCAGCACGACCCTCGGATCCTTGCCCTGCTGGATGATCCCGGCGACCAGCTCGCCCTCACGGCTTGCGAACTCCCCGAAATTGATCTCGTCCTCGGCGTCGCGGAGCTGCTGGAGGATCACCTGCTTGGCCGTCGTGGCGGCGATCCGGCTGAAGTTGCCCGGGGTGTCGTCGTACTCCCTGGCCACCTCACCGTTCTCGTCGAGCTCGGCGGCCCAGATGGTCACGTGGCCGGAGACGCGGTCGAGGTCGGCGCGCGCCTTCGGCGCGGCGCCCTCGGTCCGGAAGTACGCGATCAGCAGCGCGTCCTCGATCGCCTTGACGACCAGGTCGAAGGAGATGTCCTTCTCCCGCTCCAGGCTGCGCAGGACGCTCATGTCAATGTCCACAAGGCTCCCCCCTAGCCCTCGTCGTCAGTGTCGTCGACATCATGGGCGCCGTCGAAGTCACCGCCGAAGGCGTCGTCGAACTCGGCCGGCCGGTTGAACTCCACCTGCACGCGGCCCCGAACCAACTCGTCGAACGCGATGCGGCGTGTCCCGTCCAGTTCCACACCGGACTCGCCCGTCCCGGTCACACGCCCTTCCACGGTCGTACCGTCCCGCATCTCGGCCTTCACCAGACGACCTCGCGCCCGGCGCCAGTGGCGCGGCTCGGTCAGCGGCCTGTCCACTCCGGGGGAGCTGACCTCCAGGACGTACGGACCCGTGCCCAGAACGTCCGATTCGTCCAGTCGCCTGGAGACCGACTGGCTCACTTCGGCCACGTCGTCCAACGTGACGCCGCCGTCGCGGTCCACGATCACGCGTACGAGCCGCCGTCTGCCCGCCGGGACGATCTTCACGTCCTCCAGGTCGAGCCCCTTCTCGGCGACCACCGGGCCGAGCAGCTCCACCAGACGGCCGCGTCGCGGGTCACTGCCCATGCCGACCTCCCATTCACTGGTGTACCTCGCCCGATGTGCCAACAGCCTATCGACACCGCAGGGCGGAAATGGCGCCATACCCGAGCGGCGAGCCGACACGAGCCCGACCATCATCACGAAGCGGTGACTACTGGGCGGCGCGCCGTACGATGCTAGTGCCCCGACCGACAAGATTCGCCCTGACGGCGCAGTCCTGGAGGGACGCCGGCGCGACGGCGGAGAAGGCGGGAAGGGCTCAACGGGAGCCGGCGGGAGGACGTTGGTCGTGGAACGGAGCGGCGGAGCACGCGTGACCAGGCGCGTCCTGCTGGGCGCGACGGCTGCCGGGCTCACCGCCACCGGCTGCTCGTCCCGCTCCCCCGAGCCCCCCGCGCCGAAACCACCGGACCCTGAGGCGGTGTTGCTGAGCACGCTGATCCGCGACAAGGAGCGGCTGGTCGCGCTCTATCAGCGGGCCGCTCTCGGCTCGGCCAAGACGGCCACCGCGCTAGAACCGTTCCGGCAGCGGCATGTCGCCCATCTGGCCGCTCTGCGCGACATGGTGCCACCTGGCGCCGAAGGCCGCGCAGGCGCCGCCCTGTCTCCCTCTCCCTCAGGCTCACCGTCGCCGTCGGAGGGCTCGTCTGTGACCGTCGGCAGACTCCGCGACGCCGAACGCCGGGCGGCGGCCGGGCGACCCGGTCAGCTGGCCAAGGCGTCCCCCGCGCTCGCGCAACTGCTGGCGAGCATCGGGGCCTGCGAGGCCGTCCACGCCGTCGCGCTGGGGAGACTGCGTGACTGACCTGGCCATCGCGCAACCGGCTGCCACGGAGCCGACCGCCGCCGTCCCAGCCGCCGCCGATCCCGCGGCCGGCGGCGACGCTCTCGCCAGGGCGCTGGCAGCCGAGCACGCCGCCGTGTACGCCTACGGGGTGATCGGCGGGAAGGTCGCCGACGGGCTACGCGCGCGGGCCACGGGCGGGTTCGACGCCCATCGAGCACGGCGTGATCGGCTCCGCTCGGTGATCACTCAGCGCGGCGGATCGCCGACGGAACCGGGGCCCGCCTATCACCTGCCCTTCGAGGTACGGACCTCGGCCGACGCGGTTCGCCTGGCCGTACTGGTGGAGGGCCGCCTGATCACCGCCTACCTGGAGCTCGCCGCCGATCGCGACCCGTCGCTGCGCCGGCTCGCCGCACTGGCCGCCCAGGAATGCGCCACCCGAGCGTACGGCTGGCAGCCGTCGATCAGTGCCTTCCCCGGAATGCCCGGCCGGGCCGAATCCGGCCCCTCGCCAGCCGGCCCCACACCGTCATCGTCCCCGTCGCAGCCGAAGCCGATCGGCTAGCCACACCCCCATCCCGTGATCTTGCGAATACTCGCACACGTGCCTTCTACCTGCAAAAACGCTTTTATGATCTTGCAGAAACTCGCACAGGGCGCCCCCGACCTGGCAAGTCATCATTCGCGATCTTGCAATTGCAAGATCACGAATGATGACGCCGCAGGTAGACAGACACCTAAGCGAGTACCTGCAAGATCACAAAGAGAATCCAGGCAGGTCAACGAGGATTACTGCGAGTATTCGCAAGATCACGATGGGGGGGTTGGGGGGTTATGCGTGCGGAGTGGGGCGGCAGGCGGTCAGAATGCGGTCGACGGCCTCGTCGACCGGGATCTCCTCCTTCGTCCCGCTCACCCGGTCGCGCAGCTCCACGACTCCCTGGCCGAGCCCACGGCCCACGATCAGGATGGTCGGCATGCCGAGCAGCTCGGCGTCCTTGAACTTGACGCCGGGCGAGACTCCGGGACGGTCGTCGACCACGACCCGCAGGCCGCGCGACTCCAGTTCCTCGGCAAGCCCGCTGGCGACCTCGACCTGGTTCTCCTTGCCGGTCCCGACGATGTGGACATCGGCCGGGGCCACCTCGCGGGGCCACACCAGGCCCAACTCGTCGTGGCACTGCTCGGCGAGCACGGCCACTGCCCGGGAGACGCCGACGCCGTACGAACCCATCGTGATCCGGATCGGCTTGCCATCGGGCCCGAGGGCGTCGAGTGCGGCGGCGTCGGCATACTTGCGGCCAAGCTGGAAGATGTGGCCGATCTCGATACCGCGGTCGATCGACAGGGGGTGACCGCAGCGGGGGCAGGCGTCCCCGGCGCGAACCTCCGCGGCCTCGATCGTGCCGTCGGGCTGGAAGTCCCGGCCCGACACCACGTGGGCGGCGTGCTTGCCGGGCAGGTTCGCACCCGTCACCCAGGCGGAGCCGGTGACCACGCGCGGGTCCACCAGGTAGGTGATGCCGAGTGCCTTGAGCACCTGCGGCCCGATGTAGCCGCGCACCAGGCCGGGATGGCGTGCGAAGTCCTCCGCCTCGAAGATCTCCGGGACCCCGGGCGCCAGCGCAGCCTCCAGGCGCTTGAAGTCCACCTCACGGTCACCGGGGACGCCGATGACCAGCGGCTTGATCTTGTCGGAACCGGGCGTACGGACCTTCACCACGATGTTCTTCAGCGTGTCCGCCGCGGTGATCCCGAGACCGAAGTGCTCGTTGACGTGGGCGACCAGTGACTCGATGGTCGGCGTGTCGGGCGTGTCCAGGATCTGGAGCGGCGGTTGCCCCCCGGTGACGGCGGGCGGCGCGGGGGTGACGACGGCCTCGGCGTTGGCGGCGTAGCCGCAGTCGTGGCAGGACACGAACGCGTCCTCCCCCGTCGGGCAGGGCGCGAGGAACTCCTCGGAGGCCGAGCCGCCCATCGCGCCGGACATCGCGAAGCAGATCCGGTAGTCGATGCCGAGCCGGCCGAAGATCCGGATGTAGGCGTCCCGGTGCATCTCGTAGGAACGCTTCAGCCCGTCGTCGTCCAGATCGAAGGAGTAGGAGTCCTTCATCACGAACTCGCGGCCGCGGAGGATGCCGGCCCGGGGGCGGGCCTCGTCGCGATACTTCGTCTGGACCTGGTAGAGGGTCACCGGGTAGTCCTTGTAGGAGGAGTACTCCCCCTTGACCATGTCGGTGAACATCTCCTCGTGAGTCGGCCCCAGCAGGTAGTCGGCGCCCTTGCGATCCTTCAGGCGGAACAGCGTGTCGCCGTACTCGGTCCAGCGGCCGGTGGTCTCGTAGTAGTCGCGGGGCAGCAGCGCGGGGAAGAGCACCTCCTGGGCGCCCATCCGATCCATCTCCTCACGCACGACCCGGGCGACGTTCTCCAGTACGATCTTGCCGAGCGGGAGCCAGGAGTAGATGCCGGGCGCGACCCGGCGGACGTATCCGGCGCGGACGAGCAGCTTGTGGCTCGGCACTTCCGCGTCCGCCGGATCCTCACGCAGCGTGCGCAGGAACAGGGTCGACATACGCAGCAGCACGGCTACTCCTTGCTCGTGAGAGGTCTCGCGCGATATCTCCTCAGTCTTCCCGGAGACGGCGTGAGAGCCGAAGTGGAGATGATGTGACCCAAGGTTATCGACTTCCGGGACGGGACGCTGCTTCCCGTCGCCCGCCGGCCGCTCTCCTGGCTTCGCCCGCCGGTCACCGGCCCAGTCAGGCGGAGTCAGGCGGTGGCGGCGAACGCGCAGACGGCGGCCGCGGCCACGCCACCGAGCACGTCCGTGGCCAGCAGCACGGCCAGTAGGCCCGCGACGGCGCGTACGAACCACTAGCAGTGTAATACGGATGTCAAATAACTGGCCCGATGGACGCCCGGAATGGTAAAGCCGCTCCCCCGAGGGTCATGGCGCGGTAGCCGTACGATCAACCGCCGAGCAGTTCCTCCCAGCACCGCCGGGAACCGCCGCGTCGCGCCTCTCCCCCGGCCCTGTCCGCCGTGACTCCGGCGAGCGTCGCGGACAACCGCCACCGGCCCGGGCGAGCGCGCAGGCGGTCCATGCCCACCGGGTCGACGGCCAGCAGCACGAAGCTCGCGCCGGTGACGTCCAGCGACGCCGTCGAAGCCGTGGCCGGCCCGGTCGGTCCGGCGAGGGGGACCGCGGCCTCAGGCCCGCGGATCCGGTCGACGAGCAGCGCGGCGACCTCGGCCGCGTGCGGCCCGTCGCGCCACTCGACATGCCAGCAATGATCGGCCCCCCGCCGCCAGGTGAGATCGCGGCAGGCCTCCAGCATCTCCGCCTCGTCTGCCAGCGCGGCCAGCACCCGGCCGAGCGCCTCATATCGCCGGGCGTCGGGCGGACGGACTCCGTCCCGCGCCCCCTCACCCCGACATCGGCGATCGGCCTCGCAGTGCCGGGCCGGCGCCATACCGTCATCCCGTGCCCCGTGCGGTCCCCTCATGTCTGGGAGAGTCCCACCGCCGCGCCGCCGCGTCCCCGGGTTTCCCCCTCCTTTAGATCGTGTTTCAAAAGTCATTCCCGCTGTGCCCGGCCCAGAGGGCGACTCACGCTCGCGACGGACAGCACGTTTGAAGCACTCCCCAGCCTCATGGCCCACAGACATGAACTGGTCCCACTGACCGAGCGCCGCGTTGCCCTGGCAGGGTGACGGCCCGATGATGAAGAATCACTCGTAGGACGCCCGGTATATGGAGGCTATGGTGGCACTGCGCGTCGCGATCGTCGGATCGGGTCCTGCCGGGATCTACACGGCAGAAGCCCTGATCAAGCAGTGCCCCGAGCCGGTCGAGGTGGACGTCCTGGAGCGGCTGCCCACACCGTACGGACTCGTCAGGTACGGCGTCGCGCCCGACCACACCTCCATCAAGTCGATCGCGGACTACCTACGGCGGGTCCTGGAGACACCGGGGGTGCGCTTCCTCGGCGGGATCGAGCTGGGCTCGGACGTCTCGGTCGACGATCTGATGGCGTGCTACGACGCGGTCGTCTACTGTACCGGGGCGATGATCGACCGGCACCTGGGGATCCCGGGCGAGGATCTGCCGGGCAGCGTCGCCGCCACCGACTTCGTCAACTGGTACTGCGGGCATCCCGACGTCCCTCCGGAGGCGTTCTCCCTCGACACCGAGGATGTCGTCGTCATCGGGGTGGGCAACGTCGCGGTGGACGTCGTGCGCATCATGGCGAAGACGGCCGACGAGCTGCGCCGCACCGACGTGCCGGAGGACGTGCTCGCCCGGCTGGCGGCCTCGCGCGTCCGGCGAATTCACATGATCGGCCGCCGCGGCCCGAAGCATGCCAAGTTCACCCTGAAGGAGCTGCGGGAACTCGGCGAGCTACCGAGCGCGGACGTGCTGACGCTGCCCGGTGAGGTCAAGGTCGAGCCCGAGGACCTCGCCTCGCTCTCGCGGCAGGTCAGAGGGAACGTGGACGTGCTGCGGTCGTGGTCGGAGCGGGTGCCCGCCGGACGGCAGCGGCGGCTGGACCTGCGCTTCTGGCTGCGCCCGGTGGAGATTTTGGGCGGTTCGCGGGTCGAGGGCGTCCGCCTGGAGCGGACCCGCCTGGAGGGCGGCCGTGTGGTCGGCACCGGCGAGTTCGAGACGATCCCGGCCGGGATGGTCGTGCGGTCGGTCGGATATCAGAGCGTGGCGCTCGCCGGGGTGCCCTTCGACACGGCCTCGATGACCGTGCCCAACATCGCCGGGAAGATCTCGGACCGCCAGTACGTCGCGGGATGGCTGAAGCGCGGCCCGACCGGCGTCATCGGGACCAACAAGTCCGACGCCGCCGAGACCGTGCGCGGTCTGCTCGCCGAGACCGTTCCCGGTACGGCGCGCCTGAGGCTCGACGACGTCCTGGACGCCCGTGGCGTCGTCCCTGTGACGTATCAGGACTGGCTCGCCATCGAGGCCGCCGAGGCCGGCCTCGCAACGGCACTCGATCGCGGCGCCCGGGTCAAGCTCGTCGGCCGGGGCGCCATGCTGGCGGCCTGTGGTCGCATCGCCCAGCCCGCGCCGCAGTCCCCGTCCTGACCATGATCGAAACGAGATCGATATGAGATCGACATGGAGACGACCCTGACAGGATTGGACGGACCGCTGACCGGGTTCGCCGAGACGCACCGGGAGCAGACCGAGCGGTTTCCCGTACGGGAACCCGCCTGGCAGCCGGTGCATACCGTCTATGTCCCCGCCGACAAGGTGACGGCGGCCACCGTGTCCGAGTGGCGGCACGCGGCGACCGACCTCCTGCACCGGCACCTGTTCACTCCCGCCGACCTGGCCGCGCTGTTCGAATGCGATCCCGACCTGGCGCAGCCCGTACACGATCGAGTCCGCCGGAAGCTGTCGGTCGAGCCGATCGAGGACCTGCGGATCGACTTCGAGGACGGATACGGGCAGCGCCCGCCGGAGGAGGAGGACGGGCACGCCGAAAGCGCGGCGGCGGCCGTGGCCGCGATGCGCGAGGCGGGCACGCTGCCCCGGCGGTGGGGTCTACGGGTCAAGTCGTTCGCCGACGGTGATCCGCACCGGTCGATCCGTACGCTTGACGGCTTCCTCAACACGGTGATCAGGCGGGCCGGCGAGTTGCCGCCGGGGTTCACGGTCACCTTCCCGAAGGTGCTCATGGAGGCCTACCTCGGGCAGTTCGCCCGATGCCTGGCGGCCCTGGAGGCGTCGTTGCCGCTCGAACCCGGCACGCTGCGGTTCGAGATGCAGGTGGAGGCCCCGCAGACGGTGCTGCTGCTGCAGCGGTCAGCCGACCTGGTGCCCTCCCTCGGCGGGCGGCTGGCCGCCGCGCACTTCGGGGTGTTCGACTACACCGCCTCCCTCGGGTTGCCGCCGCACGAACAGCGGCTCGACCATCCCGTGTGCGACCACGCCCGTCACGTGATGCAGACGGCGCTGGCCGGCTCCGGCGTGGAACTCTGCGACGGCTCGCTCGCCGCCGCACCGGCCTCGGACTCGGCCGCCGACGTGCGGGCGCTACTGCGCAGGCACGCCACGCTCGTCAGGCACTCGCTGTCCCACGGCTTCTATCAGGGCTGGGACATGCATCCGTCCCATCTCATCAGCCGCTTCGCCACCGTCTACGCGTTCCACCTCGCCCGCTACGAGGACTACGTCGAGCGGGTACACGCCTGGGAGGAGCGTACCCGGGCGGCGGGCGGCGTCCTGGACGAACCCGCCACGGTGAAGACCCTCGTCGCCGCGCTGGCCCGGGCCGATCGAGCCCTCGGCTGAGCGGCGTTTCGGTGGCCGCGCCGCCTCATCACTCCTGATCGACGTCACTCCTGATCGACGAGGCGGCGCCAGTCGCGCACGCGCGCGGCGTCGACGGGACCGCTCCACCGATCCGGAGGTGAACCGGGGTCCCGTACGGCACTGCCGACGTGGAAGGCCTGGACGCCGTAGTCGAGCAGCACGGGCACGTGCTCCTTCCTGAGGCCTCCCCCGGCCAGCACCAGCGGCCCGTCCCCGGCCTCGGCACGGCCGCGCAACACGCCCAGGCCGGTGCCGACGCCCTGTGCCGAGCCCGCCGTGAGCACGGTGGCGAGGTTCGGCAGCAGCCGTACGGCACGCCAGGCCGCCCGCACGTCGGCGGCGTGGTCCACCGCCCGGTGGAAGGTCCACGGAAGCGGGGCCACCGCGTGGATCAGCGCCTCGGTCGCCGCCAGGTCCACCGAACCGTCCGCCGTCAGGAACCCGAAGACGAAACCGCCCGCGCCCGCCTGCGCCAGTTCCCTGACGTTCCGGCGCAGCCGGTCCAGTTCCTCCGGGGTCACGGCGAAGCCGGCGTTCGACCGCAGCATGACCATCTGCGGCAGCCTGCACTCCTTCGCGATGGCCGCGACGGTCTCCGCCGAGGGGGTGAGCCCGCCGGAGCTCATATCCGACACGATCTCCAGGCGGTCCGCGCCACCCGCCTCGGCGGCGACGGCGTCGCGCACGTCCAGCGCGATCACTTCAAGGAGCTTGGTCATAGTTCGAACAGTATCGAGTCCATTTGCGGCGCCATATGGCATCCGCTGACATCCGTTCCCGTTCGAGGCTCAACTAGCTTCTTGTGGCGATTGTTGTCGTCAATGAGCCGCGATGCGCCGGGCCGTGCTCAGCGGCCCGGCGCAGGAGCGGACCCACGCCCGCGCGCGGGGCGGGCACGCCCGAAGCCCGGCGCTCGAACAACGCTCCCGATGCCCGATGCGGCAGGTCGACCGTGCGCACGTGCCGGAATCCGGCGTCACGGTAGTACGCCTGCAACCGCGCGTTGTCCTTGGCGCAGTCGAGCCGCAGCAACCGGCGGCCGAGGGTGCCGGCGCGCAGTGCGCCCCAATCGAGCAGGGCCTCGCCCAGCCCCTCGCCCGCGTGAGCCCGGCTCACTGCGAGCTTGTGGACGTACAGCGCGTCAGCGGGATGGTCGACGGACAGCCAGAACTCGGGATCGGCGTGGCCGTCCAGCGCCATCGTGGCCGCCAGGGCGCCGGTGACGGCGTCGTCGTCCAGGACGTACATCGCCCCGGCTCCGATGAGCGGTTCGATCCGTCCGGCGGGGAAGCCCTCCGCCGGCCACTGCCGTACGCCGAGCGAGTTCAGCCAGCGGGCCGTCTCGGCCAGCAGCCCGAGCACGGCCCGCAGGTCATCCGGCGTGGCACGGCGGGGAGTGAGCGTGAGCCTGGCAGGCAGACTCAGAGTGTTCGCGCGCATGGCGAAGTCCTTTCGATGCTGTGGGATGCGTTGCGATCACAGAGGGTGACGAGGGTGCGGCGCGGCGACCCGCTCATGGCGGCGGAACAGCGGGGAGGGCCCCTCGGGCGAGAGAGACGTGACGGGGCCGGCGCGCCGTACGCGAGCCGCGCCGTCGAAGCCATCGACGGCGGGAAGTTGCGGGCTCGGTCGTTTACGGCCGAGAAGCCGGCCGACGTTCCAGCTCGTATCGGATCAGGTGCTTGTCGGCCGGGAGCACCGACACCGCGACCCGTACCGGCGTGTCCTCCCCGTCGTAGCCCACCCGGACATGGACGACGACGGGCGTGCCGGGCTCCAGGCGCAGTCGCGGCGTCTCGTCCGAGGTCGGCATCCGCGCCGAGATGTCGTCGACGACCCTCGTCTGCGGGTGGCCGAGCTCCTCCAGGACCCGGTTCGCTCCGCGGGTGATGTTCCCGGGCCTGGCGATCTCCGAATCCGTCACCAGGTCGAGGGGGAAATACGAGTCATTGGTGTTGTACGGCTGACCGTCCACGAACCGCAGGCGGCGCCGGACGACGGCGAGGCCCCCGTCGGCGAGGGCGAGCCGCGTGGCGACGTCCTCGGGCGGTTCGACGATGGACACCTCGATGTTCTGGTCGGGGTTGCGGCCCTCCGACGTGACCGCGTGCACGAACGAGTCGAGGCGGCGATCGACGTCCTGGTCGCGGGACGGGAACTCGTCCTGAGGGCGCATCAGCAGAGGACGACGCTCCCGTACGAACGTTCCACGGCGACGCATCCGCAGGATGAGGCCCTCGTTCTCCAGCTCGCCCAGGGCCAGTCTCACGGTGTTGCGGCTGACGCCGTGTGCCTCCATGAGGTCGGTCTCGGTCGGGATCTGGTCGCCTGGCGCGAGTTCGCCGGTGTAGATGGCCCGCCGCACCTCGGCGGCCACCTGCTGGTAGAGCGACGACCGTGCCATCTTTCCTCAATCCCACCTTTTGTTCCAACAAATCTAGACGATCTCCCTGAAAGGGGGAACAACCCCTTGACCAGAGCGCGCGGGACCGCGATTATCCAAACGTTGGTACAAATCCATCCATTGGGTATGTCCATCGATCCCCCCTGCTGACCGGGGCTTCGACCTCAACCCTCGCCGAGGTCGAAGCCCCCAGCCGGGGCGGGTGCGTCCTGGCGGGTCCCCCACACCCGCCAGGACGCCTTTCATTCACGTCCGCCCCAGCCCACGCCTCCGTACGGGAACCGACTGATCGGTATGCTTCCGGGTATGACCCTGTTCTCTGTGGTCGGCAAGACCGTGGTCGTCACGGGCGGCTCGCGCGGCATCGGCAAGATGATCGCCAGGGGGTTCCGGGACGCGGGCGCGACCGTCTACATCTCCTCTCGGAAGAAGGACGAACTGGAGGCCACCGCCGCCGAACTGGGCTGCCACGCCGTCCAGGCGGACCTGTCGACGACGGAGGGGATCGAGACCCTGGTCGAGGCCGTGTCGGCCCGGGAGAGCCGGCTCGACGTGCTCGTCAACAACGCGGGAGCGAGTTGGGGCGCGCCGCTCGATGAATATCCCGAGCACGCCTTCGACAAGGTCTGGAACATCAACGTCAAGGGCGTGTTCTTCCTGACGCGGCGGTTTCTGCCCCTGCTGCGCGCCGCCGCTTCGGCCGACGACCCCGCCCGCGTCATCAACGTGGGCTCCGTGGACGGCATCCGCGTCTCCGCGATGGAGCACTACGCCTACTCGGCTTCAAAGGCGGGGGTGCACATGCTGACCCGGCATCTGGCCCACCGGCTCGCCCGCGAATCGATCACGGTGAACGCCATCGCGCCCGGGCCGTTCGAGTCGAAGATGATGGCATTCGTGCTGGACGATCCCGCGATGCGCGGCGCCGTCGAGAGCCAGATCCCGCTGGGCCGCATCGGCCGGCCCGATGACATGGCCGGAGCGGCCGTCTTCCTCGCCTCCCGTGCGGGCGCATACCTCACCGGCACTGTCATCCCCGTCGACGGCGGCCTCACCGCCTGAGTAGCTCGACCAGAGCCTGCGCGAACATGTCGGGGGCCGCGAGCTCGTACCGGAGGAAGAGGTACGGCTCGACGACTTCGAGCTCCATGAGCACCGGCTCGCCGTCCGGCATCCGGACCAGGTCGACCCGGGCGTAGAGAAGGTCCGCCGGCACCTCTCCTGGGAAGCGGCGCGCGCACTGATCCAGAACGCGCTCGGCGAGGGCGAACTGGTCGTCGTCCGGATCTCGCAGCGTCGCCCGGTCCTCGGTCGTGAGCTCGGCGTCCGACAGCATCGGGTGGCGTCGGACGGCGTGGCTGAACTGCCCGCCGAAGTACAGCAGCGAGAGCTCGCCCTCGTGCTCCACGGTTCGGAGGTATGGCTGGATCATGACCGTCCGGCCCTCGTCGAGGAGCCCGGCCGCGTGCTTCTCGGCCGCCACCCGGTCGACGGTCCGCAGCGCGCCGCGCGCCCCGGCCGAGACCGCCGGCTTGACCACGTACTCGTCCCAGTCCGGGAACCCGCCCTCGGACGAACCCTTCTCGGAGAACCGGGCACCGGGTGAGCCCCAGCACGTGGGCACGATCGGCACCCCGAGGTCTCTGAGGTAGGTCTTGTCGGTGTTCCACTCGATCACCGAAGCGGGATTGAACAGCCTCGTCGCCGTCCCGGCCCGGCCAGCCCAGGCGACGAAATCGTCCCTGCTGTCGATGTAGTCCCAGGTCGATCGGATGACGGCCGCGTCGAACGACGACCAGTCGACGCGCGGGTCGTCCCACGCCGCCGGTGAGCCCTCGATGCCGGCGCCGTACCAGGCCGCCAGGACGATCTCTCGCTCGTCGTCATGGCCGGCCACCGGATGATCTGTGGTGACGTACGCGACCTTCATCGTGCTCCCTCCGTTACCAGGTGCGAACCCATGCTACGGAGACGCACCGCTCACCCGGGAACCACTCCGGTCAGCGCCTCGGCGGCCGCCTGGCCACAGACCCGGGCCGAGCCGTGGGTGGCGATGTGGGCCACGCCGAGGTCGGTGCGGCCGGGCAGGCCCATCTCGACGACGACGCCGTCCGGCCGGGCGGCGAGCAGCCGCTCCACCAGGCCGAGCTGCCAGAGATGACGATGGGCGTCCCGTACGACCAGCACGAGCGGCCGGTCGGCGGCCTGATCGAGCACCGCATCCGACATGTCGCCGCCCGGCCCGGCGACGTCGGGCTCGGTCAGGCGGGTGACCGTGGTGCCCGGCAGCAGCTTGCTCAGCGGCTCACCGGCCCCCCACGGCATGCCCTTGTCGATCGCCAGATTGGTCTCCGGCGCCAGCTCCACCACGTGCGGGGCCGCCGTCAGCGGGAGCACGGCCTCGGCTCCCGGCCGGCGAGTGATCCGTACGGCACGGCGCGCGGCCGCCAGGCCGATCTCCACCGTGGTGTCCCCCTCCCCGGAAACCGTCGGGGCGTCCCAGGCGGTGCGGTCCGCGAGCCAGGCGGCGAGTGCCCGCACCCGGGCCGCCGCCTCGGCGAGCCGATCCTCCGGCAACGCGCCCCCGGCGACCGCGTCGACGATCGCCTCGCGGATGCGGTCCAGGGTGGCCTCGTCGGCGTTCTCCCCGCCCACGCAGACCGCGTCCGCCCCGGCCGCGACGGCGAGCGCACTCGCGCCGCCGATGCCGTACGCCCCCGACACCGCGGCCATTTCGATGCCGTCGGTGACGATGAGGCCGTCGAAGCCTAGCTCGGTGCGCAGCAGGCCGGTGAGGATGCGCGGGCTGAGCGTGGCCGGCCGCTCGGCGTCGTAGGCGGTGACGAGCAGGTGGCCGGTCATGACGCAGCGCACGCCCTCACGGATCGCGGCCCGGAACGGCCACAGCTCGACTTCGGCGAGCTCCTCCCGGGAGACCCCGACCCTCGGCACCCCGTGGTGGGAGTCGACCGACGTGTCGCCGTGACCGGGGAAGTGCTTGGCGCAGGCGGCCACTCCGGTGGACTGCAGACCGCGGATCCATGCCGCCGTATGTCTCGCCACCAGCATCGGGTCCGCGCCGAACGAGCGCAGGCCGATCACCGGGTTGTCGGGGTTGGAGTTGACGTCGGCGGCCGGGGCGAAGTCCAGGTTGATCCCGGCGTCGTGCAGGTCCCGCCCGATGTCGCGGGCCACCCGCTCGGTCAGTTCCTCGTCGTCGACCACGCCGAGCGCGTAGTTTCCCGGCCGCGAACTCCCCGTGCGCGCTTCCAGGCGGGTCACCTCCCCGGCCTCCTCGTCGATGCCGATGAGAATGTCGGGGCTCTCCGCGCGCAGGGCCGCGGTGAGCCCGCCGAGCTGGGCCGGGGTGGCGATGTTCCGGGAGAAGAGCACGACCCCCGCGAGTCCGTCGCCGAGCCGGCGCCGCACCCAGTCGGGAGCCGTGGTGCCCTCGAAACCGGGCAGGATGACCGTGTCCGCCAGACGGAGCAGATCCGGGCTTCGCTTCATGCTGCGCCCATGAGGGAGTGTTGAGGCATGCCCGCAATCTAATAGGAAAGTTTCCTATTTGCTAGCCCGCCGAACGCCGGAATCTCACAGGTCGGCCCGGCGTAACCGGTTCTTCTCGACCGTGAAAACGGCGGCCGTGGACACCGATGCGCCCGGCCGGTCCACGTGGCCGACCACTCGGTAGTCGGCGCGGAAGTCGTCCATGCTCGCCCTGCAGGAGACGTACCCCCGGTGGCCGTCGAAGAACTCGATGTGCGGATTGGCGGCGAGGATCGCCTTCGCGTCGGTGTCGGGCGGCATGCTGGTGACCGACGTGCCGACGAACTCGACGCCGAGCGGCGCCGACGCCGGATCGGACCAGTCGGCGCGCAAATCGCAGGCCCAGTTGTTGTGCACGTCGCCGCCCAGCACCACCAGCCCGTCCGGGGCGTTCGCGAGGACACGGGCCCGGGAGTCGGGAAAGCCGTCCCAGGCGTCGGCGCTCAGCGTCCCGTTCGGAAATCTCCGCTGGGCGAAGAACACGGCCTGCGCGAGCACCTTCCACCGGGCCGTCGCGCCCTTCAACCGGCTGATCAGCCACTCTTCCTGCTCACGGCCGAGCATGTCCCGGCCGCTGCGGTACTGCCTGGTGTCGGCGAGCATGAAGTCGATCACCCGCCCGTACGGCCGCCAGCGGTAGTTGCGCAGATCCGGCCCCGTCGGGCGCACCCGCAGCGGCAGATGCTCGTAGTACGCCTGGAAGGCGGCGGCCCGGCGCTTGAGGAAGGCCGACGGGCTGCTGCCGTTTCCCGGCAGCCCCCCGGCCCAGTTGTCCCGCACCTCGTGATCGTCTGGCAGCGCGAGCCACGGCGCGGCGGCGTGCGCCGCCTGGAGGTCGGGGTCCATGTGATAGCGCGCGTAGCGCCTGCGGTAGGCGGCCAGCGTGGTGCACTCGGCCGCCGACTCCAGCGGACGTACGTAGCGGCCGGGGCGGGGCTGCTTCGGCTTGCCGTACTCGTAAATGTAGTCGCCGAGGTGGAGCACCACGTCGGGCCGCTCGTCGGCGAGATGGCGCAGCGCCGTGAAATAGCCGTGCTCGTAGCGCTGACATGACGCGAAGCAGAAATGGACGGGGTCGGTGGAGTCCGGCGCCGGGGCCGTCTTGGTACGGCCGACGGGGCTGACGTGGTCGTCGACGGAGAACCGGTAGAAGTACTCCGTGCCCGGTCGCAGCCCGGCGACCCTGACGTGGAGACTGTGCGCCCATTCCGGCTGGGCCGCCGCGGTTCCGGTCTGGACGACGCGGGCGAACGCACGATCCTCGGCGAGTTGCCATCGCACGGTCACGGTCCGATCGGGCATGCCGCCCGGCCGCTTCGCGTCCAGCGGATCGGGAGCCAGCCGGGTCCACAGGACCACACCATCGGGTAACGGTTCCCCCGAAGCGACTCCGAGCGTAAATGGATAACCAGATTTGGCCATGTTTCAGATCCTGCCGCAGGCAAACCGACGGCGGTCGTGGCTGCGGGGCCGTGAAACCGGAGGTTCGGGGAGGCGATCGCGCGGGAATGCGGATCGTAGCTGGTCAGGACGGGAGAATGCCGGAATTTTGAGCGAGCCCTTGCTTGAGAGCCCATAATGGAGCCCGTGAGCCAGCGAAAGAACTCAGGCGCCACCTCCGCTACGACGCGGGCGAGGCGAGCGGTCGCCAACGGCGCGGGCGCGTCAGAACGCCGCGATCACCTCGTGAAACTCGCCGCCGAGCTCTTCGCACGAAAAGGCTTCCAGGCCACCACGGTCCGGGAGATCGCCCTGGAGGCCGGCATCCTCTCGGGAAGTCTCTACCATCACTTCGATTCCAAAGAAACCATCGTCGACGAGGTTCTCCGTACCTTCCTCGACGACGTGACCGCCCGCTACCGGGCAGTGCTGAGCGGCGACGGCGATCCCCGGTCGGTCCTTTCGGAGATGGTGCGGATCGGATTCGGATCCCTGGACGCGCACCGCGCGGCCATCACGGTGATGCAGAACGACTGGAGCTACCTGCGGTCACTGCCCGACGACCGCTTCGGCTACCTGGATCGGGCCGAGGACGAGGTCGAGCGCATGTGGGTGGAGCAGATCCAGCGCGGCCAGGCCGTGGGACAGTTCCGTTCCGACGTGGATCCCAAACTCACCTACCGGATGATCCGCGACACGGTCTGGGTCACCGCACGGTGGTTCCGCCCCGACGGTCACCTGGACACGGGCGCCCTCGCCGACCACTTCGTCAAGGTAGTTTTCGACGGCCTCGCCTCCGGCGACGAGACCGGCGGATCACGATGACGACGCTTGTCGAGGAGGTACGGCTCGCGCTGACCGAGGTGGCAGACCCCTCGCGCGCCCCGGCCATGGCCGCCTACATGAAATCGGTCATGCCGTTTCTCGGTGTGACGTCCGTGCCACGCCGGAACGCCCTGCGACGGGTCTTCCGGGAGCATCGCCTGGAATCGGCGCCCGAGTGGCGCAGGGCCGTACTCTCGCTGTGGCGGGAGGCCGAGTACCGCGAGGAGCGGTACGCCGCGATCGAGCTCGCCGCCCACCGTTACTACCAGTCGTGGCAGACGCTCTACACAGTGCCGATGTACGAGGAAATGATCGTCACGGGCGCCTGGTGGGACGTGGTCGACGACATTGCCGTGCACCGGGTCGGCACGTTGCTGGAGCGCTATCCCGACGCGATGCGCCCGCTCATGCTGGAGTGGGCGGGCGACGCCGACATGTGGAAGCGGCGCGCCTCGATCCTGTGTCAGAACGCGTTCAAGAAGCGCACGGATCTCGGCCTGCTGTACGCGTGCATCGAGCCGAATCTGTCGGACACCGAGTTCTTCATCCGCAAGGCCATCGGCTGGGCGCTTCGCGAGTACGCCAAGACCGACCCGGACGAGGTCGTCCGCTATGTGAACCACCAGGGCATCAGCGGCCTGAGCCGGCGCGAGGCGCTGCGCAACGTGCCCGTCTCCTGACCCGGGGAGACGCCCACGGTCCTCCCCGGCGCGCCCTTGCGGGCGGCCGGGAAGGACCGCTGCGACCTGATGGTCAGCTCAGGTGCCGGGAAAAGCGGCAGGCCATACCCTGCTCAGAAGCGGCCGAGCCCCTCGCCGAACCGCGGGAACCCGTTGATCGGCAGAGTCGGCTGGATCACCCGCTGCTGGACCGGCTGGACCGCGACCGGCTCGATCACGCGCTCACGCTGGACCGGCTGGACCACCCGCTGCTGGACCGGCTGCACGAGCACAGGCTGGTTCACCCCACGGTTCTGCTGGAGCGGGTGCTCGTTGATGTTCCGGTTGTTGTCGTACGAGTTGTTGCCACCGAACATCGCGTGGTTGTTCCACCAGTTGTTGAGGAACTGCTTGTCGTCCCGGTTGTCCTTCTGCTGGAACCCGAGCACGACGTCCTTCACGGCCATGCCGAGCGCTTCGCGACCGTTGCGGTTGTCGGCCCTGCCCAGCTGGTTCCACCAGTTGTTCTGCGGATAGAACCAGTGGTTGTTGTGCATGTAGTCGTTGTTGTTGTTGATGAGGCGGTTGTTGTCCGGGCCCGTGCTGGCCCCGGCGGCGGTGGCCCCCAGGGCCACGATGCCACCGGCGAGCGCGGTGCCGAGCGCCAGCCCTGCGATAACCTTCGCGAACATCGTCATATTGTTCCCCCGTTCTGTGATTTTTCCCGAGACATCAATCCCGAATATATGGATGAATGCCCTCGCAATCTATTGTCGGTTACCTTTCCTGTGCATGTTGATTTCCAGTCGGATGCGACCATAAACAGCCACCTGCAGCTTTTAGGCTGGCATTATCGCTTTATAGATGCCTTCATGCAATAAACACCCCTATTGTAGTAATATGTCCGTTTCATCCACGCGGACAAATCGGACCGGCGTCGGCCGCGAAGACATCTGTGGGGCATCTCACACCGGCGACCCGGAATCGGGACATATGCCGACTAAATAGCATGAATATGGAGCAAAGAACCCGAGGCCGGTCACCGGCCCCGGGTCGAATGGTCCGTGTGGGGACTGCCGAACGGTCAGCGGGGACTTCGCCAGAGGGAACGGGGAGCTCCGATGGCCGCGTCGTCGGCCTCGAGGTCAAGGCCAGCAGTTCCCCCGGCAGCGAGGCGTCGAAGCATCTGCGCTGGTTGAAGGATCGACTGGGTGATCGGATGCTCGCCGGAGCCGTCCTGCATCTGGGAACCTTCGCCGGCTCCCATGGCGGCGGCATCTACTCCATGCCCGTCTCGTCCCTCTGGGGCCACGCCGGGCCCTGGCCAGGCTCCGACACCTCACGCTGATCAGTCATCTCGGGCTCTGGGGAGGCCGTCGGCGGAGGGGCGTCGTGGGGGCACGGGCGCCCTTTCGCCACCACGTCGGCAGAGGCCGTCGCACCCCCCGGTGAGGTGGTGACCGTGGCGGTCCTGACATCCTCGAAACCGCACTCCGGCTGCTCGAACGACACCTTGAACGACGTCGTGTAGTCCGTCGATCCGGACAGCCTCCTCGTCGCTTCACGCCTGACGGCGGCGGTTCGCCCCTCGTACGTCAGCCGCTGCCTGAAGGCGATCGTGAGATCCACCGGGGCCGTCGTGTCCGTGGCCGTCACCCGTACGGTGGCCTCCGTGCCGTCCCAGGAGTCGATGGAGACGGACGGGCAGGGCGCACTCGTCACCTTCATCAGCCTGGCCCTGGTCCCGCCCGCCGCCCGCGGCATCGTCCTGGCCGTCACCCGCCGGAAGACGGTGGTGCCGCAGGCCGGTGGCGGGAAGCCGTACCGGACGGTCTGCTCGTAGGAGGTCGCACCACGCAGGGGGATGGTCCGGCGCGGGCCGGGGGCCAGCCGACCGGGGGAGGAACCCTCGGCGAACCGGACCATGAGCAGTGCTCGCCCGCTGCTGATGGTCCGCACGCCGATCGTCGCCGAATCGCCGTCGAATTCGGTTATGTCGAGCGCCGTCACCTTCAGGGGTGGCGTCGTCGGCGCGGTGGTCTGCTCATCAGAAGGCTCGATAGTGGGGCCGCCGGTCGGCCCGCTGGTCGTGTCGGGATCAATAGGCCACCCGAAGATCGGCTGTCCGGCCGCGGAACCGCGCTGCGCCATTTTGGCCGGGGCCAGTTGGGCGGGGGCCGTTTCGGTCGGGTGCGAGTCGGGCATCGTGCGGGACAGCACCGGGGAGGGCACGGACGGCCTGGGTGAGGACACGCCCGGGCCCGGCGACGGTTGCACGATTCGGCTGTGCGGCGGCGGGCTGAGTCTGTTCGGCTGGGTGAACATCCGGGCGGAGGGAATGCCCCGATCCGCCGCGACGATCGCCACGAGCACCAACGCCGACAGCACGGCCGCGCCGATCGTGAACCGGGGCCCCGAGCGGACCTCGGCGAGCGACCCCCGACGCGACAGCCGCCGGCGAAGCGACACCCGGGCGAACGGGGTCGCGGTGTACGCCGTCCGGGCGATCGAGGTGCTCACCTCGATCGGCTCGGCCGGGGTCGCCAGTGGGAACGCCAGCGCCAGCAGGGTGGCCAGTTCGGCGAGGCGGCGGCGGCCGCGCTGCTCCCAGTCGGATCCGTACGCCCCGGCCGCCGCGGCCTCCAGTTCGGTGAGGAACGCCCGGGCGCCGGCCGGCCGGTCGGCCGGGTTCTTGGCCAGTCCCCGCGCCATGAGGCGGCGTACCGGGGCCGGCGCGTCGACGACCGGGATCGGCGCACTCCGGTGCTGGTGGCGCAGCGCTGTCGGGTGCTCGGCCCGGTACGGCTTCCGCCCAGTGAGGCATTCGAAGAACACGCAGGTGGCTGCGTAGACGTCGGCGGCCGGGCCGGAGGGCCCGCAGTCCCACTGCTCCGGTGCCATGTAGGGCGGTGTCCCGGCGGGCATGCCGGGCTCTCCGCTCGGCGTGGCTATCCCGAAGTCCGAGAGCTTGCTGGTCCCGTCGGCCTGGACCAGCACGTTCTCCGGTTTGTAGTCCCGGTGCACGATGCCCGCGGCGTGTGCGGCCGTCAGACCTTTGAGCGACCCCTTCAGCACCGCGAGTGCCGCCTCCGGGCCGGTAGGTCCGTGCTGGGCGAGGATCGCGCGCAAAGAGACTCCGTCGATGAGCTCCATGACGATCGCCGCGCCGTCGCGGGCCTCGACGTATTCGTAGAGCCGCACGATGGCGGGGTCGTCGAGCTCCACCATGATCCGGGCTTCCTGACGGAGCCCGGCCAGAAACAGGGGGTCGCCCCTCAGCTCGTCACGCAGATATTTGACGGCGACATAGGCCCCGGTGGCGGTGTAGGTCGCGAGCACCACCCTGCCGGTGCCGCCCGTCGCCAACTCGCGCACTTCCCGGTATCCCGGGACCGACCAGGCGTCCATGACCCCGCCCCCTCGGATAGCCCCTGAACCAAGGTCCCATCCGAAAGGCCGACTGTCACCGGAGCATTAGTGTCACTCGCAGGTTGTACTCCCGTCCCTGCCCGTTGCGGCGCTTCGTCCACCCAGGACCCTGGCGTGGGCGGCCTTCGACCGGGGTGTGGGCAGCCGAGAAGCTCGCGGCGGATGAATAACGTCCCGAATAACCGCCCCATACAGTCACAATTGCGGGCGTAAACGCACTTGATCTGACATATCGCACTCTGAGACGGAATGAGGTGATGGCCGCACTCCGGTTCCGGGCGGGATAGCTGTTTCTGGCCTTTACGGTGGGTCGCGGTCCGGTCACACTTGGAACGTTCGATTATCAGGCAACGGAGCAGGAGGGAGTACGACATGGTTCCAGGCTGCGGACAGTGCTCGTGTAGCTTGGAGGAACGGCCCCCGCGCTGGCAGATCACCATCGAGACGTAAGAAAACGGCCCGGTCGAACCGGGCCGTTCCCCACATCCCACCCGGGACGTGTTCAGAACAGGACAGACATGAAGGTGTCGACGTCCCGGAAGCCGACCTTCCGGTAGGCGGCCCGGGCGGGCAGGTTGTAGTCGTTGACATAAAGGGTGACGAGCGGGGCGAAGTAACCGAGCGCCTGCTCCACGACGGCCGCCATGCCGGTCACCGCGTGACCGCGCCCCCTGAGTTCGGGATCCACCCACACACCCTGGATCTGGCAGGCCTGCGGGGTGACCGCGCCGATCTCCGCCTTGAACACCACCCGCCCGTCCTCGATCCTGGCGTAGGACCGGCCGATGCGGATCAGTTCGGCGACCCTCGACCGGTAGAGCGCGCCGCCGTCCCCGCTGTCCGGGGAGATACCGACCTCCTCGGTGAACATCGCCACGCAGGCCGGCAGCAGGATGCCGAACTGTTCGGGGCGGACCCTCCGTACGAGCGGGTCCGGCTCAACGGGCGGCAGCGACCTGGTCACCATGACCGGCTGCGACCTCCTGATCGCGCGGGCCGGGCCCCAGTGCGGTTCCAGCCGCTCCCATAGCCGCTCGACCGCCTCCGCCGGACCGACGATCGACGAGCAGCGCCGTCCCTGCTTGCGCGCGCGGTCGGCGAACGCGTGCAGGGCCTCGGGTGTGGCGTTGACGGGGACCAGGTTGGCTCCGGCATAGCACAGGGACACGAGCCCGCCGCGCGGGCCGAACCCCCACATCTGGCCGCCGAGCCGCGAGGTGTTGAGCCCCACGGCCCTGACCCGGGAGGCGACGAATACGTTGGCGACCGGGTCCGTGTCGAGGAGCGCCAGCACCTCGTCGCGATCGCTGTCGTCGAGCACGCGCGACGCCGATGTACGCAGCATCACGGGCCAAGCCTACGCGACCATGTTGTTTTTGGAAGTCGGGGACTGTTCGCGAGGCGCCGTCCGCCCGCAGCGGGAGATGACTCGTGAAGCCCTCCCTAACGGCGTGCCGGCCGCACCAGGTCGTGCCTCGGTGTCCTGAGCAGGTCCCGGTGATCCCGTACGGCCCCCGGCGCCGCTTTGCGTGCCGCCGCTTTGCCTGCCGCCGATTTCCGTGCCGTCGGCCGTGGGCCGGGCTGGGCCGGGCAGGTCGCGTCGGCGCCGCGTACGCCCCGGCGCTGCGGCAGCAGGGCCGCGTCCCGCAGATATGCGGCGAGTTGCCGGTCGACGCAGGGGTTCCCGGCCAGCGACACACCATGGTTGCCCCCGCCCACCTCGGTGAGCAGCCGGGCCGTCGGGAAGCGGCCGCGCATGCGCAGGGCGCCCGCGTACGGCGTGGCCGCGTCACGCTCGGCCTGAATCAGCAGCACCGGCGGCAGTCGGTCGGCCCCGATCTTCACCGGGGTGCCGCCGCGCACCGGCCAGAAGGCGCAGGGCGCGTTGTAGACGGCGTTCTGCCAGGCCATGAACGGTGCCTTCGCGTGCATCTTCACCGTGTCCGCGTGCCAGCGGGACCAGTCACGCGGCCAGGCCGCGTCGCGGCACTCGACTCCCAGATAGACGGCATAGGAGTTCTCCTCCTCGGCGTCCACCTCGGCCTGGTCGTGGAAGAGTTTGACGAGGCCGGTCGTGTCCCCCCTGCGCACGTAGGCGGAGAACGCTTCGGCGAGAGCCGGCCAGAGCAGGTTCGAGTAGCCGCCCGAGGTGTAGATGTCGTCCAGTTCGCTGGGGCCGACGATCCCCCCGGCCGGCCGCTCCCGCAGGCGTGACCGCATCGAGGACCACGCGAACTCCACCGCCCTTTCGGTACGGCCCAGCCGGTAGGCGTCGTGGTGCTCCGCCATCCAGGCAAGGAAGTCGCGCTGGCGGCGATCGAAGCTGCGGTCCTGGGCGAGGTTCACGTCATACCAGACGCCCTCGGGGTCGACCACGCTGTCCAGCACGAGCCGGCGTACCCGCTTGGGGAACAACGTGGCGTAGACGGCACCGAGATAGGTGCCGTACGAGTAGCCCAGGTAGCTGATCTTCTCCTCGCCCAGGGCCGCGCGGATCATGTCCATGTCCCGCGCCGTGTTCTCGGTCGTGAGGTACGGCAGGAACCACGACCAACGGTTGCCGCACGCCTCGGCGTACTGCCTGGCCCGGGCGACCAGCACGTCCTCCTCGGCCTTGCCGCGCGGCACGTTGTCCGGGCGCGGCGGGGCGTAGTAGTGCTTGGGATTCACGCAGGCGATGGCCGGCCGGCTGGCGCCGACTCCGCGCGGGTCGAACCCGATCACGTCGAACCTCGCGGCGATGTCCCGGGGCAGTTGGGACGCGACGAACCTGGCCAGCTCCAACCCCGAGCCGCCCGGACCCCCGGGATTGACCAGCAGCGAGCCGAGGTGGTTGCCGTCCCTGGAGACCGAGCCTCTGATCCGGTTCAACGCGATCGTTATCTGCTGGCCGTACGGCTCGGCGTAGTCGAGCGGCACCCGGACCGTCCCGCACTCCTCTCCCTGCGCCCGGTTCCTGCTCGGCTTGGCGGGCAGCACGGGGCCGAGGGCGGCGCCGAGCTTCGACGACAGTCCCGAACGCTCACAGGGACCCCAGGTGATCCCCTGCCGTCCCCGCCAGGGCGCCGGGTGGGACGCGTCCGGGAGAACCCGCGCTCCGGCGGCGCCGATCGCCCAGACAGGGCCTACCGGGCCGACCGGCCCGACCAATCCGGTGACCAGCACCGTCACACCCGCGAACACTCCGACGACCCGCTTCACCGGCCACGCTCCCTCTGCTCTCAAACGGCAGAGGACAGCTTCCCGGACGTGATCGCAGGGCTACCGCCCACACTACCCGATCATTGCCATTTCGTAGTCACTCCATTGCGGAGTGTAATGGAGTGAGTGGCTTACGACGATCAGGGCCTACGACGATCAGTGGACCACGACCTCGGGACCGGGCTCGTCGTCGAGGTCCACATCCACGCCCATGGCCTCGGCGAGGCGCAGGGCCTCCTCGATGAGGGTCTCCACGATCTGCGACTCGGGCACGGTCTTGATGACCTCACCCTTGACGAAGATCTGGCCCTTGCCGTTGCCGGAGGCGACGCCGAGGTCGGCCTCGCGTGCCTCTCCCGGGCCGTTGACGACGCAGCCCATCACCGCGACGCGGAGCGGGACCTTCAGCCCCTCCAGCCCCGCTTGAACCTGGTCGGCGAGGGTGTAGACGTCCACCTGGGCCCGGCCGCAGGACGGACAGGAGACGATCTCCAGGCCGCGCTCGCGCAGGCCCAGCGACTCCAGGATCTGGGCGCCGACCTTGACCTCCTCGACCGGCGGCGCGGACAGCGAGACCCGGATCGTGTCGCCGATGCCCTCGGCCAGCAGCGCGCCGAACGCGACGGCCGACTTGATCGTGCCCTGGAACGCGGGGCCGGCCTCGGTGACGCCGAGGTGCAGCGGATAGTCGCACCGCTCGGCGAGCAGGCGGTACGCCTGGATCATCACGACGGGGTCGTTGTGCTTCACCGAGATCTTGATGTCGCGGAAGTCATGCTCCTCGAACAGTGAGCACTCCCACAGCGCCGACTCGACCAGCGCCTCGGGGGTGGCCTTGCCGTACTTGCTGAGCAGGCGCGGGTCGAGCGAGCCCGCGTTGACGCCGATGCGGATCGGCACCCCGGCGGCCGAGGCGGCCTTGGCGATCTCGCCGACCTTGTCGTCGAACTTCTTGATGTTTCCCGGGTTCACCCGTACGGCCGCGCACCCGGCGTCGATGGCGGCGAACACGTACTTCGGCTGGAAGTGGATGTCGGCGATCACCGGGATCTGGGACTTCTTCGCGATGGACGCAAGCGCGTCGGCGTCGTCCTGCGACGGTACGGCCACCCGCACGATCTGGCAGCCGGCCGCGGTGAGCTCGGCGATCTGCTGAAGTGTCGCGTTGACGTCGGAGGTCGGCGTGGTGGTCATCGACTGCACCGAAACGGGAGCGTTCCCGCCCACCGCGACCGGGCCGACCATGATCTGGCGTGATGCCCGCCGCTTGGCGATCGGCTGGGTCCGGACGGTGGGAATCCCGAGATCAACTGACATTTCAGCACCTTGTGTGTTGGCGAGCCCGGCGAGCCGATGTGCCGGCGGTCCCAGTCTAGGGATGTCCGGCGATGGCGGGGCGTCCTCGATTCACCTTCGCCGCCCTCCGTTGACCGGTGGCTCCAACGCCTGAGTCAATGTGTCACGCCCGCTGGGCGGCCTGGAACAGATCTCTCGCCGCCGCGCCGAAGTAGGGGCCGTACATCGTGCGGTGGTCGTTGCTGTACTTGAAGCTGCTCACCGAGGTGAGCGTGCCGCGGCCGGTGGCCGGGTCGAAGCCGGTGAGCCAGGGCCCGCCGCTCGCCCCTGCCGTGAGATCGCAGCGCAGCCCCTGATCGCGGGTCTGCCCCTGGGGATCCGCGCGGACCACACCCGCGCAGTACAACAGGTGCTCCCCGTTGTAGGGCGGGTCGGCCGGGAAGCCGAACCCGTAGGTGCGCAGCCCCCGCCGGGCGTTGAAGCCGATCTCCTGGCCGCCCACGGCGTCGCCGAGGTGGCGGCCGTTCGCCGTGGTCACCGCCACCATGCCCAGGTCGTAGTCGTCGTTCCCGCCACGGGCCCACGGCCCGGCGACGAACATCCGCCGGGCGGTGTAGGCGCCGTACGGTCTCTGTCCGGCACGGTAGCCGGGGACGAACGTCCAGTTCTCCGCCCAGGACCCCGAGCCGTTCTTCACACAATGTCCGGCCGTGACCACCACGTCCTTGTTCGCGCTGCGTACGGCACTGGCCGAGCAGACGAAGTCGACGCCGTCCATGGTCAGGAACACCCGACCGGTGGTGCTCGTCACCGCACCGCCCGCGTTCCACTTCGACCCGCTCGTCCTGGCCTGCGGCATGCCGGGTCGGCGTGCCAGTCCGGCCTGCCGTACGCGCCGGGGCCCGGCGGAAGCAGCGTCGGGAGACGGGGAGGGAGCTGGGGAGGGAGATGGGGAAGGCACGGGAGAGGCCACGGCAGCCGGAAGGATACCGGCGGTCGCCACTTCCACCTGCCTGACCGTGGACAGCAGGTCTATGGGGAGCGCCCGCTCCATCCGCTCCGGCGTCCAGTACGTGCCCAGGGCCGACGCGGCCACGTGATCCACGATGTCGGAGGCGGCCGGAGAGGGCATGGCGGGCATGGTGACGGCCCCGGGCTGCGGGACTCCCGTGAGTCCGGCGACGAGGGCGGCGAGGGCGAGCAGGGGGAGACAGGGAGACATGGAACCCGAGTTTGGACCACGATCTGTCGTCTCGTGGCTACTTTCAGTGAATCCGATGGCGGTTGCGTGCCGGTCCACCGAACGGTCCTCCTCGGAGACAATGAGGCTATGACCACAGATCGCCGTCAGCCGGCCGAGTCGCCCTCGGGTTCACCACCCCCGTCACCGCCCGGGCGGGAACGCTCGATCGTGGTGCTCGGGTCGACCGGGTCCATCGGCACCCAGGCGCTCGACGTCGTCGGACGCGCGTCCGGGCGCTTCCGGGTGGCCGCCCTGGCGGCCGGGGGCGGTCGCGTCGACCTGCTGGCCGGTCAGGCCGCCAGGTTCGGGGTGGAGGCGGTCGCCGTCGCCGACGCGGCAGCCGTACCGGCGCTCCGTGAGGCCCTCGCCGCGTGCGGCGCACGGCCGAGGATCCTGGCCGGGCCGGAGGGCGTCGCCGAGCTCGCCGCCCTCCCCTGCGACATGGTGCTGAACGGGATCACCGGCGCGCTCGGACTGACCTCCACCCTGGCGGCCCTGGAGGCGGGCCGGGTGCTCGCGCTGGCCAACAAGGAGTCCCTGATCGTCGGCGGACCGCTGGTGAAGCGGCTGGCCGCGCCGGGGCAGCTGCTCCCGGTGGACTCCGAGCACTCCGCACTCGCCCAGTGCCTGTGGGCCGCCGGGCCGTCCGGAGCCGACGCCCGGGCCGTACGCCGCCTGGTCGTGACGGCGAGCGGCGGCCCGTTCCGGGGGAGGCACCGGGCGGAGTTGGGGGACGTCACGCCCGAGATGGCGCTCAACCACCCGACGTGGAACATGGGCCCCGTGATCACGGTGAACTCCGCCACCCTGGTCAACAAGGGCCTGGAGGTGATCGAGGCACACCTGCTCTTCGACATCGGCTTCGACCGGATCGACGTGGTGGTGCACCCACAGTCGGTGATCCACTCGATGGTCGAGTTCACCGACGGTTCCACGGTCGCCCAGGCGAGCCCGCCCGACATGCGGCTGCCGATATCCCTCGCGCTGGGGTTCCCCGAGCGCGTTCCGGGCGCGGCGTCGGCCGTGGACTGGACCGCCGCGCACACCTGGACGTTCGAGCCGCTCGACGACGAGGCGTTCCCGGCCGTCGCGCTGGCCCGCCATGTCGGCGCCCAGGGTGGTACGGCTCCCGCCGTCTACAACGCGGCCAACGAGGTGTGCGTGGAGGCGTTCCTCAAGGGTGGCCTGCCGTTCCTCGGCATCATGGACACCGTGGAGCGGGTGGTCGCCGAGCACGCGCCGGGACCGGCCTCATCGGTCGAGGAGGTGCTGGCCGCCGACGCGTGGGCCCGTACCCGCGCCGCCGAACTGACCGGGTGAGCGAGCTCACCAGGTGAGGAACGGCCGACCGGGTTGCCGCCCCGGTCGGCCGAGTCATGTGATCAGAGGGTGAGGCCGGTGAGGACCATGACCTTCTCGTAGGTCAGGTCCGCCATGGCCGACCGCAGGCCCTCTCGTCCGACGCCGGACTCCTTGACACCGCCGTAGGGCATCTGGTCGGCCCGGTACGACGGCACGTCGCCGATGATGACGCCGCCGACCTCGAGCTCCCGGTTGGCCCGGAAGGCGATGTCGACGCTGCGGGTGAACACCCCGGCCTGCAGGCCGTACCTGGAGTCGTTGACCGCGGCGAACGCCTCGTCGACGGAGCCGACCCGATGCAGGATCATGACGGGACCGAAGATCTCCTCGCACGAGACCTTCGCGTCGGCCGGCACGTCGGCGAGCACGGTCGGGGCGATGGTCGCGCCGTCACGGGTGCCGCCGATGAGGACGCGCGCACCCGCCGCGACGGCCTCCTTGATCCAGCTCTCCACCCGGACCGCGGCCTCCTCGCTGACGAGTGGGCCGACCTGGGTCTTCTCGTCGGCCGGGTCCCCGGTGACGAGCGCGCCGACGGCCTTGACCAGCTCCTCGGTGAACTCCTCGCCGACCGCGTCCTCCACGATCACGCGCTGCACGGCGATGCAGCTCTGACCGGCCTGGTAGTTGGAGAACAGCGCGATCCGCCCGGCGGCCCAGTCAAGGTCGGCGTCGGCCAGCACCACGGCCGCCGCGTTGCCGCCGAGCTCGAGCGTGACGTGCTTGCGCGGCACCTGGTCCAGGATCGCGTACCCGACCGGGCCGGAACCCGTGAACGAGACGACGGGCAGCCGGGGATCCTCGACGAGCGCGCCGGCCCGCTCGTTCGGCACCGGCAGGACGGAGAACATGCCCTCCGGCAGGTCGGTCTCGGCCAGGATCTCCCCGAGCACCAGCGCGGACAGGGGGGTCTTGGGAGCAGGCTTCACGATGATCGGGGCGCCGACGGCGATGGCCGGGGCCACTTTGTGCGCCACCAGGTTGAGCGGGAAGTTGAACGGCGTGATGGCCAGCACGGGTCCGTACGGCACCCGCGAGACGTAGGCGAGACGGCCCTGGGCGGCGGCCTCGGTGTCGAGCCGCTGCACCTCTCCGCTGAAGCGCCGGGTCTCCTCGGCGGCGAAGCGGAACGTGGACACGGCCCGGCCGACCTCCCCCCGCGCCCAGAAGACGGGCTTGCCGTTCTCGCCGCTGATCAACTGGGCGAGCTCCTCCGCCCGCTCGGCGAGGCGGCGGGCGACATGGGCCAGCGCCTCCGCACGAACATGCAGGGGCAGCGCGGCGGCCTGTCCGCGGACCGCGTCCGCCGCCGCCACCGCCTGCTCGACCTGCTCGGCGGTGGGGATCGAGTACGCCCCGACGACGCGCCGGTCGTGGGAGTTGGTCACGGTCCCTTCGGCGTCGCCCATGGCGGGACGACCGGCGAGCCAGAAGGGGCGAGGGTCGGAACTGCGTCGTTCGGGGCTGGGGCTCACGTCCATGCTTCTCACGCTATGCCACCCCGCCGACACCGGCGTTGCTCCATGCCGCACAATCGGAGGCGGGAGACACGCCGATATGGACAAGCTTTCGCCTGGTCACGAATGCGCGGCAATTTCGGGATGTTTTCCGTTTCAATGCGGTTTGAAAGACGAGCGGCATGGTTAAGTCATCTTCCGGGTCTGGTTTGTGAGACTCCCGATATGAGAAGGGCTCGTCGCTGATGGGTACGCCGGCGCCGCTCGGACTTCAGGGTGCCTACACGCGCGGCCACCGCAGCACATACGACGAGTTGCGCACGCGCCTGCTCGACGTCGCCGGCCGGCTGCTCGACTCCTCCGGGCCGGAGAGCCTCACCGTCCGCCGGATCGCCGCCGAGGCGGGCTGCTCGGCCCAGGTCATCTACACGATGTTCGGCAGCAACGAGGGACTCGCCGAAGCTCTGTATCTGGAGGGCTTCGAGCGCTTTCGACGCCGCCTTGAGGCAGTTCCGGACCGCCGCGACCCGCTGGAGCACCTCACCGCACTGGGTCCGGCCTACCGAGACGCCGCACTGTCCGAGCCGGGCTACTACAGTCTCATGTTCGAGCGGGCCATCCCCGGTTTCGTGCCGAGTGAGCGGGCCCGCACGCTCGCCCGGGCCGCGTTGAACATCGTCGACCGGGTGATCGCCGACTGCATCTCCGCCGGTTATCTGGTGCCGACGCAGCCACGACGGATCGCCGACGCGGTGTGGGCCGCCGCCCAGGGTGCGCTGAGCCTGGAACGTGCCGGTCATCTGGCCGATGGCAGGACGTACGAAACCATCACGACCGCCGCCATCCGCAGCTTCATGACCGATCCCGAGTGCTCGACCGCCCCCTGATGAAAGCGCTGTTGAAAGCGCTGATGACGGCGGTGATCACGAGAGGTCGATCACAAGGGGCGATCAGAGGGACAGCGCGATCCACAGCTCGGCCCGCGCCGCCGGGTCATCGAGGTCGCGGCCGAGCAGTTCGCTCACCCGCTTCATCCGATACCTGAGTGTGTGCCGGTGCACCCCGAGCCGCTGAGCCGCCGCGTCCCAGTGACCGTTGCAGGCCAGGTAGGCGCCCAGCGACTCAACGAGATCGGCGCGGGAGCCGTACTCCCGCAGTGGCGCGAGGAGCGCGGCGGCGAACGACGCCCCCGCGGTGGGATCGAGCAGGGACAGCAGCCCCTGGCCGGCGAGATCGGGGAAGCGCACGACAGGTTTGGCGGGGGTGGCCGAGGCGAGCGCCCGCTCGGCCTGGTCCAGACCCGCGGCGAGATCCCCCGCGACATTCCCCGCGACGCGCCCGGCGGGATCGTCCGCGGAGCCTTCGACGGTGACCACTCCGGGAGAGCTCACGCCCACCCGGCCGTGCCTGCCCGCGATCTCCGCGATCGCCTCGGCCTCCTCGGCGGGGGGGATCGCCACCAGCAAGCCGCCTCGGGGAGCCGTGAAGCAGGGCAGCGCCTCGGCGAGGTCGTCGAGATCGATGTCGGCGTGAGCGCACGCCAGCACGGACAGCGGCCCCCGCGGCAGCTGGGGCGGCTTTCGCGCCGGCTGCCCGGCCTGCCGTCCCGGTTTCCCGCTCAGGGCCGCCAGCGCCTCCTCGGCCGCCCCGACCTCGCCCACGAGCAGCAGGCTCAGCGCCGCCGCCCGCACCCGGGCCTCAGCGGCCCGCTGCTCGCGGCCTCGCGCCCGTTCCTGCTCGATGGAGAGCGTCAACAGCGAACCGGCCGCGTTGACGATCGTGTGCCGGGTCGGGGAGAACGGCCGACACGACCCGACCGCGAAGAACGCACGGCGACCGAGCGGCTGGACGATCACGTGCTCGTCCGGACCGGCCAGCGCCACGCTGGAAAGCGTGGGCGTCCGCCTCAGCCGGATCAGCTCCGGCTCCAGCATCCGCGCCGCCGCCTCCGCCCAACCCGGCTCCCGGTCCCCCGCCGTTCCGGCTGCGCTGCCGGTGACGCCGGTGACGTGGCCGGTGACGTGGCCGGTCACGTGGCCGGTCACATGGCCGGTCACATGGCCGGTCACATGGGCCGCGTGCCGTACGGCACCGGTCTCGTCGAGCAGAAGCACCCAGCCGCCGATCTCGCGGGCCAGACGGTCGATGACGGCCGCGACACCCTCCGGCTGGAGGGCGGAGCGAGTGAGGCGCCCCTGAGCGGCGAAGGCTCGGCTGATCTCCTCGTACTGCTCGGCCGCGAGCAGCTCGCTGACCGCCTTGCCTATCGCGATGAACGGAGTGTCCCTCGGCACCTCGAACAGCGGCAGCCCCTCGGCATCCGCCGCCGCGACGAAACCCGGCGGGACCGCCCCATGGCTGAGCCCCACACCGAACCCCAGACCGGCGGCGCCGCGCGCGACCAACCGCGAGACGTACGGCACGGCGTCGGCCTCGGCGAGGCGCATGCCGGTCGTCAGCACCAGCTCGCCGCCCTCCAGGAACGGGGTGGGATCCTCCAGTTCGCTGACCGCGACCCAGCGAACCGGCCGGTCCAGCCTCTCCCGCCCAGCCAGCACGACGAGGTGGAGCGGCGCGATCGTCGCCACCCGTCGCAACGTGGGTGCCACGCCCCCTCCATCCGCGAAATTTGTCCGGGACGGCCAAAACGCCTGACTAATTCTTCCATATCGACGTATCGGGAGAATCAGGGGTGCGGCCATACCTTCGAAAGCATGAGCACTGCCACCACGGCAGGCGGCCCGGGGCTTCCCCAGGAGCGCCGCCTCGTCACCGAGATCCCCGGCCCCCGGTCCCGGGAGATGTTCGCACGCAAGCAGACCGCCGTGCCGCCGGGCATCGGCACCACGCTGCCCGTCTTCGTGACCCACGCCGGTGGCGGTGTGGTGGTCGACGCCGACGGCAACTCGCTGATCGACTTCGGCTCCGGCATCGCCGTCACCAACGTCGGCAACGCGGCCCCGCGCGTGGTCGAGCGGGTGAGCCGGCAGGTCGCCGACTTCACCCACACCTGCTTCATGATCACGCCGTACGAGTCGTACGTCGAGGTCTGCGAGAAGCTCAACGAACTGACGCCAGGCGACCACGAGAAGCGGACGTTCCTCGTCAACAGCGGCGCGGAGGCCGTGGAGAACGCGGTGAAGGTGGCGCGGCATGCCACCGGGCGGCAGGCGGTCGTGGTGTTCGATCACGGCTATCACGGCCGGACGCTGCTCACCATGACCCTGACGGCCAAGAACATGCCGTACAAGCATCGGTTCGGGCCGTTCGCGCCCGAGGTGTACCGCGCGCCGCTGGCCTACCCGTTCCGCTGGCCGACGGGGCCGGACAACTGCGCGGACGAGGCCGCCGCCCAGACCATCGATATGATCAACAAGCAGATCGGCGCGGAGAACGTGGCCGCCGTCGTGATCGAGCCGATCGCGGGCGAGGGCGGCTTCATCGTGCCGGCGCGCGGCTTCCTCCCGAAGATCGTTGAGTTCTGCCGGGCGAACGGCATCGTCTTCATCGCCGACGAGGTCCAGACAGGCTTCGCGCGTACCGGCGATCTGTTCGCCTGCGAGGACGAGGGCATCGTGCCGGACATCATCTGCACGGCCAAGGGCATCGCGGGCGGCCTGCCACTCGCCGCCGTGACCGGTCGCGCCGAACTGCTGGACGCCGTGCACGTCGGCGGGCTCGGTGGAACCTATGGCGGCAACCCGCTCGCCTGCGAGGCGGCCCTCGGTGTGATCGAGACCATCCAGGAGGACAAGCTCGTCGAACGCGCCCGGCGCATCGGCGAGATCATGCTGCCCCGCCTGCGCGCGCTTCAGCGGCGCTCCCCCATCATCGGCGACGTGCGCGGGCGCGGCGCGATGATCGCGATCGAACTGACGGACCCGGCGACCGGAGATCCGGTGCCGGCCGGGCAGATCGCGCAGCGCTGCCACGCACAGGGACTGCTGGCGCTCACCGCGGGGACCTACGGCAACGTGCTGCGCTTCCTGCCGCCGCTGGTCATCCCGGATCACCTGCTCGAAGAGGGCCTCTCCATCCTGGAGAACATCCTTGGAGGGGACAACACCGTTTAAACAACACTAAAAGGGGCACCCGGGTTAATGCTGGGTGTCCCTTTTGTTGTCATACGGCTTGTGCCATGCCGCGATTTAACCGGAGTTTGGCCTACCACGCGCCGATCACGAAGGGTAACCGCGTTATAACGGTTCCGATACGCGATCGAGGGGGGACCTCCAATGGCCTGGAACCCGAACGGCGTCGGCAGGCTCATGCTGACGTTCGACCCGGTCGGCCTGACGACGACGCAACGTGACGGTGACGCCTGTGTCGTGTGCCACAAGAAGTGGCCCCGCCCCCGCGTCAGGGTCGGCCTGCTCCCCGACAACGCCCCCGTTCATGCCTGCGAAGACTGCGCCGAAGCTCTGCTGCCCGCGCCCGAGGGCAAGGTGCCACTGCCGCGCCGTTCCCGCGCCGCCACATCCTGATCACTCCTTGGGTCTCCCGCTCGGAGATCGCAAAGTACGATAATTGGGGCATGAACGACACGCGGATCTCCGCCGCGTCACCATCGGCGCCGACGCTGGCCGCGCTGTCGGCCGGAGCAGCCGCAATCCATTTCGGCGTCATGCCCGGTCACTTCAGTGCGTCCCTGGTTCACGGCGTCTTCTTCGCCTTCGTGGGCTGGGCCCAGCTCGCCTGGGCGGCGGCCGCGCTCACCGGGCGGGGCGCCGGTCAGAACGTGCTCCTGACCGGCGCGTTCTTCAACCTGGCGGTGCTCGTGATCTGGCTGGTCGGCACGACGGCCGGGCTCCCCTTCGGCCCCAGCGCGTGGACGCCGCAGCCCGCACAGGCGCCCGACCTGCTGTGCGCGACCCTGGAGGTCATGCTGATCGCGGGCTCGCTCGTGCTGGCCGAGCGCCGGACGCCGCCGGGAACCGTACCTTCCGAAACTCCGTCTTCTGGAACTCCGTCTTCTGGAACTCCGCCTTCTGGAACTCTGCCTTCTGGAACTCTGCCTTCTGGAACCGGGCCAGCCGCCGTACTTTCCTGGGCTGTGCTTTCCTGGGCTGTGCTGTCCTGGGCTGGGCGACCCTGGGTGAGGCGCCTCAGCGTGGCGACGCTGTCCGGCCTGGTGGCCGCCGGCGTCGCCGCCTCGTTCACCCCGTCGATCGCGGCTTCCGTCTCCACCGCACTGGCGGAGTCGGCGAGTTCGACGAGCCCCGCCGACCCACACCTCGGCCACCACCATCACGGGACCGCCGCGGCGGCATCCGACACCCAGAACACGGACGCGCAGGCGGGCGCCGCCAACGCACTGCTGGAGGTGACGAGGCGGGAGGCGACCAAGCGCTGGCCCACCGAGCGCGACGCGGAAAAGGACGGGTACGAGAGCTGGACGGAGGGGGAGGGCGTGCGCCAGCTCGCCAAGCCCGCACTGCTCGACGACGGCGCGGTCCTCGACCCGGCACGGCCCGAAGCGCTGGTCTACTACGAAAAGCCCGACGGTTCCTCGACGCTGCTCGGCGTGGTCTACATCATGCCGCCCGGCCTGCCGGGACCCGCCGTCGCCGGCCCGCTCACCCCGTGGCAGCCGTACCCGGTTCCCTGTCCGGCGAGCTCGTGCACAAGCCCCCAGGGAATGTCCGACATGCTGCGCGTCTGGCTGGTCGACTACCCGGGCGGCCCGTTCGCCGACGCCACCGGCGCCAGCCTGAAGACCGCCATCGACCAGCTGACCCACCCCCTCCCCGTGATCTTGCGAATACTCGCAACGCCCACCGCTGACCTGCCCAAACCACCTCCCTGATCTTGCACTGCAAGATCACGGAAGGCATCACCCCTGGTCAATCATCATGTGTGCGAGTTTCTGCAAGATCACTGTAAGGGTTTATGCACGTCAGGCCGCTGGCGTGACAGAATTCGCAAGATCACGGTGTGGGGGGGGCGGGTGAGGGGGGGTGGGGGTCAGCCGGCCACTTGGGACCAGCGGGCGATCCACTGGTCGTAGTCGGCGGGGCGGACAGCGAAGTAGACGCCCTTGAACTCGCCCGGCTCGCCCACCCGGTAGTCCACACAGAGCCGCCGGGCGCGGCCGGTGCAGGCACGGGGGTTGGCGGGGGCGAACCCGGTCCAGGCCGACGCCTGACGTTGCACGTCCGCCGAGCTCGTCCAGGTCAGCCACCGGTACGCACACGATGGGTGGGCGGCCTGTGCCGACACCATCCAGGAGTCGACCCAGCCGGTCACGGGCCGGTCGCCGACCGCTCGCACCGGCCTGTCGCCGCGGCTCAGCACGTCCCGGTGGTAAGGCGTGGCGTGGGCGAGCCGTACGGAACCCGTGGCGAAGCCCTTGACGACATCGATGGGATCAGTCCAGAAGACCCGTTTGCCCGGCTTGTCGAACAGCTCAGCCGCCGCGTCGAGTTGGTCCGGGGTCAGCTTGAACGGATCCTTGATGCGCGCGCCACGATCTCTCAGCACCAGCGCGGCGTCGGCCAGCGACAGCGGGTTGTCCCTGAACATGACCGGCCCATCGTCCTCGAAGATCGCGTCCGCACCGTCCGGCTCGACCTCGCTCGAGTCGTAGAGCACCTCGTTGAGACCCCACAGGTACGGCACGCCGTACACCTGGCCGTCCTCGGCCGACGACTCGCGTAGCCGCTTGGGGATCTCGCCGTAACCGGGGAGCAGCGCGGTGTTCAGCGGCGCGGCCTTCCGCTCGGCGATCAGCCTTCCCGCGACCTCGGGCGGTGCCGAGATCGCGTCGAAGGACGACGGGGCGGGCACGCCTGCCCCGTCGTCTCGTGAGGGGTCGTAGGACTTGAGGCTGACCTTGCAACCGGTCGTCTTCTCGAACTCCCCGACCCAGCTGACCTTGGGGTCGGTGCCGCCCCACTCGACGTAGCCGTTGAGCGCGAGCACGCGGACCATCCGCTCGCCGGGACCGATCGACGCGAGCGGCGCCGGGCCAGGCCCGGACGTCTGCGCGGAGGGAGATGGCGACGCCGATGCGGACGGCGATGGAGACTGTGACGGAGACGGAGAGACGGAAGCCGGCAGGACGGCGGCTGCGACGCGCTCGGCCGCCTGCCCGGCCACCGGCGTGCCCGGCGTCGCGGCCTCCTGCCCTACGCTCGCGGCGCGTTGTCCGCCTTCGCCGGTCCCGCCGCATGCCGTGGCCAGCAACCCGGTCACCGAGACGGCGACCACCAGTCGGTGCGTACGGCTCACGCGAACGACCCCCCCGAACCCCGACACGATCTCGCCATGAGCCTACTGCGCCGCTCCCCCACCTTTTCTAGGCGAGAAAAGCGAGCTAGAAGTGGCACCCGTCGGCATGCGTTCAGAGCATGACCATCGGGCCGGAGCCGCGTCCGCGTGAAGTGCGCGGCGCGGCTCCGCGCGGAGGGCATCAGGCGTTGGTGGGGAAGCCCAGGTTGATGCCGCCGTGTGAGGGGTCGAGCCAGCGCGAGGTGACGACCTTGCCCCTGGTGTAGAAGTGGACCCCCTCGGTGCCGTGGACGTGTGTGTCCCCGAAGAGGGAGTCCTTCCAGCCGCCGAAGCTGTAGAACGCCATCGGCACCGGGATCGGCACGTTGATGCCGATCATGCCGACCTCGACCTCGTTCTGGAAGCGCCGGGCCGCACCGCCGTCGTTGGTGAAGATCGCTGTGCCGTTGCCGTACTCACCGGAGTTGATGAGCCGCAGGCCCTCCTCGTACGACCGCACCCGCACGATCGACAGCACCGGGCCGAAGATCTCCTCCCGATGAACGCGGGACCCCGGTGCCACGTGGTCGAGCACCGTGGGCCCGATCCAGAAGCCGTTCCCCCGGCCGCCGGTGACCGGCGTCTCCCGGCCGTCCACGACGATCTTGGCCCCCTCCTGGACGCCGATGTCGAGATAGGAGGCGACCTTGTCGCGGTGAGCGGCGGTGACGAGGGGGCCCATCTCCGAGGTCGGGTCGTCACCCGGGCCGATCACGAGGTTCCGTACCCGGGAGACGATCTTCTCCACGAGCTCGTCGCCGACGGGATCCACGGCGAGCACGACCGAGATCGCCATGCACCGCTCGCCGGCGGAGCCGAAGCCGGCCGAGACGGCCGAGTCGGCGACCAGGTCGAGATCGGCGTCGGGCAGGACGAGCATGTGGTTCTTCGCCCCGCCGAGCGCCTGCACCCGCTTGCCGTGCGCGGTGCCGGTCTCGTACACGTATCGGGCGATCGGGGTCGAGCCGACGAACGACACGGCCTTCACGTCCGGGTGCGCCAGCAGCCGGTCCACCGCGACCTTGTCGCCCTGGACGACGTTGAACACGCCGTCCGGCAGCCCCGCGCGCTGCCACAGCTCCGCGATCAGCAGCGAAGCGGAGGGGTCCCGCTCCGACGGTTTGAGCACGAACGTGTTCCCGCAGGCGATGGCGACCGGGAACATCCACATCGGCACCATGGCCGGGAAGTTGAACGGAGCGATCCCGGCGACCACGCCGAGCGGCTGGCGGATCGAGTACGAGTCGACCCGGGTCGAGACGTTCTCGGAGAACCCGCCCTTGAGCAGATGCGGGATGCCGCAGGCGAACTCGACGACCTCCAGGCCGCGGGCCACCTCGCCGAGCGCGTCCGAGTGCACCTTGCCGTGCTCGGAGCTGATCAGCGCGGCGACGTCGTCACGGTGCCGGTCGAGCAGCTCACGGAAGCGGAAGAGGATCTGGGTCCGCTTCGTCAATGACGTGTCGCGCCAGGCCGGGAAGGCGCGGGCGGCCGCGGCCACCGCCGCGTCGACCTCCTCGACGGTCGCCAGGACCACCTGTCCGTCGACCTCGCCGGCGGCCGGGTTGAAGATGTCCGCGGCCCCTCCTGCGCCGCCGGAGCGGGCGCCGTCGATCCAGTGGTTAACGAGCTTCGTCATTGATGATCTCCAGAGCGGTGACGAGGATGCCCAGCCCCTCACGGGCCTCGTCTTCGGTGAGCGTGAGCGGCGGGGCCATCCGCAGAGCGTTGCCGTAGAGGCCGCCCTTGCCGATGAGCAGGCCGAGCTTCTTGGTCTCCTCCATGAAGCGTACGGCGAGCGCGGGGGCCGGCGCCCCGGTGGCGGGGTCGACCAACTCGACGGCGAACATCAACCCCTTGCCCCGTACGTCGCCGACGACGGGCAGGCGGGTCGCGGCCTCGCGCAGACCGCCGATGATGATCTCACCGGTCCTGGCGGCGTTGGCCTGCAGGTCGTGGTCGAGGACGTAGTCGAGGGTGGCCCCGGCCGCCGCCATCGAGATCGGGTTGCCGCCGAACGTGGCGACGCCGGCGGCGTGCGGGCCGTCCATCAGGTCACCCCTGGCGACCACGCCGCCGACCGCGAAGCCGTTCCCCAGGCCCTTGGCGAACGTCATCATGTCGGGGGTCACGCCGTGATTGTGGATGCCGAAGAACGCCGAGCCGGTACGGCCCCAGCCCGTCTGGACCTCGTCGGAGATGAACAGGATGCCCTCCTCGTCGAGGACCTCCTTGTAGGCGGCGAACAGGCCGTCGGGGGCCATCGTGAAGCCGCCGACGCCCTGGATCGGCTCGGCGATCAGCGCGGCGACGTCCTTGGTGACGGCGGTGGCGAGCACGTGGCGCAGGTCGTCGACGCACGCCGCGACGTAGTCGGCGTCCGACATCCCGCGGAACTGGGCGAGGTGCTGGTCCGCGCCGTGCAGGAAGTGCACGTTCAGCGGCGAGAGCGAGTTGTTCTTCCAGGAGCGGTTGGAGGTGACGCTGATCGCGCCGAACGATCGGCCGTGGTAGCTCTGCCGCATGGCGAGCACCTGGTCGGATCCACGCGCGTACGTCGCCAGCAGCAGGGCGGTCTCGTTCGCCTCTGTGCCGGAGTTGGTGAAGAACACCTTCGCGTCCGGGATGCCCGACAGCCGGGCGATCTTCTCGGCCAGCTCGATCTGCCCGCGGAGGAGATAGACCGTGGAGGTGTGCACCACCCCGGTGGCGAGCTGCCGTTCCACGGCCTCCCGCACCTCGGGGATGTCGTACCCGATCATGTTGGTCAGGATGCCCGCGAAGAAGTCGAGATAGCTCTTCCCGGAGGCGTCGACGACACGGTTGCCCTTGCCGCTGACGATCTCGATGGGCTCGTCGTAGTACAGGCCTGCCCAGTTGGGCATGACCGCGCGGTGGCGGGCGAGCAGACCGTCGGTCTGCGACATCGGTGTGGAATTGGGCGAGTCCGGCATGCTTCGAGTATCCCTGCTGCTAGGAGTAATGGCACACCCGTCAACATGTCGCCGTTTTTCGAGTTGACCTTACAGTTCGGTAAATACTCGCATCCCCTCAGGACGAGGCGACGGGTTGCGGTTCGGGAGCGGGCCGTACGGCGGGCCCGCCGCGCAGGACCAGCAGGGCGACCACATCGGCGGGGATGGGACACGAGATCTCTCCTTCTTATAAGCCTTCTGGTCTCGTACAGCGTTCGACCCGAGCCTCGCACACTGTACGATATTTCCCGTACGGTGTGCGAGGAAATATGCTGGGGAGATGTCGGCGAAGCCCTTCTCCTCCGTCTGGGCCCGCGAGCGCACGGAGCGGCGTGAGCAGGGACTCAGCCGTGATCAGATCGTCCGTGCCGCTATCGAGTTGCTCGATGAGGAGGGGCTCGACGGGCTCAGCATGCGTAAGCTCGGTGCGCGACTCGGCGCCGGCGCGACCAGCCTCTACTGGCATGTGGCCAACAAGGACGAGTTACTGGAACTGACCCTCGACGAGATCTACGGCGAGGTGCACGTGCCGGCGGACGCGAACTGGCGCGAAACCGCCGGGGCCGTCGCCTGGGGCCTGCGCGGGATGATCATCGCGCACCCGTGGTGCATCGGGGTCATCGGCGTGCTGCCCAGCCTTGGCCCGAACGCGATGACGGCGGTGGACCGGCTGGTGGGAGCATGCCGGCGGGCCGGGTTCCAGGGCGACGACATCGACTACGCGTTCACGGCCGTCTTCTCCTACGCCCTCGGCTCCGGCCTGCCCGAGGCGGCCTGGCGCGGCGCGAACAGGCGGTCCGGCGAGAGCCTGGGCGAAGCCCAGACCGCGATCCGCCCCATGGTGGAGCGGCTGGCCGAGCATTTTCCCAACGTGCTCGAGCGTTTCACGGCGTGCTCCTCCGCCGGCTTCGATCCCGCGACGGCGGCGCAGGTGGGCTTCGACTACGGCCTGCTCGCACTCCTCGACGGTCTGGACGCACGGCGGCTGGATCCGGAGCGGCGGCCGCCCGGCCACGGAAGCCGTCGCGTGGACGACCCCCTGTGCGAGAACAGGCGTGCGACCGGGGATGAGACCACACCTGAGACGATCGCCGGATCGTGAGCGTCCAAGCTCAAGACGCCATCCCGGTGTTCCATCTTGTCATTCGAGGCCGCATCTGCTTTACATAATGATCAGGTAGCCTCGGGGGCATGTTACCGACGGTCGCCGACGTGCTCGCGCTGGACACGGTACGGCGCGGCAACCCGCATGTGGTCGCGGGCGTCGACCGGCTGGACACCCGGGTTCGCTGGGTCCACGTGGGTGAGATCGCCGACATCGCGCATCTGCTGCGCGGTGGCGAACTCGTGCTGACCACGGGTGTCGCCCTGCCGGGCGAGCCGGGAAAGCTCGCCGAGTACGTCTCCGACCTGGCCGCCGTCGGCGCCTCGGGCCTGATCGTCGAGCTGGGCCGCAGGTTCGTACGCGAGCTGCCCCCCGCCGTTGTCAAGGCCGCCGAGGAGCACGGGCTTCCCCTGATCACGCTGGCGCGGGAGACGCCGTTCGTCCAGATCACCGAGTCGGTCCACGCGCGGATCATCGACATCCAACTGCAGGAGCTGCGGGCCTCCGAACAACTCCACGAGGTGTTCACCGAGCTGTCCGTCGAGGGCGCCGCCCCGGCCGAGGTCCTCGGCCAGGTGGCCCGCTTCTCCGGCCGCCCGGTTCTGCTGGAGAATCTGGCTCACCAGGTCCTCGCGTGCGATGCCGCCGGAGCCGACACCGGCGTCATCCTGGCCAACTGGGAGACGCGGTCCCGCTCGGTCTCGCCCACGGAGCGGACCGCCTACGACGCCGCGGCCGGCTGGCTGGTCACGATGGTCGGCGCCCGTGGGCAGGACTGGGGACGACTGATCATGTTCTGCGACGCCCCGCCCACTCCCCACGACATCGTGCTGACCGAGCGCGCGGCGACGACGCTCGCCCTCGGCCGGCTGATCGAGCGGCACCAGGAGTCCCTTGAGCGGCAGGCGCACGGCACGATAATCGCGGGCATTCTGACCCACGCCTTCTCCGATCCCGACGAGGCGGCCGCCCGGGCCCGCGCGGTCGGCGTGCCGCTCACCGGCCGCCGGCTGATCAGCGCCGTGGTCCGGCTCACCGCGCCACCCGGCACCGCGCTCGGCGAGCAGGCCCGGCTCGGCGAGTTGGCCGAGGCGACGGCCGCCGCCTGCCGGGAAGTCAAGCTCCCCGCGCTGGTCGGCGCGCTCGACCAGAGCCGGGTCGGCGTGCTGCTGCCGCTCCCGCCGCGCACGGCGGCCGAGGCGACGCTCGGTGCGCTGGCCGAGCGCCTGCGCGCCGCCTTCGCCTCTCCGTTCGTGCTGGCCGCCGGGTCCGTGGTCGAGTCGGTCAAGGATGTACGGCGCAGCTTCCTGGAGGCCGAGCAGGTCGCGGAGGTGGCGGTGCGCCAGCCCGACGGCCGGGCGTTCTACCGCCTGCCGGACCTGCGGCTGCGCGGCCTGCTGCATCTGCTGCGCGACGACGCCCGACTGCAGACGTTCGCCGAGCGCGAGTTGAGCACGCTTCTGGCGCACGACGCCCAGCGGCACGGCGACCTGACCAGGATCCTGCGGATCTACCTCGACGCGGGACGCAACAAGGCGGTCGCCGCTCAGAAGGCGCACCTGTCCCGGCCCGCCTTCTACGATCGGCTGCGGCGGCTGGAACGTGTCCTCGAAACCGACCTGGACGACGTGGAGTCGTGTCTTTCCCTGCACGTCGCCCTGCTGGCCCTGGAGACGTTCCGCCGTGAGAACCCCTGACCGCTTCAGATGCTCTGGCCGCCGTCGATGACGAAGTCCTGCCCGGTGCAGTAGCTGCTGGCATCGCTGGCCAGGAAGGCGATGAGGGCGGACACCTCGTCCGGCCGACCGGCCCGGGGGATCGGCTGGCCCGCCACCGAACCGCGTCCCGCCCGGGTCTCCTCGGAGATCATCTGCGTGTCGATCGCTCCGGGACACACACAGTTGACCCGGATCCCGTGAACACCCAGCTCCTTGGCGGCCGAACGGGTGGCACCGCGCAACGCCCACTTGGACGCTCCGTACGCGATCGCCGCCGCGTACCCGCTCAGGGCCGCCGTGGAGGCGACGTTGATGATCGAGCCGCCGCGGTCTCGCATGAGCGGCACGACGCGCTGCATGCCGAGCAGCGGACCGACCAGGTTCACGGCCAGAGCGGCTTCGATCTCACCGCGCGGCAGTCCCTCCAGGGCACCCAGCCGGTACAGCCCGGCGTTGTTCACCAGCACGTCCACCCGGCCGAAGGCCTCACGGGTGCGTGCCAGCGCCTCATCCCAGGCTTCCTCGCTGCTGACGTCCAGGGCGACGGCGAGGCTCTCTCCCGAAAGTCCGCCGGCCACGGCGGCCACGGCTTCCTGTTGAAGATCGGCGAGCACCACCCGCGCGCCCAGGCGCGAGCACAGCCGGGCATGCTCGGCGCCCTGACCTCCCGCCGCACCGGTGATGAACACGACCTTGTCGTCCAACCGCACCAATGGATCAGTCACAGCAGCCCCTCCCAAAGAGACAAATCGATCGATCTGGCAATCACGTGGTTCATTGACCAGCCCTGCCGAAGTACGCGTCACGGATCACGTGGAGGTCGTCGACCTCGTCGGCCCGAGCCGACAGGACGACCCTGCCCATGTCGATCACGGCGACGTGGTCGGCCACCCGTACGGACGCCTCGACGGCCTGCTCGACGAGGAGGATTCCGAGCCCGGTCTCCTTGAGCGACTCGACCCGCTCCATGACCTCGGACACGATCACCGGTGCGAGTCCGCCCGAGGGCTCGTCCAGGAGCAGCAGCTGGGGCTTGGCCATCAGTGCCTGACCAATGGCCAGCATCTGCTGCTGCCCGCCGGACATGCTGCCCGCGGGCAGGGTGCGCTTGCTCCCGAGCACGGGGAACAATTCGTAGATCCGCTGCACCTCGTCGCGCAGGGCCGATCGGCGCATTCCGCGCGGGTATCCGCCCAGCAGGAGGTTCTGCTCGACCGTCAACTGATGGAAGACCCGCTTGCCCTCCTGGACGTAGGCCATACCGAGCCGCACCCGTTGATGCGGGGGCATCCGGGTGACATCCCGGCCCGCGAGGTGCACGGTCCCGGCAGATGCCTTGTTGAGACCGGAAACGGCCCGCAGGGTGCTGGTCTTTCCTGCGCCGTTGCGGCCGAGCAGCACGGTCAACTGCCCGGGCCGCACTTCGAAGGAGACGTCCCATACGACCCGCAGGTCGCCGTAGCCGGTGGCCAGATTCCGGACCCGCAGAAGCGGTTCTTCCCGCTGTCTGCCGCTCCCCGGCGTGGTCGACGGCATGGTCGGCGGCGTAGTCATCGGCTCTCCCCCTCGCCGCCCGAATGGGCTTCGGTCAGTTCGGCGACCCTGGCCCTGCCCCCGGCCGACTCGGTGTCGATGCCGAGGTACTCGCTGAGCACGCGGGGGTTCTTCTCGATCGCTTCGGGCGGCCCGGAGGCGATCACCTGGCCATGGGCCAGCACGAAGATGTCATCGGCGAGGTCGAGGACGAGGCGGAAGTTGTGCTCGACCAGCACGACCGTCCCACCCGCCGCGCGGATCCGCCTGATCAGGCCGGCGAGCCTGGCGACCTCATCCTCGTCCAGGCCGGAGGCGACCTCGTCCAGCAGCAGCACTCCCGGCCGGGCGACCAGGGCTCGCGCCACCTCCAGCAGCCGCCGCATGCCCAACGGAAGCGAGGTCGCCTCCTCGTCACGCAGATGGGACATGCCGACGAGCGTGAGGGCACGCTCGGCCTCGTGCAGGTCCCCGGCCCGTACGCGGCGAAAGCGGGGCGTACGGAAAATCGCGTCGAAGACCGAGGCCCGATGTCCGCTGAACCGCCCGGAGGAGGCCGCTTCCAGGACCGTCACCCCCTCGGGGATGTTCGGGGTCTGAAAGGTACGGGCCACCCCGGCCCGGGCGACCCGGTACGGCGCGGACCCCTGCAGTTGCCGCTCCCCGACTTTGATCGTCCCAGAATCGGTCCGGTAGAAGCCGCACACCATGTTCAACAGGGTGGTCTTGCCGGAGCCGTTGGGACCGATCAGCGCGGTCACCCGGCCGGGGGGCGCGGACAGGCGGACGTCCTTGAGGGCCTGGTTTCCGCCGAAGCTCTTCGACAGCCCATCGATCTCGAGCGACGCACCCTTGATTTCATCGGTGCCGATGGCAGGAGCACCGGTGTCGTCGTGCCCGGCCGGTGCCACCGATCGCGTGGCGTTGGCTGCCTGGAGCCGCCGGTCGAGCCGCTTGACCACACCCCGGCACAGGCCGGCCAGTCCGCCCTTGAGTAGCACGCCACCGACGATCAGGAAGGCCCCGGTGAACACCAGGGCGTACTCCTTGAACTCTGTGGCCTGGTTCGGCCCGAACTGCATGATCGCCGCGCCGAGGGCCGCGCCGTACACGCTGGTGGAACCGCCCAGGATCGAGGCCGCCAGCACGGTGACCGCGACGACGAAGCCGAACGCCTCAGGCGAGATGTACAGGTCGAGGTTGGCGAACAGCGCGCCCGCGAGCCCCGCGGGGACCGCCCCCACCGCATAGGCCAGCAGCTTCATGCGGAACACCGAGATGCCCATGGAGGAGGCGAGCACCGGGCTCTTCTTCAGCACCCGGAAGGCCACGCCGTGCCGGGACACCACGATGTTCCGCATGACCGCGAACCAGACGATCGTGACAGCGACGATCACGTGATAGAAGGCATCGGCATCCAGGGCGGTGCCGAACAGGGTCGGGCCCTCGATCCCGCTCAGGCCGTTGCGCCCGCCGGTCTGCTTACTGAAGATCGCGAGAATGTCCGGTACGAGCAGGATCAGGAAGAACGACGTCATCGCCAGCGACCAGCCGCCCAGGCGCAGCCCCGGGATACCGCTGAGCAGGCCCACCAGCAGCGCGGCCGCCCCGGCGAGCAGGAACTGCAGCGTGATGTCGGTATGCCCGGCCTTGGACAGCAGCCCCGCCGTGTAGGCCCCGGCCGCGTACATGGCGGCCTGTCCCAGGGCGAGTTCCCCCGCATACCCGTGACTCAGGTTCAATCCGCTGACCAGCAGCGCGAGAACGCACGCCAGCTGGATCTGCCGGGTGGTGGCGAAGTCCAGCCCCAGGGCGGGCAAGACCAGCACGATGATCCCGACGGCCAGCGGGAAGATCCACGAGGGGATCACGCGCAGCAGCCGCCACACTTCCAGGATCGGGCCGCGGGCCGTGATCGGGCTCTGTGTCATGGTCAGACCGTCCTCTCCCGGGCGCGGACGAACAGACCCGCCGGGCGCGTCATCAGAATGACGATGAGTACGACGAAGACCGAGATGTTGGCGTACTCGCTGCCCAGGTATCGTGCGGCCAGCGCCTCGACCATGCCGACGATGAGGCCGCCCACCAGCGTCCCCGGGATCGAGCCGAACCCGCCGATCGCCACCACGACGAACCCCTTGAGAGCCAGCGAGGCGCCCAGTGTGGCCACGGCGAACGTCTTGGGCCCGACGAACAGCCCCAGCACCCCGGCCAGCGCGCCGGTGACCGCGAAGGCGCCGAATGCCAACCGCCGGACGTTCACCCCGCGCAGCATCGCCGCCTCCCGGTCCTCGGCCATGCCCAGCAGCGCCAGGCCCAGGAGCGTGCGCCTGCTGAGCCAGGCCAGCACCGCCACGATGAGGATCGTCACGACGATGAGTGCGATCTCCACCGGGTAGACCCGGCCGCCCAGCAGGGTCAGCACGCCGTCGGACCCGAAGAACGGCACCGTCAGCGGCTGCGATCCCCAGATCAGCTGCGTCACGCCGTCGATGAGGATCGACGCGCCGAGCGTCGTGACCAGCACCGCCTCGGGCTCCTTGACCGGGCGGATGGCGATGCGCTCCTCCAGCGCCGCCACCACGAAGACCGCGCCGGCGGCCATGAGCGCCACCACGACGGCGGGAAGCCGGAGGGTCACCAGGCCCGTGTACGCGACGAACGTGCCCACCATCATCAACTGCGCCTGGGCGAAGTTGAACGTCTTCGACGAGGTGAAGACGATGTTGTACCCGATCGCGACGAGTGCGTACACGGCACCGAGCGCCAGTCCGCCCCAGATCAGCGTCACGCTACCGCGACCTCACTGCCCGGACTCGCCGGGCTGGAACTGGCCGTTCTTGAGCTCCGACGGCGCGATGAAGGTGAAGGCGTCGGCTCCCACGTTCGGCTCATGTGACTGGGCGGAGAAGTTGTACCGCGGCAGGATCGCGGTCACCGCCTTCTCCTGCACGGCGGGATCCTCCAGCGCCGTCGCGATCGCCTTGGGGTCGTCGGCGGTTCCGGCCTTCTCCGCGGCGGCGGCCACGAGCGGCAGCGCGTCGTAGTTGTAGGCGTTGATCAGCGTCGAGGGGATCTCCCCCAGCGCCGTCATGGTCTTCACCGCCTCGTTGACGCGGGTGTCGGCCGGGTCGTGGCGGGTGCTGATGTAGACCTCCATCACGAGGTTCTTGACCTGGTCGGTGCCGAGCACGCCGGCCGGCGGCTTGGACGAGATCAGGCCGGTGGCCGCCATCGAGTTGTTGCCGACGACCGGGATGTCCCAGCCGAGCTTCTCCAGGCTCTTGAGCAGGTATCCGACCGGGCCGCCGTAGCCGTCCATGACCAGCGCCTCAGGATTCTTGGCCTGGATCGCCTGCAGTTGCGGCGTCATGTCCAGGGCGGCCACGTCGTATTCCTCGTTCGCCACCACGGTGATCCCGGCATCGGTGAGAGCCTTCTCGATCCGCTGCCCGAACGTCACACCGTACGCGCTGCTGCCGTGGATGACGCCGACCGACTTGTAGCCCTTCTGCTGCAGGTAGGCGACGAAGCCCTTCGCATAGTCCGTCGGCGACGCCGACAGGTCGAAGTTCAGCGGGAAGGCCGCCGGATCGGCGGAGTCCTCGGTCGGCCCGATGTTGAACGACAGGACATTGTTCTGCTTCAAGATCGGCAAAGTGGCCGCCGCGATCGTCGAGGGACCGGAGTTGAGGACCAGGTCGGGCCTGCTCTTCGAGGCGAGCGCCTCACGCAGTTTGGTCACCGCCACGGTCGGGTTGGCGCCGTCGTCGACGACGGTGATCTCGACCTTGTGCCCGAGGACGCCGCCGTTCCTGTTGACGTTCTCGGCGCCCGCCTTGGCGGAAAGGATCGAGGTCTGCGCGTTGTTCTTGAGAACGCCGTCCGCGCTCAGCCCGCCCATCACCAGCACCCGGTACGGCTCCCCGGTGCCACCGCCGGCGCCCTTGTCCGCGGACGAATCAGACGACCCGCACGCGGTGAGCGCCAGTGCCGCGCCTGCGACAAGCGCGGCCATCATGGAAAAACGACTCTTCATTCCTCACCCTCCAATGGTCTCGATGTAGCAGCCGCTTACCGCAGGGCGCCGGTCACTTCCAGCGGGAGGCGAACGTGTGAATGGCCTCGGCGATCCGGACGACCTCCGCCTCGGTCAGGCCGTGGCTCATGCCGAGCGACATGCCGCGCTCGAACACCGCGTCCGCCTCCGGCAGGCCCTCCGCGGGCTGGCGGAACTCGACGCCGTTCATCATCGGGTGCCGGGTGACGTTGCCGCTCCACACGGTGCGGGTGTCGATGCCCTGGGCCTCGATGCCCTCCTGAAGATCGCTACGGGTGAACGGAGCGTCCGCGTTGACCATCACCGGGTAGCACAGCCATGCGGTGTCGAGGTCCTCGGTCTCCACCGGCGTGGTGAAGAACTCCGGGTACGCACCGAACGCGGCGGTGTACTTGGCGAAGATCTCCTTGCGCCGCTTGAAGTTCTGCTCGAGCTTGTTGAGCTGGACGACGCCGTACGCCGCACCGACCTCGGACGGCTCGAAGTTCCACGACAGGGTGTCGAAGATGAAGTCGTTGTCGTAGTCGACGCCGTCGAGGTCCTCACGAAACACCCGGCCGATGCCGTTGTCGCCGAACAGGTTCGGCTCCGAGCGCCGGCCCCAGCGGCGCAGCAGCAGGGCCCGGTCTCGGCTCTGCTCGTCGTCCATCATCACCATGCCGCCGGTGCCGGCGGTGGTGATGATGTGCGACATCGAGAAGCTCGTGGCGGAGATGTCGGCGCGGGAACCGGTGGGAGTGCCGCGCAGGCGGGACCCCAGCGCGTCGCAGGTGTCCTCGATGACCTTCAGCCCATGCCGATCCGCGATCCCACGGATGGCGTCCCAGTCAGGGCAGTTCCCGGCCAGGTTGGGGATCAGGATGGCCCCGGTCCGATCAGAGATCAACGCCTCGATCTTGCCGGGGTCGGCGTTGAAGGTGTTCGGCAGTACATCGACGAACACCGGGACCAGGCCGGCGCGCACGATCGGGGCCACATCGGTGGAGAAGGTCAGCGGCGAGGTGATGACCTCGCTCCCTTCGGGCAGGTCGAGCAGCTCGATCGCGAGATAGAGAGCCGACGAACCCGAGTTGCACATGACGCCGTACCGCTTGCCGCTCAGCGCCGGCACCCGGGTCTCCATCTCGTGCACGTTCTTGCCGATGCGCAGACACTGGGGGCCACTGCGGAGAACGTCGACGACCGCCTGGATCTCTTCCTCACCGTGCGTCGCCCGCGCGTAGGTGATCCGTTCTTCCACGTGGTTCCTCCTTGACATTCGGTCCGCGTGAGCGGCACGGGACAGCCCCGATGACCAGCACATGGCGTGCGTTGCAAGCGCTTGGTCGGCCTGTTGCCATAGCATGCACGAGGCTGCGTCAATCAAGCAAGCATTAGGTTAATGTGATCCGACATACCTGCTGAGAAGCGAGGCAGCGCTTTGACCCTCATCCACCATGTCGGCCTCACCGTCTCCGACCTGGAGCGGTCACTCGACTTCTACATACGGCTGCTGGGCATGTCGCATCTGGGCACCTTCGAGCGGAGCGGTCCGCAGGTGGATGCCGTCACCGGCTACCCGGGGGTGGTCGTCCGCCAGGCCTTCGCTCGTCCGCTGCGCGCCGACTGCGTGGTGGAGTTACTGCAGTATGTCGGCGGGAACCCCGACCCGATCGACCCGGAGAACGGCCGTGTCGGAGCCGTGCACGTCGCGGTGGAGGTGGCCGAGCTCGACCGGACGCTGGACCGGCTCCGCGAGGAGGGCGTCATCGCCCTGTCGGACCCCATCGTGGCGGGGGTGGGCCCCATGGCCGGCTGCCGGGTCGTCTACGTGCTCGACCCCGACCGGGTGCGAGTAGAGCTCGTGGAACCCCCCACGGCCACCCCGACGCAAGCTTCCTGAGAGAGGTGTCCATGCCCAGAGAACACGCGGTCGTCACAGGCGGCAGCAGCGGGATCGGCCTGGCCGTCGTGCGGCGGCTGCTGGATCGGGGACTGGCCGTGACCGTCCTTGACATGCAGCCGATGAACGCCGCCGACCTGCCCGACGGGGTGCTGCGGTCCTTCGAGGTCGACGTCACCCGCGAACTCGACGTACGAGCGGCCCTGGCCGCGTCCGCCGGGACGGCGGGAGTCCCGACTCGCCTGGTGACCAGCCACGGCATCCGGGGAGAGTACAAGCCCGCCCTGGAGCTCGATCTGAACGCCTACCGGCGGGTGCTCGACGTCCACCTCGTCGGAACCCTGGTCGCGGCCCGGGCGCTCGTCGCCGGACTGTCGGAACGCGACGCCGGGAGCGGCGACCGCTCCGAGCGCGGATCGATCGTGACCATCTCGTCGACGACGGCCTACCGGGGGTGGGCCAACCAGGCCGACTACGGCGTCGCCAAGGCGGCCATCGCGCAGTTGACGCAGAACCTCGCGATCGAGTGGGCCCCGCTCGGCGTCCGGGTCAACAGCGTCGCGCCGGGGCACACGCTGACCCCCATGGTCCAGGAGATGATCGACCAGGGATACGACGTGTCGGCCACCGAGGCACGCACCCCGCTGGGGCGCCTGTGCACTCCAGACGAGATGGCCGCGGCGATCGAGTTCCTGCTGCTCGGCGCCGCGTTCTCCACCGGAGTCTGCATGCCGGTGGACGGCGGCTGGACGGCAGTGGGCAAATGACCGATTCTCACAGTAGGACCCGCCGGATCGGCGACCTGGCGGTCTCCGCGATCGGGCTGGGCGCGATGACCTTGACCCAGGTCCGCGGCTATGACGAGAAGCAGAGCATCCAAACCGTGCACGCCGCCCTGGACGCGGGCGTGACCCTGCTCGACACCGCGGACGTGTACGGCCCGGCCGGCGGCGGAGACGGCGTGAACGAGTTGATCGTCGCCAAGGCCCTGCGGCACTACCCCGGTTCGACCGAGCACGTGGTGGTGGCGACCAAAGGCGGCCATCTGCGCTTCCCCGAAACCGACACCTGGTGGATCGACGGCGGGCCCGAGCACCTGCGCCGCGCCTGCGTGGCATCCCTGCGCCGACTCGGCTACGACGCCCTCCCGCTTTATCAGCACCACCGCCCGGACCCGCGGGTGCCGTACGCGGAGAGCATGGGCGCTCTGAAAGCACTGCATGACGAGGGACTCGTCGTACGCGTGGGCATCTCCAATGCGAGCGTGGCACAGGTTCGGCTGGCCCACGAGATCCTCGGCGAGGCTCTGGTATCGGTCCAGAACGAGCACTCGCCCCGCGTGCGGACCAGCGAACCCGTGGTCAGACTGTGTGAGGAGCTTGGCCTGGCCTTCCTCTCCTGGGGGCCGTTCGGCGGGATGCGCGCGGCGAAGGGTCTCGGCTCGGAGTGCGAGGCTTTCGACGACGTGGCGGTCGCGCGAGGAGTGAGCCCCCAGCGGGTCTCCCTCGCATGGCAGCTGCACACGTCGCCCGTGATCATTCCGATCCCGGGAGCGAGCCGGCCCGCGTCCATCCTCGACTCGCTGGCCGCGACCGACCTCGACCTCACGACCGAAGAGCTCGAACGGCTGAACGGCCGAGTGGTGCGTGACGAGCGGCGCGTAGATGGAACACACCAGAAGGCAGATCTGCATCCCCGGGTATAAAAGCTATGACACCGGCTACCCTGTGTAGGCTCGTACTCACGGGGCGAATCGTGTTTGCTCGAAGAGTGCAGCGCAGAGTCGAACCTCAAGTCAGCCCGGCGATCGTCGTGCGCGCCCTGTCCGCCCGTTTCCCCAAGTGGACGATCTGGTGGGGCCAGGCCACGATGCGCTACTGGGGCATGTCCCGCCGCCGCAACGGCACTCTGATCCACGTCGAGGCCCGATCCGCCCAGGACTTCGTACGGCAGGCCCGGGAGATCGACACCCACACGCCCTAGCCGTACCGTTCGTTCCGAAAATCGACCATTTACGCTGATTATTCGTTTTATGGGGCTTTGTGGGAAAGTCGGGGTCAATTCTGTTGCTTTTTTGGCGTTTTGCCGCATCTTGCGTCCTGTCCTCGCCACGATGGTCCGATCAAGGATCATCACGCGGAGAGAGGGAACGCATGAGACGCCGCCTGGCCATGGCAGCCACCGCCTTGGCCGTGACGATGACCACCTTCTCGGCCCCGGCACTCGCCGATTCCGTCGCCGGCCTTCCGACGACGGAGTTCCCCCTCGGCGTACCGGGGATCCCGAAGTCGACGGCCAAGAGCCTCGCCCCCGGCATCAGCTATTTCGTGCTGAAACACGGCAAGTCGGAGGACGGCTACACCGTGAGCGTGGTGGTCTCGGGCAAGGACTTCATGTCCGAGACCACCGCCCAGGCTCAGGCGGAGGCGGTCCAGGCGGCAGGACTGGAACCCACGATCGTGAAGTTCACCAGGCCCGCCGTAGCCGACTACCCGGCGGCCGACTACTGGATGGTACGCGTAGGCAACTGGCCGCTGGACGAGAAGGCCGCGGCGGCCAAGGTCGTCAAACAGCTCAAGGAAGCCGGCATATCCGCCAAGGTCGACTGGCAGGGCGACGACGGGTTCGCCACCACCGGCCCGTGGAGCATCCGGGTCATCACCGTCGACCCTCGGACGTTCCGGGGGTCGTTCCAGTCCTCGCTCGGCAAGAGCACCGCCAAACGGGAGAAGGTCTCGGAAATGGCCGCTTCGGCCAAGGCCATCGCCGCGGTCAACGGCGGGTTCTTCGACATCCACACACTGCCGGCATTCCGCGGGGATCCCACCGGGATCTCGGTCGTCGGCGGCGAACTCCTCAGCGAGGCGGTACCCGGCCGCGTCGGGCTGGTGTTCCAGGGGCGTACGGCACGCATCACCGAACTGTCCTCCACGGTGGTCGCACGGTCGAGCAGCGGATCCGCCGTACAGGTGACCGGCGTCAACCGCGTACCCAAACCGGACGAGCTCGTCATGTACACCGAGGAGCTCGGCCAGGCGACGCCCAAGGACGACGGCGCCGAGGCCGTGCTGGACGCATCGGGCCAGGTTGTGGCGGTCCGCTCGGCGGGCGGCAAGGGCGGCAGGGTCGTCCCGGGTACCCGGGTGCTGCACGGCGTCGGCGCCGCGGCGGACTGGCTCTGGGAATACGCCACGGAAGGCTCGACCGTCCGGGTCACGACGACAGTCACGGACCTGAGGACCAGGAGGACCATCCCGCTGACCCCGCAGACCAACATCATCGGCGGAGCGATCGGCCTCGTCCGCGGCGGCCACATCTCGATCACCGCCTCCCGCGACGGCATGGCGAACGTCAACATGATCGTGCGGCGTCACCCGCGCACGCTCGCCGGAGTCACGAGCAGCGGCAAGCTGATCATCGCGGTCGTCGATGGACGCGATCCCGGCAAGACAGTCGGCGCATCCTTCTTCGAGGCGGCCGCGCTCATGAAGTGGCTGGGCGCGCGTGACGCGATCAATCTCGACGGCGGCGGCTCAACCGCGATGGTGATCGGCAAGAAGGTCGTCAACCACCCGTCCGACGGCGCCGAGCGAGCCGTCGGAGACGCGCTGCTCATCGTCGGCCCCAGCGCCCGCTGACCCTACCCGGCCCAGGCCGTCCGGGGGTGACCTCCCGACCCCACCCCAGGATCACCGATGATCGATGACAGAGAGCGTGCTTCGAAAGGGCCGTGGCGATCAAACGGCCGAGACAAGCCGGGCGACGGCGTCGTCGTCGCAGGTGTCCCAGAACGCGCCGACGACGTCCTCGAGATGGTCGAGCGAGGCCGCCGCGAAGAGCACCTCCTGATATTTCGTGATGTCGTACTGCGTGGTGCCCATCGCGGAAAGATCGAGCGGACGGATGTCCATCCCACGAAACTCCTCGATCTCGCCATAGGAGCTGAGGATGCCCGCGCCGTACGCCTTGAGCTCGGCCCCCTCCCACATGACGCCGAACTCCAGTGTGAACCAGAACACCTTGGAGACGAACTCCAACGCCTCATCCGTCTCCACCCGACGTGCGGCCCGACCCGCCAACCGGTACAGCTCGGCGAAACGGGATGACGCGAGCGTGCTCGCATGCCCGATCACCTCATGGATGATGTCCGGTTCCGGGGTGTAAAAGGGCACCGAGTGGTGCCGGATGTACTGGGTGGAGTGGAACAGGCCATCCGCCAGCACACCGTAGAAATCCCGCAGCGGGACCAGCCCCGCCGCCGGCAGATAACGGAATCCGGTGATCGGCGCAAGCAGCTCGCCGACCTCCTGGAGCTGCGGTACGCGATCCCTGGGCAGACCCAGTCGTTCAGCCGCGGCGAGGAACTCCCGCACCGCGTACATACGGTGCTTCACCGCCAGTTCGCTGGTGACGAGCGCCCAGACGTGGTGCTCCTCGGCGGTGTAGTCGACATGCGGGATGGGCTCCCCCCGCGTGTGGTTGAGCGCCAGCGCGGCGATCGCGTTACGACGCTCGCGATAGACGGCGTCCGCGAACCCCGGGTGGCTCTTGGCCAGCTCGACGACAACGGATCCGTCGTCACGCGTCTCTACCGGGGCGAAGTACTGTGCTTCCTCGAACATACTTCTATATGACAGCAAGACGCGGTTTGGCTGGCAAGAGTGACCAATCAAAGTGGGCGAGATGCTCAATATCAGGTATTCCCTGGGTCTTTCACTGGTCGATTCGATCAGAGAAGCGTACTCTCGAACCCATGCTGGATTCGCTCGACAGCCGCCTGCTTGTCGCCATGCGCGCCAACCCCAGAATCGGACTCACCGAACTCGCCCGACTACTCGGCGTCGCCCGAGGCACAGTCCAGGCAAGGCTGGAGAAGCTCACCGGGCGCGGAGTGATCAGCGACTTCGGGCCCACCGTCGTGACCGAGCAGATCGGTTACCCAATCCTCGCATTCGCTTCCCTTCAGATCGCTCAGGGCAAGCTCACCGAGGCCGTACACACCCTGGCCGAGATCCCTGAGATCCTGGAGGTATACGGCACCAGTGGCCAGGCCGACCTGCTCTGCCGGGTTGTCGCACACAGCACGCCGCACCTACAGGAGATCATCGCGCGGATTCTCGCATCCCCGGCTATCCAGCGAACCGACACGACGATCGCGCTCTCCACCCAGATCCCCTTCCGCATCGAACCCCTCCTCACCGCTGCCGTCAGGGGATAGAACTGCGGCAGCGAAGGCGGATTGATCAAGTAGTGACAAGAAGCATCAACTAACCCGCCAAGACTTCGCCACGCCGGTAGCGGGGCGTGCTGGTGGCTGGGGAGTGATGAACGGTGGGGTCTGCTGTGACCGGGGGTCTCGGGCACGGTCCTACGTCGGCCGGCGCATCCGCCCGACCTGCCCCCCCGGGGGGAACACCCCCAGAAACACGTGGAGGCCACCCCACAAGGGATGGCCTCCACAAAAAGATTGTCCGGCGGCGTCCTACTCTCCCACACCCCCACGGGTGCAGTACCATCGGCGCTGGAAGGCTTAACTTCCGGGTTCGGAATGTAACCGGGTGTTTCCCAACCGCTAAAACCGCCGTAACCCCATTGAACAAACAACCACTGGTTGCTGTTCGAAAATCACATAGTGGACGCAAGCAAGAAAGCCTTG